>NZ_JYGZ01000003.1:384582-398804 GCF_000967805.1 Flavobacterium sp. 316
CGTATGTACTTTTTGATGAATAACTAATTTTGAAAATCGCGTAAGGGTTTCTCCTCCTATTTGGATGACTATTCGTGTACTTATTGCCATGATTTTGTTTGTTTGTTTGTAAAATGTATAAGTAGGTAAATTTAATAAAAAAAATATTAAATTTTAAACTATTTGCTTCAATAAAAAGTAAAATTCATAATTAAAACTGATATTTCTTCACTTTCATCTACAAAAATGCAGAAAATAACACTTTCTTATGATATTCTTTTTTTTGAATTAATAAATATAACTCAATCTGCACTTTGCATTATAATTCTATTAATATTTTTCCCTTTTTTTTCTAAAATAATACTAGTAACCCCTCCTTCATACTCTAAATTAATATCCACTTTATTTTCACTAATCTCATAGTTTATTTCAATAAGTCCATTTTCATTTATTTTTAAAGATTTATTTTGTTGTGGGATTTCTTTTAAAAGATATTTCCAATCTGTTATAAGTTTTTTACCAATAATACCTTTATATATATCTTTAATATCACTATTTAAAAAAACACATTCTTCTCCAGTCATCATGTCTCCTTGTATGCTTTCACATTGTACTTCTTTATTATCAATTATGATACTTTTACTTGTTTTAGTTCCACAGATTTTATCTAAACTATGTTTATTTATGATTTTTGTATCAAAATTGATTTCTACAGGATTCTCAGGATCAAATGTAACATCATAGAGTTTATTCGTTTTTGGTTGCAGTTCAAGCCAAGAAATAGCATTTTCTACAATCTGTTTTTCATTTGGATTGTCTGAAAGGTTGTTTTCTATATATAATTTAATTATAATTTTTTCATCTGAAATTTCTTCAAGTCTGATAAAAATATCATCAAAATTTTTAATGCTTTTTAAATTACTTGAAAAAACAATTTTACGAACAACTTCATCGCATGTAACAGAATCATTTTCTACTGAAACATCAGCTTTATTATTAGTACTTCCGTTTTTAATAACGCTTTGCTCAATATTATCAACTCTTTTTTTACAACTAAAAGAAAAAACTAAAAAGATTAGTATAAGTATTCTTGCCATATCTTATTTTATTTTTATTATTACTCTCTACAATCCTTCAACAAATCTTGCTCTTATTCCCCTAAGTGACGTTACATAAGCTTTTTGAGCCGTTTCACTATTTTTATTAAACCAGCGAGCATAATTTCCATTATATTTTATAATGTATTTCACTTTATATTCCATTCCTGCCAATACTGATGGTAATTTAACAAACTCTTTTTGAGTAGTTGTAATTTGGGCATTTCCACCTACTCCACTCAAACCTTTTCCTTCATAAGCACTCCAAGTTCCTACTGGCTGTTCTATAAAAAGACTTGAGTCCCAACCATAATAAGGAGGAGATCCGAAAGCTTCCATTCCTCCTGTACCACAATTTTGATATTGTTTTGATTTAAAATGACTAGTTTCTAATCTATACATTTTTTCAACAATTGTTATCAAATCTTTTCCTGATACTTCAATTTCTTTCTCAGAACCTTCCCACTTCCAACTCCATGTTTCATCTTTATACTTATTATATAATTCTGTTATAGCTTCCTTACCATCTTCTTCTGTAAACAACTGATTTTCTGAATTTTCTCCAAATGTATTTTTATACCCTTCTTCTAAAATTGTAATAGAATCTACTAAATCTGTTCTTCTCATAAATGGTTTATCTCCTGTAGATAAAGCAGTAGTTAAGTCATATCCTTTTTCTCCTGTATAATGTTCAAAATGTAGCATATATACTGTTTCTCCACTTATAACAGTTATACCTACAAGATGTCCTGTTACTCCAATTTGTTTTCCTTGGGTTATAGAATCACCTTCTTTAACCGTTATACTACTTGGAGCTAATTCCCCATATCTAATAATGAATTTCCTTCTATCATTTGTTTCGTGAAGTACAGTTACTTGATGTGTTTGCGCGTAAAAATTTTTTACTTCTAACACCTTACCTTTACATATTGCGACTACTGGTGTCTCAGGAAGAGTATACAAATCTCTCCCCGCATGCTTCCTAGTTCCTCTTGATCTGTTAGAATTAAATGCTGCTTGATTTGCCCCTTGACTAGCTGCCCAATAATAATTATTTCCCCATTTTTTTCCTGTATCATTTTCGGGCTTTATCAATAAAGGAAAAATAATTTCTTTTATTTTACCTATTACAAAATAAGCTCCATCTTTTTTCAAAAATTTGCCTTTATGGTTTTTGTTTTCGCCTGCACATTCTGCTTCCAACCATAATTGCTCTGTTTCTTTTTTATATGTTGAGAAAGTTATAGTATCCCCTTTATTATACGTTTTCTCCTCTAATACTGCTTCCACATCTTCTTTATAAGCTGTTTTACCACTTTCCATTTTTGGGTTTCCAAATTTTCCTTCTTTTGCATTAACAACTATAATTTCTGCTATTTTCGCCTTATTTTCTGCATTTATTGCGGTTCCGTTTTCATTGTTAAATGTATAAGTATAATTTCCATCTTCTTTCCCTTTAGCAATTTTTTCTTTCCATTGTTCTAAATCTTCATCTGATTTTGGTCGTAATTGTATTGGCACTTTTCCAATGCCATTTTCTACAGTAACTGTAAATTGATTTTTTTCGGTTCCTTGTACTTCTTCTGAAGTTTCAGTTTCCTCCATTTGCTCTTCTGTAATTTCTAAAACAGGTAAAATTGCATCTGGTGACCCTTTTATAACACCGTCTTTCTCTTTTATTGTTATTGTAGCTTGTTTCCCGTCTAATCCTGCTGTTTCTACTACTAAATAAACTTTTCCTTCTAAAGGTGCTGAATTAATAGGAATTAATTTTGGTCCTAATTTAAACGTTTTAAGTTCAACTGTTTTATTATCCTCAGTATCTTTACCATATTCTTCTGCTGTTAAAGACTGAATAATGGCTTCTTTTGTGGTATATCGTTTTTCAGCCTTTAACTTATCATTTATTTTTGCTTTGTTTAAAATAGCATCTGCAACAGCTTCCTTTTCCTGTGGAGTTGAAGTTTTGTTAGCTGCTTTATTTCCTCCAAAAGTGTACTTATAAGTTCCTGCATCTTCATCTGTCTTTTCAATATATTCTTTTTTAGCAAAATAAGCATTAAGTAAGCCATCTTCCGCTCCAATAACTGTTGGTGTTTTGTTTTCTGGTACTTCTACATCAATAGCTCCTGGATCAACAGTTACAGGCTCACTTTTAACTGGTTCTGCTTCTACTGGTGTTTCAGCGCTATTTGACTCTTCCGTAGAAGTATTATCTTCTAAAGGTACTGGTGATTCTTGTGGTGGATTTGCTACATTTACATTACCGCTAGATGTTAATCCTGGTATTTCTCCCATACTACGAGCTGTTACATAAAATTCATGATAAGCTCCTTCATCACTATCGCCTTTTGCTAAATAAGCATTTGCAATTCTTTGAAAATCGGGTTCTAACATAAATTGAGCAAAAGCAATACCGTTACTTCCAACCTCAGCCGTAATTGTTTTGAGATGATTTTGATCATTCTCTGAACTATGTCCACTACCTTGTGCATCATCTTCATATAATGACAACATTAAAGAAACACCTTGCATTCCTGTTGTATGAACATGCGCATTTATTGTTTGACCATAAGCCAAAGGACCACTTATTGGTTGATCGTTAACATCGGTAAGGTCTATTTTTAATATTTCTGCTTTCTCTGTTCCAATTATTGTAATTTCTATTGAACTTGAATCATTTAATGTAGGCTCATACATATAAGCAACTATAAGAAATTTTCTTCCTATTGCTTCTTCTCTAAATCTTACTCTTCCTTCCGATTTTTGCAAGACTAAAAGTGGTGGTTTTCCAGGTTCCAAATAGTATATATCCCATTTTACTGATGATGTTACTCTACTTGCCAATGGTGTTTGACTATGCCATTCTGAAACAGTATAGTTTTCCCATTGTCCTGCCACTACTTGTGTTTTCCCTTGTATTGCCTTGATTCCTTTCATAATTTAAAATATTATTCTAAGTAGGTTCTTGGATTTGTTGCTGCTTAAAGTTTAAAAAAAATATTACTTAGCACACAGA
Source organism: Flavobacterium sp. 316 (assembly GCF_000967805.1). NCBI lineage: Bacteria > Pseudomonadati > Bacteroidota > Flavobacteriia > Flavobacteriales > Flavobacteriaceae > Flavobacterium > Flavobacterium sp. 316. Next base: position 388,678 of record NZ_JYGZ01000003.1, read on the forward strand.
TAGCATATCCGAATTAGTACCTTAGAAATACGAAATATTGCAATTTAGTAGAATAGTCATTGCAAAATATTTGTATCATTCATTATGTATGATTTTAAGAACTAGTTCATTTTTTCTAAAAACCCTTTGTTTGTAATCTTAAATTTATTTTTATTTTTTAGAGTGATCTTACCATTTTCAACTGCATTCGTTTTCACTTCTACATTATAATTTTCATCAATACTAAAACTTGTAATTTCTTTATAACTATCATCTCCAGGCTCATACCATTCTCCTTCAACATATTCATTAGCAACAACCTTACTATTAAATATTGTAAGTAAATAATAGCGATAATTAAAATCTGAACAATCCATTGGAACTAAAACTATTTGTACATCCTCTAAATTTGGTAAGGCAATATATCTTAAGTTCTTTTCATTACATAAAAAGTCTTCAACTCCTAAAATATTATCACATTTAAGAATATTATATTTTACATTCTTGATATTAGTTTTTACACTATATGGCAATTTAAAATCGCTTTTAGCAATGCAGTTAGATGGATTATTTATTATTTTAAGATTATCTTCTTTTTTGAAACAAATAATATATCTTTTGTAGTTTAAAAAAATCAAATTATTTGAATAAATAGCATCTCCTCCTTCCATAAAGTAATCTTTAAATGGAGAAACATTATTATTATTTATATCTAAATTTATATAACTAACTGTATTTTTTATATCTATATCAAAAAAATCCTTATATACTTTAGTATAATAACTATAGAGATATTCCTTTCCAAAAAATTTCTTTGCGTCCATTTCTTCAATCTTATAGAAAGATTTTGAGTTATTAATAGAAATTGTATCTTCTGATAATAACATCTCAACGTTTTTAAATTTTTCTATAACTTCTTCCTTCGAGATTTCCGAAAAATCTGTTTTCCCTCCACTTTGAAAATGAGAATCATAATAAATATATTTCTCATATTTATTTTCTTTATTGATCTTATTTATTGATGTCGTATCATTCTCTACAAAAGAATCTTTAGTGACAAAATCTGCACTAACTTCATTGGTTGAAATTTTCTTTTCTTTACAACTATAACCTAAAAGTAATAAAAAAAGCACACTACTAATTCTTATTTTATTAATGAGTTGAATCATAAACATTATTTTTAAACATATTAATTTCCGCATTTCTTCTTTTTACCAATCCAGATGTTCCTCCATTAGTCACATCAGCCATTTCATCTGCACCAGCTTCATATTCTTTATTATTTATATTTTTCTTTATCTTAGTTTCCCCATCATTAGCACCTCCAATATTTAGAAAATTTGATCCTGTATTAAAAACAAGACTAACTAAGGCATCAAATTCATACTGATACAGAGGGACTGTGATGTCTCTTTGTATTGACTCTTCAAATTCAGCAAGTCTTGATTCAAATAATTCAACAGCTTTTTCTTCAGTTATTCCATTTTTAAATTCATCGGGAATTGTTATTTCTTCACATTTCTTTTTCTCTATTAAATGCCCATATCCTATAGTACAATAACCTTCAGAGTCATTATAAGGCATATCTTTAAAATCCTCCCAATCCTTAATAAACTGTATACCTTCTTCAGATGTTGTTAACTCTTTAGGATCAACCCTTTCAGAAGATCCATCTGCTGCTTTGTCAGAATTATTTCCATCTGCATTACACATACAAGTATTTTGATACCCTAATTCATTTGCTAGCAAAACTATACTTTTACCATTAAGTCCTGCGATATCTTTAGCAAAAAATGTATCTTCTAAATATACTAAATCAAATTCTCTTACATCATAATGTACCCATGTGGTTGCACCAATTGCGGTTGATTCTAAATTAAAGATATTTTTTTCTTTCCAATCCCATTTTGCTCCTAAGTATTTATTAAAAATATCTTTCCTAATAGTTTCTACATCATCATTATCTCTAGTTCGAACTCCTGACTTATTAAAATGTAAGTCTAGTGCTTTTCCCATATGATTTGTAGAACTTCTATTATTATTCTTATTATCTTCATGACAACGATATCCTGAGCTAATTTTATTGAGCGAAAACCTTCCATCTTTAGCTAAATAAAAAATCACTGATCTCATTGAAGACAACATACTTCTGTGTATTCCAGGATATTCATATTTTCTACTTCTTTCAGCTATAGCACTATCCTGTTTTTCTTCAGAATACAGCCCTTTTCCAAAACCAGTACAAGTTCCACATTTGCATTTTATTTCGTCAAAAGTAAAATTATATTTAGACTGAAATTCGTCAATTGCTCTTAAAACATTTCCGCAAATCTTACCTGTTTCGGGTATTTTCATATAGTCCTTTTGAAACTGTTTTATCATTTTCTCGGTCCTATCTGTAAATTCATCTGTAGGAACATTTCCTCCAAAACCTGCTAAACGAATATTTACCTCTCGTATTAGTTCATTTTTATCTCCTTTTTTAATACAATATACTTCACCACATTTTGGCTCTTCTACTTCTTCTATTGTAGTTGGTGTTTTATTTTCTGGTACTTCTACATCAATAGCTCCTGGATCAACAGTTACAGACTCACTTTTAACTGGTTCTGCTTCTACTGGTGTTTCAGCGCTATTTGACTCTTCCGTAGAAGTATTATCTTCTGAAGGTACTGGTGATTCTTGTGGTGGATTTGCTACATTTACATTACCACTAGATGTTAATCCTGGTATTTCTCCCATACCACGAGCTGTTACATAAAATTCATGATAAGCTCCTTCATCACTATCGCCTTTTGCTAAATAAGCATTTGCAATTCTTTGAAAATCGGGTTCTAACATAAATTGAGTAAAAGCAATACCGTTACTTCCAACCTCAGCCGTAATTGTTTTGAGATGATTTTGATCATTCTCTGAACTATGTCCACTACCTTGTGCGTCATCTTCATATAATGACAACATTAAAGAAACACCTTGCATTCCTGTTGTATGAACATGTGCATTTATTGTTTGACCATAAGCCAAAGGACCACTAATTGGTTGATCGTTAACATCGGTAAGGTCTATTTTTAATATTTCTGCTTTCTCTGTTCCAATTATTGTAATTTCTATTGAACTTGAATCATTTAATGTAGGCTCATACATATAAGCAACTATAAGAAATTTTCTTCCTATTGCTTCTTCTCTAAATCTTACTCTTCCTTCCGATTTTTGCAAGACTAAAAGTGGTGGTTTTCCAGGTTCCAAATAGTATATATCCCATTTTACTGATGATGTTACTCTACTTGCCAATGGTGTTTGACTATGCCATTCTGAAACAGTATAGCTTTCCCATTGTCCTGCCACTACTTGTGTTTTCCCTTGTATTGCCTTGATTCCTTTCATAATTTAAAATATTACTCTACGTAGGTTCCCGGATTTTGTTCTTGCTCCTGTTTAAAACCACTAGTATCAGCAACAGGATTTATACTACTTGCAGCTTGATCATCTGTTTTTCTTGCTTCTTGCTTACTGGCATTCCCTTTTTGTCCGTGATTCACTACACTAATACAATCTGCACCTCCTATTGGACAAGTCGCTTTACTATCTTCTATAAGAATTTGACCTTTATTAGACAGTGTTACATTTTTATAAAAATTACTCCATTTTGTAATAACTGCTTTACAAGGTAAATAATCACTACTTGTAGGTTGTAATTTACATTTTCCAAAAGTGTTCTTTTCCAAAGTTTGACCAATTTCTTTTGTTGTTCCAATTAATTTCTCGGAACCATCTTGATCATTAGCATAATGTTTACTATGCGATAAGACTTTTAATTTATCTGTTTTGGGCTCTACACTAAATTTGCATTTAACAGTAGCTCCTTGTACTAGTATATGTTTATCACTCATGACTCATAATTTATTATATTATGTCTTATTGACGATCGTGTTTAATGATTCTTTTGGCGTTTTAGTAACTAAAGAATTGCTTATTAATTCTATTGAAATTTCATTTTTCTGAATACTATCTAGTTCTAATTCGCTTGTTAATTCTGCTTTTTCAATGAAAAACTTATTTGAATTTAAATTGAATTTTGCTTTAAATTTCCCTTCTACTTTTTCATTTGAATTTTCAAATCGAGAGAAAAATGGCATGTCTAAATTTGATTCGAAATCCAATTTTACTCTTTTATCATTGACATGTCCATTTATTTCTATATGAATTTGTTTTTCTTTACTGACATAAGGATCAATCTTTTGTTCAACTTCATATTCAACGTCTTTAATCCTTGAAATTAAAGGAAAATATAATGGTCTTTTAACATTATACTGTGACGAATAATCAATGTAAACTTGACTAAAATATGTATTTAAAAAAACGTCTTTAAAAAGTAATGTTTGCAATTTTTCTTTATCAAATATGTTTTTCTCATAATACAAAAGATAATTTTCAATTACTATTCCTTCAAATTCTTCTAAAATTGATGTTTTTAATTTCGGCCATCTTTCTACTATTTCTTCATGTTTATAAATCTCGATTAGATTTCCTTCCTCTGAAATTAAAAGTTGCAATGGATAAAAAACTTCCTCTGTTTTTTCGATAACATTATATAAGTTCCCGTCTAATTTATTGTCTTTTACCTTGTTTAATTTATTGACTTCAAACCAATAATTCTCTTTTACTTTTTTTATGTATTTAACTTCTATTTGATAGTTATATTTATATATTTTTTTTTGGGAAAATACTTGATTTTTTACTTGATATAGTAAAACATTCTTAAATGATTTAATTCCCAATTTAGTTCCTCCATTAAATTTTACTTTTGGTAAATGTTCTAATTCTTTTTCATTTATTGAACGTGGTATATATAACTCTTGCAAATCTTTTGGAAAAGTGACTCCAATTAAGCTTTCTTGGTTAGCAAAAACATTGTGAAAATGAGCTACTTCTTGTGGCGTTTTTTCTAATCTTTTTGCAACATTAATTAAAGTGTCATTTTCTTTTAGCTTATAAATATTGTATTTTGACTTCATATAAAGTTTAGGAATTTATATAAAAAACAATTTGGGTTTTAAAAATTATACGTTTTGACTATTTCTACATTTTTGAAAATTTGATTTCTGTTTTATAGCTATCCGAATTGTCTATTTTTTTGGTTATTATTTCTGCTATTCCATATTCTTCATAATAATCTGACAGAATCTCACTTGAAAATCCTCCAGGATCATCACTGTTATCAATAAAATAGGATGTTTTACTATTCTTTTTATAAAAAATTGAACTGAATTGTATTGTTTTATTATCTTGAAATACAGAATCTATTTTCTTTGAATGGTACGTTAATAATTCATTTTTAAAAGATTCTAAATCTTCCGAAATACCAGAAACTAATACGCTTTGATAATAAAAAAATTTTCCTTTATCTTCTCCTCTACTAAAAGTACCTTTTCTTGAATGATTTTTTAAATCGATAAATGTTTCTTGATGATTACATGACATTATAAAAAAACTTATTATGATTATTAATTTATTCATTTTTCAAATTATATAAAATTAGGGTTAGAAAGTTCCTTCAAACTCTTTTTCAAATTTAATTTTTGTTATAAATGGTTTATATCCTCTTAAATGTTGTAAAATAAACCATGTTACAAATGCTTCCCCAACACTTGGTATAATATTAAATATTTTTTCCATATCTGGTAAATCTAACCCAAAATGATCCCAAAGTATAACTTCATATTTACAAGTATAATTGTTATTATCATTTTCCATTTCTTTAATGGTTATTTGAGTTGCCCAAATGTCATTTAATGCAATTGTCAAACCTTCCATTTTATTAACATTATATATTGGTCGTGTAAAAGTTTTATTTTTATTCCCTCTATCTATCTGTATATCACCATAATTACCCAGATATGGTTTTTTATCTTCTATTTTTTGTAATTCTGTACTATTTTCTTTTATTTTAGTTTTTAAATATTCTTCTACATCATTGCAATATTTTTTTGTGACTTCACTTTCTATTATTGCATTTGTTAATATTTCATTTTCATAAATGCCTCCTTCATTAGCTTTAAATTTTGCAATCATCTGTTTCAGATTTGTTTCTAATAGTCCTGTAGCAAAATATAAAGAAGCTGTTTGTTCAAAGTCCCAAAATAAAACATCATCAGACAAATTATTAAAAACTCTTATGTCTAATCCTGTAGATATAGGTATATCAATATTTGTAAATGGTATTCTTGCATTGTATGCAGCACTATAGCATTCTGCTTCACTATATTTTGCTTTTCCATTTTTATCCGATAATATTGCTTTATTCGAGATTTTTTCATCTAGAATTTCGTCGAATCCATTTTCTTCATATCTTGATACGTAGTCACTTACTTCACTACTTTCAAATATACTTCTTCCTTTTTTTATTCCAAACCCGTAACACAAATCATCGGCAGAATCTGTTCCATTTTCATTCAATCCTGGTATTTTATATCTATCAACGATAATTTGCCCCACTTTTAAGTATTCATCTTTACTAATTGGAAATTGCCCTGCTTCATTAAAGTAACTACATTTAAAATAGAGTTCTAAAACTTTATCAACTTCATCTTGAATAAAAGAATCTATATTTTTTAATGTTATCGTTTTTACAATTTTATTATTCGATACTTTTTCTGAAAAACTTTCTTTTTTTGTTAAAGAATTAATTAAAGTAATTTTATCATCTTCATTTTGTGTTGCTTCATTTTCACTATTATCTTCTTCAAATAATGTCATAAAAACGGAACTATCGTTTGGAATATTTTTAGTTTCAAGATGAAAATAAACGGTCATTCCTGGAATTGCACTTTTTATTTTTTTATTTCCCTCTATATCCAAAGACCACCAACCTTTAACAAAATATTGATTTAAAACAGGTGGAGTTTCTGGCTCTCCAAAAACTACTCCTTTACCAGAAGTTACACTTATATTTCCGACTGCATTGATAGCAATGTCATTTTCGGCATAATAAATTTCGTTTCCTCTCGTTCTCTCGGTTATTGTTCCTCCTACACGTCTAATTCTTGTCATTTTTTAAAAAAATTATAAATACAAGTGTTTATTAATGTTCTTAAAAGCAATTACTCTCTTTTTATATCATATCACGTTTATTCTTCATGAAGGATAATTGAATCATATTTTATTAACAGGTCAACATTTGATCCTCCAAATAAATTTTTATAATTAATTATTGTGTCTTTATATGTTTGTTTTGAAAGTTTTAGGTTATAGATTACGGCTGGTGCTTCTCCTCCAATCATTACAAACTCTTTATATGTTTTTTTATTAAAAGAGAAATATCCTTTTTCATTTGTGTTTACGCATTCATCATTCAAACATACTTTTACTTCTTTCAATGGTTCATTTTTTACATTATAAACTCTTCCTTCAATTTTAGGTGTTTTTAATCTTGTAACACAAGAAGAGGTTAAAAATATTATAATCATTAAAAACGGAATCTTTTTCATCTATTTTATTTTAATAATTGAACACCACAATAGTCCTAACACATCTTTTTCTGCAGCTAATGTTCTATCAAAATCATAGTAATTATCACTATAATATTCCATTAGATTATTTTCTCCTGTAAGTGGTAGAGGGTTATTTTTTTGTTGTTGTGTTAATAACGTTGAACTTCCTTCATGAGCATAAGAATAACCTTCTCCTCCAAATGTTTTTATTAATTCATGTCCTATTTCATGAGCTGCTGTAAGCTTAAAATCTCGTTCTTCACTAAAAGAATGGGAATTAAAAACTACTCTTTCTGGCACAAAAATGTTTGCAAAAAACGACAACACGCCTGTTACGCTTCCTGGGTTGCTTGATCTTATCCTTTTAGTTTCACTATTGTATGTTAGGTTAATATCATCCATTGCATTTTCTTGAGAATTTAGAGCATTTACTGTAACCAAGTATTCTTCATTATTAATTGTTACAAAATCTGTTGGAGGAATTAAACTTGTTCTAGTTCTATTTCTACTCCAATATGTTTTCAATCCTTCTAGAGCCATTGACTCTAAGTCTGAAAAAGTATATTTTGGAACACCATCACCAATAACTCCGCCATCTTTAAGATTCACTCTCAATGTAACGTCAATATTTTTTGAGTTATCATCAATTTTTATATCAACCCATTTTACTTTTTTATACTTCGCGTTTATAGTTTCTTTTACTTCATTATCTGCACCAGTTACCTCAACTATTAACTCTCCTTCATTGAAAACTGTACTATCATATATTTTGGCATCTGAAAAACCGTTCCACTCAATTAATGCTTTTTCTCCTACTGCAATCTCATCTATATTTTTTGTAACCAAAGTATTTCCATTATGGTTAATAAGGAAAGTTAATCCTTTTGCTGTTCCTTTTCTTGACAGAATTTCAAATTTAATTTTATCATTCTCTGTTTCTCCTTTAAAATTTTTAAGTCCTAGTGGGAGAAAATTATCTTTTATAATTTTCAAACTTACTTCGGTTTGTTCATTATTAGGTGCTTTCTCTGGATTGTCAAAAATCACTCCTTTAGCAGAAGTTATACTAATCATTTCACCTGCATTGATAACAATATCGCCTTCAGCATAGTAAATTTCATTACCACCTGTTCTTTCTGTTATTTTCCCTTTTACTAATCTTGTGCGTGTCATTTTAATCCCGTTTTAATTGATAATAATAAATCCAATTACTTAAAAGCACTTTAAAATATTTAATTTTCAATAATTTACTTAACTATTTTTTCTCTCTTTCTTTTCTACTATTAAATTCTGATAATGATTCATATCCTACTTTCAAATATTCAATGCGCCATTTGCTGTGTAGGTTAATTCATAATATTGCAAACGCCCTTCTCTACATTCTGTTCCTGATGCTCTATAATTGCCTCCAAAAGTTTCAGTAGTATTACCAGAATCATTAACACCGTCTATATCGTCATCTACATAACCAAACTTGCTTGAAAAAGATAAATCTTCTCTATAACTATTAATCTCAACTACTTTCATTCCTGCTCTAACAGGAAAACCGTGTAAATCGACATAACCGTTATAAATTGTATATGGGTAAACATAGTTTTTAATTCTTTCTTTTTTATTTCGCAACTAACAACTTGAATTAATTACCAAATCGGAAAAGAGAATAACCGATGAGAAACAAATTCATCATACATTAATTGTCTTTTTTTTGAATTGCGCACATTGACCTATTGATATATCACTCATCCCTATTGATAAGTAAAAATATGTTTTCCAACAAGGCTTATTCTTAATAGGTTTAAAACCGTAATAGTGTGTATTTAAAAGAAAATATCTTTTATAATCCTCTTAAATTAATTACTTCCCATTCATAGGCAGCATTATTTAAAATTTTCACATAGGAAATTCTCTATATTTTCCTACTTCATATCTAATTTTACTATGTTCAAAATATTTCTGTCTTGTAAGTTTCAATATTTTTATTGGCTTCAATTTTATCAATAGCAAATATTAGCACCCTTAAAAACAACTAGTGTAACTAAAAATAAATTATTTTGACAATTTTATTCATTTAATCAGGCTCACCAAAACTTACTCCATTAGTTGACGTAATATTTATATTCCCGACTGCATTAATCACAATATCACCTTCAGCGAAGTAAATTTCGTTTCCTCCTGTTCTTTAGTTATTGCTCCTCCTACATGTCGGATTCTTCCCATTTCTTAGTATAATTTGGATTTCTTTGTACTATTTAACTTCACCTCTTTTTGAGAATGTTTTGCAACTTCTCCTTCGGTCGATTGAGTTATACCTTGTTTACTACTGACAACTCTATCTTTTTCTGTGCTTGATTGTAAATTACCTGTTATGAATTCCATTAAATCACCTACTACATTTAACATGCTGCTTCCTCCGACAAAAGTATTATTCATCATTCCTATAGTTGAAGATTTATCTACACCAACTGTTTCAATCATATTAACACCTGCTGAAGAAACTATATTTTGACCAGCAGTCATATTTATATTTGTTCCCGCATTTAATGTTATTTCATTAGGAGCATTAACACTAATATTACCTTTACCATCCATCATCCATGTATTACCACTTGGGTCTTCTACAAAAACACTTCCTTCTGCATCATTCATGATAATCTTAGT
>NZ_JYGZ01000003.1:400199-448885 GCF_000967805.1 Flavobacterium sp. 316
CGTATGTACTTTTTGATGAATAACTAATTTTGAAAATCGCGTAAGGGTTTCTCCTCCTATTTGGATGACTATTCGTGTACTTATTGCCATGATTTAACTTATTTTTTGTTAATAATATTCAATTATGTATTAATAAATTTTAGGGAATAGGCTTTTATGTAATAACTATTTTGAAAGTAACTCTAACTGTTCTTTTGCATGTATATAATCTGGTTGAACTTCTAATGCCTTTTTATAATCTAAAATTGCTTGTTTTTTATTTCTCATTTTAAGAAATAAATCACCTCTATTTGTTAAAATTTGAGCGCTTTTAGGCTCTTTCTCTAAAGCAATATTATAATTTAACATTGCTTCTTCATCTTGGTTAAAAGACAACAACAAAATAGCCTTTGAATTATATGCAATGCCCCAGTTTGGAGCAATTTTTAATAAATCTTCAATAGTTTGCAATGCTTTATAATACATATTTGTATCAGATAACAAACCTGCTTTATTTAAATAAAACCACTTATTTGTTCCATCTAATTGTATTGCTTCATCAAAAGATGTTAGTGCTGAATCTATATTATTTAGTTTATAATACATCTTCCCTTTAAAATTTTTAACATCTGCATTATTTGGAAGAATACTATCCAAAGTGATTGTTAGCTGCAACGCAGAAGTGTAATCTTTATCTCTAAGTTCCTGAGCAATTCTGGAGTTAAGCATTTTAGCATCATCAGGAAAGTTTTTTATTCTTTCTTTCAGTGCTATATTTTCAAAATTCAATTCTTTTAAATAAATATTATCAAATGTATCATTTAAAGATTGACTTGATAAGTTATGTGAATTAAGAAAAAGTAAAAAAACTATTAAATATTGTAAACCATTTTTTTTCATTTGGTATTAATTTTAATAATATCATTCAGTGTAATTCTAACACTAAGACCTATTTTAAAATACCTAATAACGATTAAACAGAATATTTTAAAATATTCTAAGTAAGACATTAAAGATTAATAGGATAGTAAATATACTTTACAGTATTTTCTTTATTATTACTCTCTCTATCTCTTGAAAAAATTGTATCTGCAATAATTACTGCATCTCTATAAGTGAATTTTTTCCTATACCAATTATAGGATTCTAAGAATAAACTATCCCCTTTAACTTTATAAACACTATAGTCTAAACTTGTGTTTATTTTTTTAATGCTTTCGGTTAAATCTTCTAAATTATAATATCCCCCTGACTCTTTCCACAAGCCATTATCTGTAAATTGGTAATAGAAATATCTGTTAAAAAAAATTATTGTATCCTTATTTGGAATATTTCCTTTTAATGCTGGATGATCCCTATCTGGATAATTTATTTTATAACTATCAACTTTATATTCAAATTTTTCTTCTGAAATAGAAATATAAATTCCATTCGTTTTCAACAATGATGACTTTGGTAAAACAAAATCTTTATTATAATATTTATATTCTTCTTTGGGTATTACCTTTTTAGAGTTATAAAATGACTTCTCACAACTCAATAAAATAAGAAAAAGTAAGAATGAATATTTTTTCAATTAAAATTGTTGATTTAATGGTGTGTATTGAAATTCCCAATAATTTGGTGCGCTAGAAGGTATAACATGGAAATTTATCTTGTTATGAATACTATTTTGAGACCACATGTGACTTGATCCAAGACCATTAACTCCGAACTCTCCTTGAGGTGTTCTTAATTTAAATGATGTTCTCCCTTGATTCAATTCAAAGTCATGCATTTGGTTATTCCATGTAACCCCATCTCTATAATCATTTAGATAGTCTTGTGTTAACTCTGAAGCAATATTAGGTTTGTGCACAAAATATTTATGATAAAAACTACTACCTTCAGGTGCTGCAACATTTTTATCAAACACATCTAATTTCATCTCATCAGAATTAACTAATTTACCATCTCTCATAAATTTTGAGCGTGGTTCAACATCAGTGTCAGCAGTAAAAACATCACTAGCAATAACAAATTGATAATCACTGTTTTTTGCTCCAAAAGTAAGATTTCCTCCTCCTGTCCACCATCTGTCATACCCATCACTAATTCCTATTTTTTTGAATCCTTGAAAATCGTTATAAGTTTGAAAGCTAAAATCATATGCTCTAACTTGTAAAAAACCTACTTGTTGATTTCTATTATTATTATTAAATATAAAATTAGTTCCTAAAGTAGCAGAATATTTATAATGATCTTCTAGACCTGAACCACTATTTAGATGTAGTGGATAAATTGTCATTGGATTACCTTTTCCGCCTCCAGCAGTAAGTTTAGCAGTAATAACGGTATCAATATTAAAATTTGAACTATTAGGTAAAGAACCTAAACCGCCATTATAAAAATTAACCCCTAAATTTATCCCTGGTGTTACAAAATCGAATTTCTTACTTACTCCTACTCCAGCTGTTCCAGACATATAAGTTTTAGGTCCTCCAAAGTGGATACTTAATCCTAAAAAAAAGTTAGCTTCTAATTCGTCCATTATACAGTTAGAATTTTAATGGCCAATTACGACTAAATTTAGATCCGTTCATAATTATTTCTTTTGCAGAAACAATTATTTCAACGCTCATTGATGAATTACTTTGAGATAAAAACACCTCATCATAACCTATACAATATCCATCATTAAATTGAAGTTCTCTCATCTTAGAAACTGCATCTCTTCTAAAAAAAGTTACTTTACCGTTTTTTGTTTGATTATTACTAACCATCCAATCAAATAACATTGTACTTTTGGTAGATTCTATAATAACCCTAAATCTTCCTCCATTAGGGTCTGCAGACGGTTTCCCACTTTTATCGATTTCTTGACCGATAGTAAATTGAAACTCTAAGACATTCATTACCTCTCCGTCAATCTCAAGTTTTGCTAAAAAAGACATATCTATTAAGTTTGATTAATTAAAAAAAAATGACAATAAAGGGTTAGCATTACTAACCCTTTAAATTACATTATTATAAAGAAAGGATTATACCCACTCGTTAATATGCTCACCACCACCCATAGAAATTTCTTTTGCAGAAATTGTGAAAGTTTCCACTAATGGATTAGTACCTGTAGCATCAAAAGATTCTTTATATTTAATTAAATAACCTTCTTTGAAGTTTAATTCTTTTAACTTAGCATCAGTATCACGTTTTACATACTGAATTGAACCATCTTTTCTTTCGAAGTTATTTGTCATCCATTCAAAGAAGAATGAATCACCTGTTGATTCAACTGTTAAATTGATTGTTCCTCCACGAGTAACAGAAGATGGTCTTCCGCTAGCATCAACTTCTTGGAATAAGTCATAAGACGCGTCTAAAATGTTTAATTCTTTTCCGCCAACTTTTAGTTTTGATTTAAATGACATAGTGTAATATTTAAAGATTAAAAATTAATGTTTATTATGTTTATTTGTTTTGTTTTTTCAAATATATCAAAAAAACTTTTGTAAATATATATTTTTTAAGATTTTTTTAAGATTTTTTTAAGATTCCGCATAATCAGTATCCCAATCATTACCTTCATCTCCTTTTTGACCATCCATTTTAATCAAAAAGTTCTTAGCAGGAAAGTATGGTTTTAATCGAATATCTAAGAAAATTCTATCTTTTTGATTTGGATCTTGTTCAAATCTTTTAATATCGAAATCTTCAATTAATTTATCTGGACCAGCAACATTATCTAGAAATTTCACAATTTGATTTAAAATTTCTTTTCTTGTTTTTGCGTTAAAGTTTTCAAAAGCTCTTCTATTTAAGAAGTCCATTAAAACCTTCGTTATGTAATCGAATACACGAACAACCGAATAAGTCTGAAGTCCTAAATTATCGCCATTAAATAATGTTTTACCTGAGAATGCCATGACTTTGCCATATTCATTAACCATAGGAATAAGTCCTAAGTTTTCCAAATTAGCAATTTCACTTTTCTTTAAGTCGAATTTAACACCATCAACTTCATTTATACCTCCAAATTTCTTACCCGCAGTAATTTGAGACATTAATGTATTATATACCTTTCCTGCTAATGCCATTGAAGGTGGAATATATAAGTTCTCCTCTTCTTCAATTTCATCATGTTTTCCTCTACCTACTAACCAGTTACATGCCATCATAACATTTGAACGATACGTGTCACCTCCTGATAGATTTGCCGATTCAAACATTTCCATAACATCATCCGGTTCATCTAAGTGTTGAAAATCAGTAATTAACATTACTTTATTATCATAAGCTATCTTAGCCCACTTTTCAATTACTTTATTTGAACCTAAGTACCCTGGAATTACTAATAAAGAATAATTTTGTCTTAAATCTAAACGATCAAATCCATTTACTAATTCTTCTTGTATATTATCAATAAATCTTGTGTTATCTAAATCGCTTAATTGATCTAATTCAGCATTAACAATTGAAATATTTTTCAACTTGGTTTCTTCTGTATTCTTATAAAATAAAGCTATACTTCTATAGTTTTCCTCAAGTTCTTTTGTTTCTTCAATTGCTATTTTAAGGTTTTTCTTTAATGTTTTTTCAGCTTCTTCTGCTTTTTCAGTACAATCATTTACTAAATCTACTAGATTATCTGAAGTTTTTAGAGAATCCGCCCACAATCTTAAAATCTTTTTTAATGTTTCTCGCTCTCCTTTTTTATTTGACTCTGTAAGAAATATATTTTTTCTTGCTTTTCTATCTGGATTTAAATTTTGAACACCTTCAATTGAACCTTCTAATAAATCAAATCCTCCAAACTGAATAAATGATTCAAGGTTCTGTTCTAATGAACGTAATTCTAATTCCTTATGCTCTTGATTTATGCTTGATGCAGCACTATTGTTTTCATTATTTGCCATAGCTTTTCTTATTTGTCTGATTGATCAATTTCTGAAATTAAATTTTCTAAAGTATCTATTATAGCTTTCTTCGCATCTGGATCTTGCAATGCTAATTTTAGAACTTTATTTGTTTTCAATTGTTTGATCATTTTTTTATACTGTTCGTTCTTTGTTTTTAAATCAGTCAAAATTGAACTTTGTTGTGAAATTCCATTAATTGAAAAATCCCCCACATTTCTAAATTTCAATTCTTCTCTTATAGTTTGTCCGTTTTCGTCCTCAAATCCAACTTTTACTTTTGGGTCAAAATGTTCAAAAACTTCATCCATATTTTTTAACCCTGTAACTACTTCTGGTTTAACAGGAGTATTTAATGTTAATTTCTGAGCTATTAATGTTCTATTTTGTGGAATTTCAAGAATACTTTCTTGTCCTTCTACTTTTACCTCGTTCCCACCGATTCCGTAGCTATTTGAAAATGTGTTTGCCATAATATAATTTTTATGATATAGATTTATTTATTTATTTTTAAAAGAATGTTCTAAACTTGAAACTCACATGTATTGTTTCAATACATTTATCTTTCTCTTTATTTATTACTACTTTTCTCACTTTTATTCCTTTGCTTTTTATCATCTTATACAACTGATCTAAAGACATATACCTCTTGTCACTATTCACTTTAATTAAAGGAGGTGAATCAAAACAAAAATTATTTTTAAAATTACTTAATGAAATTTTATCTTCTGAAATCGAATACATCAACTCTGTAAATTCACTTTCTGTTACTGTTTTTATAACTACAGGAATAGGTTTTACATCTTCTATTTCTGTAAAAGGCTTAACTAAATTATCTATTTTTTTAACTTCAGTCCTTTTTGTTTTCTTTTCTGTTTTTTTAATATCTCTAGAAACTACAACAACATCTTTAAATACAATATTTTTCTTATCATCATTAACAACAAGTGATACTGTTTTTACTCCTATAGTATTAAATGTATATTTAGGATTTTTTTCTCTACTATCAACCGTTTCAGTTTCTCCAAATCTCCATTCCCAACTATTCGAATTCATTGTTTTATCTGAAAACTGAACAACATCTCCTTGCTTCACTCTACTTGGCACTTCAAAATCAACTTCTAATTTTTCTTTTACAACTAAAACTTTTGGAGAAATTTTTATTGTTTTCTCAACAGTACACACATTATTAACTAACAACTTCACTTTATAAGCTCCTGCTTTTGTAAACACATGTCCTATTTTAGATTTATAGGATATCTCTGTTCCGTCTCCAAAATACCATCTCCAAGAAAACGAACCTTTAGAATCATCAGAAAAAGTTATCAATTCTCCTACAGTATATTCATTCGCATCAATTTTAAAATCTGTTATTTCACAAGTCACCTCATTAGCTTTCTGAAAAGCTAAAAGAGCGCAAGAAAAAATAAAAATTAATATAAAAAAGACGATTACCTTAAAATCAAAATGTGTTTTTATTTGGCTTTGAGTATTCATTTGTAAATTATAGTTATCTAAATTTCTTAATTAAGAACTCTCCAAATATATAAAAAAAATAATTAGTTCATAATCATAAAAATTAACAATTTATCATAATTTACAAAAAAATTAAATTTATTATGCATGCATAGTAATTTATTCTTTTTTTTTAGTAAATTCGTAACCTTGAATTATAAACCCTATTTAATTTATAAATAATGAAAATATTAGTTTGCATCAGTCATGTACCTGATACTACATCAAAAATTAACTTCACAAATAACGATACAGAATTTGATACTAATGGTGTTCAATTCGTTATAAATCCTAATGATGAATTCGGTTTAACAAAAGCTGTTATGTTAAAAGAACAACAAGGAGCAAGTGTAACCGTAGTTAATGTAGGAGGAACAGACGCTGAAGCCACATTAAGAAAAGCTCTTGCAATAGGTGCTGACGAAGCGATAAGAATAAACGCAAACCCAACAGACGGTATGTTTGTAGCAAAACAACTTGCAGAAGTTGTAAAGCAAGGAGGTTATGATCTTATCATTGCAGGAAAAGAGTCTTTAGACTATAACGGAGGAATGGTTCCAGGTATGTTGGCAGGAATTCTTAATTACAATTTTGTGAATTCTTGCACTGGACTTGAGATTGATGGTTCAAATGCTAAGGTAATTAGAGAAATTGATGGCGGAAAAGAAACTCTTTCAACTTCTCTACCATTAATTATAGGTGGACAAAAAGGATTAGTCGAAGAAAAAGATTTACGAATTCCTAACATGAGAGGAATTATGATGGCTCGTTCAAAAGCATTAACAGTAAATGAGCCAACAAATGACAACAACGCAACTAAAGCTGTAAAATTTGAAAAGCCTGCTCCAAAATCGGCAGTAAAACTAGTTAGCGCTGATAATTTAGACGAATTAGTAAATTTACTTCATAACGAAGCTAAGGTAATCTAATAGCTTAATCATTAACTCTTAAATTTAAAGAAATGTCAATTTTAATATATGCTGAATCAGCAGAAGGAAAATTCAAAAAAGTAGCATACGAAGCTGCTTCATACGCAAAGAAAGTAGCAGATTCATTAGGAACAACAGTAACAGCAGTAACTATAAATAATAACAATACTTCTGAGCTAGCTAAATACGGTGTCTCAAAAGTGTTAAAAGTTACAAATGATAATTTATCAAAATTTAATGCAAAAGCATATTCAGACACTATAAAACAAGCCGCTGAAAAAGAAGCTTCAAAATTAATCATCTTAAGTTCTACAACAGATAGTTTATATTTAGCCCCACTAGTTTCAGTAGCATTAGATGCAGGTTACGCATCAAATGTTGTTGCATTACCTTTAAATACAGCACCTTTTCAAGTTAAAAGAACAGCTTTCTCAAACAAAGCATTCAATATAACAGAAATCACAACAGACGTTAAAGTAATTGCTATTGCAAAAAATTCTTTTGGACTAGTAGAATCTGAAACATCTCTTTCTGAAGAAGATTTCACTCCTACATTAAATGATACTGATTTTAATATTAAAGTAGAAAATATTGAAAAAGTTACTGGCAAGGTAACAATTGCAGATGCTGAAATTGTAGTTTCTGCTGGTCGCGGAATGAAAGGACCTGAAAACTGGGGAATGATTGAAGAATTAGCTTCAGTTTTAGGAGCAGCAACTGCTTGTTCTAAACCTGTTTCAGATATTGGATGGAGACCTCATAGTGAACACGTAGGACAAACTGGAAAACCAGTAGCCGCAAATTTATATATTGCAGTTGGTATTTCTGGAGCTATTCAACATATCGCTGGAATAAACTCTTCAAAAGTAAAAGTAGTTATCAATACTGATGCAGAGGCTCCTTTCTTTAAAGTAGCAGATTACGGAGTAGTTGGTGATGCATTTGAAGTTGTACCAAAACTAATCGAAAAACTAAAAGAATTCAAAGCAAATAATGCTTAATTTTTAGTGGTTTAAAAATATATTATATTTAAATTAGAGTTATCTTTGTTAAGATGGCTCTTTTTTTTATTTTTGGGGCGATATGGATTGTACTTTTCTACTATCCATTTCCCTGTTGTTCAGTATAATCTGATGTTCCTGTTTAGATTTTAATTTCATCAGGTTAGATAGAAAAGACCCATATATAACAATAATCTTTAAGTATTGAGTTTTTTACTCGATATTTAATATAAATTAGATAATGAGTTTAGTAAAATTAACAATAAAGGGCATTTCATATAGCCAAACACAAAATGGAGCTTATGCTCTAATATTAAACGAGGTTGATGGAGAAAGGAAACTTCCTATAGTAATTGGTGCATTTGAAGCGCAATCAATAGCTATTGCTCTTGAAAAAGAAATTAAACCACCACGTCCGCTAACTCATGATTTATTCAAAAATTTTGCAGATCGATTTGATATTATAGTAAAACAAGTAATCATTCACAAACTTGTTGATGGCGTATTTTTCTCTAGTATAATATGCGAGAGAGACAAAATTGAAGAAATAATTGACGCTAGAACATCTGATGCAATAGCTTTAGCTCTAAGATTTAGCGCTCCTATTTTTACTTATAAAAATATTTTAGACAAGGCTGGAATATATCTTAAAATCAATCCTGCAGAAACAGAAGACAATAAAGATTCTAATGACGATGTTCTTTCAACTCCAGAAACTTTTGGAAACGTAGAACAATCATTGCCTATAACTGAAAGTTATTCTGATTACTCTTTACAAGAATTATACAACAAATTAGAAGAAGCTGTACAAAACGAAGACTATGAAAAAGCAGCTAAAATAAGAGATGAAATCTCTAAGAAAGAATCCTAAAACTTAAACTAATCACGCAAAAAATGTTAAAAAGAATATTTTTATTAATTGCACTTGCTTTTTCATTTTCAACAGTTAATGCTCAAGAAATTGAAAAAAAATGGCAATTAAATACCTCTAAAAATGATTTCCTTGAATTAAAAAACGGAACATACAACTTCAACTTATCTACTGATAGTATTAATCAAAAAGGAGATTATTTAGTACAAGATAAATTTTTATTTCTTTTCGAAAACGGATCCGATTCACCAACGAAGAGATTTCTTATTGATACAAAAACCGACTCTACTCTTATTCTTAAAAAAGGAGAAAAAGCCTATTCGTTCTTTTCATCAAACAAAGTAAAAACACCTATTGTAAACAATAGCACTACTTTAATTGAAAGTAGCGGATTAACTGCTACAGGTATTGGAAGAGGAGTCTTAGGAATGCTAGCATTATTAGGTATTGCAGCATTGTTTAGTGCAAACAGAAAAGCTATAAACTGGAGAACTGTTGGTCTAGGCTTAGCTGCACAATTAATATTAGCAATTGGTGTATTAAAAGTTTCTTTTGTTAAATCTGCCTTTGAATTTGTCGGAAATTTGTTTGTACTAGTACTAGATTTTACTAGAGCTGGTAGTGAGTTTTTATTGGGAGGAATGATGAACGTTGAAAGTTTCGGTTTCATCTTCTTATTTCAAGTATTACCGACAATTATTTTCTTCTCTGCATTAACATCTTTATTATTTTATCTAGGAATAATTCAAATTGTTGTAAAAGGACTAGCTAAAATACTAACAAAATTACTTCACATTTCAGGTGCAGAAAGTTTATCGGTAGCAGGAAACATCTTTTTAGGACAAACAGAAGCTCCTTTAATGATTAAAGCTTACTTAGAAAAAATGAATAAAAGTGAAATATTATTAGTAATGGTTGGCGGAATGGCAACAGTTGCTGGTGGTGTTTTAGCTGCATATATTGGATTTTTAGGAGGAAATGATCCTGTGCTTCGTTTAGAATTTGCAAAACACCTACTTGCCGCTTCTGTAATGGCTGCCCCAGGAGCAATAGTAATTTCAAAAATATTATACCCACAAACAGAAAGTATAAATACAAATGTAGAAGTTTCTAAAGAAAAAATTGGTTCAAACATATTAGATGCTATTTCAACAGGGACAACTGAAGGATTAAAACTAGCTGCAAATGTAGCCGCAATGCTCTTAGTCTTCATTGCTTTTATTGCTATGATTAACCATACGCTTGGCTGGATTGGAGATTGGTCTGGTCTAAACAACGTTATTGCTGATAACACTCCATATTCTAAATTTTCACTTGAAACTATCCTAGGATTAATTTTTTCACCTTTAATGTGGCTAATTGGTGTCGCAAAAGAAGATATGATGTTAATGGGACAATTATTAGGTATTAAATTAGCAGCTTCAGAATTTGTAGGATATATTCAACTAGCAGAACTAAAAAATGTGGCAAATGACATCCATTTCACCTATCAAAAATCTGTAATCATGGCAACATATATGTTATGCGGTTTTGCTAACTTTGCTTCAATTGGAATTCAAATTGGAGGAATTGGTTCGCTAGCTCCTAACCAAAGAAAAACTTTATCCGAATTTGGCTTAAAAGCTGTAATTGGTGGAAGTATAGCGTCACTATTATCAGCAACTATTGCAGGAATGATTATTGGATAAAATATAAAATGTTTCATTATGCTTATAATTCATTATTTCAAATGCAATTTCTGCAATAAAGAAAACAAAATTAAAATAGCGGAAGATGATAGAGGAGCTTTACAAATGAAAAAAGGAGATGAAATTCCTTATTCTTGTTTGGAATGCCACAAAAAAGACAAAATACATATCAATAAAATAAGAGCAATACCTTCAATAACTGTCTTTGCTTTTGTTTCATTAATAAGTATTTTAATATCAATTGTATTGATTCTATTTTTTGGTTTACTTGCAACACTTTTATTTGGCTTACCAATGTTATTTTATCTATTTCAACAAGGACAAGCAAAACACTTTAATTCATACAGGATAAAAACAAAGTAGAAAAAGTAATCTTTCTAAAAAATTATAAATTTCAAATGCAACAATATCACGACCTAGTAAAGCATGTATTAACAAATGGCAATCAAAAAGGTGATCGCACAGGAACTGGAACTATTAGTGTTTTTGGTTATCAAATGCGTTTCGATTTAAGTAAAGGTTTTCCAATGGTTACCACTAAAAAACTACACTTAAAATCAATTATTTACGAATTATTGTGGTTTTTAAAAGGAGACACTAACATTTCTTACCTTAAAGAAAATGGAGTTAAAATTTGGGACGAATGGGCTGATGAAAATGGAGATTTAGGACCTGTTTATGGTCATCAATGGAGAAATTGGAACAGTGAAGAAATTGATCAAATTACCGAATTAATCGAAACCTTAAAAAACAATCCAAACAGCAGAAGAATGTTAGTTTCTGCATGGAATCCTAGTGTTTTACCAAATACTTCCGTCTCTTTCTCAGAAAATGTTGCTAATGGAAAAGCAGCCTTACCACCTTGTCATGCCTTTTTCCAATTTTATGTTGCTGATGGAAAATTAAGCTGTCAATTATATCAAAGAAGTGCTGATATATTCTTAGGAGTTCCTTTCAATATTGCTTCTTATGCTTTATTCACTATGATGGTTGCACAAGTTTGCGACTTACAAGTTGGTGATTTCATTCATACATTTGGAGATGCTCATATTTACAACAATCACATCGAGCAATTAGAATTACAATTATCTCGTGATTGTCGTCCTTTACCAACAATGAAATTAAATCCAGAAATTAAAAACATTTTCGATTTCAACTTTGAAGATTTTACTTTAGAAGGCTACGATCCGCATCCGCATATCAAAGGAGCTGTTGCCATTTAAATTAATAACATGAAGAAAATTGTATTTTTATTTTTATTAGTTTCAACATTTGGATTTTCACAAGAAGACGATTATTCAAAAATATTTTCAAATTTTGATAGTATTCAAAAAGGAAGTTTTCAATCACACATAAATCGAATAGTAAATTTAATTATTTATGACTATGCTAAACAAAAAAAGGAGAAATCTAGTGAAATTTTAATAATCACAAAAATAGATTCATTAGGAAAACTGAACTTAGTACACACCAAAGAAAGCACTCAGAATAAAGATATAAAAAAGTCTATTATTGCTCTTTACAAAAAAATTCCTCCATTTTTTATTGAAGGAATGCAAAATCAAACATTCACATCATATTTAACATTAGAAAACAATATAGATATTCCTAAATGGAGAGAAGATTTATTTAGCAAAAAAGAAAATAATATTAACAATTTTAATAGTCTTGAAAAAATACCCAGTTTCAAAAATTCCACTATTCAAGAAACTGATCCAATAAAAAACTTCAATACAAATATCTTAACTCATATTAAAAAAAACTTCAGATATCCATCTTATGCTTTAAAAAACAATATATCTGGACAAGTAACTATTTATTTTATCATTGAAAAAGAAGGAAACATTAAAACAATCATTTGCTATGATTCTCATCCTTCTTTACAATTAGAGAGCATCTCTATAATTAAAAAACTACCACAATTTAACCCTGGCTATATAAACAATGAACCTGTTCAAGTATCATTTAGCCTTCCTTTAACTTTCAAACTTCAATAAATCTTGTTATTATTTTCTTAAAAAAAGTAAAACCTTTTTCTCATTATTTGTAATTACACTATTTTTAGCTAAAATCTGTCTAATCAACAACCTATTTATTTATAATGAAAAAAATTACACTTCTAATTTTAATAGTATTATCCTTTAATAACAGTTATTCTCAATTTTGGAAAAAGAAAAAAGCCAAAAAAACAGAAACGATTGTTCCTGTTGAAAAGAAGAAAGAAGGAAAAATAAAAGACTATAACAGCATTATCACAAAAGAGGCTAAAACCACTTCCGGTCTATTCAAAGTTCACAAAGTAACCGACAAATATTATTTTGAAATCCCAAATAACCTACTAAATAAAGACATGCTTTTAGTCAGTAAGTTTGCTAAAGTTCCTAGTGGTCTAGGTGGTGGATATGTAAATGCTGGAACAGAGATGAACACTCAAATGATTGTTTGGGATAAATTTGAAGATAAACTTTTAATCAAAGTAAAATCAACAAATAGCATTGCAAACGATAGTCTTCCAATAAATATCTCAGTAAAAGCAAACAATAACGACGCCACTTTATATGCTTTTGACATTGCGTCTTTTTCTAAAGACTCAACGGCAATAGTAATTGATGTAACTAAATTTTTCTCAAGCGATGTAAAAGCCATTAGTGGATTATCTTCAGGAATAAGAGAAGCATATAAAGTAAAAAATTTAGATGAGAGTAGAAGTTTTATCAATTACATTAAAGCATTTCCTTTAAACATAGAGATTCTACAAGACTTTACTTATAACGCTTCAAAACCTTCAACATTAGCAAATACAGAAACCATTAGTGTTCAAATGAGTCAATCTATGATTCTATTACCAGAAGAACCTATGCGCCCTCGATTATTTGATTCACGAGTTGGCTGGTTCACTTTAAACAAATACGATTATAGTAGTGAAGAATTAAAATCAGACAAAAAAACATATATTAGAAGATGGAGATTGGAACCAAAAGACGCTGAAGCCTATGCAAGAGGAGAATTAGTTGAACCTATTAAACCCATAATTTATTATTTAGATCCTGCAACTCCTGAAAAGCTGAGACCTTACATAAAAAAAGGAGTTGAAGAATGGCAAAAATCTTTTGAAGCTGCTGGTTTCAAAAATGCAATTATTGCAAAAGATCCTCCTACAAAAGAAGAAGATCCTGATTTTAGTCCCGAAGATATTAGATACTCTGTAATACGATATGTAGCTAGTACAACAAGAAATGCTGTTGGACCTAGTATTTCAGACCCAAGAACTGGTGAAATAATAGAAAGTGATATTATTTGGTATCACAATCATTTACGTTCATACAGAAATCGATATTTAATTGAAACTGGTGCCGCAAACCCAACTGCACGAACATTACACACAAGTGAAGAAGAAATGGGCGAAATGATGCAAATGGTAATTGCTCATGAAGTTGGTCATGCTTTAGGGTTTCCTCATAATATGAGTGCAAGTTGCGCATATAATGTTGAAGATTACAGAAAACCTGCTTTTACAAAATTCAATGGAATTTCTGCTAGTATAATGGATTATGCAAGATTCAATTATATCGCACAGCCTGGTGACAAAGATGTTCGCTATATAAGACAAATGGGACCTTATGATACCTATGCTGTAAATTGGGGATATCGAATTATTCCAAATGCAAAAACACCAGAAGATGAAATCAAAACATTAGACAAATGGATTCTTGAAAAAGCAGGAAATCCAATATATGAGTTTGGGAAACAATCTAGTAATTTTGATCCTTATTCTCAAACAGAGGATATTGGAAACAATGCTATGTTAGCAAGTAATTATGCTATTAAAAACTTAAAAATTGTTGCAAAAAAATTACCTGAATGGACTAGTGACATATCAAATAATTATGAAGACTTAGAGGAACTTTACGGAGAATTATTATCTGCTTGGAGTAGATATATAGGCCATGTTGTTACCTATGTTGGAGGAGTTAACGAAACAGAAAAAAAACCAAATCAGAATGGAAATGTATACACAATAACACCTAAAGCAAAACAAAAAGAAGCTGTCAATTGGTTGTTAAAAAATGCTTTTTCAGACCAAGGTTGGTTAGTTGACTCTACTATCTTAAATAAGATTACTCCTGACGGATATCATCAAAAATTACTTTCTTACCAATCAAGACATTTATTCAATCTAATTAGCATTGAAAGACTTGGAAGATTATTGGATGCCGAATTTATTAATAAAGAAAATTATAAAGCCTTAGATTTATTATCTGATATAAGAAAAGGAATTTGGAAAAACAACGCAAAAACAGTATCAATCACAGAAAGAAACATCCAAAAATTACATTTAGAAAGAATGATTTCATTATACAATAATGATGCTAAACACAGCTACAATGTTTCTTCATCTGATATAAAATCATTAATATATGGAGAGTTATTACAGCTAAAATCAGACTTAACTATTGAAAAAAACCTAACAAGAGATACCGAAACCAAGTATCACTATCTAGAATGTATAAGCAGAATTGAAAAATGCTTTGAAAACAAATAAATTAAAAGCATCTTTTTTAAACATCTACTTTTTTAATTCACACAATAGTATTTTATAGTAAGTACTATTGTGTGTTTTGTTTAAAAAATATTTCTCTTCTAAATTATCAAATAAAAAACAAAATCATTATTTTAAAAACATATGATTTTAAAGTTAAAAAATTATCAATTATTGATTTAAAGCAAAAGATAAAAATACATACGTAAAAAAAACAACCACTTCTCTATATACACATAAATTTAAAATTCCAGTATTTAAAAATACTTTTATTCTTTAAAAAAAATCTGGCTCGTTTTTTGATTAATCTATTTATTGATTGCCAAAAAAACTTTACTCAAATGGTTTTCAAGCTTTTATTAAAAAAAAGAAAATCATTTTTAATTGAAAGATATGTAGAAACTAAAATAGTTTTACTATTTTTGCAATCGTTTTTCTAAATTAAAAAAAATATTTAAAGAAATCCCATGAAGAAAATTATTTTATTGTTATTACTGATTATCAACTCAACAGCATTTAGTCAAATTATTACTTTTTCAGAGTATGATGAATTCCTAAAAAAACATGTATCTACTAAAGGTGTTGTAGACTACGACAAAGTATTAAAAAACATTAAAGACATAAATAATATTACCTATAATTTTTCTAAAATTTCTCCAAATAAAAGTTGGTCAGAAGCAGAAGTAAAAACATACTGGATTAACGTTTACAATGCAAATGTTATAAAATTGTTAGCCGAAAATTATCCTATTAAAAGTATAAATTACATTAGAGATCCTTTTAAAATGGATTTCATTGACTTTGATGGCGAAAAAATTTCTCTAGATCATATAGAACACGAAATATTAAGACCTTTAAACGACCCTAGAATTCATTTTTCTTTATACTCAACTGCGATATCTTCTCCAGTTTTAAAAAATAGCGCTTATTCTTCGAATAGTATTGAATATGATTTAGACGTTGCTACTAGTCTTTTTATAAACGATCAATCTAAAAACATTTTAGGAACTGCAACTTCTCAATTATCTAAAGTATTTGAATGGTACTTTACTGATTTTATTGGAAATGTAACAATTGTTGATTTTATAAATAAGTACTCAACAACACATATTAGCTCTTCTACAAAATTAACGTTTTTAGAATACAACTGGAATCTTCACCGTTAATCAAGCAAAAGATTATACTAAATTATAAATAATGCCTATTTGATTTTGAAAATCAAATAGGCATTATTATTTATTCAATCATATAAAAACAGTAAATCTCATCTTTAAAAATTCATCAAACACTAAACCCTTAAAAGAATCACTTTTTAACGATAAAGATTTCCTTATATCAATAAAAAACCTATTTTAGCCATAATTTATTACAAAGAAAAATGTTCACTATTATAGCAGCTGCTTCTGAAAATAATGCTTTAGGTAAAAACAATGAATTAGTTTGGCACTTACCAA
The DNA here is from genome assembly GCF_000967805.1 of Flavobacterium sp. 316. Lineage (NCBI taxonomy): Bacteria > Pseudomonadati > Bacteroidota > Flavobacteriia > Flavobacteriales > Flavobacteriaceae > Flavobacterium > Flavobacterium sp. 316. The sequence goes on from NZ_JYGZ01000003.1 coordinate 417,069, forward strand.
ACGATTTCAAACGATTTAAAGCCTTAACAACAAATCATTATATTATTATGGGTAGAAAAACTTTTGAAAGTTTCCCTAAACCATTACCAAACAGAACACATATTATTATAACTAGACAAAAAAACTATAGCGCTCCAGAAGGATGTATAATTGTTGATAGTCTAAAAAAAGCAATCAATCTCTGCCCAAAAAATCAAGAGAATTTCATAATTGGTGGTGGAGAGATTTACAAGCAATCAATGGAAATAGCTGACAAAATAGAACTAACAAGAGTTCACACCAAAGTAGATGCTGATACTTTCTTTCCAGAAATTGACAAAAACGAATGGAATCTTATTGCTACAGAATCCCATCCAAAAGATGAAAAACATGCATTTGATTTTACATATTTAACGTATATTAAAAAATGAGAATTTTATTCGTATTTTTGCACTTCATAAAATAAAAAAAATGCCAAAAAATATAACTCCATACAAAGACTCAGAACTAGGAAAAAAAGAACAAGTAGCTCAAATGTTTGACTCTATTTCTGAAAATTATGATGGATTGAATCGTGTAATTTCATTTGGAATAGATATTAAATGGCGCAAAAAAGTTTTAAAACTAGTTTCTAATAAAAACCCAAAAACTGTTTTAGACATAGCGACAGGAACAGGTGACTTAGCGATCTTAATGACAGAAACTACTGCTGAAAAAATTATCGGTTTAGATATTTCAGCAGGAATGCTTGAAGTAGGAAAAAAGAAAATAGACGCAAAAAAATTAAATCATAAAATAGAGATGATTTTAGGAGATAGCGAAACTATTCCTTATGAAGATAATTATTTTGATGCTATCACTGTTGCTTTTGGTATTCGAAATTTTGAAAATTTAGAAAAAGGATTAGCTGAAATTTTAAGAGTCTTAAAACCTAATGGTATTTTTGTAATACTTGAAACTTCTGTTCCTACAAAATTTCCTTACAAACAGGGATATGCCTTTCACTCAAAATTCATATTACCCCTTGTAGGTAAACTCTTCTCTAAAGACAAATCCGCTTATAGATATTTATCTGATTCTGCAAATATTTTTCCTTTTGGAGAAGCTTTAAACAATATTTTAAGAAAAATTGGGTTTATAGAAGTAACACACTTACCTCAAACATTAGGTGTTGCAACAATTTATCATGCCACTAAAAAATAGTATGAAGAAAAATATAATTTTATTCTTAATAACCACAACATTAGGTTATGCCCAAGGAGGCTTGTTTGGAAAAGATCCGATCATAAATCTTGAAAATTTTGACAAACAAAAAATCCATTGGGGATATTACTTAGGTTTCAATAGTCTTGATTACAAATTTGATTATTTAAGTCCTACTAAGGATATTGAATCTGAAACGACTATTGGATTCAATGTTGGCCTTGTAGGAAACCTTCGTTTAATGGAATATATTGATTTACGTTTTGAACCAGGGTTAAACATCACTCAAAGAAATTTAATATATCCAAATATTGAAGACCCAGTTGACCGATTAAGAGAAGTAAAATCTACTTATATCCATTTCCCTTTACTTTTAAAATTTTCTTCAAAACGCACTGGAAACATCAGACCATATTTATTAGGAGGTGTTTCTGCCTCTTTAAATTTAAGTAGTAATTCAAAAGCTCCTGATGATAATTTCAATGACCGTTTTAGAGTTAAAAAATGGACTAATAACTATGAAATAGGCTTTGGAATCGACCTTTATCTTGAATATTTTAAGTTTTCACCTTCAATAAGAGGTGTATTTAGTATGAATGATGAATTAATAAGAGACAATACACCAGATAGTCCGTGGACAGGAAACATTCAAGAAATGAAAACAAGAGGTATTTTTATTAATTTCACTTTCCATTAAATCATCTTTTAAATTCGCTTAAAATTATTCCAGTAGCGGTAGCAACATTTAAGCTTTCTGTTTGTTTCAGTTTTCCAAATCTTGGAATAGATATTCTTTTGCTTATTAACTTTTCAATCGAATCACTTATTCCATTAGCTTCATTACCCATAACAATAATACCTTCATTAGGCAATTGTTCATTATAAATAACATCTCCATCCATAAAAGTTCCAAAAACAGGAAGTTCCGTTGTTTTCAAAACACTCTCTAAATCAGCATAAACAACTTTAACTCTACTTATAGAGCCCATAGTAGCCTGTACAACTTTAGGATTATAAATATCTACTGTTTCTTCAGAACAAATTAAAGTTTCAATTCCAAACCAATCACAAAGCCTAATGATTGTACCTAAATTACCTGGATCTCGAATATCATCTAATGCAACAATTAATCCTGAAAGTGTACCTTTTTTCTCTAATGGAATTCTGAAAAGTGCCAAACAATTATTTGGAGTTGTTAATGCACTAATTTTTTTTAATTCAGCATCTGTAATGGTATGACTTTTGCTTTTATCAACGTATGAAAATATACCATCTGTAGAAAACAAAGCTTCCAATTCATAATTAGCTTCTAGTAGTTCTTGAATTACTTTTTTACCTTCTGCAAAGAATAATTGATGCTGTTTTCTATATTTTTTTTGCTGTAAACTTGTAATAAGTTTAATTTGGTTTTTACTAACCATAAAAATTGTATTTTTGACTAACTATTTTTTATTACCTTGAAAAAACTTTTTCCAAAAATAACACTAATATTCTTAACTGGAACCATTTTTTACTCTTGTTCTATAGTAAAAAAAGTTCCTGAAGATGGACAATTATTGACTAAAAACATCATTTTAGCCAATGATACAATTGTAAAAAATGAAAGAATAGAAAATCTTTTAAGTCAAAAACCAAATGGGAAGCTTCTTGGTTTTCCACTTAGACTTGGCCTTTACAATTTAGCGAAAGACAATCCTGACTCTTTATACTACGACTGGTTAAACCGAAAACCCAATCGTAGAGAAAATTTAGCCAAACTTATCTCAAACAAACAAGTAGATCGACTAAGTCAATCATTTCTTGTTTCTGGATTAAGTAGATTTTTAAAAAAAACAGGTGAAGCCCCAGTAATTATAAATAAAATAAAAATCAATAGCACAAAAAACAAACTCAAAGGATACTATGAAAATCAAGGTTTTTTTAATACCGAAATAAGTGCAAAAATTGATTCTGTTGGTGTAAAAAAGGCAAAAGTAACCTATAATATTATCACTGGAGAACCATCATATATAGATAGCATTTCAAGACGAATAGAAACTCCTGAAATCGACAGTTTATTTACTAATATTCAGTCTAGTTCTTTTTTAAAATCTGGAGATAAATTTAACGGAAATAACTTTGATCTAGAAAGAGCAAGACTTACTAACTATTTCAGAAATAATGGTGTTTATCATTTTCAAATTAATCATGTAAGATATGACATTATTACAAATGAAAGAGATAAAAAAGTAGATGTTGTATATGATATTGAAGATAGAAAAATAAAAAGAGAAGACACGCTTGCTAAAACACCTTTTAAAATTTACAAAATAAATCAGGTTAATATATACACTAATAACAATTCCAGAGAAACTAATAAAATAACCGATAGTGTTTCTTATAACAATTACAACATTTATAGTAACGGCAAACTAAACTATAAACCAAAAGCGATTACTGATGCTATTTTCATTGAAAAAGGAAAACTTTTTAGTGATCTTGACCGATCATTAACATCACGATCATTAAGTAACTTAAAAGTATTTAACTTTCCTAATATTGAATACATAGAAGATACTTTATCTGGTGGTTCAAACAACCTAATTGCTAACATTTATTTATCTCCTTTAAAAAAGAAAAACTTAAATGCATCTATAGATTTTACTCATTCAAACATACAAGATTTTGGTATTACAGGAAATCTTTCACTTACATTCAGAAATTTATTCAGAAGAGCAGAAACACTTGAAATTACAACACGTGGAAACATTGGATCTTCAAAAGATTTAGCAAATCCTAACGATACTTTTTTCAACATCTCTGAATACGGTGTAGATGCTAAACTTACTTTTCCTAGAATTTTCTTTCCTATAAACACCACAAGACTGATAAAAAAGGAAATGTTACCTACTACTCAAATGAGTTTTGGATTAACAAATCAGAAAAATATCGGTTTAGACAAAGAAAATTTCACAGGTATAATCAATTATAATTGGCTACCAAAAGACAACACAACTATTCGTTTTGATTTAATCAATATACAATTTGTACGAAATTTAAATATCGACAATTATTTTAATGTTTACAACTCTTCTTACAATCGATTAAATAATCTAGCTCAAATCTACAATACTAATCCTAATAACTTAGATGAATATGGCGATCTTACTTTCCCAGGAGCCATTACATTTATCGATGAAGTAGTTAACAACCAAACAGCATTAACGAGTGACCAACAAGATTATCAATCTATAAGAAGTATTGGAGAAAGAAGAAAACGTTTAATTGAAAACAACCTTATTGTTTCAAGTGCTTTCACTTTTAGTAAAAATACTCGAAAAGGATTTCTAGACAACACATTTTATGCATTCAAAGCAAAATTAGAAACCGCTGGAAATGCTATATCATTATTAGCAAAAAGGAAAAATGAGCCTTTAAATGATAATGGAAATAATACTGTTTTTGGAATTGAATATGCTCAATATGTAAAAGGAGAATTTGATCTTATAAAACACTGGAGCTTAGGCAAAAAAAATATTATTGCTTTTAGAACTTTTGGTGGACTAGCTGTTCCTTATGGAAATGCAAACTCAATTCCTTTCTCAAGAAGTTATTTTGCTGGAGGTTCAAATGACAATAGAGGTTGGCAAGCTTACAGCCTTGGTCCTGGAAGCAGTGGTGGTATAAATGATTTCAATGAAGCTAACCTAAAAATTGCAGCAAGTGTAGAATATCGTTTTAATATCTTTGGAAAAGTAAATGGTGCTTTATTTGCTGATGCTGGTAATATTTGGAACATTTTTGACAACGTAGAAGATAAATCATACACATTTAATGGGATAAAATCACTTCAAGACATAGCTTTAGGCACAGGAATCGGGTTTCGTTATGATTTTGATTTTTTTGTTTTTAGAATTGACTTAGGCTATAAAACATACAATCCTGCAAAAGAAATGAGTCAAAGATGGTTTAGAGACATCAACTTTAGCAGAACAGTTTTAAATTTTGGAATTAATTATCCATTCTAATTTTTTAAATTATTATTTTTGTAGCATTATTAAAAAATAACCAACTATGAGCCACAACATAAAACCTGGTGTCGCAACTGGAGATCAGGTACAAGAAATATTTCGTTTTGCGAAAGAAAAAGGATTTGCACTACCTGCTGTAAACGTTACAGGATCAAGTACCATTAACGGTGTTCTTGAAACCGCTGCAAAATTAAAAGCACCTGTAATTATCCAGTTTTCTAACGGAGGTGCATTATTCAATGCAGGAAAAGGACTTTCGAACGAAAATCAAAAAGCGGCTATTTTAGGAGGCGTAGCTGGAGCAAAACACATACACGAATTAGCAGAAGCTTATGGAGCAACTGTAATACTTCATACTGATCATTGTGCAAAAAATCTATTACCGTGGATTGATGGATTATTAGATGCCTCTGAAAAACATTTTGCAGAAACTGGAAAACCTTTATTCAGTTCTCACATGATTGATTTATCTGAAGAACCAATTGAAGAAAACATAGAAATTTCTAAGAAATACCTAGAGCGAATGAGTAGAATGGGTATGACATTAGAAATAGAATTAGGAATTACTGGTGGAGAAGAAGATGGTGTAGATAATTCTGATGTAGATAGTTCAAAATTATATACCCAACCTGAAGAAGTAGCTTATGCTTATGAAGAATTAATGAAAGTTAGTCCTCGTTTCACCATAGCCGCTGCATTCGGAAATGTTCATGGTGTATACAAGCCAGGAAATGTAAAATTAACTCCAAAAATATTAAAAAACTCACAAGAGTTTGTTCAAAATAAATACAAAACAGAAGCCAACCCAGTTGATTTTGTTTTTCATGGAGGAAGTGGTTCTACAATTGAAGAAATAAGAGAAGCTATTACTTATGGTGTAATAAAAATGAACATCGACACTGATTTACAATTTGCATTTACAGAAGGAGTTAGAGAATATGTAGTATCAAAAGTTGATTATTTAAAAACCCAAATAGGAAATCCAGAAGGATCTGAAATACCTAATAAAAAATATTATGATCCTAGAAAATGGATTAGAGAAGGTGAAATGACTTTCAATAAACGCTTAGAAAAAGCATTCGAAGACCTAAATAACGTAAATACTTTATAATAATTTAAAAACCAGAAATTAAATTTAGAATTAAATTTAATTTCTGGTTTTTTTACTGCTAACATTAAAAATATGGCTTGGTTTAAAAGAAAAGAAAAAGGGATACAAACCCCAACGGAAGATAAAAAAGATGTACCAAAAGGATTATGGTATAAATCTCCAACTGGGAAAATTATTGACACTGAAGAATTAGCTAAAAATCTTTGGGTAAGTCCTGAAGATGATTTCCATGTAAGAATTGGTAGTGCAGAGTACTTCGAAATTTTGTTTGACAATAATGAATTCAAAGAACTAGATGCAAAAATGACATCTAAAGACCCTCTTAAATTTCAAGATACTAAAAAATATAGCGATCGTTTAAAAGATGCTATGGAAAAAACGAAATTAAAAGATGCTGTTAGAACTGCTGTTGGAAAATCAAAAGGAAAAGACTTAGTTGTTTCTTGTATGGATTTTGCCTTTATTGGTGGTTCAATGGGAGCTGTTGTTGGTGAAAAAATAGCTAGAGGTGTTGATTATGCTATTCAAAATAAGATACCTTTTGTAATGATTTCAAAATCTGGTGGAGCACGTATGATGGAAGCTGCATATTCATTAATGCAATTAGCCAAAACATCTGTAAAACTAGCACAATTAGCAGATGCACAAATTCCTTACATTTCTTTATGTACTGATCCTACAACAGGAGGAACAACTGCATCTTATGCAATGTTAGGCGACATCAATATTGCAGAACCAGGAGCCCTTATTGGATTTGCTGGACCACGTGTTGTAAAAGACACAACAGGAAAAGACCTGCCAGATGGTTTTCAAACATCTGAATTTCTTTTAGAACATGGATTCTTAGATTTTATTTCACATAGAAAAGAACTTAAAAACAAGATCAATTTATATTTAGATTTAATTCTTAATCAAGACGTTAGATAAATAAAAAGAGCTAGTAAATTACTAGCTCTTTTTATTTATCTGTAATACCAGAAAAAATCTTTCAAAAAAAATAAATAAATTACTTCTAACCTTTTTGATTGTATTAAAAAATAATTATATTTGCACCCACATTATAACCCATGCGGGTATGGTGAAATTGGTAGACACGCCAGACTTAGGATCTGGTGCCGCAAGGTGTGAAGGTTCGAGTCCTTTTACCCGCACGTAAATCTTCAAAACCTCTTTTAAATAAAGAGGTTTTCTAGTTTTTAAGAAAAAACTTAGTCAAATTCTAGTCATTAATCTTTTATAGTTCAGAAATATGATTTTTTGAGCCATAAAAAAATCTCTAAGAAATAATCCTAGAGATTCTGTAACTGTCTGTTTTTTTTACGCATTTCTAAATTGAAATCGTTTTTTATAAAAAGATAGTACTTATTTACAAAATAAACACTTACTCTAGAGGACGTAATGTATTACTAAATGTAATTTTAAATTTTACTACTTCTCCTTTATACTCTTTTTTTAAATAGATAAATTTATATTTTTTTGCATTTTTAGTTCCTATTACTATTTCCTGTTTCGTATAGTTATCATAAACTATTATATCGCTTTGATTATTAAAACTAAGATAATCAGCAATTCGAGTATTAAGGTTTGTTATAGGATAAGATGAATAAATGTTTTTATCTTTTTGTTTTACTATAATCTTTTCACCTTTAAATCCTTGAGTCAATAAGAGAATACTTCTCTCTTCCGATAATCCGTTATTCTTTTTTAAGAATTCTTTTTTTTCTGCATCATTTACTCCTCTAAAGTCATCTCTAAAGTCTGTATTTACCCCTGATTTACAAGCTACAAAGGCTATACTTATTAAAATTAAAATATACTTCTTCATTTTATTATAACTTTAAAAAAGCTTTTATAGTATAACAGAACTCTACTTTTTTTTAAAAGTACTAAGCTTAAGTTTATTCTTTTACTATTTTTCTTGTTACAAAATTAGTGGCATTATAAAAAGCTTTTATTAAATACATTCCTTGTTGTAATTCTTGGATATTCAACTCTTTATTTACCGAAATATTTTCAAAACGTTTTATTAATTGTCCTGAAAGAGTATAAACTTCCATTTTCTCAATTTCAGATGATACTGAAACTGTGTTTTTAGTAGGATTAGGATAAATCACTAAACTTTGTTCTACTTCGAAATTGCTTGATGACAAAACGCTAGACTGATTCCCAAATATTCGAAACTGTCCCGCAGGAATTGTAATTGGAGTTGTTGCATTTGTTACAACATAAGGAGTATCATCCATTAAATCATACCAAGTCCCTGTAAAAGGAAAGTCTGGAATTATACTAGCGTCTGATACTGAAAAATTAGCCAAAATAACAACATTTTTTAATTCAGTTGCAGGAATTGAATTGTCATAAATATAAATTCGTTGTTTTAAATTATCACCCGCTTCAGGACTTATAGCATATTCCCCATTAAACACAGCTTCACTTTTTTTCAAATTAATTAATCTAGCATATTTTTGATAAATAGTACTCCTAATTGGATCTGCTAACCAATCTTCCGCCCATTGTGGTTGTGGTTTTGTATCCAATTTACAATTTCCTGAAATAGCATCGGATTCGGAATTAACACTACCATTTGAACAAGTATAAATAGAATCATCCATTCCTAATTCTTGAAAATGCCAAAGCATTTTTGGCCCAGGAATTAAAATACTAGTAGCTCCTATTGCTCCCATTCTATTTAATGTATTATTTAGATTCCCATTTACAGGAGCATTTCCGCTTGCTTCACCATAAGTAACAGCTTCATACATTAATCTATCTTTGTCGTGACTTTCTGAGTATCCGATTAATCTTTTTCCTGTGAATCCTCTACTCACATGTCCCATTCTAGAAATACTTGCATTTGAAGCATATCCCATTGCTAATTGTTTATAAGAACTAAATAGTTCTCCCCACATCATAATACCTTTGTCTTCTGCTATTCTATAGTTTGCCCATTCTTGTTCTTCTCCATCTGACCCTAAATGTTCAAAAATAGCATAATGAGTATCATCTATACTCCAAGAATAATCTACATACTCTTTCAATACATCTACTCTATCTTGTTGAAATTGATTTGTTAAAGCATCACTTCCTGTAGCATTCTGAGTAAACCCTTTAGTTAAATCCCATCTAAAACCATCAATTTTAAATTCATTTATCCAATATTTAAGTGTTTGTTTTACATAATCCCTAGTAAATGTAGAGGAATGATCAAAGTCTTCACCTACACTATAACTATGTGTTGCAATTGTATTAAAATAAGGATTTTCTGTGCTTGGATTTCCCCAACCATCACCATCTGGATCATTCATCCACATTCTAACCATAGGATTTCTTCCAAATGCATGATTAAAAGCAATATCTAGAATAACGGCAATATCATTTTGATGGCATAAATCAATTAATTCTTTTAATTTATCTTTTGTTCCATAAAATTTATCTAATGCCATATGAAAAGAAGTATTGTATCCCCAACTTTCATTACCTTCAAATTCCATCACAGGCATTAATTCAATGGCATTAATACCTAGATTTTTAAGATAATCTATCCTATCGATTACATCTTGAAAGTTTCTATTTGCATCAAAATCACGAACCAATAATTCATAAACTACCAAATTATCTTTATTTGGTTTATTGAAGTTTGTTACTTGCCAATTATAAGGAGTTTGTCCTGTTTGAAGAACTGTTACTTCTCGTTCTTGCCCAACTGGATATGTTGGTAAATTAGGAAAAGAAGTTGATGAAATCCAAGGATCATCATAAGGTGATAGTACTAATGTTGAACATGGATCCGCAACTTTAACCAAAGCAGGAGAATTCGCAATAGGAGTTTCATCTACTACCCAATATTGATATGTCTCTATTTGTTCTGAAATTAATCCTGTTATTTCTAACCAAAACTTCTCTGAAACAGGATCTTTTTTCATTGCATAAGATGCATCAGGCTGCCAATTATTAAAACTTCCTGCTACATAAATAAAATCTTTTCCTGGTGCTTCTAACACTAAAGTCGCCTTTGTAAAGTCTGTTATATTATAATTAATCCCATTTTCTAATCCAGATGCCATTGCTTCAGTAATCGTTGAAGGATTTACGATGACAGAAAATGATTTTGTTTGTGTAATAGCTCCTTGTGTAATTTCTAAGTCATAACTTTGATTTTCTAAGATATTAATGTGATTAAATGAATAGGTCGCAACATTATTAACCATATCTATAGAAATACCATTCGCTTTTAAGTTATAATTAGCATTCCCGTTATTATTATTAGCTTCTATAAATAAGCTTTCTCCTGAATTTATAATTGTTGTTGAACTTACAACTGGTGATGTTAATGTAGATTGAAACAAACCTACTTCTACTAAAACATCTTGTGATTTTTTATCTCCAGTACCATCTTTTGCCTTAACCAAAAAACCAATTCTTCCCATGTTAGTTCTTGCATAGAAACTTGAAGGCACAAATGACATTGTATAAGTATCGTTTCCTGAATTATAAGTCAATCGATTTGCTTCATTAGAGTTAGTCCAAGAACCATTCGTTGGACAATCTAAAATATTTACATCATTACTATCAAATGACCAAGTCCACAAATACAATGCATTCCCTACAACACCCCAAGTAGCTTCATTTACAGAACTACCATTTATGGTAATTGTAATATTTTGATTCTCATCAAAAGAAGCGGGAGTAACAGAATATGTAATTGTTTGCTGTTGCGAAAAAACAAACACAGAAATTAAAAAAGTTAATATTACAGTAATTTTTTTCATATTTATATTTTATTTATTATCACTTAAATCTATAAAAAAAGGTTGCCTAAATTCTTAGACAACCTTTTTTTTATTGAGGAATAATTATATATTTTCCATCTAAATCATTAAACCAAACATCGTAATTACCAGAAGCCTCAGTGAAAGGAAAATTACTTCCAGTTCCTGCTAAAATTGCTGTCCCATATTGATTCTGAGAACCATTATACCTCCATACATTTGCCCAAGCATCATCTGCTCTAATTAAAAACTCATTTCCAGAAGTAAAAACCACTCCCAAAGCATACCATAGATGAGGGTTATTAGCATCCTGAGTAAAATTAACTTCATCAGAATCACCCCAACCACCAATAGCTGCACCAATAATCCCCATACTTGTATAGACAGGTGCTGCTGAAGCATCATATGGAGCAACAGTAAAAGTTCCAGATTGACCAACAGTTGTAAAGTTATAAGTATAATATCCAGCCGTAGAGACATTAAATGTACCTGGATCTGAACCACCTCCTGGATTAACTGCAAGCGTACTTCCATCATTAGTTCCCCATTGCGGAGCCCATTGTCCTTTTACTTCTAGCATTTTGAATGCTCCTGCACCAAAATAGCCAGTATAAACATAATTATTAGGTACATTTTGGTTTCTAAAAACAGGTGTATTATTGTTATTATTATTCCAATCCGAAGAAGTTGCATTACCAACAAAGTATAAATTTGGAAATACAACACTAAAGGGAGTTACAGATATAGTAAGCAGATTAGAAATTCTTTCCAAAACACTACCATTTTCATTCGTTGTTCTTGCTACAATTCTTAAGTCCATATCTCCGGCAACACCAGCAACCAAACCTATTCCTAAAGCCACAGAATTAAAATCGCCATGAGTTGAAGTTAAAGTCGTTAAATTTTCGACACTACCAACTGCAACAGGAGAAGTAAAACCAGATCCAGACAATGCTGCTTCTATTGTATAGCTTACATCTATATCTAAATTAGATCCCAAAACAGCATCTGTCCATGTTGTTGTAATTGCAACACTTGATGTTGAGCCAATAGACAACACAAAGCTATCGTTTGCTGCTGGACTTGTAAATACTGCTGGATCTGTTGGATATGTAGTCACTAGAAAAAGAACTGAATTACTTAAAACACTTCCTGAATTAACTCTTAAATAGATTGCTATATCTCTAAATGTAGTTGCGCCCGCATCATGAATTGCTGTATTTAAATCTTCAACTGATATAGAAAACGTGTTTGAATTTGAGTTTCCTAAATTTACTACATTCGTAAATTCTGCATTTAAAGACATTTCAACTCCATAACTAGACGCTCCTGTTAAGTTATCATTCCATGTAACTGTAAATGCTGAATTTTGTGGAAGTCCAAAATTTAAAAAAACATTATTAATTCCTGGTTCTTGCAAAACAAATACTACATCAGGCGTTTTTATTTCTAGACTTTCTTCATCATCACAAGCTGTAAAAATAAAAACTAATGATAATAGCAAAAGGCTAGTTATTTTTTTTATATATAAACTCATATTTTTATTTTTTTAAAGAATTATAAATTCAACGGAATTAATATATAATGCCCCGTTAAATCATTATACCAGACATCATAATCATCTTCAACAACTACTGGAACACTCTCACCATTTAAAGTAGCTATTCCTGAAAAAGAAGTTGAACCGCCCCAAACAGAACCTGCACTCGTTAAAAACTGCAAATCCCCAGGCGTTAAATGCAAGCCATTCACATACCAAATATGATTATCAAAACTAGATTGATTCATTGCTGTTGTTGTACTTGCTGTCCCTTGCAAAGACATTGTTGTATAACTTGGTAAAGCCGTAATATCGAAAGGAGTAAAAGAATATGTATTCGTAGCATAATTAATTGTAAACGAATAATATCCTGCAGTTGCAATTGGATTGTTATTACTTGGAAAAGAACCAGGATCTGATCCTGTTCCTGTATTTACATCAATACTAGAACCATCATTAGTACCCCATTGTGGTTGCCAAAGCCCTTTTGTTTCTAACACCTTAAATTCACCTGCTCCAAAAAAGCCTGTATAATGATAGATTTTTGAATTAGATGCATCTCTAAACAAAGGGTTATTATTATTGTTATTGTTCCAATCTGAAGCAGTTGCATTTCCTACCAAATAATAATCCATAAACGGATAATTAAAATACGGATACACATTAAATAAAATACTATTTGATGCTACTGGCAAACTAGACTGAGTTCCTACAGACGAGACAATCCTAGCATAAACTGCGTTCCACTCAAATGGAGGCAAACCTACATTACCAACTGCAGTATTTAATTCTGCTACAGAAAGCGTTATCGTATTGTTTCCATTTACTGTACCTGTTGCTACAGGGTTTGCAAAAGCAGCATCTGAGGAAAGTTCTAAACTATAGTTTACATCTGTTTGTTGTCCGTAATTAGCTATTGTCCAATTAAAAGTAACCGCTGGGTTATTGTTATTTACAGGATCTAATTCAACATTAGAGATTGTTAATTCTGATAGAACTACTGGATTAGTCTCTGCAACCTTTAAATCATCCATTGTATCTTCACATGAACTCATAAAAAAAATCGCACATGCAGTTTGTATAAAAATTGATATTTTTTTCATTTTCTTTTACATTTAATTAATACCCTGTATTCTGAGTCAAATTAGGATTTGAAGCTAAAGAAGCAGTAGGAATTGGAAAAACTTTTAAATGAGTTGGAAGTGCAATTCCATTAGAACCATTTCCTTTCCACACCCAGTTATAACTTCCTCCTGTATATTTTCCAAATCGGATTAAATCTTGTCTTCTGTGAGATTCCATATATAATTCTCTGGCTCTTTCATCAATAATAAAGTCTAAATTCAAATCTGCATTGGTAATATTAGCATTAGTTGCACCGTTATTTGCTCTTTCTCTTAACAAATTCACATAAGTAACTGCATCTGTCATTGTTGCATTTGAAGCTCCTCTAACAGCACATTCAGCATACATTAAATATACATCTGCTAATCTAAATAAAGGAAAATCGGTATCTACAAAAGTTGTATTTGATCCTGACACACCTGTTGACGAAATATTCGAATATTTCCCAAATACAAATCCTTGGTCTTTATCTGCAATATTTGTTATTTCAATACTTCTATTAGCAGAAATAATTGTGTTTCTAGTATCATTATCAAAAATTGGATCACTAAAAATTAAGGAAAATTGTTTTCTTAATCGTATTGCTCCTCCCCAACCACCTACTCCGAAGTCGTCTCCATTTGATTCAATAGAACCTACTTGTCCATTACACAAAACAGTAGTTGGCCCATAGTTTTGAGTATTTATAGCATCAGATTGAAGTGTAAAAATTAATTCTGGAGAAGTATCATTATCTTTTTTAAAATTATTTAAATAATTTGTATTTAAGGTATATCCTCCGTTTATAATGTCATTACATTTTGTGACACAATCTACATATCTATTTTGCCCTATATATACTTCTGCATTAAGATACATTTTTGCCAAAATCATGTTTGCGACTGCTTTATCTAGTCTTCCATATTCATTAGTTCTTGGATCTTTTAGATTTGGTAAAACAGCATTAATTTCAGATTCAATAAAATCAAAAAGTTGCTGTCTATTATATTCTGGTCCTTGAAAATTAATAGGATCGTCTTCTGTAATAAAAGGTGCTTTTCCATATAGATCCATTAAATTATAATATGCTAAAGCTCTTAACACTCTAACTTCATTTCTATATAAATTAATATTAGCAACCTCAACACCGTCAGTTATACCTCTTGAATTTAATTTTTCTGAAGATGATTGTCTTAAAAACTCATTTGCAATTGCTACTTCAACCATTGTTCTACTAAACATTCCTAAAATAATAGGATTATCCGCAGACCATATATTTCGTTGTAGTTCTCTTGTACCTGGATCATTTTCATAGCTCCAAATTATTTGATCGGCTGTTAAGTCTTGCATATACCAAAGACATCTTCCATACTGACTTGTTCCTGCATCAACCCCTTCTAGAAAAGAAGATTCTGCGCCACCGGTTCCTGTTAAAGATAAATTCCCATAAACACCTGCTAATGCTTGCTTATAAGCTCCTGGCTGAGAATAAAATTCGTCAGCAGTAAATACATCATCATCTTCTGGAGTAACATTTAAGTCGTTTGTACATGAAATAAACAGGAACAAAAAACAGATTAATGTTATTAAATTATACTTACTATTTTTCATAATCATTTTTTTAAAACTTAATGTTTGCACCAAATAAGAAAGATCTTTGTCTAGGATAAATGGTATTATCTATTCCGTTATTCGTTATTTCAGGATCTAGTCCTGAATATTTCGTTATCACAAATGCATTTTGAACACCTGTGAAAAATCTTAATGATGCTTTTCCTTCTAACCATTTAGGAAAAGTATAGCCTATTGTAACGTTGTCTAATCTTAAAAATGATGCGTTTTCAATATATATATCTGATAAAATAACATCGGCTGATGTATTAAATCCTGTATCGTAAACTGATGTAGGAATATTTCCTAATGCAGATGATTGTTGGTTTAACAAATCATATTGAGCTCTTCCTGCATTAACTGCATTATAGATCCTATTTCCTACACTTGCTCTCATATTAAATGAGAAATCTAAATTTTTATAATTTAAATAAGAAGCGAAACCAAAAGTAGCATCTGGATCTGGATTTTTATAGATATATCTATCGTCTCCATTTACAATACCATCTCCATTTAAATCAGCATAAGCTCCTTCAATTGGTTGTCCATTTGTGTTATATAATTGTTTATACACATAATAAGAATATGGAGTAAACCCTTCTCTATATATTTGTGCTGTTCCACCAGTACCTGAACCTATACCTCCAATAAATATATCTGCATCTAATGCTAATTCATCAATTCTTCTTTCGAATTTTGTAGCATTGAAATTAACATCCCACTTAAAATTATCTTTTTCAACAACAACAGCGTTTATCGCAAATTCAATTCCTTTTATAGTCATATCTCCTATATTTTGGAATCCTCTATTTGAAAAATTTCCTCCATCTGGCAAAGCCGATCTTACTAATAAGTCTTCTGATTTTTTATAAAAAGCATCTATTGTTCCTGTGATTCTATTATTAAATAATCCATAATCAAACCCAACATTATATGTTGTGGTTTCTTCCCATTTTAAATTAGGATTATATGGCGTTGAAACAGCTATTGGATTTGGAAGATTACCAAAGAAATATTGAGATTGATTATTTCCTGTCACATATTGTTGCAGGTAAGAAAGCCTGTCATTAATATCTTGTTGGCCTGTAATTCCATACCCTAACCTTAATTTTAAATCGGTTACAAACTTAGAATTTTGTAAAAATTCTTCTTTTAACTTCCATGCAAAAGCTGCGGCTGGAAAATTACCCCATCTATTTTCTTTAGAGAAACGAGAAGATCCATCTCTTCTATAAGATAGTGTTAAAATATATTTATCATTATATGTAAAGTTTGTTCTTCCAAAAAAGCCTATTAAAACGATATCAGCAAAAGTATCAACATCTGCAATTGCACTAGTATAATTAGGTTGATTAATGTTTCCAGTTGTAAACTTACTTCCTTCAAATTTTTGATATGAATATCCCGCAGTAGCATCAACTTCCAATGAATTAAACTGTTTTTTATAATTAAAATAAGTATCTAAAGATTTATTTTTTCTGTTTTCGTCAGTAAACTCATTTGCACCATATGTTCTATTATCATTATTTGGTGATGATCCTGTGAAACGGGAAACAATTTTAGTTCTCTCTCCTTTTGATTCATCAAATCCAAGATTTATTACAGCTCTTAAATCTGGTAGAAAATGAAATTTATAATCTATTTCAAAATTTCCGAATAATCTATTATTAATTCCTCTATCATTTGTTTGCAGCAATTGAGAAACTGGATTTCTTACTACACTTGGTGTTAATTCAGCATTAGAAGGATTGGTTGCCTGATTCCAATATTCAAAAAAACCACCATAATACGAATTAGCATCATATACTGGCTGTGTAGGATCAAATCGTAATGCTGCACCCTCAACACCCTCAGCAAATCGATTTCTTTCATTTGCATAATTTGCAGAAACATTAATTTTTAAATGATTATCTAAAAAGCTTGGGTTTAAAGCAATTCCTATGGTATTTCTATTAAACTCATTTGTAAGCCTTAATCCTTCTTGATATGTATTTCCCAATGATAATCTTGAAGGAATTCTATTAAAAAGGTTTCCTCTCACAGAAATATTATTATCTATAAAATCTGTCTTTCTATAAATCTCTTCCTGCCAATCTGTATTTGCATTTCCTAATAGTCCTACTCCTTCTGGAAATTGAGCAGTTACAACATCTCTAAACTCATCAGCAGAAAAAACACTTACTTTTTTCACTAATTTTCCTGTGGCATATTGAACATTATAATCAACATTCAGTTCTTTTCCTCCTTTTTTAGTTGTAATAATAATGACTCCATTCGACGCTCTTGATCCGTATATGGCAGTTGCAGAAGCATCTTTTAAAACGGTAAACGATTCAATATCGCTTGGATTTAATCCTGCTAATATTGATGTAGAACCTGTATTTGAACTATTCTCAATTGGCAATCCGTCTATCACAATTAATGGATCATTTGAAGCAAATAAAGAAGATCCTCCTCTAATTCTAATTTCCGAACCTGATCCTGGTGCACCACTTGTATTCACCGTTAAACCAGCTACACGACCATTTAATAAATTTTCAGCAGTAACTACTGTTCCTTTATTAAACTCACTGGCTTTTAATGTAGTTACAGCTCCTGTAGCATCTTTTTTCTTAACAGTTCCATAACCAATTACTACTATCCCTTCTAGTTGATTTGTATCCTCAACTAAATATACTGTAATCTCTTTTTGTCCGTTATATAGTATAGTCTGTTTTACAAAACCGAGATAAGTAAAAATTATTTTATCTCCTTTGTTTAGATTAGATAGTGTAAAATTTCCGTCAAAATCTGTAGCCGTTCCAGTACTATTACCTTCTACTGCTATATTCACACTAGGCAATGGCTGCTGTGTCGTACTTTCTATTACAGTTCCTTTTAAAATGTTTTGTGCAAACATTCCTATGGGTAAGATAAGCATGAAAAATAATAACTTTTTTTGTAATGTTTTCATACATTTTATTTAGGTTAAACTTTAAAATTATTATGCTTATAAATCACTTCTAATGTTAAATTTATGTAAAAAAGTGGTTTAAAAAAATAAACCTTTCCCAAACACTTACCGAAAACGTTTTCGTGTTGAAAACTTTATTAAAACAAGCAGAAATTAGTATTAAAATTGCGATACTAGAAAAATAAAAGTACTTTTATTAAAAATATTGAATTTTAGTTAAAATTGCATGAAACGAAAAGTAACCTTAAAACAAATAGCAAAAGAATTAGATGTTTCCATTTCAACAGTCTCTAAATCTTTGAAAAACAGCTCTGAAATAAGTGAAGACACAAGGTTAAAAGTTCAAGCATTTGCAAAATTATATAATTACAAACCCAATAATATTGCATTAAGTTTAAAAAATAGAAAAACAAAAACTATTGGAATTATAATTCCTGAAATTGTACATCATTTTTTTGCTACTGTTATTAGTGGAATTGAACAAGTCGCAAACGAACAAGGATACAATGTAATTGTTTGCTTATCTGATGAGTCTTTTGACAAGGAAGTTATCAATTTAGAAATGCTAGCAAATGGAAGTACTGATGGCTTTATTATGTCTTTATCAAAAGAAACGCAACAAAAAAAAGATTTTCATCACTTACAAGAGGTAATCAACCAAGGAATGCCTATTGTTATGTTTGATAGAATTGCAAACGAAATACTTACAGACAAAGTTATTATTGATGATTCACTTGCTGCTTATCAAGCTGTAAGTTTCTTAATTGAAGAAAAGAGAAAAAAAATAGCCTTAATTACTACTGTAGATTATGTAAGTGTTGGAAAATTAAGAACAGATGGCTATTTAAAGGCTCTAGAAGATAATGCAATTGAAATTAATAATGATTTAATTGTAAAAATTGAAGATATAGAAAACTGTTCCAATATAATTGACCCATTACTTAATGAAAATAAAATAGATGCCATTTTTGCAGTAAATGAATTGTTTGCTGTAGTTGCTATAAAAGCAGCTTTGAAAAAAGGAATTAAAATTCCTGAAGACATGTCGGTTATTGCATTTACAGATGGAATTATTTCTAAATTTTCAACTCCAACCATAACAACAGTTAGTCAAAACGGTGTTAAAATGGGAAGAAAAGCAGCAGAAATGCTTATTGAAAGATTAGAAAATGAGGAAGAAGACGAGCGTTATCGTACTGAAGTAATAGAAACTAATCTTATAAAAAGAGAATCTACGAAAACGTAATAGTTTCCTATAAATACCTTAAAATCAATATTTTAAAATTTTAAAAAAATATATTTCAACATAAAAAAAGTGGAATAAAAAATTTTTAATTTAAAATAAAAACTATATTTGTACTATATCAAAGCTTGTATTTCACTTCTAAAAAACAAAGTTTTGATAAGCTAAACGCTTATCGTAAGTACTAAATTAACACATTACGATACATGGAAAAGCGTAAATTAAGTTTCTGGGAAATTTGGAACATGAGTTTCGGTTTTTTAGGAATACAATTTGGTTTTGCCCTTCAAGGAGGGTTTATGTCTAGAATTTTTCAAACACTTGGAGCTGAGAAAGATGCAATTCCTCTTTTATGGATTGCTGCACCTTTAACAGGGCTAATTGTTCAACCAATCATTGGCTATTTAAGTGATAATACTTGGCATTCTAGATTAGGAAGAAGAAAACCTTATTTTTTGCTAGGGGCAATTTTATCTTCCATAACACTATTTTTTGTTCCCTATTCTCCCGCACTATGGATTGCAGCAGGCTTTCTATGGATTTTAGATGCTTCTATCAATATAAGTATGGAACCATTTAGAGCTTTAGTCGCTGATAAACTTCCCGATTCTCAAAGATCTTATGGTTTTGTAATGCAAACCTTAATTATAGGAATTGGAACATGGATTGCAAGTAATCTACCTTGGTTAATGACAACATTAGGTATTAGCAATGAAGCTGCTCCAGGAATTATTCCTATGTCCGTTAAAATTGCATTTGCCATTGGAGGTTTTGTTTTTTTGGTCAGTATTTTGTACACTATTTTTACCACCAAAGAATATCCTCCCGAAGACTTAGAAGAATTTAAAAAAGAAAAAGAAGATTCTCGTTTTATTAAAGATTTGTTCGTCTCCATTAAAGAAATGCCATCTACAATGAAGAAACTAGGCATCATACAATTCTTCAGTTGGTTTGCTTTCTTTACAATGTGGAGTTTAGCTACTCCTTCATTAACAGAACATGTTTTTAAAGCACCAGCACCAATAGAAAAAAACTACAATTTAGAAGATTCTTCTCAATTAGCACAATTTAATGAAGCTGGAGCCAAATATCAAACAGCAGCTGATTCAGTAGGTTCTGCTATGGGAATTTATGGCCTTTCTTCTATGGGGTTTGCATTATTACTAACTTTTTATACTTCCAGATTTAGGATAAACAGAAAATACATTCACATGTTTTCCTTAATACTTGGAGGAATTGGTTTTATTATAATGAAATATATTGAAAACCCTTTCTACTTAAATATATCATTTATACTTATTGGAATTTCATGGGGAAGTATTTTATCCATGCCTTACGCTATGCTTTCAAGTTCTGTTAATGAAAAGAAAATGGGAATGATGATGGGGTTATTTAATATGTTTATTGTAATACCACAAATTATTGCAGCCTTAGGAGGAATAAACTATGTATCCAAAATATTTGGAAATACTGCAATAGCACCTATGACATTAGCAGGAGCTTCATTAATACTTGCAGGATTATGCAACTTTTTAATTACAGAAAAAAAAGCAATTAGTTTTCAAATTGAATAAAAAAAATGAATAAAAAAACATTCATATTCGACCTAGATGGTGTTATTGTTGATACTGCAAAATATCATTTTTTAGCTTGGCAACGATTAGCAAGTCAATTAGGAATTGAATTTACGCCCGAACATAACGAAGAACTAAAAGGTGTAAGCCGAGTAAAATCATTAGAATTGATTTTA
Source organism: Flavobacterium sp. 316 (assembly GCF_000967805.1). NCBI lineage: Bacteria > Pseudomonadati > Bacteroidota > Flavobacteriia > Flavobacteriales > Flavobacteriaceae > Flavobacterium > Flavobacterium sp. 316. The sequence goes on from NZ_JYGZ01000003.1 coordinate 438,342, forward strand.
AATTTAGGAAACATCAAAGCATCTCAGGAAGAGAAAGACATTTGGCTTGTTCAAAAAAACACCGAATATCTATCCTATATCAATGAAATAGATGAAAGTGAAATATTACCCGGCGTTATATCGGTTCTTAATTTTTTAAAAGAAAACAACCAAGATATCGTATTAGGAAGTGCAAGCAAAAACGCACGACCTATTTTAGAAAAAACAAACATCATTCATTATTTTGATGCTATTGTAGATGGAAATGATGTTTCCAATGCAAAACCAGATCCTGAAGTTTTTCTTCAAGGAGCAAAAAAAATGAATAACAATCCTATAAACTGCATCGTCTTTGAAGATTCTTTAGCTGGAATTCAAGCTGCAAATATTGCAAACATGATTAGCATAGGGATTGGAGACAAAAGAGTATTACACGAAGCACAATTTGTGTTTCCCGATTTTACTCATATAGATATAAATTTTATAGACAACTTAGTGAATAGATAAAAATGAATCAGGATTATATTGTGCCAAATAATTGGTCGATTATTGAAGAAGGATTTGAAATCGATAAAGTAAAATCATCAGAAAGTTTATTTAGTATTGGTAATGGTGCTATGGGACAACGTGCCAATTTTGAAGAACAATATTCTGGTAACACCTTTCAAGGTAGTTATATTGCAGGAGTATATTATCCTGACAAAACAAAAGTAGGTTGGTGGAAAAACGGATATCCTCAATATTTTGCTAAAGTATTAAATGCTCCAAACTGGATTGGAATTAATGTAGTAATAAATGGTGAAGATTTAGATTTAGCAACTTGCGAAATTAAAAATTTCCGTAGAGAATTAAACATGAAAGAAGGTTGGTATAGCAGAACTTTCAATGTAATTCTAAAAAACAAAACTGAAATAAAAGTAAAAACACTTCGCTTTCTTTCTTTAGACATTGATGAATTAGGTGCTATAAAATATGAGGTTACGCCTATAAATTCAGATGCTAAAATAATATTTAAACCTTATCTCGATGCTGGAATTGAAAATGAAGACACCAACTGGGAAGAAAAATTCTGGGAAACATTAAGTATTGAGAGTGAAAATAATGAAGCTTTTATTGTAGCACGAACTCTAAAAACAAAGTTTAGTGTTGCTACATTTATGAAAAATAATATCCTAATAGACAATATAAAAGCAAACATAGAACCAACTGATGTTAAAAAAGGAAAATCAGACATTTCATTTATATACGAAATAGCTGCTCCAAAAAATCAGACGGTTGCTATTGAAAAACTAGGAGGATATACTGTTTCAACAAACCATAATGAAAACGAATTAATCAAGGCAGCAAAGCAAGTTTTAGAAAAAGGAACAACATTAGGTTTTAATGCATTACTAGAACTGCAAAAAGAAGCTTGGTCAAAAATATGGGAAATGAGCGACATTACTATTGATGGTGATGTAAAAGCTCAACAAGGCATTCGCTTTAATATCTTCCAATTAAATCAAACTTATTTAGGAAAAGATTCTCGTTTAAATATTGGTCCAAAAGGATTCACAGGAGAAAAATATGGTGGTTCTACTTATTGGGACACAGAGGCTTATTGTATTCCGTTTTATATGGCTACCAAAGATCAAACCGTAGCTAGAAATTTATTAGAATATCGTTACAATCAATTAGATAAAGCAATTGAAAATGCTGAAAAAAACCTAGGTTTTAAAAACGGTGCTGCTCTATATCCAATGGTAACAATGAATGGAGAAGAATGTCATAACGAATGGGAAATTACTTTTGAAGAGATTCATAGAAATGGAGCCATTGCATTTGCAATATTCAACTACTATCGTTTCACAGGAGATTACTCTTATATTCCAGAAAAAGGACTTGAAGTGCTAATTGGGATTGCTCGTTTTTGGCATCAAAGAGCTACTTTCTCAACTCAAAAAAATCAGTATGTAATTTTAGGTGTTACTGGACCAAATGAATATGAAAACAACGTAAATAATAATTGGTACACAAACTATATTGCAAAATGGTGTATTGATTATACTTACGAACAAATTGAAAAAGTAAATTCAGATTACAATTCAGATTACAATCGAATTGTTAATAAAGTAAATCTAACTAAAACCGAATTAGACTCTTGGAAACAAGTTGCAAACAACATGTATTTTCCATACTCCGAGGAGCACAATGTGTTTTTACAACAAGATGGTTTCTTAGATAAAGAACTTGTTAAAGTCGCTAATTTAGACAAAACACAACGACCGATTAATCAAAAATGGTCTTGGGATAGAATTTTGCGTTCTCCATATATAAAACAAGCAGATACTTTACAAGGATTTTATTTCTTTGAAGATCATTTTACTAAAGAGCAATTAGAAAAGCATTTTGATTTTTACGAACCATTCACTGTTCATGAAAGTTCACTTTCTCCTTGTGTTCACTCTATTCAAGCTGCTGTTCTAGGAAGAATGGAACAAGCCTATACGTTTTATTTAAGAACATCACGTTTAGATTTAGATGATTATAACAAAGAAGTTCATGAAGGATTACATATAACTTCTATGGCTGGAACCTGGATGAGTATTGTTGAAGGTTTTGGAGGAATGAGAATTAAAAATAATACGCTTCATTTTGAACCAAGAATTCCTTCACAATGGAAAGCCTATTCATTCAAAATTAACTTTAGAAACCAAATTATTAAAGTTGAAGTTACTCAACATGAAACTCAATTTTCATTAGAAGGTAAAACTCCAATTAAAGTGTTTGTTTTTGACAAAGAAATTTTAGTTGAGCCTAATAATTTAGTTAAAATATAATAATCAACCTGTCTGATTGGGCAATCAGACAGGTTTTTTTTTAAATCAACACCATGAAAAAAATAGTTTTATTTTTACTTTTCACAACCTACATTTTTAGTCAAAATAAAAATAGAGAATACTTAAATCATGAATGGACAAAAAACGGATTAGACATTGAAGTATCTGATGGAGAATATAAAATTACCATACTAAACAATTCAACAATTGAAACCTCATTTATACCTAAAAACGAAAAATACAATCCTATTTCTCATAGTGTAATTCTTAAACCAGAAAATACACATTCAAAAGTTTCCGAATCTCAAGAATCATTTGAGCTAACTACAAAAAACATTCAAATTCAAGTTCATAAATCACCTTTTCAAATTTTTTATTACAACAACAAACAGCTTATCCTTTCTGAAAAAAACGGTTACATTAAAAAAGATTCGGTAGAAACACTCGATTTTAACCTGACTTCTGATGAAATTTTATATGGTGGTGGAGCACGTGTTTTGGGCATGAACCGAAGAGGAAATCGTTTACAATTATACAATAGAGCTCATTATGGTTATGAAAGTAAGTCTGAATTAATGAATTTTACCTTACCAATTGTCATTTCATCAAAAAAATACATGGTTCATTTTGACAATGCTCCTATTGGTTATCTTGATTTAGATAGTCAAAAAAACAACACTTTAACTTATGAAGCCATTTCTGGCAAAAAGACTTATCAAATCATTGTAGGCGACAATTGGGAAGACTTAATTTCTAATTACACTTTACTGACAGGTAGACAACCTTTGCCACCTCGCTGGGCATTAGGAAATTTCTCTTCACGATTTGGTTATCATTCTGAAACAGAAGCAAAAAAAGTCATTCAAAAATTCAAAGACGAAAAAATTCCTGTAGATGCTATAATACTAGATTTATACTGGTTTGGAAAAGAAATTAAAGGAACTATGGGAAATTTGGAAGTTTTTAGAGATAGCTTCCCAAACTTTGAAAAAATGGTAGCCGATTTTCATAAACAAGGTATCAAAACCATTACTGTAACAGAACCTTTTATTTTAACAACTTCTAAAAAATGGGAAGAGACTAAAAACAAAAACATTCTAACCATAAATTCAGATGGTTCTCCAGCAATTTGGGACTTTTATTTTGGGAATACTAGTCTTATTGATGTTTTTAAACCTGAAGGAAAAGAGTGGTTTTGGAATATTTACAAAGATCTACATCATAAAGGTATAGTTGGAATTTGGGGCGATTTAGGTGAACCCGAAGTTTTTCCTTCTTATGCTAATACAATTGCAGGAAAAGCAGATGAGGTGCATAATATTTATGGACACGAATGGGCAAAACTTATTTATGAAGGTTATCAAAAAGATTTCCCTAATGAAAGACCTTTTATTTTAATGAGAGCTGGTGCAGCAGGTTCTCAACGTTATGGCATGATTCCGTGGAGCGGAGACGTTAATCGAACTTGGGGCGGTTTATCTGGTCAAACTGAAATTGCATTACAAATGGGAATGCAAGGTTTAGCATATATGCATTCTGACTTAGGTGGTTTTGCGGGGGCTAATTTAGATGATGAATTATATATTCGTTGGCTACAATATGGTGTTTTCAATCCTATTTTTCGTCCACATGCACAAGAAGATGTTCCTTCTGAACCTGTTTTTAGAAGTGATAAAACAAAAAATTTAGCAAAACAAGCTATTGAGTTACGCTATCAATTACTTCCTTATAATTACAATTTAGCATTTGAAAATACACAAACTGGAAAACCTTTAATGCGTCCATTATTCTTTGAAGAAGAAGATAATACTAGCTTATTAACTAAATCTGATGGTTACCTATGGGGAAATGACTTCCTTATTTACCCTATCATAGAAGCAAGTCAAAAAACAAAAGACATTTATTTTCCTAAAACAGCTAATTGGTATGATTTCTACACAGGAAAAAAATATGAAGGCGGAACAACACAAACCGTAGAACTGAATGAAAATAATATTCCAACATTTGTTCGCGGTGGTAGTTTTATTCCAATGGCAAAACTGGTTCAAACCACAAATGATTACAGCTTAAATCAATTTGATTTACATTTCTATTTTGATGACACGATGAAAGGTTCTTCGGGAAAACTATTTAATGATAATGGCAATTCTGCAAATACAATTGAAAATAGAGAATTTGAAAAAACAACCTTTAGAAGTAAGTTTAAAGAAGAAAAACTAGACATTAAACTAGAATCGGATTACGAGTTTATTCCAAATACAAGCAAAGAAATTTCTTTAAAAATTCATGCTATTTTCAAAAAACCTAAAAGCTTAAGAATAAACGGAAAAAAAGCAAAATACAAATGGAATTCTACTCTTGATATTTTAGAAATCAGAACAAAACTAAAACACGATAAAAAAGTTCAAATTGAAATACAATTTTAAAATGAAAAAGAACATTCTATTATTAACTTTATTCATCTCTTTTTTAAGCTGTATTGATAAAAAAGTAGTTCCAAAAACAGAAACTCCATTTGTTTGGGAAGCTGCTAATGTCTATTTTCTTTTAACAGATAGATTCAATAACGGTGATACATTAAATGACAACACTTTAAATAGAAATAAACCTACTAGCAAATTACGTGGTTTTGAAGGAGGTGACATTCGCGGAATAATACAAAAAATAGAAGAAGGCTACTTTACCGATTTAGGAATTAATGCTATTTGGATGACTCCAATAGTAGAACAAATCCACGGTTCCGTTAATGAAGGTTCTGGAGATACTTATGGGTTTCATGGCTATTGGACAAAAGACTGGACTGCTTTAGATCCTAATTTTGGCACAAAAGATGATTTATCTGAATTAGTAGAAAAAGCACACGCCAAAGGAATTCGAATAGTATTAGATGCTGTTATCAACCATACTGGTCCTGTAACCGACATAGATGAAGTTTATCCGAACGATTGGGTACGAACAATTCCAAAATGTACTTATGATTCATATAACAACTATATTAATTGTACTTTGGTTGAAAACTTACCTGATGTTTTAACAGAAAATACCGAATCTGTAGCATTGCCTTCTATATTAATGGAAAAATGGAAAAAAGAAGGACGATACGAGCAAGAAATGGCAGAATTAGATGCTTTTTTCAACGAAACAGGTTATCCAAGAGCGCCAAAATATTACATCATGAAATGGCTTTCTGATTTCATTGTAGATTTTGGAATTGATGGTTACAGGGTAGATACTGTAAAACATACTTATGAAGATGTTTGGACTGATTTTTCTAAAGTATGTCAATCTAAATTTGATTTATTTAAACAAAAAAACCCAACAAAAGTACTAGATAATAACTCCTTTTTTTTAGTTGGTGAAGTATATGGTTACGGAATAAAAGGCAAAAAACTTTATGATTTTGGAGATAAAAAAGTAGATTATTTTTCGAATGGTTTTAACAGTTTAATCAATTTTGATTTTAAAACAGATGCTCAAAAACCCTATGAAGAAATTTTTTCAAACTATTCTAACATTTTGCATTCTGACTTAAAAGGGTTTAGTATAATGAATTACACCAGCTCTCATGATGATGGAGAACCGTTTGACAAAAAAAGAGAAAAAAGTATTGAAGCTGGAACAAAACTCTTATTAACTCCAGGAATTTCTCAAATCTATTATGGAGATGAGACAGCTCGCTCACTAGAAATATTAGGTACTACAGGAGACGCAACATTACGTTCTTTTATGAATTGGGATGATATTGAGACTAATCTTAAAACAAAAGAAATTCTAATACATTATCAAAAACTAGGTCAATTTAGAAAGAATCACCCATCAATTGGAGCAGGAAAACATGAACTAATAACAGTAATTCCTTATACATTTAGCAGAATTTACGTTAAAGAAAATTTTAAAGATGAGGTAATTATTGTTTTAGATATCCCAAAAGGAGAAAAAGAAATTTCTGTAGGATCAATATTTAAAAATGGAGAAACAGTAAAAGATGCCTATTCAGGTAAGGTTACCAAAATAAAAAATGGAAAAGCACTATTAAACACTGATTTCAATATCGTATTACTAGAAAAAATAGAACCATAAAATAGAACCAAATGAAAAAAATAATTGTATCAACATTCTTTCTTGCTTTTTTATTTAGTTGCAAGAAAGACAATAAAGTAGTTGAAAAACCAATAATCGAAGAAGTTAAAGAGTTTGCTCAATTTTCGCCAGAAATAACTGAAAATGCAATAATATATGAAGCAAATATTCGACAATATTCTCCTGAAGGAACTTTTACGCAATTCACAAAAGACATCCCTCAATTAAAAGAATTAGGTGTAAAAATTATTTGGCTTATGCCTATTTTTCCAATTTCTGAAACAAAAAGAAAAGCTACAGGTGGAGAAAACAGCAAGTTTGCATCAGAAATGCCAAAAAATGAACAAAAAAAATATTTAGGGAGCTATTATGCCGTATCCGATTTCAAAGCTATTAATCCTGAATTTGGAACCATAGAAGATTTTAGAGAATTAGTCAAAACCGCACATGAAAACGGGATTTATGTAATATTAGACTGGGTTCCTAATCACACTGGTTGGGATCATATTTGGTTAAAAGAGCATCCCGAATTTTACACCAAAAATAATAAAGGTGAAATCACACATCCTGAAGGAACAGATTGGACTGATGTTGCCGATTTAGATTATTCAAATGAAGGGCTACAAAAAGCAATGACAGAAGACATGAAATATTGGTTGAAAAATGAGAACATAGATGGATTTCGTTGCGATGTTGCAGGTTCGGTTCCTACCTCTTTTTGGCAAAAATCCATTCCTCAATTGCGTAAAGAAAAGTCAATTTTTATGTTAGCCGAAGCTTGGGAACCAGAATTATTAAAAGACAATTTATTTGATATGTGTTATGCTTGGGACGGACATCATGTTATGAATAAAATAGCGCAAGGAGAAAACAACGTGAAAAATTGGGATGCTTATATTGAAAAAAGAGTGAATGACTATGAATCTGATGACATTTTAATGAATTTTGTAGACAATCATGATGAAAATTCTTGGAACGGAACTCTAAATGAGCGATTAGGAGATGCTTCAGAACTTATGATTGCGCTTTATTATCTAACACCAGGAATGCCTTTAATTTATAGTGGTGACGAATATGATTTAAATCATCGTTTAAAATTCTTTGAAAAAGATTCCATTCCAAAAATAAAAGGAAAAAATTGGGACATTTTCACGAAATTAGGGAAAATAAAAACTGAAAAAACAGCACTCAATGGAGGAAAAAAGAGCGCTTCATATAAAAAAACAAACACCTCTTTAAGTGAAGAAATTTTAGCCTTTGAGCGCGAAAAAAACAATGAAAAAATACTATTTATTGGTAATCTATCAAATAATATTCAGGAATTTACAATAGATATTAATGGTGCTTTTAAAGATCTATATCACAACAATACAATAACAATTAATAAGGGAGGAAAGATAAAGCTAGAGCCATGGCAATTCTTGATTTTAGAGTAAAACTTATTTTATTTTAATAAGGCACGAATCCTATTTAATAGTTTTCGTGCTTTTTTTTATACATTTGAATATGCAAAAAATAGGACATAGAGGTGCAAAAGGATACACTGTTGAAAACACATTAGAATCATTTCAAAAAGCAATCGATTTAAATGTTGATGCTATTGAGCTCGATGTACATGTATGCAAAACAGGAGAATTAATCGTCTTTCACGATTTTACATTAGAACGATTAACAAATGGAAAAGGTGAAATTTCTAAATCATCGCTAGAAGAACTCAAAAAGCTAAGAATTAATGAAAAATTTAAAATTCCAACGCTAATAGAGGCATTAGATTTTATAGATAGACGATGCAATGTCAATATTGAATTAAAAGGACACGATACTGCTAAAGCTGTTTTAAATTTAGTTGAATTATATACAAAAAACAAAAATTGGTACTATTCGAATTTTATTATTTCAAGTTTTCAATATGATGAACTCTCAAAATTTAGTACTCAAAATAAAAATATACCACTTGCTATTTTAACGCAAGCTAGTGTAGAGCAAGCAATAGACTGGGCAATTGAATTTAAAGCTGATTATATTCATCCTCATTTTTCATTATTAACCCTAGATAATTGTAATTTTGCAAAAGAAAAAGGATTAAAAATTAATACTTGGACGGTTAATGAAATTGAAGATATTGAACATGTTAAAAAATACAACATTGACGGTATCATTTCTGATTTTCCAGATAGAATATAACGAACCATTTCCTTTTCAAAATAACTTTTGCTCAAATGAATACAAAATACGATATTATAATTGTTGGTGGTGGTGCAGCAGGATTCTTTACAGCCATAAACATTGCTGAGAAAAATCCCTTTTTAAAAATAGCCATTTTAGAAAGAGGAAAAGAGGTTCTTTCTAAAGTTCGCGTTTCTGGTGGAGGACGATGTAATGTAACCCATGCTTGTTTTATTCCCAATGAGTTAGTAAAGTTTTACCCTAGAGGAGAGCGAGAATTAAAAGGACCATTTCATCAATTTTGTTCTGGCGACACAATAGAATGGTTTGAAAAGCATGGAGTGTCATTAAAAATTGAAGAAGATGGAAGAATGTTCCCTATTACAGATTCTTCTCAGACTATAATTGATTGTTTTTTAAATGCAACCAAAACATTAAACATTGATATACTTACAAATCAAAGTATGCAATCTATTTTCAAGCATGATGATTATTGGAACGTTGAAACGAATCATGATGTATTTCTATGTGAAAAAATTGTGATGACAACTGGAAGTAATCCTAAAATATGGGACATAATAGAACAAATGGGGCATACTATTATTCCACCTGTACCTTCTTTATTTACTTTTAACATTAAAGATTCACGAATAAAGGATTTAATGGGTGTTTCTGCTCTAGCTTCTGTAAAAGTAAAAGGAACTAATTTAAAATCCTCTGGCCCATTATTAATTACACATTGGGGCATGAGTGGTCCTGGTATTTTAAGACTTTCTGCATGGGGAGCCAGAACATTATTTGATAAAAAGTATCAATTTATACTTCAGGTAAATTGGTTAAACGATATAACATTTGAAGAATGTTTAGAAGATCTAAAAGGATTAAAAGAAACCCATAATAAAAAACTAATTTCAAAATTTTGTCCTTTTGACTTTCCAAAACGATTGTGGGATAGTTTAACCCATGCTTCTGGAATAATGAACGAACAAAAATGGGCTGATATTTCCAAAAAACAATTAATCTCTTTAGCTGAGCAATTAACTAATGGTCAATTTCAAGTAAATGGAAAAAGTACTTTTAAAGAAGAGTTTGTAACTGCTGGAGGAATTGATTTAAAAGAAGTTAATTTTAAATCAATGGAAAGCAAATTATTTCCTAATCTTTATTTTGCTGGTGAAATTATAAACATTGATGCCATTACTGGTGGTTTCAACTTTCAAAATGCTTGGACTGGTGGTTTCATTGTTAGCAATGCTATTTCACAAAAAAATTAGCCTCTTCATAAGTAAAATTCTTTTCATCTCATTTTTGTGATTTTTTTATTTTTCACTAAAAACCGCAAAAGAAAATAAGCCATAGGGTACCACAACTACGACTTTGATAAGGGGTATATACGGGGTTGATAGGGAGTATATAGGGAGTATCACCGTATTTGTCCCTTACTAAAATAACTATACAGGTTATTAAATTAATCCTAATATAGCTATACAACGATTCTTC
>NZ_JYGZ01000003.1:449100-554159 GCF_000967805.1 Flavobacterium sp. 316
AAAAAATTACAGAAACCGTGATCTTTTTTTTCATTTTGAAAAAAAAATCACAACATAAAAACAACACGGAATTCATGAATTCCGTGTACTACTTTAAAAAAAATAATTCCTCATTGTGTTTTTCTAACTATTTTTAAGAAAAGAAAATACGYATCCCAACCYTTTTTACATTTTGATACTCTATTAAGAATATGATTACTAAAAAAAGGTATCGTTTTTGTAACTTTTTTGAACGATTAACTGTGTAAAAAATATAGAAAAGTTAAAAAGTACGTATTTATACGCACAAAAAACATTGAAAAATACGTATAAATACGTATTGATAAGTGTGTTTTAAACCAATATATTTGGAAAATCAAAAAAATAAAATAAATCATCCCGCCCGATGGATACCCCTCCAAAAGAGGGGAATGCAAAAAAGACAACTATATAGTTATGAAAAAAATATTAATCACTACATTTCTAATTTTAATTTCATGCAAAACTTCTGAAATTAATAAAAGTAATTGTAAGGAAAATATGGATTTTAAAAAAGCATTTTTTTATCATATCAAATATATTGAAAATAATATTGGAATTTCACAAGATTCAACATTTATGAAATCCATAATTTTTATTTCAAATCATGCCCCTGTTTCAGTAAATCAAATAATGAATTACGCAAGAAGTTATCCTATAGGGGTTTTTCAACAAGATTATATAAAGTGGATACAATGGTACGAGGAAGACAAGTGTACAAATATCCAGTTTAAAAATAAGTACGTTATCCCAGAAGTTTATAAGGAGGCCTATGGGTCAGATTATTTGTATTTATCGAATCTTAATACAAAGTAAGGTAATGTTTCAAAGTTAGCGATACCTTTTTTTATAATTGATAATCCATTGATAAACAAAGCTTAACTAAAGAAAAACATAAAAAAGGAACGCAATATTGCGTTCCTTTTCCTGTTATATAAAGCTTTAAAACGAAGAAAATGGTAAAAAAGTCGACCTCGTATATCAGAATTAGTGATAGTTCAATTTGCCCAAACTGCAAAACTAAAAACTTAATAAAGAAAGGCTTTTTATAAGGTAAAACTAGACGCTAACTATTCAAAAGTAGGAGTAACACCAAACGATATTCATACCTATGATGAAACCTTATTTTACGATAAAAATGGAATTTAACAAAAGATAAAAAACAAAGAACATAATGTATTGTTTATAATCATTTGAATTTGCCTGTTAAAATAGTTGTAAGTACTCTAATTAAAGCTATTCATTCTTTTGAATACATTCTATTCTTCAATGATTATCTTTCTCTTCCCCCGTCTAAAGTTTCTTGCCAATCTTTTAGCTCTAACCATTTGCCTTCATAGCACAATTTAGCTTGTCTTGGCCATGTTCCTGGATCATGAATTTGGAAACGCTCACCTGCTTTTAATAAAATTTCTTTACATCTATCTACAGAGGTTTCTGATAATGACTTCCATGTTAAAATTCCTGAAGTTTTAAACAATTCTTCTATTTTTGGACCTATTCCTTCAATTATTTTCAAATCATTTTCATTAATTTTCTTTCCAAAAACCTCTTTTACTGCTTCTGCGTTAAAAGGTAGAATTGTTGGTTTAGAAATACTTTCAGTAAATGAAGATCGTTTATTATTTGAGATTTCTCCCATTTGAGATCGTAATTTATCCATATCCAATCTTAACTGTGAATTTCTTCTATTACAGCTATCTAAATCATCTTTTATAGAATCGTAATCTTCATTTTGTTTTGAAAAATTTTTCCCTAATAAGTAGCCTAATATTCCACAAATTATACCAACTAAAGCTGGAATTAAAAAACAAGGTAAATTCATAATTTTATATGTTAGTTAATATGTTTTTATTTTATAGTAACCTCAGTTCTTCTATTTTTTGCTCGTCCAACATTTGTATTATTATCCGCTATCGGCTTTGTTGATCCTCTTCCATAAGCTTCCATTTTTTCTTCAGAAATACCATTGGTAATAAAATATTTTTTAGCAAAATTTGCTCTTTCTTCTGAATAGAACAAATTAGTATTTTTAGGTCCTACAACATTATCTGTATGTCCTTCAATAATAATTTTAGAATCTTTAACATGATTTAAATAATCTACAATAGTAGCTATCTTTTGCTTATCTCCTTCGCTTAATTCAATTGTTGCTTGTCCGGTATTGAAATATAAAACTAACGGATCTGCATTGATTTGATTCTTAACAACACTCCAGTTCTCAGTTGATGCTTCATTTTCATCAACTTCTAGCCATTCAAAAGAAGCGGCATTAAATATTGTATCATTTCTAAAAACAGGATCATTTTCATTTAATTCTCCAAACAATTCTAATTTTCCTTCAGGAATACCATGTTCTACTAAATAGTTTTTAATACCATTTGCTCTTGCTAATCCTAGATTTGGAAAAATCGAATTATTTACCTCATCTGAAGTATAAAATCCTTTTATATGAAATTTTGAAGATGTTTTTTCTAATTGTTCTTTTAATTTAGAAATTCCAAGATTAATGGAGTCTGAGATAGGGAGCAAAAGATTAAAGTTTGATTTATTAAAAAGAAAATTATCGGAACAATTAAAATCTAACTCTTTTCCTTTAAATCCAAATCCTTTATTAATTTCTACCGAATTAGAATTTGTTAAGTCTATACTTTCTTTTTCTATTGTTTCCTTTGTATCAATGTTATTATTAAGCACATTGTAACAATCACAACAGTATATTATATATAACCAAGTACCTAAAAGAATTGTAAATACTATTCCAAGTAGGTAAACTGCTTTTTTGGACATAACTTTTAGTTTTGATTAATCTCAAAATTATAAAAATTTAACAAAAAAACAATTATAAAAACCTAAAAATTAACAGTTTAAGAAAAATAACAAATTAGAAGTTTAAAAAATAAATGGAAATAGTTAGGATTGTAGCAAAAACTACCCATGCAATATAGGGAATAAATAATTTTCTAGCAGTATTATCTATCTTCTTGAAAACCAAATATGTTTCATAAATAATTAACAGTAAAAGTACTATTTCTAGTAATGCAAGTAAAATATTCTGCAATCCAAAAAACAAATAGGTCCATAAAAGGTTTAATAATAATTGAATCGTAAAAAGGAAAAGTCCTTTTTTTACTAATTCTTTATTTTCTTCTAATTTATCCCAAACCAATCCAGCAGCAATTCCCATCATTACATACAAAATTGTCCATACTGGAGCAAAAACCCAATTTGGAGGGTTAAAAAATGGTTTTTTAATAGTTGGATACCAAGTTGTTATACTGCTTTGAGTAATTAAACTCGATAAATAACCAACTGCTAAACAAATAACTACTATATATACAATTCTTAAGGACTTACTCATTGTGTTTTATTTTGAAACAAATTAACGAATAAACTGAGAAAGTAAAGAATATTATTTTATTAAAAGGCGTATTCTTATTTTCATCTTAAATAGAGAAACAAAAAACATTCTCAACAATGTCTAATTTTTGACAAATGATAATTTCTTAAATAAAGTCGGAAAGGAGTTAATCAAATTTGGTATTTTTGCTAAAAATTACACCTATGTTTTCCGAGAAAGATTTTATTGCTTCTAATTATTCAGAAATTAACAATGCTACTTTTCAATATAGTGCTCCAAGTAATATTGCATTAGTAAAATATTGGGGGAAAAAAGAAAATCAAATTCCTGCAAATCCTTCTATCAGTTTTACTTTAAATAATTGTAAAACAATTACAAAGCTTTCTGTAGAAAATAAAAAATCAATCATAAATAATTCATTAGAGAACAAAATTTCATTTGATTTATTTTTCGAAGGAAAACCAAAAGAAAGTTTCAATCCTAAAATTGAAAAATTTTTAGAACGAATTCTCGTTTATTGTCCATTTTTAAACGATTATCATTTAACCATTCATACTGAAAACACTTTTCCTCACAGTTCAGGAATTGCTTCTTCTGCGTCAGGAATGGCTGCTTTGGCTATGAACATAATGAGTCTTGAGAAAGAATTATCTCCATCAATATCAGATGATTATTTTTATTCAAAAGCGTCTTTTTTAGCGCGATTAGGAAGTGGAAGTGCTTGTAGAAGTATAAAAGGAGAAGTTGTAATTTGGGGGAATCACAAAGAAGTTTCTAACAGTTCTGATTTATTTGGAGTAGAATTTTCAAATATCCATTCTAATTTTAAAAATTATCAGGATACCATTTTATTAGTCGATAAAGGAGAGAAACAAGTTTCAAGCACAGTTGGACACAATCTTATGCATAATCATCCTTATGCTGAAAAAAGATTTGAACAAGCGCATGAAAATCTTTCAAAGATAAAAGACATATTATCTACTGGAAACATTTCTGAATTCATTAAAATTGTAGAAAGTGAAGCTTTAACATTGCATGCTATGATGATGACTTCAATGCCATACTTTATTTTAATGAAACCCAACACTCTTGAAATCATTAATCGCATTTGGAAACTTAGAAACGAAACTCAAATTCCTGTTTGCTTTACATTAGATGCTGGAGCAAATGTTCATATTTTATATCCTGAAAATGTGAAAGAAGAAGTTTTACATTTTATTAAGAATGAATTAGTTGACTATTGTCAAAATGAACAGTATATTTGTGACCAAATTGGCAATGGTGCAAAATCCATTTAATTTTGTATCTTTACTTTAAACCTGAATTAAAAACTTATGAAAGGACCCTTATTTTATTCGAAAATATTATTGTTTGGAGAATATGGAATTATCCAAGACTCTAAAGGACTTTCAATACCTTACAATTTTTACAAAGGAGCTTTAAAAACGGATAAAAATCCTTCAACAGATGCGAAAAACTCTAATATGAGTTTACAAAAATTTGCATTGCATTTAGCTCATTTACAAAAAGAGCAACCAGAATTGGTTACTTTTAATTTAGATGCATTAAACGATGACATATCTAATGGAATGTACTTCGACTCAAGTATTCCACAAGGTTATGGTGTAGGAAGTAGTGGTGCTTTAGTTGCTGCTATATATGATAAATATGCTACAAATAAGGTTACAGTTTTAGAAAACTTAACTCGCGATAAATTATTACAACTTAAAGCCATTTTTTCTCAAATGGAATCTTTCTTCCATGGAAAAAGTTCTGGCTTAGATCCATTAAACAGTTATTTAAGTCTTCCAATATTAATCAATTCGAAGGATAATATTGAACCGACAGGAATTCCTAGTCAAAGTACACAAGGTAAAGGTGCTGTTTTCTTAATAGATTCAGGTATTGTAGGAGAAACAGCTCCTATGGTAAATATTTTTATGGAAAACTTAAAGGACAATGGATTTCGTAAAATGTTAAAATCACAATTTATCAAACATACTGATGCTTGTGTAGATAATTTTTTACACGGCGATATAAAATCATTATTTGAAAACACTAAAAAACTTTCGAAAGTAGTTTTAAGTCATTTTAAGCCTATGATTCCAGAGCAGTTTCATCAAATTTGGCAAAATGGAATTGAAACTAATGATTATTACTTAAAACTATGTGGATCAGGTGGTGGTGGTTATATTCTTGGTTTTACTGAGGATATTGAAAAAGCAAAAACATCTTTAAAAGATTATAAACTTGAAATAGTTTACAATTTTTAATAAACTTATTGTTTTTAACAACACTTATTACACTATAGATTTATCTTAAGTGTGCTTTTTTGATTATTATGCTGACACGGAAATCTAAATTATTTTTAACCAAAATCTTCAGTTTTTTTTCTGTTGTAAGAGGTTATAATATATGGGTAATCGCTCTTGCACAATATCTTTCTGCCATATACATTTTAGCACCCGAAGAGAGAGCTATGAACATTCTACTAGATTGGAAAATGTTTTTAATAGTACTTTCATCATCGTTAACGATAGCTTCAGGGTATATCATTAATAATTTTTATGATGCAAAAAAAGATCTAATAAACCGTCCTAAAAAGGCAATGATTGACAGACTTGTTAGCCAATCTACTAAATTAAAAGTTTATTTTGCTATCAATTTTTTAGTCGTAACGTTGGTTAGTTTTATTTCATGGAAGGCCGTATTATTTTTTTCATCTTATATTTTTTTAATTTGGTATTATTCACACAAACTAAAAAAACAAATTATAATAGGTAATCTTACCGCAGCAGTATTAGCTGTGCTCCCTTTTTTTGGCATCCTAATGTATTATAGGAATTTCTATCAAGTTATTTTTGCTCATGCTACATTTTTGTTTCTTATTATTTTTATACGAGAATTAATAAAAGATTTAGAGAATATTGAAGGAGATTTAGCAAATGAATACAAAACTATTCCTGTTTTATTTGGAGAATATACTTCCAAAGTTATTATTTCAATAATAACAACTTTAACTATAATTCCTGTTTACTTCTTGACTGATATATATGATGTGGGTTATATGGATATTTATTTTTATACCAGTTTAATCTTCCTCGTCTTTTTTTTACTAAAATTATGGAAGTCAAAAGAAAAAACAGACTATTTAAAACTTCATTTTTTACTAAAATTTATAATTGTTTCTGGTGTTTTTTGCATTATTTTAATAGATCCATTAGTTTTGATTCATGGAAAAAAACTAATATCTAGTTATTAGTTATATCTTTGCACAAAATATTTAGAGAATGACACGTCATCAGGGAGACAACAACAAGAAGAAAGGAACTTCTTCAAGACAAGGTGGAACAAAAAAACCTAGTGCTTCAAGGGGGAATGCACCTATTAGAAAAACACCTTCAAAATTTTCTGTAAAACCTACGGAATCAAAAGCACCAAAAACGCCAAAAGCGCCTTCTAATCCAGATGAAATGCGCTTAAATAAATACATTTCTAACTCAGGAATGTGTAGTCGTAGAGATGCTGACATCTATATCCAAAGTGGAAATGTAAAAGTAAATGGTGAAGTAGTCACAGAAATGGGATATAGAGTAAAGCTAACAGATACTGTACAATTTGATGGCTCAATAATTAATCCTGAAAAGAAAGAATATATTTTATTAAACAAACCTAAAAACTTTTCTACTGCTGGTGATGATGCAAAAGGAGACGGAAATGTTTTAGATTTAGTAAGAGGAGCAACTAAAGCCAACTTACAGCCTGTAGGTAGAATGGATAAAACAACAACTGGTTTATTATTGTTTACCAATGATACTGATATGGTTAGAAAATTTACAACACCAAATCAACGTTCTTCTAAATTATACCAAGTAACATTAGACAAAAATTTAAGATACGAGGATTTAGAAAAAATTTCAGGAGGATTAACAATTGATGAACACAGGGTTTATGTTGAAGAAGTAACATACATTGAAAATGAGCCTAAGAGTGAAATAGGAATTAAAATGAAAACAGCTAATGTAAAAATTGTGCGAAAAATTTTCGAGCACTTAAAATACAATGTTATCAAATTAGACCGAGTTACTTTTGCTGGATTAACCAAAAAGAATTTACCACGTGGAAATTGGCGTTTTTTAACTGAACAAGAAATCATTAATTTAAAAAACAGCTAAGAAATTTATTTTCTAATTTAATTTAATAAAGTAAAAAGACTCAGTAGATTAAATCATCAATGAGTACCATTTATATGACTGAGAAAATACAATCTATTGCTTTTCGTTGGTTTGAAGCTTTTAACGCTAAAGACCTTGAAAAATTACTAGCGCTATATGACGATGAAGCACAACACTATAGCCCAAAATTAAAAATTCGTCATCCTGAAACTAACGGGTTAATCACAGGAAAAGAAGCAATGCGCTCTTGGTGGAAAGATGCTTTCGAAAGATTGCCAAATTTACACTACAAAGCTACTTCTTTAACTGTAAATTCAGATAGGGTTTTCATGGAATACATACGCAAGGTTGAAAATGAAGAAGACTTGTTTATTGCTGAAGTTTTAGAAATAAAAAATGAAAAAATAATTTCTTCAAGAGTATATCACGGATAAAAAAATAGCCTTAATTTAAATTAAGGCTATTTTTTTATTTAGCATTTGAATAATCTGTATATCCTCTTTTTGTTCCTCCTCCAAACAGAGTATGATTATCTGAAATATCACTTAATACTAAATTCTCTTTTACCCTTATAGGATAATCTGGATTACTAATAAACTTTCGTCCAAAACCAATTAAATCAACTAATTCATTTTCTAACAATGTTTCTCCGTTTCTCGGTGTTTTATTTCCTGTTGCAATAATTGTATTTTTAAATTTCTTACGTAATTCTATCCTAAATTCTAGAGGAATTTGTGGAGCATCGTCCCAATCGGCTTCGCATAAATGAATATAAGCAATATCTAAGTCATTTAATTGTTCTACTGCAAGCATTATTGTTTCTAATATCTCTGGATCATTCATATCTTTAAAACTTATAAATGGTGAAAGACGAACTCCTGTTTTTTCTTTGCCAATTGCTTTGATAATTGCTTTTGTTATTTCAATTAAAAGTTTGATTCTATTTTCTTTATTACCTCCATATTCATCAGTTCTTTGGTTAGAATTACTTCGTAAAAACTGATCTATTAAATAACCATTTGCTCCATGAACTTCTACCCCATCAAATCCTGCTTCAATTGCATTTTTTGCTCCTTGAACAAACTCATTAATTACATTTTTAATATCGTTTTGATTCATTTCTCTAGGCTCTTCAACAGGCACAAATGTTGCATCTCCATTTGGAGCGCCATCAAAAATATAAACACTTGTGTCTTTTGCTATTTTTGCAGAAGGAGCAATAGGTTGCAATCTATTTACTTTTGAAGAACTTACTCTGCCAACATGCCACAATTGTAAAAATATTTTACTTCCAGCTTCATGAACTGCTTTCGTTGTCAATTTCCATCCTTCAATTTGCTCTTGTGTATAAATTCCAGGTGTTTTAGCATAGCCTTTTCCTTGTAATGAAACTTGTGTTGCTTCTGTAATAATAATTCCTGCTGTACTTCTTTGCTTATAATATTCTGCCATTAATACATTTGGAACATCACCTGGCTGAGTAGCTCTTGAACGCGTCATTGGCGCCATTAAAAAGCGATTTTTTAATGTATGTCCTTCTAATTTGTAATTACTAAATATTTTTTTCATTTTTTCATTTTTAAATTCAACAACTCTTCCATCGTTATAATACGATTTTGACTTCCCATTTGACAAGGCTGTCTAAAAATAACGTAATTGATGTTTGTAAAAAGGCAATGAATCTCCTGGTTTTAAATGTATTGTACACACTTTAATTTCATTATTCTCAAATAAAGCTTGAAGTTTATTTATAGACCAATAATTCCAGTTTCCAATTGGATTAATATTCAATTACAATTTTACCAATTGTTTTCCCACTTTCTAACAACTTATGTGCTTCTTTTAAATTTTCTACAGTAAAACTTTTAAATATATGATTTACTGTAGGAACAATTTGTTTACTATCTAATAAAGCTGATATTTTGTTTAATATATGATGTTGTTCAATCATATCATCTGTTTGAAACATTGATCTTGTAAACATAAATTCCCAAGAAAAACTCACGCTCTTGCTTTTTAATTTATTAAGTACAATTGGTTCAGACGAACCTGTAATTGATGCAATATGTCCTTGTGGCTTTATTAATTCAACCATTATATCCCAATAATCATTTGTATCAACAAAGTCCACAATATAATCTAAGTGTTCAAATCCTGCTTTACGAACATCATTAATTAGGTCTTTATGATTTACTATATGATCTGCTCCTATTTGCTTACACCAATCTGTTGTTTCGTTTCTCGAAGCGGTTGCTAACACTGTCAATCCTGCTATTTTCTTAGCTAACTGAATAGCAATCGAGCCTACTCCACCAGCACCTCCAATAATTAAAATACTTTTCCCTTTATCTTTTTCTTTTGAAATCCTGATTCTATCAAATAGTATTTCCCAAGCGGTTAAAGATGTTAATGGCATTGCAGCGGCTTCAGTATTACTTATGTTTTTTGGAGCAAAACCTACAATACGTTCATCTACTAATTGGTAAGTAGCATTACTCCCTTGTTTTGTAACATCTCCTGCATAAAAAACTTCATCCCCAACCTTAAAAAGAGATACATCGTCACCTATTGCTTCTACTATTCCTACTGCATCCCACCCAATGATTTTCGGTTCTGCTAAAACAATATCTTTTGCACTATTCTGCCTTATTTTAAAATCAACAGGATTTACTGATATAGCATTAATTTTTACTAATATTTCTTTTCCTTTTGGTTTGGGTTTTATTATTTCAAATTCAATAAAACTATCCTCATTTTCTATAGGTAATGAGGTTTTAAATCCGATAGCTTTCATAATAATTTATTTTTTGTGTCAATTACAAATTTGTTGTTTTCAATATTACTGATGAGAAAATAGAAGAATAAAGCATATATCATTTGTATTCCTGCCCATTCCCAATTTTCAGTTAAGCATGACCCAAAAATTAAAATTGCAATCATACTTGCTCCAGCAATAGTTGTTTCATAGGTCCTAAACCCAATAATTAAAAATAATCCAATGATAAATTCTATAAAAGGTAATATTGTTCCCCATGAATAAACAGTCCAAGAAGGAAGCATGCTATCTACAAAAGTATTTACCATCCAATCCCTAAAACTCGTTAGCTTAGGAATTCTAACGAATCCATGACAAAAAATATTGATTCCCATAGTAATCCGTAGCAAAACATATGCTGTGTTCTTAGGCATCATTTTCATACTCTTTTATTTACTCTTTTTTAAATAATCTGGCAATTCATTTGTTAGCCAATCTTGACGAACTGGAACGTGCACATCTAAGTCTAAGGTATTTTCTAAAGCAAAAAATTCATGTGGAACATTCTCTGGAAAAATAATTACTTGTCCTTTTTTTACAATATATTCAACTGGTTTTTCCTTATAAAATGTTTTAATTTTTACTTTCCCATCGATAATATATGTAATCTGTTCATTGGGATGTGAATGCATTGGAATATGAGCTCCTTTTTTCAAATGAAAATATGCCATTTGTCCTTTTGCTCCATGTATCCATTGCCGTCTAATTCCATCACTAATCGTATCCATCGGTAATTTTTCAAAATCAATTAATTGGATTTCATTTGCATTTATCTCCAAATTAGTTTCATTTGATTGTGCATTCAAAACTTGTAGACTAAAACATATAATACCTAAAAGAAGAACTCTTTTCATTTTTTTATTTTTTTAAATTGATAACTTAGAACTTGATTATCCAACATTAATGGTATATAGACTGTTTTTGTACTCTTATCGAAATAAATATCCGCACTTCCTTGAGGCAAATCTAGAACCTCAACCACTTCATAATCTTCATTGATATAGAGTAATTTCCCTACCAACCAATCTGTAATTAAAAAACCATGTATCGTTTTAGAAATTCCATCTAAATTCCCAACTGGTTTTGTAAGCTTTATAATTTCTTTAGTCAGAATATTAACTTTAATTAAATTTCCTAGAATTTCTGTTGCATATGTTTTAGGGTTAAGATTTGTTCCCCAATTAGCTATATACAAATCGTTACCACTAACATATAATCCATTAGGCAAGTTCAAACTTTCATCTTTCATCCAAAGTGAGACTTTCCCTTTAGACAATCTATAAATAGCACTAAACCCAAATGTATTACTAACATAGACATTACCTTGATTATCAACAGTAATATCGTTTAAAAAAGTAGCCCCTTCAACTTTATAAAGTATTTTTTCTTTTGTTTTGATATTTATAGCCATAACAACATCAATATCAGCAACGTATAAAGTATCTCCATATATACCCAATCCTTTTGGAGCATTCAAACCAATAATCCATTTTTGCTGAATTATTTTTCCATCTAAACTAACCTTAGAGATATATCCGTTCCCATCCTTATCAGTCGGGGTTCCATTTACATTTGACACATACAGTATTTCCTTATCTTTTACAATACTCTCGGGATTCTCAAATCCATTGACTTTCCACTGGTTTTCTAATTTAAAAGGTAGTTTTATTTGTGCATAACTACTATTAACAATTAGAAGTAACAACATGATTTTCATCTTAAACTTCATAGCAAAATCAATTATTGTATTTTTCTTCTGAGTTGTCAATTGGTGTATTCGGATCGTTCTGAATCATTTTTGCAATTTCATCTTTACGCATAAAGACAACACCCGATTTAGCTTGTACATAATTTAAAAATTCATCCATAGTTTTTACCATAGCTGGAGAACCTCCAATTCTATCATGAAAGCTTATTGACATCATTCTTCTTTTTTTAAGACCTTCTTCATACAATTGATCAAATTCCATTTTTAATTGAGTCAAAAACTGATCTGGACTCCAATGTTTTCCTTCAACATTAACAATATCATTATTTCTTAAAGTATATGGCATAACTACAAAGTTTTTACCTCTAACCTTTGTTATAAATGGTTCATCTCTACTTAAATCATCTATATGATATAAAAACCCTAATTCTTGTAAAACTTTTAAAGTATTTGGTCCTCTTCTCAACCAATTACTATTATAACCAATGCCTCGTTGTCCTGTAATTGCTTCTACTGTATCTATTCCTTTTTTAACAAATTCTAATTCTTCTTCATAAGTCTTATTCCATTGATCATCCCAAGCTATTCCATGTGCTGCAATTTCATGACCTCCATTTGCAATTGCCATTGCTACATCAGGATATTTTACAGCCGCTTCACCAACTACGTGAGAAGTTACATGAATGCTATGTTTTTTCCAAAGATCCAACATTCTAAAAACACCTTCTTTAGCACCATATCTAAACCAAGATTCTGCTGGCAAATCAGGATTGCCTTTTGGTAACGGATTGCCTGAAAATGGACTTTCTGCACCTTCAGGTTGTCCACCTGTTTCAAATTGCATAGAAACTGAAATCACTAATTGTGCTCCATTTGGCCAATATGATTTAACATCTTTTTCTACTTTTGTTTCTGTCTCATTTTTTGTTTCATCCTTTACTTTTGAAGTACAACTTGAAAGAACGAAAAGAGAACTTAGTACTGTAATTACTTTTATAAATTTTATTTTCATTTTTTTGTTTTTAATTAACTCCACAAATTTATCTCTCTTTCCTCTTTAAAAAATTGTAAAAATCTATTGTATATTTGTAAAAATCTATCTCAACATGAAACGGTTTAATAATTTTCATCCCTTCAATGTATTTTCTTTAGAATTAGAAATTTGGGAATTTGAGTTACATCAACATAACTTTTATGAATTAATCTTTATAGAAAAAGGAAAAGGTATTCACTTATTAAATGAAATATCATTTAAGTATAAAAAGGGAGATGTTTTTTTGATAACGCCAAATGATGCTCATGAATTTATAATTGAGAATAAAACTATTTTTACTTTTATTAAGTTTACTGAATTATTCTTTTCAAACTTATTAGAAATTAATAAACTTTTAATTTCTAATAATACTTTTGAAACAATTTTAAAACAAGATCATTTAAATGAGGGATGTGCTATTTGTGATAAAACTGATAAAAAACATGTTTTTTCACTTTTAAAAATAATTCAACATGAATTTTTAAATACCAGTATATTAAGTAAAGAAATAATTCAAAAGACTTTTTTTGCGGTAATGATGCTAATTGCTAGAAATAAAAATTCAGATTTTAATTCTTCTATAGTTTTAGACAAAGATACGGAGCGCTTAAATTCCATTTTATCTCACATAAGAACTTATGTTTTGGATAATGAAAAAATGAAATTAAAAAACATAGCTACTCAATTCCACTTATCACCTAATTATATAAGTATTTACATAAAAAAGCATACTGGAATTTCATTACAACAATATGTAATCAAAATGAAATTGAAATTAGCCGAAAAATTACTTGAAGAAAAAAAACTTAATATTAATGAAATTGCAACGAAGCTTGGTTTTAATGATTCTAGTCATTTTAATAAATTATTTAAAAACCACAGAGGCATAAGTCCTAGTGCTTTTTCAAAAAGTTACATTTCAAATTCATAATTTGAAAAAACTTCGTCTATTTCATCAAAAACGTCTAACAATTGATGCAAACCATCTGTTGTTACTAATTTTTGTTTATATTCTTTAAAATTATGGATTCCTTTAAAATAATTGGTATAATGTCTACGCATTTCAACAATTCCAACGCGTTCATTTTTCCATTCTACTGACCAAATTAGATGATTTTTAGCTGCTTCAATACGATCTTTCATTGTTGGTGCTGCCAAATGTTCTCCTGTTTTAAAGAAATGTTTAATTTCATTAAAAATCCAAGGATAGCCAATTGCTGCTCTCCCTATCATCATACCATCTAAACCAAATTTGTTTTTATACTCTAATGCTTTTTCTGGTGAATCTATATCTCCGTTTCCGAAAATAGGCATGGTAATTCTTGGATTATTTTTTACACGAGCAATATGTGTCCAATCAGAATGACCTTTATACATTTGCGCTCTTGTTCTAGCATGAACTGTTAAAGCCTGTACACCAATATCTTGCAACCTTTCTGCAACTTCATCAATATTTATAGAATCTTCATCCCAACCTAATCGAGTTTTTACTGTAACTGGAAGAGAAGTACTTTTAATAACAGCTTTTGTTAAACGCACCATCAAATCTACATCTTTCAACACTCCTGCTCCTGCTCCTTTTGACACCACTTTTTTGACAGGACAACCAAAATTTATATCTACTAGATCTGGCTGAACGGTTTCAACAATTTTGGCACTTAATGCCATTGCTTCTTCATCTCCACCAAAAATTTGAATTCCTACTGGTCTTTCGTAATCAAAAATATCTAATTTTTGTTTACTTTTCATTGCATCACGAATTAATCCTTCTGACGAAATAAACTCAGAGTACATTAAATCTGCTCCATGTAGTTTACACAAACGACGAAAAGGAGGATCGCTTACATCTTCCATAGGAGCTAATAAAAGTGGAAAATCTGGTAATTCTATATTGCCAATTTTGGGCATTGTTCTATTATTTTTTTGCAAAAATACTAAAGATTGTTGAATAATAGCTATTTAATACTTTTTGAAAAGCATATTACTTAAAGAATAAGAGGTTATATTCTATACAAAACTCTTTTAACTTTTAAAATTAGAGAAGAGTATACGTCCATTATCATTTATAAAAAAAAACCCAAGAATTAAAACCCTTGGAGAATTAAAATTGACTAATTTAAACTATCAAAAGAGATTGTTTAAAAAGACATTTACATTTTAGATTCAATTTCCCTACTATATTTTTTCAACATAGCTCTAGTCATTCCTAGATTTGCTTTACTACTATCTACTGCAAGATAAATAAAGTACTCTTCATTTGCAGAAACACTAATTATATGTATTTGATTAGAAAGTGTAATCATAATATCCTCAATCTTTTCCTTAAGACCTAAGGCTTTTATTGCAGTCATTTTAGCCTTTACCACTTCAAGATTGTAAGCTGATGCTAATTCAGGGTCGAATGACGGCTGTATTGATAATGATTTATAAGACATTCCTGTTTTTACTTCAGTAACTGCAACGGCAATAAACCCAGCTACATTTGTTTTTAAATCTTCTACGAAAGTTGTTAAAAAATCTGACATAAAGTTGTTATATTTAGTTTATAAAAGTATTCTATTTATTAATAACCGAATCCATTGTTTTCATTAATAACCCTAATTTTGAACTATCTCTTGTAAAAGAAGCCAAATAGTAATCTCTATTAAATTTATTAATAATTATTAATCCATTGTTTGCATGAATTGTAATTTTATCCATATCCCCATAATCAAGGTTTTGAATAATTTCTTTACTCATAGTTGTAATCATACCTGACATTGCTGAATAATTACCATCATATTCAAAATCATTCGACTCAATTAAATCGCCATCAATATCAAATAGAAGTACATTTTCTACACCTGTATCTACTACTATGTTTTTTAAATCTTGTTTTGTGGGTCTACTACTCATAATAAAAAAAGTTTTGTGTTAAAAATTTATTTATAGCCTAATATTAAATAAGTGTTTTAACAAAAATAGATTAAAATACTATTAAATAATGTTAAAAAACCATATATTTGATACATTAAAACTATAAAAATGAAAACTAAAAGCTTAAAAAAACTAAACAAGGAATTAAAGAAGAAATTAATAGAATTCAGGAAATATTCTATTGAAAATGGTCCAATAACTAAAAAAAAGGGGTTTTTCAAAAAGATTTTCAATTAATTCTATTTTCTAATATTATATTTGCAAATTATTGTTGGTATTATTTAATTTGATGTAGAGCAAATTGACCAACTATGACTATAATAAATTTGCAATGAAAAATATTAGAAACTTTTGTATTATTGCTCATATTGATCACGGGAAAAGTACTCTTGCTGATCGATTGCTTGCTGCTACGCAAACTGTGACTGCTCGTGAAGAGAAAGCACAGTTATTAGATAATATGGACCTTGAACGTGAGCGTGGAATTACTATTAAAAGTCACGCTATACAAATGAACTATAAACACAATGGAGAAGATTATATTTTAAATTTAATTGACACTCCAGGTCACGTGGATTTTTCATACGAAGTTTCTCGTTCTATTGCAGCTTGTGAAGGTGCTTTACTAATTGTAGATGCTGCACAAAGTATTCAAGCTCAAACAATTTCGAACTTATATTTAGCATTAGAAAATGATTTAGAAATCATTCCTGTTTTAAACAAAGTAGATTTACCTAGTGCTAACCCAGAAGAAGTAAGCGATGACATTATTGACTTATTAGGTTGTAAACTAGAAGACATTATCCATGCTTCAGGAAAAACTGGTTTTGGTGTTGATAAAATTTTAGAAGCTATCATTGAAAAAGTACCAGCGCCTAAAGGAAATCCAGACGAACCACTACAAGCCCTTATATTTGATTCTCACTACAATCCGTTTAGAGGAATTGAAGTAATTTTTCGTGTAAAGAACGGTGAAATTAAAAAAGGTCAAAAAATTAAATTCATGGCAACAGGCAATGAATATTTTGCCGATGAAGTAGGAACCTTAAAACTAAATCAAGTACCAAAAGATAAAATTTCAACAGGAGATGTTGGTTATTTAATTTCTGGAATAAAAGAAGCAAAAGAAGTAAAAGTTGGTGATACTGTGACTGATGCGAAAACGCCAACCACAAATATGATTACAGGATTTGAAGACGTGAAACCAATGGTATTTGCGGGTATTTACCCTGTAGACACTGAGGATTTTGAAGACTTACGTGCTTCCATGGAAAAACTCCAATTAAATGATGCTTCTTTAGTATTTGCTGCTGAAAGTTCGGCTGCATTGGGTTTTGGTTTCCGTTGTGGATTTTTAGGAATGTTACACATGGAAATTATTCAAGAGCGTTTAGAACGAGAATTCGACATGACAGTTATTACTACTGTTCCTAACGTTTCCTACCATGCCTTTACTAAAAAAGAGCCTGATACTATTCTCATTGTAAACAATCCTTCCGATTTACCAGAGCCTTCAAAATTAGATCGTGTAGAAGAACCATATATCAAAGCAACTATTATTACAAAATCTGATTTCGTAGGAAATGTAATGAGTCTATGTATTGAGAAACGTGGAATTATTACAAATCAAACCTATTTAACACCTGAGCGTGTTGAATTAAATTTTGATATGCCTTTAGCCGAAATTGTATTTGATTTTTATGATAGATTAAAAACAGTTTCAAAAGGATATGCTTCTTTCGATTATTCACCTATTGGAATGCGTGAATCAAAATTAGTAAAACTTGATGTTTTATTAAATGCTCAATCTGTTGATGCTCTTTCTGCTTTAATCCACGAAAGCAATGCCTATTATATTGGTAAAAAAATGTGTGAAAAATTGAAAGAATTAATTCCAAGACAACAATTTGACATTCCTATTCAGGCAGCAATTGGTGCTAAAATTATTGCTCGTGAAACCATAAAAGCATTAAGAAAAGATGTAACTGCAAAATGTTATGGAGGAGATATCTCTCGTAAACGTAAATTACTAGAAAAACAAAAGAAAGGTAAAAAACGAATGAGACAAGTAGGAAATGTAGAAATTCCTCAAGAAGCCTTTATGGCCGTTTTAAAATTAAACGATTAAATTATAATATTAACAAAAAGATTAAGACAAACCTACAACTTAATCTTTTTGTCTTTTTAAAAATAAAAATAATACCCTACCTTTACATAACCAATTGATTTTTAGCACCCAAAGATATCATAATGAAAAATTTAACACTATTGCTATGGTTTTTACCATTAGTAACATATTCTCAATCAATAACGGTTGACGATACTAGTAATTCTCCAAATCAACTGGTCGATTTATTATTAGGAAATTCATGTACAGATGTATCAAACATTTCCATTTCTTCCCCACAATCTATTGCTTATTTTAACAACAACGGATCTTCTTTCCCTATTAGCGAAGGTATTATCATAAGAAGTGGAATTGCTCGCCATTCAGCAGGATCGTACACTGGAAACAATCTAGATAGTCAAGAAAACAATTCTGGTGATTCAGGTTTACAAGCTATTATTAACAATCTTGGACAATCTGGAAACATAACAGATGTAGCATATTTAGAATTTGATTTTATTCCTCTTTCATCAAATTTTAGTTTTGATTTTTTATTTGCATCTAATGAATACGGACAATGGCAATGTGCTTCTTTCGATACTTTTGCTTTCTTTTTGACAGACTTAAACACAAATACTACAACAAATTTAGCGGTAATACCTAATACAAATACTCCAATTTCAGCATTAAACATCAGAGATCAAGCATATAACGGAAACTGTTTATCATCAAATAGTGGATTGTTTAGCACTTATAATGTCAACAATCCGAACTCAACGCTAAACATGAGAGGACACACAGTGGTAATGAATGCTTCTTCATCTGTTATCCCAAACACACCTTATAAAATAAGATTAGTCATAGGAGATTATCAAGATTCTCGTTTTGATTCCGCTGTATTCCTAGCTTCTGGAAGTTTTGAAACCACAATTGATCTTGGAATCGATAGTACAATTTGTAACGGAGACAACAGAACAATAACTTCTAATTTAGATGATACTGAGTTTACACATAGCTGGACTTTAAATGGAAATCTTTTATCAGAAACAAGCAATACCCTTACAGTTACACAAAGTGGATTATACGAAGTTACTGCTACAAAAACAGGAACAAATTGCATAATTACTGATGAAATTCGCTTTTTAGACCTACAAGTTAATACTCCAGAAAACCTAGTAGCATGTAATAATGGAAGTTTAAACTATAATTATGATTTAACAATAAACAATGAAATAAACTTAGGCATTGATGATGTCGTTTACGATATTGCATATTACAACTCTTTAACTGATGCAACGAATAATACAAATGCAATACCACAAGCGCAATTATCAAATTACAATAGCGCAGGAAATGAAACAATCTATTTGTCATTATTAAACACTAATACAAATAATTTTTGTGATGCGATTTATACGTTTGACTTATTAGTTGACAATCCTATAACCATAAATGCCATTGATAATATTGAAACTTGTACTTCTTCAAGTGGATTTTCTACAAATTTAGTAGCAAACTCATTACAGAACAATCCTCATCTTTCACAAAATTACAATCTTTCTTTCTATTCAAGCCAAATAGAAGCTCAAACAGGAGGAAATGGAAGTTTTCCAAATCCAACAAATTACACTATTGGGTCAGGTATAAACACCCAAACTATTTGGGTAAGAGTTGAATCTTCAATAAACACAGAATGTTTCGGACTATCTAGTTTTGAAATCATTATTCATCCTTTACCACCTGTCGATACAATTGCCAGTGTTATTGAGTGCCATACCTATACACTACCAAATATTATAAATGGAAATTATTTTTCAGAACCAAATGGAACTGGAATAATGTACAACAATGGAGATAGTATAGATATTAGCGGAACTTATTATATTTTTAACGGTCCTGATGCAAATGGATGTACAAATGAATCTTCTTTTCAAGTAACACTAATAGATCAATACACCATTCCTCTTGAACATTGTGGTGAATTCATTATCCCTAATTCTCCTGCTGGATCATTTTACAGACAAGCTGGCGGACCAACAAATTCATCAAACGAACTTATCGAAACTGGAACAAGCATTACTAATAGT
This sequence comes from Flavobacterium sp. 316, assembly GCF_000967805.1. Taxonomy (NCBI): domain Bacteria; kingdom Pseudomonadati; phylum Bacteroidota; class Flavobacteriia; order Flavobacteriales; family Flavobacteriaceae; genus Flavobacterium; species Flavobacterium sp. 316. The sequence goes on from NZ_JYGZ01000003.1 coordinate 469,321, forward strand.
CAAACTATTTATTTTTATGCCGATGTAAATGAGACATTTTGTAAAGAAGAAGCCTTTCCTTTAATCATACATCCTCTACCTCAAGTAGATCAATTAAACGATGTAGTTACCTGTATGAGTTACACTTTAGAACCATTAACTAATGGAAATTATTTTAGTGCTCAAGGAACCCCTCTTAATGCAGGAGATTTCATTACAACTACTCAAACAATAACAATAGCAAATGGACCTGACAATAATGGCTGTAGTAATCAATCCAATTTTACCATATATATTATAAATAACATTGGAAATCAATCAAGTTGCGGAAGTTATACCTTACCAAATTTAGATGCTGGAAATTACTATACTGGTCCAAATGGAACCGGAACAGAAATCCCTTCTCAAACAGAAATAACAACTTCACAAACAGTTTACATATATGCAAGTACAAGCACTGTCCCAAACTGTACTGATAATATGTCTTTTGAAGTAACCATTTTACCTATACCTCCAGTAGACGAATTAGTCGATGTTATTGAATGTGATTATTATATTTTACCTACTCTTACAAATGGAAATTATTTCACAGAACCTAACGGACAAGGGAACATGTTAAATCCTGGTGATATCATTGATTTAACAGGAAACAACTATTCCCCTGGCACATATTACATATATACCCCTGCGAACAATGTTGGCTGTGACAACCAAAGCACATTTACAGTTACAATAAATCCACTACCACCTGTAGACACCGTAGGAGATTTATATTTTTGTGCACCTTATTCACTTCCTGATCCAATTAATGGTAATTATTATACTGAACCAAATGGCAATGGAATTCTCATTACACCTAATATGATATTTGAAGAAACTAAAAACTTTTACATTTACGCCATAGAACCTACAACCGGCTGTTTCACAAATATCCCCTTTACTGTTTATTATAATTTCATAGGACTTCCAGATTACAACAACGAAGCAAGCTGCGATAATTTTATATTACAACCATTAACTCATTCTCCTGAGTCTCCTGACAATTACAGTATTAATTACTATAGTCAACCAGGAGGAAATCCAGCAGATATTATTCAACCTTCTAACTACACATTAACTAGTTCTCAAACAATTTATGTCTATGCGAGTAATGGAGATCGCTTCCCATGTACAGAAGAAAAAAGTTTTACTATTACTATATCTCCTACTCCAAATTTAGACACACATCCTATTGATTTTTCAGCGATCAATGGAACGAATCATTGCAACTCCTTTTCATTACCAGCACTAGACTCTACTCCTTACACTATAAATTATTACAGTCAACCAGGAGGAAATCCAACAGATATTATTCAACCTTCTAACTATACTTTTTCAGTTAATCCAGGTTCAACTAGCGAAACATTTACTGTTTGGGTTTATGCTAGTGCAACCGACAACGTTAATTGTTTTGATGAACAACAATTTGAATTCACTATTCATCCTTTATCAACTTTTGAAGTAGAAAACGGAATAATTTGTGTACATCCAGAAACAGGAATTGTTGAAAATACAACAACACTTGAAGTAATAGAAAACTCTATTTTAAATAGCACCAACTACAATATTGAATGGTATTTAAATGGTGTATTAATGGGTAATGGATTTCAATATATTGCTAATCAAATAGGAACTTACGATGTAATTCCAATACGATTAAGTCCTGAAAATGCACCCGATTGTTCTTTTGCTCCTACTACAGCGACTGTTACTCAATCTAGTACTGCTATCGCTGAAGTAATTCTAACAAATGCATTCGAAGATGTTGCTATTGCCACAGTAATTATAAATCAAGGATTTGGCTCTTATGAATACCAATTAGATAATAATAATTTCCAAACCAACAATCAATTCTATGATATAAGCTCTGGAGATCATATCATTACAGTGAATGATATTCTTGGGAATTGTGGTGACACTAAAATCCACTTCACCGTAATTAAATATCCTAAATTCTTTACTCCAAATGGAGATGGTTATAATGACCGATGGAATATATTTGATTTAGAAGAAGATTCAACTGCTATAATTTCTATTTTTGACAGATATGGGAAACTAATCAAACAGATATCTCCAACTAGTAAAGGATGGGATGGAACATACAATGGAACACCATTACCTTCAACCGATTATTGGTTTATTGTAAATTACACTCATAACGGTGAAAAAAAAGAATTTAAATCTCATTTCACTATGAAAAGATAATTAATTACAAAAAAAAATGCTTAGAAGATTCTAAGCATTTTTTTTTGTAATTAATCTACATTCCAGTCCTAATAGCTTCAACAGGATCTAGCTTAGAAGCTGAAATAGCAGGAACGATTCCCGATACAAGTCCTATAAAAATAGCTAAACCTGTACCTAACAGCATATTTTTAGCACTTAATATAAATTCAAAATCAACAGCAGCACTTAATCCCACTGCACACAACCAAACCAAAAACATTCCAACAAGTCCTCCAATTACTGATAGGATTATAGCCTCAAATAGAAACTGGAATAATATGAATTTATTTTTTGCCCCTAAGGCTTTTTGTATCCCTATAAGGTTTGTTCTTTCTTTTACAGAAACGAACATAATATTAGCAATTCCAAAACCACCAACCAATAATGAGAAAAAACTAATTCCCCATCCTACTGCATTCATTTGTCCAATAATATTATCAATAAAATCTGTAAATCCAGAAAGAACATTAATAAAAAAATTGTTTATTTCACCTGGTTTTATACTTCTAAAAGTTCTAAGTTTCTGAGTCAATTCTGCTTTAAATTCATCAATATCTATTCCTTTTTCAGGTTTAATTAATATTGCAGGCGTTAATGTTTTGTTATTATCACCATACATTCTTCTTAAAAAATTTACTGGTAAAAAAACCGCCACGTCATTACTGTCTCCAAATGTCGTTTCTCCTTGTTTTTTCAAGACTCCTATCACTGTTAACTTTTGACCATATAATCTAATTTTTTTCCCAATTGGATCCATATTGCCAAAAAGGCCAGTTGCCACTTCACTTCCGATTGTAATTACTGGAGCTCCTGAATTTGATTCGGACTCATTAAAATATCTACCACTTTCAATTTTTATAGGTTCAATATCAATAAATTCATTTGTTGAAGGTTTTACCCGAATAGAATTAACTGTTTTATCTTCATATTTAACATTCTCATTTCTTGTAAAAAGATTAAACGACATTTTATCAACTCCTTTTACCGATCTTCTCAAATAATCGTACTCTTCATAAGTGACATCAGGAAATTGCTGTCTTTTCCATCGAGGTATGTCAGATGGTCCAAAAGAAAAACGAATTAAATAGATTGTATTTAAATCCATATCACTCAAGTCTTCCTTTATTTTTTTATCCATAGAATCCACCGCTGCCAACACCGCAATAATTGAAAAGATACCAATTGTAACCCCTAACAAGGACAAAAGTGTACGTAATTTATTGTTACGCAAAGCATTTAATGCAAAGCTTAAACTCTCTTTAAGTAATCGTAGATATAATAACATAATACAAAACTGATTCTCTTATTAGTAGAGCGAATTCCAAAAATGTTACAAAAAGGAATAGAAATAACATATCATAACCATTTTTCATAAAATAATACACCAATTGTATATTCTAAAAACAAAGCATATTTACATTAGAAAAGGCATTAAAAAGACATATTATTAGAACTAATAACACAAAACACTTTTACTTAACAACATACTGATTTTATGAGTGATTACACCAAAATTAATAACTTGTTAAAAACCATTAAAAAGTATTTCAAAAAAAATCTATTTTCTCTTATTATATTCTTGAATCTTTTAATAAGTATAACTACTTTTGCAGCTTAAACAACGCAACACAATGAATACAACAAAAACAATTCAATCGGCATTAATTTCTGTATTTGATAAAACGGGATTAGAACCTATTGTTAAATCACTTCACAAAAACAATGTAATTATTTATTCAACAGGTGGAACAGAATCTTTCATAAAAGGGTTAGGAATTCCTGTTGTTGCAGTAGAAGATGTTACTTCTTATCCTTCAATATTAGGTGGACGTGTAAAAACATTACATCCAAAAGTTTTTGGAGGGATTTTAAATCGTCAAGATAATCCAACTGACGTTGCACAAATGCAAGAATTTGAAATTCCACAAATTGATTTAGTTATTGTTGATTTATATCCATTTGAAAAAACAGTTGCAAGTGATGCTAGCGAAGCTGATATTATTGAAAAAATAGATATTGGAGGTATTTCTTTAATTAGAGCTGCTGCAAAAAACTTCAAAGACACTGTAATTGTTGCTTCTGTTGAAGAATATGCTTCTTTTTTAGATTTTTACACAGAAGGAAATGGAGCAACAACATTAGAGCAACGCAAATTACTAGCTACTAAAGCGTTTCATGTTTCTTCTAATTATGACACTGCTATATTTAATTATTTTAATACAGACGAAACTTATTTAAAAATAAGCATTGATAAAGGGCAAACACTACGTTATGGTGAAAACCCTCATCAAAAAGGATTCTTTTTTGGAGATTTTGACAAAATGTTCACAAAATTAAATGGAAAAGAGTTATCTTACAACAACTTATTAGATGTTGACGCTGCTGTAAATTTAATGAGCGAATTTAAATACGACCAACCTACTTTTGCAATTTTAAAACATAACAATGCTTGTGGAATTGCAACAAGAGGATCAATGAAAGAAGCTTATTTAGATGCCCTTGCAGGAGATCCTACTTCCGCATTTGGAGGTGTCTTAATTGCAAATGGGAATATTGATTTAGCTACCGCAGAAGAAATTCATAGTTTATTTTGCGAAGTAATTATAGCACCATCATACGACAAAGAAGCTATTGACTTATTAGAAGAGAAAAAAAATAGAATTGTATTAGTTATTAATGACATTCCTTTACCTGAAAAACAAGTACGAACATGTTTAAATGGAGTATTAGTTCAACATAAAGATAACATTACAGATACTAAAACACAACTAAAGAACGTTACTAATACTGAACCAACAGAAGAAGAAGTTGAAGACTTAATTTTTGCCTCTAAAATATGCAAACACACCAAGTCAAATACAATCGTTTTAGCCAAGAACAAACAACTTTGTGCATCCGGAACAGGACAGACATCTAGAGTTGATGCGCTAAGACAAGCTATTGAAAAAGCAACTTCTTTTGAATTTGATTTAACTGGATCTGTAATGGCAAGCGATGCTTTCTTCCCTTTCCCTGATTGTGTTGAAATAGCAAATAAAGCTGGAATAACAGCCGTTATTCAACCAGGAGGTTCAATAAAAGATGAATTAAGCATTAATTATTGTAATGAAAATAATGTAGCAATGGTATTTACAGGAACACGTCATTTTAAACATTAATTTTATTACATTTGTAAGTCACTAATATTTACTAATATAAAACCCTAAAAAAGCATATGGGATTTTTTGATTTCATGACCGAGGATATAGCAATTGACCTTGGAACCGCAAATACCTTAATCATTCACAACGATAAAGTTGTTATAGATAGTCCATCTATTGTTGCTCGCGACCGAATAACTGGAAAAATTATTGCAGTTGGTAAAGAAGCCAATATGATGCAAGGTAAAACACATGAAAACATTAAAACCATACGCCCTTTAAAAGATGGTGTAATTGCCGATTTTGATGCTTCGGAAAAAATGATAAGCATGCTTATAAAGAGCATTCCAGCATTAAAGAAAAAATTATTTACACCAGCATTACGAATGGTTATTTGTATTCCATCTGGAATTACTGAAGTTGAAATGCGTGCTGTAAAAGAATCCGCAGAACGTGTAAATGGAAAAGAAGTTTACCTAATCCATGAACCTATGGCTGCTGCAATCGGTATTGGTGTTGATATTATGCAACCAAAGGGAAACATGATAGTAGATATAGGTGGTGGAACAACTGAAATTGCTGTTATAGCACTTGGTGGAATTGTATGTGATAAATCAGTAAAAATTGCAGGAGATGTTTTCACCAATGATATTATTTATTATATGAGAACACAGCACAATTTATTTGTAGGAGAAACTACTGCTGAGAAAATAAAAATTCAAATAGGAGCTGCTACTGAGGATTTAGATAGTCCTCCAGAAGAAATGTCTGTTCAAGGACGTGATTTATTAACAGGAAAACCTAAACAGGTTGATGTTTCATATAGAGAAATAGCCAAAGCACTTGATAAGTCTATTCAGAGAATCGAAGATGCTGTAATGGAAACATTATCTCAAACACCTCCAGAACTAGCAGCCGACATCTACAATACTGGTATTTATTTAGCTGGTGGTGGCTCAATGCTAAGAGGATTAGATAAACGAATATCCATAAAAACAGACTTACCAGTTTATATTGCAGAAGATCCATTAAGGGCAGTTGTAAGAGGAACAGGAATAGCATTAAAAAACCTAAACAAGTACAAAAGTATTCTTATAAAATAAAAATAATCCATGCAGCAAATAGTATATCTTTTTATAAAAAACAGCCATCGATTGCTGTTTTTGCTGCTTTTAGGTATTTCTTTTGCCTTAATAATAAAATCTCACTCATATCATAGAAGTGAATATATTAATAGCGCAAACAGCATTACTGGCGGCATTTACAATGAAATTAATGCTGCTAAAGAATATTTAAGCTTAAAAGAGAAGAACGCCATACTAGCAGAAGAAAATGCTCGTTTAAAAGAAATTCTTTTTAATAAAAAAGACACACTATTAGATTTAAAAACTATTGCTCATGAAGGTGTTGATTTTTATTCTGTAACGAAAGCCAAAGTAATTAAAAACTCTTATAATGTTAAAGAAAATTACCTTACTCTTAATGCTGGTAAAAAAGATAGTATTAAAAGCAATATGGGTGTTATAAATGAAAGAGGAGTTGTAGGTCTTATTGAAAAAACATCTAATAAATATGCAACGGTAATTAGCATCCTAAATACAAAACTAAAAATCAATGCAAAAATTAAAAACTCCGATCATTTTGGAACACTAACTTGGGATGGTAAAAACACTGGATATGTTCAATTAGTGGATGTCCCTAGATTAGCTTCTATCAAGAAAGGAGATTCTATTGTAACAGGTGCAGAATCTGATATTTTTCCAGAAAACATACCTATTGGAAAAATTGACAAAGTTTTTATAGATACTAAGACTAACTATTACACTATTAATGTTAGAATTTTTAATGATATGACAGCATTAGGTTACGTATATGTAATTGAAAATAAAAACAGACTAGAAAAAGAAAAACTAGAAAAAGAAACAATATCCAAATAAATTGAATAATACTATTTTAAACATAATTCGTTTTGTGATTTTATTATCCTTACAAGTCCTTATTTTTAATAATATTGACTTATTAGGCTATATTAATCCTTATCCATATGTATTATTCATTTTGCTATATCCTGTTAACGGAAATAAGAATATTCTTTTAATTAGCAGTTTTATGTTAGGACTTCTTCTTGATATGTTTTGTAATTCAGGAGGTATACATGCAATGGCATCATTAATTTTAGCATTTGTTAGGCCTAGTTTGTTTCGTTTTTCATTTGGATTAAGTTATGAGTATCAAACTGTAAAAATTGCCGATAAAATTTCTACGGAAAGAATTACCTTTATCTTGTTCTCAATTTTTATTCATCACTTCGTTTTATTCACTTTTGAATTGTTTAGAATTAATTTATTTTTCGATATAATATCTAGAACTTTACTAACTACCTTATTAACATTTGCATTCTGTTTACTAATTATTTATTTAATAAAACCAAGTAAGCGATGAGAAAGATTATACTTCCTTTAATCATTATAATTACTGCAATTATATTAATTGCACGTATTTTCTATTTACAAGTAATTAACGACTCTTTAAAGCTTCAATCTGAAAACAATGCCATAAAAAAAGTTTTTGATTTTCCAGAAAGAGGGTATATCTATGATCGAAACGGTAAACTTTTAGTAGCAAACCAACCTTCGTATGATATTATGGTTGTTCCTAGAGAAATGAAAAACATTGATACATTAGACTTATGTAATTTATTAAATATTACCAAAGAAGACTTTATTAAAAAAATTAAAAAGGCTATTGTATATAGCCCAAGACTTCCTTCTGTATTTCTATCACAGTTAAACAAAAAAGAATACGCTGCTTTTCAAGAAAAAGAACGAAAATTTGAAGGTTTTTATACCCAAAAACGAGCTTTAAGAGATTATCAAGTTAAAGAAGGTGCTAATATTTTTGGTTTTATTACTCAAGTAAATGAAGGAATTATAGCCAAGAATCCATATTATAACAGTGGAGACTTGATAGGTAGACAAGGAGTAGAACAAGAATATGAAGAGATTCTTAGAGGTGTAAAAGGTATAAAATACTTACTTAGAGACAAACACAATAAAATCATTGGTCCATATAAAAACGGAAAGTTCGATACTATCTCACAACAAGGAAAAGATTTAACTTTAACTATTGACAGTGAACTTCAAAAGTATGGCACCGATTTAATGATTAACAAGCGTGGTGGTATTGTTGCTATTGAACCTAAAACAGGCGAAATTTTAGCTTTAGTTTCCGCACCTACTTATGACCCAGCTTTACTTGTAGGAAGACAACGTTCTAAAAACTATACTGAATTATATCATGATTCTATTGCAAAACCATTATATGACAGAGGCTTACAAGCCCAATATCCTCCAGGCTCTCCTTTTAAAATTATTACTGGATTAATAGGCTTACAAGAGGAAGTTATAGATGAAGAAACTGGATTTGTTTGCCATCGCGGATTTAGTTATGGAAGAGGAGCATTCATGAAATGTCACGATGCTGGAATTTCCAAACTCAACAATGGTATATACCAGTCTTGTAACACTTATTTTGCAAATGTTTTCAAAAGAAGTATTGACAAATACCCTAACCCTAGTATGAGCATAGATAAATGGGCTGAACATGTGAAAAGTTTTGGATTAGGAGAGTTTCTTGGAACTGATTTACCTATTGGAGCCAAAGGATTAATTCCAACATCTAAAACATACCAAAGAGCTTATCCAAATGGAGGGTGGAGAAGCACAACCATTATTTCAAATTCAATAGGACAAGGAGAAATATTAACAACCCCATTACAACTTGCAAACATGATGGCAGTTGTTGCCAACAAAGGATATTATTACACACCTCATATTGTAAAAAACATAAAAGGAAGTGAATTAGACAAGAAGTACACAACAAAACATGAAAGCACCATTGATCCAAAATATTTTGAACCAATGATAGAAGGCTTAGCTAATGTTTACAACTCTCCTGGAGGAACAGCACGTACCCTTAAAGTAAAAGACATGGAAATTTGCGGAAAGACAGGAACAGCCGAAAATAAAATAAGAGTTGCTGGGAAAACCTACCAATTAAAAGACCATTCTATTTTTGTGGCTTTTGCTCCAAAAGAAAACCCAACAATTGCAATTGCTGTATTTGTAGAAAATGGATATTGGGGGACTAGATGGGCTGGCCCTATTGCTACATTAATGGTTGAAAAATATATAAACAAAAAAATTACTAGAAAAGATTTAGAAACAAGAATGCTAAATGGTTCTTTACAAGATGAGTATAAAAAAATTGAAAACATTATTCGTCAACGTTTTCCCGAACCTTCAAAAGTAGAAGATTCAACAACAAAAACTATAGCTAGAAAAGAAGAGGTAGTAAATTAAGATGAGAAATCAAAGCATAGGAAATAGTATCGATTGGATTACAATATTACTTTACATAACATTAGTAATAATGGGCTGGATGACTATTTATTCGGCTTCATTGCCGCTTGAAGAAACATCCATTTTTGACACCAGTCAAACATACGGAAGACAAATGCTTTTTATCATTTTAAGTGTTCCACTTATCTTTATTTTATTGTTTATAGATGCTAAAATATTTGAGCGACTCTCTTTTGTTTTTTATGGACTTGGAATTGTCCTTTTATTAGGATTATTCGTTTTTGGTTCTACTATAAAAGGACAAACGAATTGGTATAAATTTGGCGGATTTGGTTTTCAACCTTCAGAGTTTGTCAAAACAGGTACGGCACTTCTATTAGCGAAATATTTGAGTTACTCACAGATAAATTTAAAATACACAAAGCATCAATTCATTGCATTAGGCATTATAATATTGCCTATTTTTTTAATTTTACTTCAACCTGATGCAGGAAGTGCTATGATTTTTTTATCTCTTATTTTTGTTTTAAATAGAGAAGGTCTTCCTAGTTGGTATTTATTTTCAGGATTTTCTGCCATTGTATTATTCTTTGTTGCATTATTAATTCCTCCCATTTATATTGTAATAGGTATCTCTGTTTTAATGATTCTTCATTATTTAAAGAACAAAAGAATAAGTAGAAATCCCATTCTTTATACTTTCTTATTTATTATTATTTCTGGTTTCGTTTTCTCTGTAAACTACGTTTATAATAATGTATTAGAACCACATCAAAAAGACCGAATTGATGTACTTATAGGAGGAGATAATGTAGATCTTAAAAAAGAAGGTTATAATTTAAACCAATCCATGATTGCTATTGGCTCTGGTGGATTAACAGGCAAAGGTTATTTAGAAGGCACTCAAACAAAAGGTGGTTTTGTTCCAGAGCAACATACTGATTATATTTTTACAACTGTAGGAGAAGAATGGGGTTTTGTAGGATGTACAGTGGTTATTATCTTATTTGTAATTTTATTATTAAGAATCCTTTTTCTAGCAGAAAAACAAAAAACGAAGTTTAGTCGGGTTTATGGCTATTGCGTTGCGACTTATTTATTTACCCATTTTTTTGTAAATATAGCCATGCTAATTAAGCTTTTCCCTACAATAGGTGTTCCACTTCCTTTTTTCTCTTATGGAGGCTCTAGTTTATGGGCTTTTACAATTATGCTATTTGTATTTATTAAGTTAGACGCTAATAAAGTAAATGAGTGGTAAATATTATTGTTTATTTGTATAATAATATTTTATACCCTATAGGTACTTTTAATCTTTTATTAATTGTTTCTTTATTTTTATTCCTAAAATTATAATCATCTATAGTGTGCCAATTCTTTGAATTTGAAAATTCATATCTTAAATATGAAATATCACTTTCTGTTTCTTCTAAAGGCAATAAAGGCATTAAGTTTTTTGATATTTTTTTAACTTCACCATTATAATTAACTATTTCATAAGGCAATTCTAGAATTAAATTTTTATATTCATCAACTCTTCCTATAAATTTAATACTAACAAATAAACCTCCATTTGGCAAAGGAATAGGGTCTTGAAAATCAATTTCAAAACTATCTTTCCTCAATTCATTTGAATTAATAATTTTATACATTGACATTTCTTTTAGTTCTTCAAAAGGCTTCCCGTTTATCACACTATACACCGTTATTTTTAGCAAATTATTAAAATCTTTCACCATTAATTTTTGCTTTTTATCTTTAAACTCAAAACTTGTATTTATATAAGGAACTTGTATTGATTTTAATACAATATCAAATGTTTCTTTATTCTCCAAATAAAAACAAACTTCAAGACCCATTGAAGGAACTATAGATTTTTGATAGTCACTGTGATTATTACACTTTTTTATTTTCTCTTTTCCAATTTTAGCTATTTTATTTTTTTTAACAACAAAAACTTCGTCTAAAAAATTTTCTTTCAGTTCTAAAAAAATTGTATCCTTTATTTCATTCTTAATTAATGTTTGCGACTTATAGTTTAAATGTGATACCATAAATTTTTCAGGCAAAATAACATAATCAATATATCCATCTTCACCTGAATAAATACCATATCCATTCAAAAAATCTATAGACGCATACTCTATTGGTAATTTGTCATTCTTATCACATAAAACAACCATAGTTGATTGAGTAAACAATAAATTACTAAACATCAATAAAAATACTATAACTAATTTCATATTTTCTATTTAAAATAAATGTTTAATTTCAAAATCTGCTTATTTTTTTTACTATAGATTGGCTCAAACCATTCACTAAACTCTTTATTATTTTGTGTTCTATATCGGAGAATTTCCTTTAACTGAAGTTTCTTTTTAACATTAACAGCTTTAAATTTAGGTTTAATAATGTTCTTGGATCCCAAACTCACCTTATTTAGAAAGTCTATTATAACAAATACACCCTTCTCATCAAACAAAATCTCTTCATCTTTTAAAAATACTTTTATTTTTTTTGAAAATTTTTGATTAATTACTATTTCTTTAGTATTAAGCTTTTGAAAAGGAAGTAATAAACTATCAGCATTCCAAATCTCAACATTAAAACTTATTGAATCACTCTCTTTGACGTTTTTATTAACTAATTCAAAGAGAATACTCGATATCTTTAAATTAAAATCATCAGCATTATTTGGCAAATAAATACCTACCTGAAATTTCTCTGGATAAGAAACTCCTGTATTAAAATTAATTCCTCTTCTATCATTTAAAGAATATTTAAAAGATTTAGGATTTGATTTTACAATTACTTCTTTTAAGTTAATAGAATTAGGTTGAAGAAAAACCACTAATGAATCTCTAATCATTTTTTTACAAATAATAACCTTAGACTTATAACCTATATGCGAAATAATCATAGTAGACTTTTCTTTGTCTGTTTTAATTATAACCTTACCATTTCCATCTGAAATAGAGACTTTATTTTCTTCATTAATTAAATGTACCCCTTCAATTGGACTAAAAGTAATACTATCTCTTATTATAAAAAAATCTTGACAAAAAAGTGATGAATAAAAAAATAAAAAAAATATTAATATTTTCATAGAAAAAGATTGTAGTAGCTATATATAGCTACTACAATTAAAAATTTTATACACATCCAAATTCTGCACCAACTGGACAAGGACCTGTTGTCTGTTCCCAACTACCAACACCAATGCCTAAAAATGTTGGTCTAACTTCCCAAGTACACTCAAAAGCAGTAACTCCTCCGTTATACTCCATAATATTCCCTGTACACTGTACATTTCTAACTTTAATTCCAGCAACTACATTCTTTTGTTCAATTTTAGTTAAAACTTGAACTCCTTCTAAATCTAAAATTTGTTTTTTCATGTTTATTTGTAATAAAAATTTAAAAATACTCAATCATTTATACCAGTTGAGTCTCTGACATTTAATACTTTAAACGCAAATCAACATCTCTTATTGCCTACATAATAACAAATAAAAAATTACTCATCCTTAACCACCTTAGATTTTCTTCCAAATACATCTCTAAACTGATAGAAGAATCGCTCTATTAATCGTAAATCTTCTGTTACAATGTCTGCTGTTCCTGTCATTTCTTGCTGAAATATTATTTTCTTATCATAAGAAGTATCTAATCCGTTAGGCAGTGAAACATCAATTAATAAATTCCCTTCATTATCTGGTGTTGCCGAAATATTATGCACTTCTCCTTTTATGATTCCAAACTCTCTATCTGGAAAATTTGCTAGTCTAATATTTACAGGTTGACCTACTTTAATCTTTCCAGAATTTTGAGCTAACGCTTTAACCTTGCCTACATATACATTTTGCTCTACTGGCACAACAGAAAAAACTTGATCTCCAGCATTCACTGTTTGATTTTCTGCCCATAATTGCAAAAAGGAAACCTTCCCTTTTATTGAAGTTCTTAATACATAATTTAATTCCCAATCTTTAATTGCTTTTTTCAATTGAAAAAAAGATTGAATTACATTTCGTTCTAAGTTAATAGCGTCTTTTGTAGAATTAATAACTGTTGTTTGACTATTTCTATTTAACTCATTAAGAGATGACTTTAATTGAGATATCGAACTTAATAGGTTCTTATAGTTTTTTTGTGACTGCAAGTATGCTAATTTTTGCTTTTCAAATTCTTGAGCAGCAATAACTCCTTTTTTATAGAGCTTTTCATAACGATCCATATCGCTTTTTTGAAGCTCTAATTCTGATTGATTAATACTACTTTGCGATTCTAACAAAGATAAACGTTCACTTAATTGTCTAGCTTCAAAACTTTGTGCTGATGTTTCAACCTGATAAGGTTTTAATTTTTTCTGTAATTCATCTGCACTATATTCCTTCTGAAAAATTGAATATTGACTTTCAATATCTCCTAATTGAGAAAATTTAATCTTCTCAAAAGGAAAAGGAGTTGTATTAATGTTTATGGTATCCATAATACTCTTCAGTACAAAAACATCTTTATAATTAGCCGAGTTTTCAATTACTGCTAATGGTGCGTGTTTTTCAAGAATATCATTGTCTTTTACTAAAATGGCTTCAATTCTTCCAGAAGTACGAGCCATTAATTTTTCTGGTGGTACTAATGTTGTAATTGTTATTTGAGTTGAATTAATATCTGGATATTTTATAAAATATGAAAACAACAATACTAGTAATAGGATTATTAGTATTACCAAATTTCCCCATCTTATCATCCAATGTGGAATTCTAGTAAGAATTTCTTGCACTTGTTCACTTCTCAATTCCACTTCTTGGATTGGAAGGTTTGCATCTGAAGGTTGAGTATCTAAATTACTATTTGGCATTTTATTTTTTTAATTTTTAAGAAATACTTTCAAAAAGCGTTGGCTATTAGCAATAAAAAGAATTTACAATATTTATGTTCCCAACTGCAATTGATTTTTCACCAATTCAAAATAACTTCCTTTTTTAGCAATTAATTCTTGATGATTCCCTGTCTCAATGATCTTTCCTTTTTCTAAAACTACAATTTGGTCTGCATTTATTACCGTACTTAGACGATGCGCAATTACAATTACGGTTTTATCTTTAAAGAAAATATTTAGTTTTTCCATTATTTCTTTTTCATTATTTGAATCTAAAGCACTAGTGGCTTCGTCAAAAAACAACATTTCAGGATTTTTATAAACGGCTCTTGCTATTAAAAGTCTTTGTTTTTGACCTGTACTTATTCCTATTCCTTCTGTACCAATTTTTGTATTGTATCGAAGTGGATAATCATCAATAAAATCTTTAATATTGGCTACATTTGCAGCATAATTTAATCGATCTTTATCAATTATATCAACGCCAATAGCAATATTATTTGCAATTGAATCGCTAAAGATAAATCCTTCTTGCATAACCGAACCTACATGATTTCTCCATGCTTTCTGAGATAGATTATTCAGAGACGACTTTCCTAATAGAATATCACCCTCACTAGGTTCATAGAATTTCAACAATAGTTTCATAAGAGTAGTTTTCCCACTACCACTTGTCCCTACAATTGCTGTGATCTTTTTTGCAGGAATAGTCATATTCAGCTCATGTAATACATTGGTATCTGATCCCATGTATCTAAATGACAAATCTTTTATAATAATATCTTCATCATTTGTAACTTCTGTCATTTTCTCTCTTTCATCTTGAACCTCATCGTCCATATCGTGAATTTCTGACAGCCTAGCTAATGATATTTTAGCATCTTGCAATTCTCTAATAAAACTTATTAATTGAACAATTGGTCCATTTAAACTACCAACGATACTTGTTATCGCCATCATTTCCCCTATTGACAAATCGCCATTAATTACTGAAATTGCAGACAAGAAAATAATGAAAATATTTTTAAGCTCGTTTATAAAGTTTGAACCTATACTTTGTGTTTGTTCTAACACTAATCCTTTTAAAGATACTTTAAAAAGTCGAGCTTGAATATATTCCCAACCCCATCTTTTTTGCTTTTCTGCATTATGAAGTTTTATTTCTTGCATTCCATTAATAAGTTCAATTACTTTACTTTGCTCTTGACTTACTTCTGAAAATCGTTTATAATCGAGAATTTCCCTTTGTTTTAAAAATAAAATTACCCAAAGAAAATACAAAAAGCTTCCTACAAAAAACACTGCAAAAATACTCAAGTTATAATAGGCTAAAACTCCTCCCATTATAATCATATTTATAAAAGAGAATAACACACTCAAAGACGAAGTGGTTAAAATTCTTTCTATTCTATGGTGATCATTTATCCTTTGCATAATATCTCCTGTCATTTTCACATCAAAATAAGAAATAGGGAGATTCATTAATTTGATGAAGAAATCAGAAATTAATGAAATATTAATACGGGTTGATAAATGGAGTAATATCCAACTTCTAATAAGCTCTAATGCGGTTTTACCAAAAAACAAAAATAATTGCGCTAAAAGCACTAGATATATAAAGTGAATATTTTGATTTTGGATTCCAACGTCAACAACACTCTGCGTTAAAAATGGAAAGATAAGTTGTAACAAACTACCTGCAAATAATCCTATTGCAAGTTGAACAATAAATGATTTATACTTTAAGACATATTTTGATAATATCCCGAAACCGTATGCTTTCTTTTCTTCTAAATCAAATTCAGACTCAAAGAAATTAGGTGTTGTTTCTAATAATAAAGCAATCCCTTCTTCTGTTTTTCTATCTGCATTATTCCCTATCCAAAATTTTAAAAATTCTTTTTCGGTATATTCTATTAATCCTATTGCTGGATCAGAAACATAGTACTTCCCTTTTTTAATTTTGTATAATACTACATAATGATTATTGTTCCAATGTAATATACAAGGTAATGGCGCTTCTTCTATCTTCTCAAGAGATATTTTAACGCCTAATGAGCGAAAACCAATTTGTTCAGAAGCATCACTAAGAGTAAGTAAATTACTCCCTTCTCGTGTGGTTTCTGAAAGTTCTCGTAATTTTTGAGTATTAAGTGTTCTACCGTAATGTTTAGCTATTATCTTTAAGCATGTAGGCCCACAGTCTTTGCTTTCTGTCTGTGTATAATGAGGAAATTTTTTCAAAATTTGTTTATAGTTTTTACAAAAATAATTAAAAAAAGCTTAATTAACTCCTATATCTTTTAACAATAATTCTTTGTTTTCTTTATTTTTAATAACAAGAAAAAAATTACCTTTAGGAACATCCACAATAACTTTAGAACCTACAACTTTTTTTATTCTACTTATAATTGGGATGCTTCTTGAACTATATTTATAGTACTCTTTTGCATCATAAAAATTCATAAGTACTTCTTGCCCTTCTACTTCTTTAAGAACAAGATCACTTATTGTAATTTCAGTTAAATTGGAAAATTCAGAAAAAGAAGGTTTTATATTATTAATCAAAAAATAGTCAACATTACAGTTAACCTTTTCAACATCGAGAAATATTTTTGATTCAAAAAACAAAAGTTCATTAGGTATATCTGAAACAATTTCAACTTGATCAATCGTTAAAGGGTCTATTCCTGTTTTTTCTTTAAAAAAAGCAGCCATTCTTTTAGTTGAAATACTATCTCCTTTTTCTAAAATATGATCTATTCCTGCGTAAACAAAAACTTTTGCAGAAGAATCTCGATCAATTATATGCTTCAAATTTTCAGCTTGCGTTTCTTCTCTATTTATACTTTCAAAATCGTCATAGCCTACTATTTTAAATCCTAGAGCACATGCCTCCCTAATAAAGTTACTAAAAAAAGGCTCCCTTGTATAGTAGCCTGAAGTCTTTATTGCAAATTTCCTACTGTTTATTAAGCTATCTTGCCCTTTATCTAAGGCCTCAATAGCTAAATGAGTATATCCGTTTTCCTTCAAAGGTTTTAACAAACTAGTAGCAAACACTCTATGTTCAGGTTTCCAATGCATTTCATTGAGCATTAAAACCTTATAATTTTTAGAAGCTTCAGCTATCATGCTTATTACAGCTTCCTTTTTTTGATTATCCTCTCTTTTTAATAAGCTGTTTTTTTTATCTTTTAATAAATCATTAAAAAAAATGCTTCTCTTACTTTCAAATTTTTTAATTAATTCTTTGTACCTATAATATTCTGTATCGAATGACAAAATTGTAGTTAATAATTGAAATTTTGTCCATTCATTTTTTGGATCTTTACTAATGGGAGCGCTATCAAGCTTATTCATTACAAATAAATAGTTATCATCATTTTTATATGAATTAAATATATCCATATAATTTGGAGTATTCTTTTCATGAATACTAAATTCCATTGAGTCAACTATACTTTTACCATCTTGCAAGATCGATTTATTTGATTTGTGTTTTCCAATACTTTTAATGGCTACAAAAAATGATTGAATACCATTAGATTTTTCATATAAAACTAAATTATTACTTGTATCATCTACTAATAATTTAGTTGTTACTTGTGAAGGTTTATCCTTCAATTTAGATTTCTTTTTTTTTAAAAAAACATACAATTGATAAAGAGGACTTTCAGTTGTCTTACCATAAACTAATAAATCTTTATCCCGAAGTTTATAAAATGCTAAAACAGAAGAGACCTCATCCATTTGATCTACTTCATTTGTTTCGTAATACTTAACATCACCAAAAAAATGTCCGCTAACATTTAAAGGGTAATTATAAAATTCTGTGCCACTAAAATAATTAAACTTTCTGTTCTTTTTAACTGTGTTACACGATAATATTAAAGTAGACACAACAAGAACCAATATACTATTTCCAAGTGTTTGTTTTAGGGTCATAATTACATAGGCTTTCATGAAAATACTTCTCATCCTTTTGAATAGGAATTCTATTATCAGGACAAATATATCTAAATTCGCAAACGTTACAAACGTCAATTTTATCCTTATTTGCTTTCCATAATTCTTGAAAAGAATCTGTAGAAATGATTTCTGTTATTGCATCATTTTCAATATTACCAAAAACCTTTTCATCATTAAAATAATTTTTAATATCTCCTTTATTACTTATGTAGACTTTTCTATTAAAAAATAAATTAAATTTTTGAGCTTCTATAAAAGCATCAAGATTAAGCACTAAATTATTAACGCTACTAATTCGCCTTGATAAAAATTCATTACAATTACCCGAATAAAAATTAATCCATTGATTATCAGAAACCATCTCTTCAGGTGAATTAAAGAAATTAACATCTCTTAATCTAGGAAATTCTGCGAAGAATTTTTCAATATTTAAGCTATCATTAGAATATTCTGAAACAACACTAATTACATTTAATTTAGAGTTTTTTAAAATTTCCAAAACTTGTTCAAGAATATCAAATTTAATTTTTGATTTTGATAACAAGACCAATTGTACACAACCTAAACTATCAATTTCTTTCAACAATTTAACTTTAAATTCTTGTAAATCATCAATTTCTAAAAACACAATATCGCTTAAAAACAAGTAATCTTTCTCTAAATCTAAGTCTAAAAAATTATCAGGTTCATCAGTAAGAAACCCTAGTTCGTTTTCAATTAAAAAAGTAAAATTTTTTGTTACCAATTCTTCATAACCGCTATATTCTTCATATATGACTTCTATTTTTTTATCAATATTATCTTGCAACATATCGGTTACAGAATTAGATATAAAAAAAATTTCTGATCGTTGAAGATCACATATAGCTGTTCTATTAAATCCTTTTACAGGAATACAAGAATTATAAAATTTAAAATATTTATCTTTATCAATCATAAGAAAGCAGGTTTGTAAAAGGAATTACACCTCATTTTTTGAGTTTGGTGGAAATCTGAAGTCACAAAAGCTAAATCAACATTTTTTATAGGTTGATTTTCCTTTCCTTCAACAAAAAAAACATTAATAGGCAGTTTATTTTTAAATTCAGTACTGATTTGGTTTATTAATTTATTATTCATTATTCTCTATTAAATAATTAGAAATTTTTTTATGTAAATTATAATTACACGGAATACTTGTCATTCCAAATTGACCAGATGGATTAACCTCTAAAAAATAATAGTCATTATTCACCGATTTAATAATATCAATTGAACCCGTATTTAACCCAATTTTATTCATTAAGTTAATCACTTTTTCCTCAATCAATTGAGGCAGTTGATATCTCCCTACCCTATTAGGTTTGTCAATATCATAATTTCGAAAATCAATTTTTGTTTTCTCATTATTTTGAGAAAAAATCACCATTGTATAAATCTTATTATCTAAAAAGAAAGCTCTTAATTCGTATTTTTTATTTATATATTCTTGAAACATTGATGGACTAAAGGTATCAGGAAGACCATCTAATGAATTGATTATTTGGGTAAAAAAAGGATAATTTTTATTATTAAGTTCAATGTGTTTCCCTTCTCCTATTGATTTTGAAATAATTAAATTATTATTTTCTTCAAAAAAAACCTCCAACTGCTTTATACTAGATGTAATTAAGCTATTTGGAGTTTTCAATCCAACCTCATTTGCTAAATTTAGAGTCTCAATTTTTGTAAGCATGTTAGACCTTTTAAATAACCATTTCTTTCCTTCTAACAATTTAAAAATCAAATTTCTAATAACAGAAAATTCAGAATATATATAGCGTGTTAAATCCGCTTTTTTACCAAAAAAATCTTCATAGGTTTTAAAGAACCCAAACTTCCTCATCCAAACAACTTTAACATCAGAAAAATAAATTTTCTTATCCTCTTTAATTAAATAACTATTATTAAGATCATTGGGAACTAAATTAAGAGTAACTAATCCAGACATTATATCTTCATCATTCAATCTAAAAAAAGCAGCATTACTATGTTGTAAATTTTCGACAACTATTTGTGTATCAGAATCTCTTGGAGTACTTAATATTAATATCATAATTGATTATTGATATTTAAAAAAGTGCAGGAAATTCCTGCACTTTTCAAACAGATTATTTAGTTTTCCTATAGATCATCCCATTCTTCATCAGAACCATCATCACCATTACTAGGTGCACCAGGCCCTACTGTAACAGTATTCATACTAAACGTATTTGAAGCTAATCTACGTCCTCCATAAATCGAATCAACCTCAACTTTATGAGATTGGAAATCTTCTAATTTTTTCATAATAATGATAAATTTTGTTTTTAATAAATACTCAAATAATTTTAAGTCAATTGAGACTTTGACTATTGTTGCAGCAATATTTTAATTGTAAATTTAAATTCCAAAACATCTATTTCAGAATATTTCTGTTTTTTAACAAAAAATACAATAAAACAATAATACAAAAAAATACACTACTTGTATTACAGTTTTTCTGCCGTTATTGTTAAATAAATAATCTGGAATAGAAAAAATTAGGGAGAAAATCTCCCTAATTAAGATAATCTAGAACAATGGCTCTATTTCAATGAATCTACAATATAACTGTGCGCAATGTCTGCCTACTTGTTCGCAAACTTTATCACCGTTAACGTCACAATTGTACAATCCTCCTTTTATAGATTTTTGTTCATTTTTTGATAATTCTTGAGCTCCGCTCAAAGTTAAAATTGATTGTTTCATGTTATATTTATTTTAATTGTTTTTATTTCTACTACGTTTTTGTCAATTGTTTTGACAAATTTGTTGCTTATAGATTAATATCCTCTATCGCAAGCTGCCCAACTACATCTTCCCCATTGATTTCTACATGTATTGAAACCGCAACCATCTTCTCCTGGTCCATCTCCTCCACCTGGATTAAATACTTTTCCACCCGCAGTTTCTTTAAGCTCTTCTTTTGTTAAAATTTGAGCTCCTTTTAAATTTAAAATTGATTTTTTCATAATAAATCGGTTTTTGAATTGTTTCTACTACAAGCGTTTTTAAGTCAATTGTAGTTTTTGACTATTATTGCAATAATATTTTTAAACCAAAATAGGTTGTAATTCTTCTTCTAATTCTGAAATAAAATACTTCACTTCTTCAATATCATATTCGCCTGGAAATAATTTGCTGTTCAATAATTTTACAGGTGTATAATTAAAATTATTATCTGAGCACCATTCGTATTGTTCTCTAATTATTTGTACTATATTAGAATCTTTCTTTTTTTGTTCCCATTTTTCTTTCCAGTCTTCTAAACTCATCTTTTTTATGTGCCAATCGGAAATAGCTTCCACTATTTTTTCTGGCATATTTTCATTAATTTGAAGAATGCTTTCAACAATTGAGAGGTAAGGGTTATCTTTATTATCTGGATTTAAATTGAAAAACACTGTCAATCTTACCTTATTTAAACTTGAGTTTACTAACTCTAATCCGTTTTCAAATGCTGTATGACAAAAAGAACAACTTGGACTTAAAATCAAGGTTAGGTTTACAGATGCATTTTTATTTCCTATTTCAACTTTTGTTAAGGCCTTTAATCTTTGTTCGTTCACGATCTCTTTTTGCAATGATTTAAAAACAGTATAGTTTCTTTTAAATTTAATAAGCTCAATATTTTTCTTTTGCAATTCTACTCTTTTAAATAATATTGGTTTCCAAAAAAACCAAATAGGAACCATTACTAAAAGCACATTTGTTATTGACAACAAATTCCATGTTAGTGGTTGATTAACAATAAAAAACAAAGCAGCTTGTATTATTAATAAGGATGAAATACCCAAGCATAGAACACACCATTTTTTCAATTTACTTTGTTGAAGCCAAATGGAGTATAGAATAATAGGAAGAGAAAGAACACTTAAAAAATTAATTAGTTTTAAATTACTTTCATCTATTACAATAAGAAGAGCACTAACACTAAAAAACAAAATTGGTAAATCTGAAAAGTCTAACCATTTTGTGATTTTCGCATTCTTAGATTTTATTACAGAATCACAAGATGTCTTTTCGCTAAAAGAGCAAATTTTTGAGATAGCTCCGTCTAATGTATTTAATTTTTCATCGACTATAAGCACACTGATTAAAACTCCTATTACTATAATTCCAAAATTAAATATGGAAATTAGTCCATTCATTTGTTCCATTTTAATCACAAAAAGAGAAAACAAAATTAAAACGAGTAAAACATATTTACTTTTAAATAGGCTTAATCTCTTTCTTTCTAGTTTAACACCTTGTTCAATAGCAATTACAACACCATTCCATTTGTTCAAGAAATCATCTGTAGATACTTTCTTTTTTCCTTCTTTTTCTTTCTCAACCGCGATTTCATTATTCTGCTTTGTAACTAAGGTTATGTCATCATTAAATACTGCTAAAAATGAGTTAGGCAATTCTGGAAATTGTTCTTTTGGAACTTTAGCTGCTACATTTTCTATAGAAAGCATATCTAATGTATCCGTTATTGCAAATAAGCTTGGATAATTAGGGTGAGATAAAAACAAATTTTCAAAATCATTTTGCTTTTTATCGTAGTTATTAATCTTTAAATACTTTTTAATAATTGCCTTCATATAATAAAAAATGAACTAATCATTTGATTAATTTGATAAGACAAATATGGAAGTAAAAAAGAGTTAAAAAAAAGGGGGTTACATATAATTTATAAATTATAACATAAACAATTTATAAATTATGAAAGGCAAAAAACACATTCAACAGACTAAAAAACAACCCATTAAACGTTAATTAATATTTATTAGTATCAAAAAATGAAATACCCTTCTTAGAGCTAAAAATAAAAGTAACTTTGATACTTATTAACTATAAAAACATATTTTATGAAAATGCAACCTTTTTTTTTAGATCAATTTATAGCAGACAAAATCCCTTCTCATCAATTAATTAAAATTATAGGAATGGGTGATCCTAGGCCTCCTAAAAAACCAATTCTTACAGATACTGTATCTAGTGAAGATAATGGTGATGGCAAACCTAAAGATGATGATATTGTTTTAGATATTATTAAATTAGACTAATTCGTCTTTCTCTATTTTTTTAATAAATTGAACAGGTGTAACGCCTGTTCTTTTATTAAAAGATTTTGCAAAGGAAACAGCATTTTTAAATCCTACTGTTTCAGCAATAGCTTGCGTGGAGTATTTTCTAAAGGTAGCATTTGTTATCATTTGTTCTATAGCATAATTTATTTTCAATTCATTTGAATATTCGCTAAATGATTTTTCAAACCTTTTATTAACTACATACGATAAATAAGTAGTATTTGTTTTTATCTTTTTTGCAGTGCTTTGCAGATTAAAGTCTTCTCTTAAAAAATAATTTGCTTTTTCAAGTTGAATTAATTTTGCCACTATTTCATTTTCTTTCTCTTCATCGATGCTCAGTGAATTATTGTTTATTACAACCTCCTCACTATCTTTTTCATCATTAACAACTATTAAATCTTTTTTTTGTTTAAACTCTTCTATAAGTTTATTCACTTTTATATGAGCTGCTTTTTTTGCTTTATAATTTTTATATAAAAAATAAATCAATCCACAGAAAATAGATACAATTAAAACCTTTGAAAACAAAAGAAGGGACTTCTTTTGCTTAATTTCATTTTTAAGAATATTTAAATCTTCTTTTATTTCTGCATTTGCAATAATATTATTGACTTTAAGTGTTTCTTCTGCTATTAAATTCTCATTTTCTTTAAACTTGTCTTTATAAATGGCTAAATATTTTTCTGCTTTACCGTAATCATCATATTCGTTATGAATTTTAGCCAAATAGTACATAGAATTTGTAAGTTCTATTTTATTGGTTTCATGATTGGATAATGAATCTACTTTATTGAAATAAATTAGAGCTTTGTCATATTTTCTTTTCCCATAATTAACATAGCCTAAGTTATAGTATAATGTAGTTATAGGAGTTGTAAAGTTGCTTTGTTGCGCCAGTACTAAAGACGCTAAATATTGTTTCTCTGCACTAATTAAATCTGATTTTTTTACATAGATATTTCCTAAATTAATCTGAGCTTTTAATTTTCTATCTAATAAGTTTTTAGAGTAAATAATCGTTTTTTTATAATATAACTCTGAGGAATCTAATAAGGTTGCCTTCTTATTAACACTATAATAGGCTTCATAAAAAGAGCCTAACTTCATGTATACACTGCTTTTTGCTTTTAAAAAACTCTCTTTTTCGTATAAGTATTTTATCTTGTCTGTAATACTATCTGATTCTTTTACAGATTTAATGGCTAATTCAAAATTACCAACTTGAGCTAATATTAGTGCCATATTGTTTGAGCATTTTACTGCTAAAACTTTATCATCAACCTCAATGGCTAGCCTTTTAGCTTCCCTATAGGCATTAATAGCATCGCTTAATTTTTTCCTTTTCCAATTTATCAATCCTTTAAAATTAAGCAGTTTACTTTTTGCTTTCTTTTTTACAAATGGAGCATTAATTTTATCTAAATATAAGAGTGAAGTTTCAAAAGAATTATTAGAATTTAAAGTATCTGAATATTCTTTTAATTGATATAAATAAGCTTCAGATGCAAATGCGTAAGTAAGTTGTTCTGCTTCTTTTGATAATTTTATTTTATTTACATAATAAAAAGCACTGTCTAGATTTCCGTTTATATGAAAACTTACTTTATCTTGATATTTCAAGAAATCATCATTACTAAGTTTCTGTGCAACAACTGCTTGAACTACAAAAAAAATCAAAAAAAGTATTTTATTCATATTAATCTTATATGCTCTCAAAGGTATAATATAAATTAAAACTACAAAAAAAAGATGCTTTCAAAAAACCAATCAAATGATTTTCTAAAAGCATCTAAAAATTTCAAATACAATATTTATAGTAATCAAAAAATCTTCAGTTAATGTAAATAATTTTTCATACTATTTATATTACCTTTCATTAAAATTTAGAGATTACTGCCAGTTTGAAGCAACAAGTAGACAACAAACGGAAAGTTTACAGCCCGAAGGTGTATTAATTCTACATCTTTCCGGTAATCCAGGATTTGTGCTACAATCTACATTAGATGGTGTATTACATGTTATTCTCTCTCCTCCAAAAACATTCTTTTGTTCTTCTTTAGAAATTTGCTGTACTCCTCTTAAACTTAATATTGATTTTTTCATAATAATTTTTATTATTTTATTTTTAAAATTATACCCAATCTGGATCTTTTTTACATCCTACTTTTGTGCAAAATAATCCTGGAGGACAACCATCTATTGCACAAACATGTATTCCACCTTTAATGGTTTTTTGTTCTTTTTGAGATAATGCTTGTACACCTCTCAAGTTTAAAATTGATTTTTTCATTGCTGTAAATTTTAGTATTTACTTTCTATCTTTCACAACCCTCTTGCCACTCATAACAAACTCTTTGAACTGGATCCCAGTCTATACAACATTTTGGAGCTTTTCCTCCTTTAATCATTTTTTGCTCTTTTTGAGATAAGACTTGAGTTCCTGCCAAATTTAAAATTGATTTTTTCATAATTTTATAGTTATTAACAATTATTTCCTATTACAGAACATTTTCTTGTATTCTTATCCCAAATAGGGTAATACTCTGTTAAACTTAAACATTGAGATTCTACTGAATTAAAAGTATAAGCACCACATAGGTTGCTTAAATCTGGAATCCATCCACCTTGCACTGCTTTTTGCTCTTTCTGAGATAATGCTTGCACACCTCTTAAATTTAAAACTGATTTTTTCATTTTTATATTTATTTATTAATATTTTATATGGGATAAAGTTCACACAAATATCTTAGAGCGCCTATTCTATAGCGTACTCCTCCTTAAGACACTTATTTTGCAGTACAACTATAATTCGGCAAACTCAAAACACAGACTATTTTTCCTCCATTAATAATCTTTTGTTAATTACTGAGTTCTACAAAGATTTAAAATTGTTTTTCATAATATTTATACCTTCCTTATAAAGTAGTTACTAAACCACAAGCATCTGTACAACATCTTATTGTATCGCAATTTTTCTTAAAAACGCTATTACAATAACATGGAAAAGAAGCTCCTATAGTATCCATTACTCTTAGTCCACCTACAATTTCTTTCTGTGTTTTCTTTGATAATTCCTGAGCCCCTACTAAACTTAAAATTGATTTTTTCATGATGCTAATAATTTAAAAAATTAATTATTATCCCAAGATTTTTTAAGTCAACTGAGACTTTTTGACATTGCTACAACAATATTTTTTATTCTAATTTTTAACTCTATAAAAAACCGTCAGTTTCGAGTATTTTCACTTTATTTTATAAAGCAAAAATGCGAGAAGAACGTTTAACCATTTTCATTTATCTTATCACAATTCTTTAAAAGAATTACTCGAATTGACGAAAATTATAACTAAAAAAATTCAAGTATCCAACATATTATCTATTGGTAATCTACTTGTTTTTGTTGTAAAAATGTTCTTTTAACTAACTTTAAAAAAGAAATACAACGTTCACAATACTACAAAAAATATCTGACTCACAATTACAACTTTGTTGCCGAAATTGTTAAAATAGCAGAACAATAATCTAAACATTAGTCATTTTAATGTTAAAAACACCAAATTAAAGCTATCATTTCAAAAATAAAAACTCATGCATCGAGAACCGTTTAAATCATCAACTATAACCTATTTAAAAAATGGATTTATATTTTACACTACAAATCATTTTAGTATTTGCCTTAGTTATTATCATCTATTATCTGATACGACTCATTTTAAAAATCATCAAACATTTAGAGAAAATAAACAAAAAATCAAATTCTAAATTTTAAAATATCCATCCTGTATAGTCTGTTTTCGCTTCTAATTCATCTTCAATAGCATCCTCTAATGCTGGAAAGAAATCAATCCCTGTAAGCTGTTCTATTTTGTCTACCGAAGTAATAAAGCTATATAATGGTTTTTCAGAAGCTTCATTTGGTACTAAAAACCCAATCATATTTTTTTGATCTTTAGACAATAGTATTTTATAAAAATATTTAGGTACAGCAACATTTTCAAAACCAATAGTTTCCAAATCAGGCGTTAAAACACCGCCTGTAACCACATATAAGCTATCTTGTCCTTTTGCCCAATAGCGCACTTTTTGCTCTAGTCTATTCCATATTCCTGCATTAAAATCGTACTTTTGAGGCGCTATATTTGACGTTAAAAACGTTTCTTCATAATCCTCATAACTCCCTCTTCTATCTCCTGCTGGGCACAAATGCCCCTTATTATACCCCGATCTTTTATAGTTTCGCCAGTGAGCCGCTCCCGTTAATATTTCTGGATCTATTTCGAAATAAGGACGCTTATAATCTGTATTTTTTATATCACTCTCCTTTAACACATAAGCCACCCACTCTGCTTGCTCATATTCTTCAGCATAAGAAAGAGTATACGTTTTATGCTTATAAACAGCTCCTGTAGTATTTGAAGGTAAGTAATCAAATACTGTTATTTCGTTATTTTGTGTTCCAAATTCATTATTTTGTGTTGTCCTATTCTGGTTACATGCCCCCATAAGCACTGTCATAATCAACAAAATAGCCATTTTATTTTTGCACATATTGTATACATTTATCTATCTTTGTAAAGATAACTTTAAAAAAAAAAGTATGAAAATTAAACTTATGTTATTATTGGTTGTTCTTGGTTTCCAATTTTCAAACGGACAGGAAATTATAACAGATAGTGTTACTGCTGCTAAACTAAAAACAGAGCAAGAAGTTGCAAAAGAGAAAGAAGCCATTAAACAAGAAAAAGAAAGGATTAAAGCAGAAGAGAAACAAAAGAAAGAATTAGCAAAGGCTGAAAAGGAAAAAGTAAAAGCAGAGAAAGAAGCTCAAAAGGCAGAAAAAGAAAGAGCCAAAGCAGAAAAAGAGAGAGAAAAAGCGGCTAAAAAAAGAGAGAAAGAAGCTAAAAAAGCGGAAAAAGAAAAAGAAAAAGCTGAGAAAGCACGAAAAGATGTTTCAAAAAGAAGAGACAAAATAGCGGAACATCAGAAAGAAATTGAAAAGGATAAAGCGAAATTTGAAAAGCTTAAAATAAAAGGAAAATTAAGTCCTAATGATGAGCTAAAATGGAGAGAAAAAATTCTTAAAAAAGAAGATAAATTAAGAGATTATCAAGCTGATTTAGACAAAGCACAAAGAAAAGCGGATAAACTAAATTAAACGATAATTTTGACACTGTTCTAAAAAACAAGAGGGTTTAACTTTAATTAAAGTTGAACCCTTTTTTTTCGATACATTTTTGTGAAATTGCTGTTCGCATTTCATAAAATCACTCGAACAGCGAGAATACAAACAAAAAACTAATTTATAACATAATTATTAACCATTAAATTCCACAATCTTGTCATGCTGTAAGCATCCCATTTGCAGCTCAATAATACGGAGTTTCTAATGCGACCCTTACAGGGTGACAATTTTCGTTTTAGTGGAAAGTTTTAAAGTTTAACAAAACAAAAGACATCTACAATGCTCATTCAAATAAAAAACTCAAAGGTTTATTAAATCTTCGGTATAAATACTCTGAAAACTATATAGATATTTTAATAAAACCTTTAAAGGAGTGCGAAGCGTATCGAGAAGTTTTACAAAGACTCAACATTTTTTTCATAAAAATACCCAAACTAATGTATAATATTACGGAGTTCCTAATGAGATGCTTACAGCATGACAAGTTTGTGGTTCTCGATACACTTTTGTGAAACTGCTGTCGCATTTCATAAAAACACTCAAACTGACAACACAAACGGTTTAACACAATCTACGTCACTTCGAGTGCGAAGCGTATCGAGAAGTATTATTCTACTTCTTTCCTCAAAAAAATAACTCACAATGTCTCCAATTTGATATAAAAAGAAAAAACATTATTTTTGATAATATGAAAATTTCTTACGTCTATATATTAAAATGCGCTGACAACACCTATTATACTGGGGTTACTAGTAATTTATCTCAACGTTTTTTCCAACATGAAATTGGACATTTTCCAGATTGCTATACTTTTAAAAGACGACCAGTTTTATTAGCTTTTTATGCTGAATTTACGGATATAACTATTGCTATCCAAAAGGAAAAGCAAATTAAAAAATGGTCTAAAGCAAAAAAAGAAGCTCTAATCTCAGATAATTATGATGACCTGCCTAACCTCGCTAAGAAAAAATTTAATAAATCTTAAAAAAGTTCTCGATACATTTATATGAAATTGCTGTTCGCATTTCATAAAAATACTCGAACTGACGTAGATTGTCTTAAAAACTATAGTAATCACAACTCGCGTCACTTCGAGTGCGAAGCGTATCGAGAAGTTTTACAAAGACTCAACATTTTTTTTATAAAAATACCCAAACTAATACATAATATTACGGAGTTCCTAATGGGATGCTTACAGCATGACAAGTTTGTGGTTCTCGATACATTTTTGTGAAACTGCTATTTGCATTTCATATAAATACTCGAACTGACGACACAAACGGTTTAACACAATCTACGTCACTTCGAGTGCGAAGCGTATCGAGAAGTTTCACAAAGACTCAACATTTTTTTCATAAAAATACCCAAACTAATGCATAATATTACGGAGTTCCTAATGAGATGCTTACAGCATGACAAGTTTGTGGTTCTCGATACATTTTTGTGAAACTGCTGTTCGCATTTCATAAAAACACTCAAACTGACGACACAAACGGTTTAACGCAATCTACGTCACTTCGAGTGCGAAGCGTATCGAGAAGTATTATTCTATTTTAAAAATAACAACTCTAGTAAATCTATTACTGTAACTATTACACTTTTAACACCTTATAATTTTAACATTAAATAAAATAATTATATTTACACCTAACTTACTGAAAAAAATAATATTCTTACAAACAATTAATTATTATGAGTAAATTTTACATACCATTACTATTTTGCTTTAATTTTTTTAGTTTTGCTCAAGTCGGTTTCCAACCACACACAGTAATTGACTCCACCTATGGTTATTCTCAACCACAAAAGATAACTATAGCCGACATCGATGGGGATTCTTTTCCCGATGTTGTTGTAGGTAGTTCAGGCAAAATTTCATGGCAAAAAAACCTTAATGGTACAGGTAATTTTTCTAAAACGAAAACCGTTGCTAATAATACATATTCTATTAATAGTATAGCAGTTGCAGAAATTGATGGTGATGGTTTTCAGGATGTTGTTTATAGTATTTGGAATGGAAGTCAATCCTTAGCCTTTTGGGTAAAAAACATAGATGGTTTAGGTACTTTTAGTTCTCCAACAGCCATAACAACTACTGGTAGTTATGGTTCACAGTTACAAGTGGTTGATTGGGACAACGATAATGATATGGATGTAATTTGTAGCTCTTCAAGTGGTATTTCTTTATTTAAAAATAACGGCACTGGAACTTTTACAACATCTACCATTTTAAGTAATAGTTCGGCTTTTCATATCACAGATCTCAATAATGATAACCTAATGGATATTGTTCGAGTAAATGGCTATTTACTTCAGGCATACGAGCAAAATACAAACGGAACACTTAGCCTCTTAGAAACTATGGACAGTTTTGCACAAACAAGTCGAATATTTAGTGGTGACGTAGATGGAGATGGCGATATTGATATTCTTACCATATTTGAAAATGGAGGTTCAGAAAGACGAATAAAATGGTATCAAAATACAAATGGTTTAGGAACCTTTGCCAATAATGTAATCTTGGTCAATTTACCTAATTTAACGGTAACTTCTAGTAATGATCAAAAAAAATTAGAAATGACCGATTTGGATGGTGATAATAAATTAGATATTCTTTTTATGGAATCCAATACCACCAAAATTGCATGGTACAAAAATATGACTGGAACAACCTTCGGTTCCGAACAAATCATATCTACAAATGCCGAATCGGTTTGGGACATTGCTTCAATTGATCTAAATAATAATGAAACTAAAGACATCCTTGCTGCAACTTATAAAAACGGTGATATTTCTTTATACAAAAACACGAATAATCTAGGCAGTTTTAGTGCACCAACTAGAATTTCTTACTATGTTCTTTTTCCTAATAATGTTGATGTTGGCGATATTGATGGTGACGGAATTAAAGATATTCTCTCTTCTTCTAATGGAGATAATAAGTTAGCATGGTATAAAAATGTTTCAGGAACTGGAACCTTTACACAACCACAACAAATCATTTCCAATACGACCACACAAGCAAGAAATGGATATTTACGCGATATGGATGGTGATGGAGACTTAGATGTTGTTGCAACTTATTTTTTTGATGATACTATTGATGTATATAAAATTTTATGGTTTAAAAACGATGGAAATGGTGTTTTTACAACCGAAAACACAATATACACAGGAACAGCAGATTTGTATTATATAACTCCTGTTGATATTGATAGCGATGGAGATATTGATATCGTAGCCGTTTTAAATACAACAAACCTTATGGTGCTTCGAAATAATGGCAACGGAACCTTTCAATCACAGCAATTGTATAACTTTCCAACAGCAAGTTTTAGTTATATAACAATTGATGATATAGATGGTGATGGCGATTTAGATGTGATTAATGCAAATAGCAATAAATTTGGTTGGTATGAAAACACCAATGGATTAGGTAATTTTACCATAGAACACATCATTCCAGAAACGTCGAGCTTTACAAAAAGGATTTATACTAGCGATCTTGATGGCGATGGTGATAAAGATATTGTGTACATCTATCGAGGTCAAAACAAAATAGGATGGTATGAAAATACTGACGGACAAGGTACATTTGGTCCAGCTACCGTTATTGCAACAGTTACTAAAGCATTATCTCTTACAATGTATGATGTAGATGGAGATGGTGATAATGATATTGTTTGTGATGCTGAACAAGGAGACCGATTGCGTTGGTTTAAAAACAACGGTGATGGAACTTTTGAAACGCCTTTTGCTATTACCAATGAATTGTTACGTATGAGCAGCATTGTTGTTGCTGATATGAATGCAGATGGTCTTTTGGATTTTGTAACTTCATCATTTGACGATTCTAAAATAGCTTGGTTTGAAAACCTTGGTCTTTTACAAAATAAAATTCAAGGCACAGTTCGCACTGATATTGCTGCCAATGGTTGCACTAACAATGCAACAATAGTACCTAATTTATTGGTTTCTACAACAAAAGGATCTACTACATTTTCAACTTTTACAAACAATGATGGAAATTATTTATTGTACGCTAATGAAGATGAATACACCACAACAATTGAATCGCCATTATTACAATATGAACCGAATCCATTAAGCCATGTTACTAATTTTGTAGGTATCAATCAAACAGAGCAGCTTAATTTTTGCATGCAACCAACAACGCTTTTTGATGAATTAGAGATCAACATGTACAAATTGGATGAAGCACGTCCAGGATTTCAAGCAAAGTATCGCATACATATAAAAAACAATGGTACAACCTCTGGAACAGGAACACTGTCAGTTACTTACAACAATGGAAAATTTAGTTTTATTACTGCAAGTCAATCCATTGAATCACAAACTGCAAACACTTTAACCTTTGCTTTTAATAATGTGCTACCGTTTCAAACAACAACAATAGATCTTACCTTTTTAGTAGCAACAATTCCTTCCGTTACAATTGGCGAAAGTGTATCTTTTATTACTAATATTAATGGAAACACAAATGATATTGTGCAATCTAACAACACATATACATTACAACAAACCATTGTGGGCTCTTATGACCCTAATGACATTACAGTGTTAGAAGGTTCACAAATTCCAGTTGAAAATATTGATGAATATTTACACTATATCATCCGATACCAAAATACTGGAAACTTTTATGCTGAACGTGTTCGGGTAGAAAACATCTTAGACGATAAATTAGATTGGAGTACATTTCAATTAGAAAGTTTTAGTCATTCAAACCGTGTTGAAATAAAAGATGGTAATCAAGTAAGTTTTATTTTTAATGCTATATATTTGGCAAGTAGTGATGTAGACGAAGAAGGTTCAAAAGGCTATATTGCCTACAAAATTAAACCCAAATCAACAGCAGCACTTGGTGATATTTTTAATAACACAGCTAATATTTTCTTTGATTTTAATCCTCCTATAGTAACCAACACTGTTACTACAGAAGTAGTTGATACTACATTGCAAACTCCAGATTTTTCAGTAGATGACATAAAAATATTTCCAAATCCAACAAAAAGTATAGTAACAATAAACACCGACCAAATGGTGACAAAAGTGGAAATTTACAATCAAGTAGGACAGGTTGTATTTAATGGCAATGCTGTTTATGAAATTAACGTATCAAACTTTATGAATGGTATTTACTTTTTACGTATCACTAATAACTACAATCAAGTGATTACTAAAAAGATAGTAAAAAACTAAACCCGTTGGGTGTAATTAATTTTTGATGMTTTTTTTTRTCAGTTCGAGTRTTTTTMGAYAGAAAATCGTATCGAGAACAAGAAAAATTTCATTAAAAACGGTTCTCGATACATTTTTTGTTCCGTTTTACTGCACAAAAAACACTCGAATTGACGTTTTTAATAATTGCACCCAACGGGTTAAAAACTAAATAAAAGCCAAATATAAAAGAGTCGGACTATATAGTATAGGTCCGACTCTTTTATATTTTAAAACCAATGTGATACAATCTTTAAAGTAGCGTACAATGAAAAAGGAGAAACACTAAAACAGGTTAAAACATTTAAATTGATAGTGCTATAAAACACGCTGCAAAGCCTCTTTCAAATATTTTTCATAATCTTCTAAAGTTCTCTTTTTCAACTTATACTTTTCTTGTAATTGGTATCCGTTTTGTCCCATTTCTTTAATAGCTTCTACCTCCATTAATTTTAAATGAGCATCAATCAAAGAGTCTTTATCATTCATTTTTTTCAAATAAGCAACAAACTTTAACTTAGCAATATTATCCTCATATTTCTTTTCAACTCGACTTATTTTCTTTTCTAAAATTAATTGCCTATGCTTATTTATAAGGATTTCTCCTTCTAAATATCGCTTCATTTTTTTATTTTCTTCTTTTAAATAAGCTGCTGTTTCTATAGAACTGTTCTTCACCTTTCGTACAAAAATTACCATATCTGCTAGCTTCAAAAGAACATCAGTAGGCAAATCTCGTCTGCCTGTTTCATACATAGCCAATTGAGTTTTACTTACTTTTAATACTATAGCTAAATCTGATTGTGAAACACCTAGTTCTTCTCTTATTGTTCCTTTCTTATCCATTTTTTTTAACCAAATTAATCTTGTGATTTTTTTTTTCAAAAGTAAAATAAAATCACGAAGTCTGTAATCTTTTTTTCAAAAAGAAAATTAAATTACAAGATTGGTAATTTTTTTTTTCAAAATGAAAAAAAAGATCACGGTTTCTGTAATTTTTTTTTCGTTTTGAAAAAAAGTTTACAACTTTTGTAATTTTATTTTTAAAATGAAAAAAAAATCACAACTCTAAATCTTTTATAAAAAAGCTTATATAGTATGGTATAAGCATAAAAAAAACCAGCAGTAACTGCTGGTTTTTTTTATGTAATAATCTTAATTACTAAGCTTCAAAAGGAGCTATAGAAACGTATGATTTATTATCTTTTTTCTTTTGAAATTGAACAACACCATCAACTTTAGCATGTAAAGTATGATCTTTACCCATGTAAACGTTTTCACCTGGGTTGTGTTTAGAACCTCTTTGTCTAACAATGATGTTACCAGCAATTGCAGCTTGACCACCATAAATCTTAACGCCTAAACGTTTCGATTCTGATTCTCTACCATTCTTAGAACTACCGACACCTTTCTTGTGAGCCATGACGTTTTAAGTTTTAATTGTTAATATTAATAATTAAACAGCTTTACCACCGTTTAATTCGTCTTGTAATTTTTGTAATTCATCCCAGTTACCATCAGCAGCTAATTGAGCTTGTTGCGCCCAAGTAGTTGGATCTAAATGAGAAAGTTTTGAAGTTGACGCGTCTAGAACTTCTTTTACAGATTCTGCACTAGCTTTAGCTAATTTAGCAAATGTATCAATTCCAGCAGCAACTAAAGCCTCAGCAGCTTTAGGTCCTATTCCTTCAATCTTTTTTAAATCATCACCTTTTTTAGTAGCTTTTGCTTTTGGAGCTGCTTTCTCTGCTTTAGGAGCTGTTTCTTTTTTAGGAGCAGCCGTTTTCTTAGTTGCACCAGAAGCTACAATTCCTTCAATGATAATTTGAGTTAACGATTGTCTATGACCGTTTTTCTTTTTGTATCCTTTTCTTCTTTTCTTTTTGAAAACGATTACTTTGTCACCTTTAAGGTGTCTTAAAACTTTCGCTTCTACTGAAGCTCCATCTATAGCTGGGGCGCCTAGAGTTACTGCACCATTATCGTCTAACAAAAGAACTTTATCAAAAGAAACATTGTTTCCTTCTTCTTCTGGTAAACGGTGTACATAAACCTTTTGGTCTTTGCTTACTTTAAATTGTTGCCCTGCTATCTCTACGATTGCATACATACGAATATGAATTTAGTTAATTTTTCAAGTGTGCAAATATACAACAATTTATCAATCAAGCAACAAGTGTCTTTAAAAATTATCCTTAAAGTTTTAATAAATACTGTTTCTTCAAAAAAAAGTACTTTAAATCTTCCATAAGGTGTAACAAAATTTAATAAATCACGACTTATGGGGAAAATAACTCAAATATTAACTTATGAAAAAATCTTTAATGGCTTTAAGTACAGCACTTTTGTTAGGTGGAGCAACTTACGCCCAAAAAGTAACATTTGAAGAATATGATTTAGCAAACGGACTACATGTTGTGCTACATCAAGACAATTCAGCTCCTGTAGTAATCACATCTGTAATGTATCATGTGGGAGCAAAAGACGAACAACCTAATAGAACTGGTTTTGCTCACTTTTTTGAACACCTTTTATTTGAAGGCACAAAAAATATAGAGCGTGGAGAATGGTTTAAATTAGTAACAGCTAATGGGGGTAATAATAATGCAAATACTTCTGATGACAGAACGTATTACTATGAGGTTTTCCCTTCTAACAATTTAGAATTAGCTTTATGGATGGAATCGGAAAGATTAATGCATCCTATAATCAATCAAATAGGAGTTGATACTCAAAACGAAGTTGTAAAAGAAGAAAAACGTTTAAGAGTAGACAATCAACCTTATGGTAATATTTTTAAAGCAGTAAAACAAAACATGTTTAAAACACACCCATATAGATGGACTACTATAGGTGAAATGGAACATTTAGATGCTGCTACTTTAGAAGAATTCCAAGCTTTTAATAAAAAATTCTACATTCCTAATAATGCCGTTTTAGTTGTTGCAGGACAATTTGAAACAGAAACAGCTAAAAAATGGATAGAGCAATATTTTGGTGCTATTAAAAAAGGACCAGCTATAGAACGTAAAACTTTTACAGAAGAACCTATAACTAAAGAATTTAGAACAACTTGGGAAGATCCAAACGTTCAACTTCCTATGGTTTTAGCAACTTACAGAACGCCATCTATGAAAACAAGAGATGCTAGAGTTTTAGATATGATTTCTTCTTACTTATCAGATGGTAAAAGTTCTAAATTATACAAGAAAATTGTTGACGACAAAAAAATGGCACTACAAATAGGAGCTTTTAACAATAGTCAAGAAGATTATGGTATGTATTTAATTTACGGAATACCAATGCAAGGCAAAACTTCTGATGATTTAATTAAAGAAATTGACGAAGAAATTGTTAAGGTTCAAACAGAATTAATTTCTGAAAAAGATTTTCAAAAATTACAAAATAAATTTGAAAATCAATATGTAAACAGTAATGCTAGTGTAGAAGGAATTGCTAATAACTTAGCTACTTACTACTTATTATATGGTGATATTAATTTAATTAATACAGAGATTGACATTTATCGTTCTATTACAAGAGAAGAAATTAAAGAGGTAGCTAATAAATATTTAAATTCAAACCAAAGAATGATTTTAGATTATATTCCAGCTAAAGAAAAAACTCAAAACTAAAATTGAACATGAAAAAAATTGTATATATAGCCGCTAGTTTATTTTTAACAATAACAATGCACGCACAAGATAGACCGCAACCTAAACCAGGACCAGCTCCTTCTATAAACATAAACAAACCAGAAAGTTTTACACTTAAAAATGGTTTAAAAGTTTTAATTGTAGAAAATCATAAACTTCCTAGAGTTTCGTATACTTTAACAATGGATAACCCTCCATATGCTGAAGGAAACAAAAAAGGAGTTTCAGATCTTTTAAGTGCTATGATAGGAAATGGAACAGAAACTGTTTCTAAGGATGCATTTAATGAAGAAATTGATTTCTTAGGTGCTAACATCAACTTTTGGTCTAGTGGAGCTTCTGCAAATGGTCTTTCAAGATATTCTAGCCGATTATTAGAATTAATGGCAGACGGAGCACTAAACCCTTTATTTGACGAAAAAGAGTTTGAAAAAGAAAAATCAAAACTTATCGAAGGGTTAAAAGCTGATGAAAAAAGCGTTACTGCAATTGCAAAAAGAGTTGAAGACCTTCTTACTTATGGTAAAGATCACTATAATGGTGAATATGTAAGTGAAGAAACTTTAAAAAATGTAACATTGAAAGATGTTGAATTAAACTACAACACTTATTTTGTTCCTGGAAATGCATACTTAGTAATTGTAGGAGATGTAGATTACAAAAAAACCAAAAAAGAGGTTGAAAAACTTTTTGGTAAATGGAAAAAAGCTACGGCACCGCAACTTACTTATTCTAATCCTACAGATGTTCAATACAGCCAAATTAATTTTATAGACACTCCAAATGCTGTTCAATCTGAAATTGCAGTTGTGAATCTTTCAAAATTAAAAATGACTGATAAAGACTATTTTGCTGCTATCTTAGCTAACCAAATTCTTGGTGGTGGCGGAGAAGGTAGATTGTTCTTAAATTTACGTGAAGCTCATGGATGGACTTACGGATCTTACTCTTCTTTAGGTTCTGGAAAATATATCAATAAATTTCGTTCTGGAGCGGCTGTAAGAAATGCAGTTACTGACAGTGCTGTTGTTGAAATTTTCAACGAATTAAAAAGAATGAGAAATGATTTAGTTTCTGCGGAAGAATTAAAAAATGCAAAAGCTAAATATGTTGGGAATTTTGTAATGCAAATTGAAAAACCAGCTACTATTGCTCGTTATGCATTAAACAAAGAAACTCAAAATTTACCTAATGATTTTTATGAGAACTACATTAAAAATATTAATGCAGTAACTGCTGAAGATATTAAAAATGTAGCTCAAAAATATTTCTTAGCTGATAACTCTAGAGTTGTAATTGTAGGAAAAGCTTCTGAAGTATTACCTTCATTAGAAGCAATGAGTAATAAAGAAAAATTACCTATTTTCTATTTTGACAAATTTGGAAACAAAGCTGAAAAACCAGTTGTTAAAAAAGAAATTCCAGCAGGTGTAACCACTGAAACAGTATTAAAAAAATACATTGACGCTATAGGTGGAGAAAAAGCATTGAAAAATGTTAAAACTTTAGCTAGTTTCTCTAATGGAACTATACAAGGACAAAATTTAGATTTAGTAGTAAAATCTAGCTCTTCTAAGAAAATGTCATTAGAAATGAAAGCTATGGGAATGACTGTAATGAAGCAAGTTGTTAACGACAAAGGAGCTTACATGGAAGCACAAGGTCAAAAACAAGAAATCACAGGTGATGAATTAAAATCGTTACAAGAAACTGTTGATACATTTATTGAGCTTAGCTTATTAAACGACAAAGAAGCTACATTAGCAGGTATTGAAACAATCAACAATGAAGATGCTTACGCTATTAAAAAAGGAAAAGTTACTTATTATTATAATGTAAAATCTGGATACAAAGTAGGACAAGCTGTAGAATTAGAGCAAGGTGGTCAAAAAATGACTCAAGCTACTTACTACCAAGACTACAAAGATGTAAAAGGAATTAAATTTCCATACAAAACAACTATAAATATGGGAGTTGACATTGAATTAACTACTTCTGAGGTAAAAATCAACGAAGGTGTTACTGATGCTGATTTTCAATAATTAGTGATATAAAATCAAAAGTAAAAAGCTCTCATAACTGAGAGCTTTTTTTATTGTTTTCTACTTGAAAAATAAACACCTAATAAAATCACAAAAGCACCTATTGCCTGAATTAGATTTAAACTTTCATTCATAAAAAAGTAACCTAACAAAATAGCCACAACAGGAATTATATAAGTTACAGAAGCTGCAAAAACAGGCGAAGACAATTGTATTAATTTAAAAAATAAAATATTAGACAATCCTGTTCCAATTATCCCAAGGATAGCAATATACCCTAAAGATGTTTGCACTTTTTCTTCACCAACAATTTCAAAAAAACCAGCAAAATAAAGCACTATTAATGCAGGGACAAACAAGATTACAAAATTTCCTGTACTAATTGTAAGTGGCTTTAAATCGGAAAGGTATTTCTTTATTAGGTTTACATTTATACCGTAAAACAAAGATGCTAATAAAATTAAAAAAGCATAATAATAATTTTCTGTTGTATTTTCTCCATCACTAAACAAAACCAACAACACACATCCTAAAAATCCTAAAATTACACCAAACACCTGCCTTCTTTGTACTCCCATTCCAAAAAACAGAATCCCTACAATTAATGTACTTAAAGGTGTTAATGAATTTAATATAGAACTTACTGATCCATCTATTTTAGATAAAGCTAATGCAAATAAATACACTGGTAAAAATGTTCCAAACAAAGCTGTTATAGCTATATATTTCCATTTATAGACTGGAATTTTTGGAATATGCCTAAATCCAACAATGATTAAAAAAAGAGCCGCGAAGAGAATTCTTAAACTCCCCATTTGAATAGAATTTACCCCTTTTAAACCTAGTTGCATTAAAATAAAGGAACTTCCCCATACACAACCTAAAAATCCTAACAAATACCATTTAGTATTATTATTTTCCATACGATAATTTATAAGACTCCAAAATTCAGACTTTATTTTTACTTAACCTTTCTTTTTTTATATAAATTTGTAATTAATTAATAGAATTTATTTATAAAAACAATATCATGAAAAATTTAAAAACAGCAGCATTAATTGCTTTAATATCTATAGCTTTTGTTAGTTGTAAGAAAGAAAACACTGAAACAACCGAAAACGAAATAACCCCTGAAACTTCAACAACTGAAATGGCTGCTAATTTAGAAACAGCTTCTTTTCATATTGAAGGAATGACTTGTGAAATAGGTTGCGCTAAATTAATTGAAGATAAATTATCTGGATTAAAAGGGGTTAGCAAAGCTAAAGTAGATTTTGAGAAGAAAACAGCTACTGTAACTTTTGAAAACGGAAAACAAACTCCTGAAACATTAGTTGAAACTGTTGAAGCAATTGCTGGCGGAGATCTTTACAAAGTTTCTGATGTGAAATCTTCTGGAGACAAAGCTTTTTTTAACGGAAAAGAGAAAGAAAAAAAGAAGAAAAAAGAAGGAAAAACTGAAACAAAAACTGAAACAAAAAAATCTTGTTGCAGTGGAAAATCTTCATGTGGTGAAAAGAAAGAAAGCGGAACTTTATAGTTTTTCTTTTAAAACATAAAACCTATAGATAAAAATGGTGATTGTTACACAACTAATAAAAGTGTATA
This sequence comes from Flavobacterium sp. 316, assembly GCF_000967805.1. Taxonomy (NCBI): domain Bacteria; kingdom Pseudomonadati; phylum Bacteroidota; class Flavobacteriia; order Flavobacteriales; family Flavobacteriaceae; genus Flavobacterium; species Flavobacterium sp. 316. The sequence goes on from NZ_JYGZ01000003.1 coordinate 510,772, forward strand.
ACTCTTAGTTTTTAATGACTAAAAACTAAGAAAAACATTATTCTTTAGATGTTTATAATTTTATAAAAATCATATCATTAGTATTCATTTAAAAAATTATTAGCTGTACAACGATTACAATAATATAGCTAATCATTTACTCTTGCCCACTTCTTAAAATACTCATGAGTTTTTAAGTTTAATGTGTACTTATATTATATAAAATTAAGTACTAACCCACGTAGCTACTCATTAAACAGTTTCTAAAGAAACATTGAGACACAGAATAATAAGATGAAACAAAACAAATACGATGATAATGACTTTTTTGAAAGTTATGCAAAAATACCACGCTCAACTGACGGTTTAAATTCAGCAGGCGAATGGTATGTTTTAAAAAAAATGTTACCTGATTTTCAAGGAAAAAATGTACTCGACCTTGGTTGCGGATATGGCTGGCATTGTATTTATGCTAAACAACAAGGAGCAGAAAATGTAATTGGAATTGACTTATCACAAAAAATGATTGATAAAGCCAAAGAAAATTCCAAAGGATTAGCGATTAACTATAAGCAAATGGCAATCGAAGATATTAACTTTGAGTCTGAAACATTTGATGTTATCATTAGTTCACTTGCATTCCACTACTTAAAAGACCTTAAAACTATTTTTGGCAAAATTAATCAATGTTTAAAAAAAGGAGGGTGCTTTGTTTTCTCAATGGAACATCCTATGTTTACTTCAAGAGCCGAACAAGACTGGTTTACAGACGAAAATGGAAATCGACTGCATTGGCCTATTGAAAATTATCAAGACGAAAGTAAAAGAAAAACCCAATTTCTTGGACACAAAGTAACTAAATACCATCGAACTTTAGAAACTATAATAAATACCGTAATTAAATCAAATTTTGACATTCAGGAAATATCTGAACCAAAACCATCGGAAGAAATTTTAAAAAAATATCCAGAAATGAAAGACGAAATGAGAAGACCTATATTCATTATAGTATCTGCAATAAAAAAGGGAATGTTTTAAAAACATTCCCTTTTTTTATTTCCATTTTACTGTTTCCATTATTTTTCTAATATCGTTTTTGATATAACTTGCTGCTGGCAATATTGAATCATAGTTTGGCTTGGCATAAAAATACAAACTTCCCACCATGAAATGCTTTGTACTATCTGTTAAGTAAAACTGAGCATTTGTTGCTGCATTTCCACCCACTTCATAAAACATACCATACACTTTTTTTTCTTTATCTATAAAAGGCTGCTCCATAATATCATCGGCCTTTATAACATGATCATACGTTAATTTTTGAGCGTCTCTTAACAAATCTTCAATATCACGATCTACTTTTTTGTACGTCAAATATACTGTTGCTTTCATTTTTGGATAATGCAATTCAAAAGAACAAGTATCTTTTTCTTTTAATTTCACAACATCATTTATCTCAAAAACATAAGGACAATCATTTGATAGCTCATAATATTTTGCTGTTGGATATTCTAATCGAAGTTGTCCTTTCGGTTTTGGTAAAATTTCATCTCCACAAGAAACTAAACACAACGCTAGTACTATAAAAAATATTTTTTGCATCTCTCTTTTTTAACTTAACGTAACTTTTATTTGTTTTATTCTTCTATTATCTAAACTTTCCACAGTAAAAACATAACTATCAAAAGATATCTTTTGATTTTTCTTAGGAAAATTACCCGATATTTCTAAGACAAACCCTGCTAACGTTTCGGCTTCTCCTTTCTTATCTTCAAAAAGAGAACCGTTAATATCTATAATTCTATAAAAATCTTTTAAACTAATTTTTCCTTCAAAGAGGTAGTTTTTATCATCAATTTGAGAGTAAATAATATTTTCATCATCAAACTCATCACTTATATCTCCTACAATTTCTTCTAAAATATCCTCTAAAGAAACTAGTCCCGATGTTCCTCCATATTCATCAACTACAATAGCCAAGTGATTTTTCATCCCTTGAAATTCTTTAAGAAGATTGTCTAATTTTTTATTTTCAGGAATAAAGAAAGGCTTTCTAATAAGCTTTTGCCAATCAAAATCTTTTTCGTCTATATAAGGAATCAAATCTTTAATAAACAACACACCTTCTATATGATCAATACTTTCATGATAAACAGGAATTCTCGAATAGCCTTTCTCTACAATTTTTGGCATGATCTCAGCGAAAGTTTCTTCTTTTTCTAGCGCAAAAATATCAATACGAGGACTCATTACTTGCCTCACTTCTGTGTTTCCAAAAGTAACAATTCCTTCTAATATTTTTTGCTCTTCTTGTGTAGTTTCAGACTGATTTGTCAATTCTAATGCTTGTGATAATTGATCTACAGAAAAACTTGTTTTTTGCACGCTAAACTTCTTTTCCACATACAAAATAATATTGCGCATAGGAATTGTAACAGGCGCAAGAACTCTATCTAATATAGAAATAGGCAATGAAACCATTTTTGAAAATGCTACGTTGTTACGATTTGCATATATTTTAGGCAATACTTCTCCAAAAAGCAAAATAAGAAACGTAACCACCACTACCTCTACCACAAACCGAATAATTCCTGTTTTTATAGAGCTAAAAAGTGCTTCACTAATGGATGAAAACAAAATAACAATAGCAATATTTATAAAATTATTAGCCACTAAAATAGTAGCCAACAATTTTTTTGGTCGTTCTAATAATTTTGAAATTAAAGTACCTGTATTATAATCTTCAACTGATAAGTCATCAATATCTTTTTGCGACAATGAAAATAATGCAACCTCTGAACCCGAAATAAATGCAGAGCAGATAAGAAGTAAAAAAACGATTACTAAACTAATTAGCAATTCGAAATCTATTGTATTTATGTAACTGGAAGGATCTGGATCCAATTTTATATGGTATTAGTTAAACATTAAAAAGGCAAATCATCATTTTCTGACATACCTTTTGAAGCGTCAAAATTAGTGTTTTTTGATGATTCAGAACTGTCTGATTTAAAATTTTGCTTATTACTTGATTCTGTCTCTTTTTTAGTAGATAAGAATGTAAATTCGGTAACTTGAATTTCAGTTGTATATTTAGTACTACCGTCTTCTGCTTGCCATTGTCTGGATTTTATTCTTCCTTCAATGTATATTTTATCTCCTTTAGAAAGATACTTCTCGCAGATTTCAGCCGCTTTGTTTCGAACTACAATATTATGCCATTCTGTAGAAGTAATTTTTTCTCCTGTTGTCTTATTTATATACACTTCATTTGTTGCCAAAGGAAACCTACCAATACAATTCCCTCCATCAAAATAATGCATTTTAACCTCATCTCCTAGATGTCCTATTAAAAGAACTTTGTTTAGTGTACCGTTCATGGCGTGTATGATTTTTTAGTACACCAAATATAGTGTTTTTCGATGTATTACAAATAATTTGATTCAATAAAATTATGAATAACAATAGGAAATGGCAATTTTATTAATTCACTAATTGGAACTGCTTTTTCAATACTATTATCAAATTTCAATTCAAAAAAATGAATATACAAATGTTGATGTGATAATTTATGAATAATTTCTTCCGTATTTTTTAATAAAACTGATTGAGGTTTAAACTTCGTTTTAATTTCCGCTACAACATCTTCTAATTTCTTCTTATCATCACTTTCAAGTAGTTCAAACTGATATAAATTAAACCAAATTCCCTTATCTTCTCTTTTTTCAACGACAAAATTATTATCTTTATCAATGATAATCAAATAGTTAAAATACCTATTTCGTACTTTTACTTTTTTCTGTTTTACAGGTAACTTATCTACTATTTTTTTTTGAAGCGCCAAACATTTAGAATTAAACACACACACTTCACAGTTAGGACTTTTTGGCACACATTGCAATGCTCCAAACTCCATTATTGCCTGATTAAAGCTAGCAGCATTATCTATCGGCAACAATTCTTGCGCTAATTTTTGAAATTCCTTTTTAGTTTTAGGAATTGCGATATCACTAGAAATATTAAAAATTCTAGCTAAAACCCTAAAAACATTCCCATCTACCACAGCAACAGGTTCATTATAAGAAAACGAAGCAATTGCAGCAGCCGTATAATCACCTACTCCTTTCAGTTCTAATAACTCTTTGTATGTTGATGGAAAAACTCCGTTTAACTCATTCACAATATATTTTGCAGCAGCATGCAAATTCCTTGCTCTAGAATAATAACCTAGTCCTTGCCATAATTTCAACACTTCTTCTTCTGAAGCACTTGCCAAATCTAAAACTGTAGGAAAATTTCCTATAAAAGCCTCAAAATAAGGCATTCCTTGGGCCACTCTTGTTTGTTGAAGAATGATTTCAGACAACCAAATTTGATATGGATCATTTGTATTTCTCCAAGGTAAATTTCGTTTATTTTGTAAATACCAATCAATTAATGAGTTAGAAAATTCCATTGTTATAGTTTGAAAAGCAAAAATAAAAAGATTAGTAGTTAAAATTTAATTAATTAAGATTGATTAATTGTTTTTTTAATTCGTATATTTGCAAACTCAAAAAAAGAACATAAAATATTAATACGAAAGAAAATGACGAAAGCAGACATTGTAGCTAAAATTTCTGAAAAATTAGGTCTTGAAAAAGCTGATGTTCAAGCAACTGTAGAGTCTTTTATGGAAGAAGTAAAAAACTCATTAGAAACAGGTGATAATGTTTATTTAAGAGGTTTTGGAAGTTTTATTATTAAAACAAGAGCAGAAAAAACTGGAAGAAACATTTCAAAAAACACAACCATTAAAATACCTGCTCACAACATTCCAGCATTCAAGCCTGCTAAAGTTTTTGTTGAGAGCGTAAAAACTAAAACTGAAATAGCAGTATAAATCATTTATTAATCTAAACCAACAACGTTATGCCAAGTGGTAAAAAGAGAAAAAGACATAAGGTAGCGACTCACAAACGCAAGAAGAGAGCAAGAGCTAACCGTCATAAAAAGAAAAAGTAGTTTAATACTACTTTTCTTTTTTTAAAGTTCTTTGAAATTAATCAGTTAATGTACTGATTATCGGGTTAAAACCTGTAAAATATTGTTTAATCCATCTGTACTAAAGCAGTAACTTAGTAACTAGTAACTAGTAATTGGCATTTATATTTTTGACTAATTACTAACAACTAATCACTAATCACTAAAAAAGTATAGATAAAAATGTACAGCGTGAACAAAGAGTTAATTATTAGATCGGGTTCAGAAGCAGTAGATTTTGCCTTATTAAAAGATGGAAAACTAATTGAATTACACAAAGAAGAAGAAAAAGGGAATAACTTTAGTGTTGGTGATATTTTTATTGCCAAAATAAGAAAACCAGTTGCAGGTTTAAATGCAGCATTCGTTAATTTAGGTTACGAAAAAGACGCTTTCTTACACTATCATGATTTAGGTCCAAACCTTCCTTCTTTGATGAAATTTATTAAACTTGTAAGCGCAGGTAAACTAAAAGATTATTCACTCAAAAATTTTCCTTTTGAAACTGAAATCAATAAAGATGGCGTAATAACTGATATTCTCAGCGCCAATCAATCGATTTTAGTACAAGTAGTAAAAGAACCTATCTCTACTAAAGGACCCAGAATTAGTTCTGAAATTTCTTTAGCAGGACGATATGTAGTTTTAGTTCCTTTTTCAGATCGTGTTTCAATTTCACAAAAAATTGATTCTAAAGAAGAAAAAGATAGACTAAAAAGACTTGTTCTTTCTATTAAACCAAAAGGTTTTGGAGTTATTGTGAGAACAGTAGCTGAAGGCAAAAAAGTAGCTGAACTAGACAAAGACCTACAACTTTTATTAGACAGATGGTCTGCCATGAGTAAAAGGCTACAAAATGCTCATCATCCATCTAAAGTATTAGGTGAACTCAACAAAGCATCTTCAATATTAAGAGATGTTTTTAATGATACTTTTACCAGTATTAATATAGATGATGAAGAATTATATATTCAAACGAAGGACTATTTGCAAGAAATAGCTCCTGACAAGGTGTCTATCGTAAAACACTATCAGTCAAAAGATCTTCCTCTTTTTGAGAAATATCATATTGAAAGACAAATTAAAACTTCTTTCGGAAAAACAGTCTCAATGAGCAAAGGTGCTTATTTGATTATTGAACACACAGAAGCGTTACATGTAATTGATGTAAACAGTGGAAATCGTTCAAATAAAGCTTTAAACCAAGAGGATACTGCTTTAGAAGTAAACATGATTGCAGCCGCTGAGATAGCGAGACAATTACGTTTACGAGACATGGGAGGAATCATTGTTGTTGACTTTATTGATATGCAGAATGCAGAAAATAGAAAACAATTATATGATTTCTTAAGAGAAGAAATGAGTGACGATAAGGCCAAGCACAAGATCTTGCCTCCTAGCAAATTTGGATTGATTCAAATTACTAGACAAAGAGTTAGACCGGAAGTTAATATTAAAACGAGAGAAGAAGATCCAAATGAAAATGGCGAAATTGAAGCTCCAATATTAATTATTGACAAAATAACGGCTGACCTAGAAAGAATTTTAAAAGTCCATAAAAAAGTGGTATTAAACGCCCACCCTTTCGTGGCAGCATACCTTGAAAAAGGTTTTCCATCAATACGTTCAAAATGGTTTTTTGAACATAAAAAATGGGTGAAAATTATACCTCGTGACGCTTACACGTATCTTGAATATCACTTTTTTGATAAACAAGGAAACCAAATTAAATAACAAAAACCGCCTCTCATAAAAGATGGGCGGTTTTTTTTTATAAAAATACCTGAAGCCTACTAGGCTTCCTCCTCTTAATATCAAATCTCGTGACGCTTACACGTATCTTGAATATCACTTTTTTGATAAACAAGGAAACCAAATTAAATAACAAAAACCGCCTCTCATAAAAGATGGGCGGTTTTTTTTTATAAAAATACCTGAAGCCTACTAGGCTTCCTCCTCTTAATATCAAATCTCGTGACGCTTACACCTATCTTGAATATCTCTTTTTTGATAACATCTTCATTGGTTCGAGAAAACCGCATTAAGAACAAAAAAGTCATTAAAAAGCGCTCGAACTTACGTTTTCACTAATTGCTTTCTATTTTAACTTTTCTTTTAATTTCTGTCCCTAATTCATCTACAACGGTTATTATATGAGTTCCCGTTGACGCTACTAATTGCATTTCATGGAATGTTTTAGTGCTGCCTAAATACTTTTCATCTAAATACCAAAAAAGTTCCATTTCAGAGTTGGAATGTGCGACTTTTAAAATAACAGGTTGTAACTCTCCTTCAAAATCTTTAGTTAGCATAATTTTAATATTAGCACTTGGATATATAAAATCCATCTTTTTATCTTGATTGTTATCTACACAACCCTCTTTATATGGTGGTAACATTTTATAATTGACATGCTTACTTTTATAATACCACTCTATAACTGGAGGTAATACAAACCATGATTTTGTTACAATATTATCCATTACTTCACAATTATTATTCACTCTAAATTGTTCGCTTTTATCTACATGGATTAGCTTATGGTAAGGGCAGCTTTCTGTTTTTTTAGCTGTTTTAGGAATCCATTGTAAACTGGCATCACAATTCTCCTGAGCCATATATCCTGACTGATTACAAATTAATTTTTCTTCCAAATCATTGTAAGGTGCTTGAAACCAATTTGTTTTTGGAAACAATCTAAAAACATCAAATAAAATAGGAGCAGCACTCTCTACCCCTGTTAATAAAGGTCTTCCTTCTCCTGTTGCATTTCCTACCCAAACACCTACAACATAATCTTTTGTAATTCCAACTGCCCAAGCATCTCTTCCTCCAAAACTTGTTCCTGTTTTCCAAGCTATCTCTAGTGATGAATCATAAAACCGCCATGCTTCATCGCCATGTGGCCTATTCACTTCTTTCATAGCATTAAATGTTTGCCAAATAGCTCCTGCACTAAACACATTTTTTTCTCTCTTGGGTTTACCAAAATCTGTTTTAAACGCACTATTATAATTCAAAGTTGCTAATTCATTACTTCTAAATTCATCTTGTGTTTGAGTGTAGTTTGTTAATGTTCCAGACATATATGCATAAGCTTTACATAAATCCCAAAGGTTGGCTTCCGCTCCACCAAGAATTAATGACAATCCATAATTTGAAGGATGCCTATTAACATCTCTTAATTTTAATTTTTGAAGTTGTTCATAAAATCTAGTTACTGAATATTCTTGTAACATTAAAACAGATGGAATATTTAACGAACGAGCTAATGCTCTACTAGCAGGAACAGCTCCGTCATAAGCCAAATCGTAATTTTGAGGAGAATATCCCGAAATTTGAGTTGGTACATCTGGAATTAAAGTATTGGGCAATATTTCACCATCATCAAGCATTGCTGTATATAAAAAAGGTTTTAAAATACTTCCTGTGCTTCGTGGTGCCTCAATAATATCAACGTCTTTTTGATGTTCTATATCTGTTGGGCTATTTCCCACATAAGAAACTATATTTCTAGTTTTAACATCTACTACTAAAACTGCTATATTGTGAACTTGATTTTGTTTGTATAGATTATAGTATTGACTTACAATATCATTTACTCTTTCTTGGATTCCAACTTTAATAGTTGTTTTTACTTTTTTTCCTTTATGTTCTTTTGCTACTTTCTGTAATAAATGTGGTGCAATTTGTGGAACTGAAAATGGTTTTTGAGGTAACGGCTCCAACAAAGCTAATTCATAAGTATCCTTATCAATCGTTTTATCTAGGTATAGTTTTTTTAATAATCTGTTCCTTTTTTCCAGTAATTTTTGTTGATTTTTTCCAGGATATATTAGACTTGGAGCGTTTGGCAAAACAGCTAAAGTTGCCGCTTCCGCCCATGATAATTGATACGGTTGCAAGCCAAAATAGCGCCAAGATGCCATTTCTAAACCTACCACATTACTTCCGAAAGGAGCATGAGCAGCATATAATTGTAATATTTTATCTTTTGAATGACGAAATTCTAATCGGGTAGACAAAATCACTTCTATCCCTTTCTCAAAATAGGATCTTTTTTTACCATCTCTATGTAAACGTATTACTTGCTGGGTAATAGTACTTCCGCCTCTAACTATTCTGTTTGTTTTTTTATTTTGTAAAAAAGCATGATACATTGAAATAGGATTAAAACCAAAATGTTTATAAAAATATTGATCTTCAAAAGCAACAATACATTGCTGGAACTTATAAGGCACACTATCATTTTCTGGAAATCTCCATTGTCCATCATCTGCTATTTTTGCCCCTATGAATTGCCCATCAGCACTTTCAATTACTGTAGTGTAATTTGATTTAAAAAGAGTTTGAGGCAATGAAAAATAATAAACTACTATAAGTATACAGCCTATAGTAGTTTTAATTTTATGCTTTTTTATTTTATCAATTACATTTAAAGAAAAAATATTTTTCATAACAATATGAAAACCAGATAGCTTTTAAAAAAACTATCTGATTTTTGTTTTATTCTTTTATTATTTTTATCCATTGCCCTTTATTTCTTACCACATAACTATCATCATACATGGCTTCGCATTGAATTCCTGGTAAATAGTAATCTCCTAAATAAGATGCATTTAATGCTATTGTAAATGTTCGAGATTCATTTGATTTTAAACTAAAATAGAAATTTGTTCTATCATCACGAATATCAATATAATCTGCTTTATTTTCTGCAACACTTCCAAAATCGGTATAGCGAGAATTCATAATTTCAAACCCAGAAGGAATTATTTGCGTAAGTGCTACATTTTCAATTCTCTCACTAGAATTATTTCTAATTGTTACTTGAGCTATAATCTCCGTACCTTGATAAATAGCATTAAAATTAATTGCAGCTCCTGATTTTGCTTTATATGAAATAACAGCCGATAAATTTTTCTGCATTTCTTTTTCTTGTCCTATAGGCAATACTCCACTATTAAGTACTCTTACATAAATAGTATTACTATTATTATTTTTAATTGATACTGAATATTTCCCTTGCTTAACAGACAAACTCTTATCTATAATTGATTTTTGAGTTACTAAATTATCTGATTTTCCATTAAAACTCACTACTGTATTAACTCCTTTACCTCCGTTTTTAACTGCAAATTTTGACATTGCATATAAAGAATATGCTGTAGTTTGCGTACTCATATATTGATTTGAGGAAAGGCTTTTAGCTAATCTATTTGCTAACTCGAATGCTTTTGTTTTATTGTCTACTAATAAATACGTTTCCAATAGCATTGCTCTACTTCTATCTTCTGATCCGTAATAATAATAGTTTCGTTTTGTATTAAAATCAAATGATGATACTTCATTAATTAATTTTAATGCTGCATTTTTCTGTCCAACAATAGCATAAGTAGCAGCCAGACGTAATTTAGACTCATCTGAAATACCTACTGTTTCTCTTAATCTATTCATAGATGCTAAATCGGCAGAACCAGCAAGAGCTAAAGTATATAATCGATATGCTTGAGCAAAATCATTATAATAGCCTCCATTATATCTCCACTGTTTTGATTGTCTTTGTTGATATGAAATCCATTTTTGCTTAAATCCTACTGGTAGGACATATCCTTTTTTCTCTGCTTCTATCATAAAATGTCCTGCATAAGACGTTCCCCAATCATCTGAATAAGCACTTCCTTGCCAATATGGTAATCCTCCGTTTGAGATTTGGAATCTTCCTAATCTTTGAATTCCATCGTTTACATTTCTTTGAATATCTTGTTTTTTTGCATCGTCAATTGCAACTACATCTGTTAAATATAATTGTGGAAAAACACTTGACGTAGTTTGCTCAACACAACCATGAGGATATTGAATTAAAAACTTCAATCTTCTATTGAAATCGATTGTAGGGAAAGACGAAATTTCTAACTGAGCCTTATTTGTCCCTGTTATTCCAAATGTTTCCCAATTAACTGATTTTGTTGTATTAGGTTCTAAAACAATATCTACAAAATCTGTTGTCTCTGGATTTGGATTTACAATATCAATCTCTACTGGGAAAGATGCTTTTTCAGAACCAGAAGTAGCAATTACTTCTATTTTACCTATTCCAGTTACATCACCAACTTCTAAATTGAAATATAACATTTTCTCATCAGGTGAACTAAAACTAATTTGTTGTTTAGCTGATTCTAATATTCTAATTCCATTATTTGTTTTTACTTGCACTGTTACATTTTTAATGTTGTTTTCCATTGCAAAAACAGTAACTGGTAGTGTTATTTTTTCATTTGGAGAAATTTTCCTAGGAACAGATGCTAAAACCATTAAAGGATTTCTTACTGGTGTAGTTTTTTCAGCGCTACCATAGGCATTTGTTTTTGCATCTCCTGCTACAATCATTGTACGAACAGAACCTACATAGTTTGGCAAAGTAATAGTATGTGATTTTGTTTGTCCTTTCTCTAATTTATATGGCCCTAAATATATAACTACTGGCTTAAATCTATTGGCTTTTTTAGCATTACTTCCTCCTAAATCTTCATCTCCACCAATACTAAAAATCTGATTAATTTTTCCTCCATAAGCTCCTATTACGTCATCATAAACATCCCATGTTTTCACTCCTAAAGCTTGTTTAGAATAGAATTTATCCCATGCATTTGGAGTTTTAAAACGTGTTAAATCTAACAGTCCTTCATCTACAATTGCAACGGTATAGGTCATTTCTTTTCCGCTTTTTTCACTTACTTTTAGCGTTGCCTTTTGTTCTGGACGAAGCACTTGAGGCATTGAAACTTGAGGCTCTAAAACTGTATTTTTATCAATTACTTCTATAGGAATAATTCCATACATACGTATTGGTGTATCATTCAAAGTAGAACCATGTGGTTTTAGCAATGTTATATTCACATAAACATTTGGAGCCATTTCTGGTGTAACTGGAATTTCTACTTTTGTTTCTCCTTTAGAGGTATTTGCCCAAAATGTTTTAACCACTTTTGATCCATTTTCTAATGATAATAAGGCTCTTCCTCCAGCACTAGAAGGGAACGATATTATTGCTTTTTCTCCTACAGCATATTTTTCTTTATCCGAAGCAAAAACCAACATATTTGCAGTTGACCCATCGCCTGATTTCGTTTTTCCTGACCAATAAGGCCAATCAATAATAGAAGTTATACTTGTAGCATGTCCGTCATTTGGATCTACCACACGTATTAAATAACGCCCCCAATCATCCTCAGGAACAGAAAATTGAAAACTTCCTTTTCCACTACTATTTGTGGTGATATTGAAATTTTTATAAGCAGTTGTTGCGTTATCTGAATTATATCTTGCTAAGTCATCTCCATCAGAGTTCCACCACCATCTCCATTCTACTTTATACACTCTTACTTCTAAATTTCGAACTGCTTTTGGTCTACCATTTTCAGAAAGTGTAACTACATCAAAGCGATTTACTTTTCCTGTTTCAAGCATTCCATATTTGTTTGGTTCAGGGCTTTTTAATCCAACATAGGTTTTATAAGGTGAAAAACTTGCCGTAACAACATCTGTACTAAAGTCTCCTCCATTTTCGAATGCTTTAGTTTGCATTACTATTTTTAATTTCCCTGGTGCTTGATTAGTTATTTCTGGTTTAAGTGTTACATCTGTTTTTCCACTTTCATCTACTTTCCCAGAAAAAACATTTACTTCTTCTGTATAAAATTTTCTTACATCATCATCAAAATCATAATTTGAATATCCTTTAAATGTTGTCTGTTGTTCCATGAATTTGGCTTGCATTTCTACTTTCAAATTTTTAGCAACAGCACCATGTAACCAATTGACTTCTATTTCCCCTTTATTCAAGTTGTTTCCTGAAATTTGAGCATCTGCAAAACTGTTTTTAATTTTTAAACGGTTTGGTTTAATTGTTTCAATTTTTATAGACTTAAAGAAACTAGCTCCTCCAACTGAGACTTTTGCTTCCCAATTTCCTGTAATATCTGAATCTTTTGTTACTATTTTAAATTTATAATGATTGTTTTCATTGTATTTCTGAACGGATTGATACATTAATTTTCCTCTTGGATCAGATAGCTTAAATTTGATAGGGTGCGATTTTTCCAATTTACTTTCATTATCATTCAACATGAAAGCAATATGCAATGTATCACCTGGCCTCCAAACACCTCTTTCTCCATAAATATATCCTTTCAATCCTTTTTGTAGCGTTTCACCACTAACTTCAAAATTACTAACCGATAATGATTGCCCTTCATCTAATCGAACATACGTTGTGTTTTTGTCTTTAGTTACAATAGCGAAATAGGCATATTTTTTAACATCAATTGTAGCAATTCCTTCTGCGTCTGTTGAGACTGAAGCTAATTTTTGTTGTTGAAAATCATACAATTCTATTGTGGCTCCAGAAACTGGATTAGTTGAAATGATATCATTAACAGCAAATAAGTAAGATCCATTTTCTCCTCTTTTTGCAATTACACCTAAATCGGTTGCAATTACATTTGTTGAAATGGTATTGCGATAATAATATGATTTTGTACAAGGATCTTCTCTTTCATACCAATCGTAATCGTCATAATAATAGTCGTCATAATAATAATCATTATTACTACGAACTTCATCTTTATCAAAGTTATCTTCGTCTTCTTCTATAATTTCTTCTTCTTGAGAAGCAGAACATTTATATAATGAATATTTTTTCTTGAAATTAATTTCTACACGATAAATAGCACCTGGTTCTGGTTCAATAATTTTAGATAAGTCTAACGCATAAGCACCCCATTTACTATAATTAATTAGACTATTCTTTTTTAATACTATTTTTTGTTTTGCAATAGGTGATGCTACTTTTCTTAAATTTTGACTTCCATTTATTTGATTATCTTGAAGAAACTGTAGTATATTATTCTTGTGTATTTTATATATTTTTACATCAACCGCGCTTAAATTTACAGCTTCAAAGTTTATTTTTAAATTATTTGAACTTGGTAAAATTGTTCCACTTTTTATAAATTTAATTGCTGGTTTTATCTGTTCAAATGAAACTTTTTGAGAGAAATTTTGTTTCATTTTAAAACCATCTTCACTTTGAATTCCTTGAAATACTTCAACTAACAATTCTCCTTTCAAAGGTTCAGAAAAGATTATTTTAAGTAAATTTCCTGCTGTTGAAAATTTTAAATTTGATGCTGATTCTACATCTATAAGTCCATCAAAGTTTTGTCCTTTTTTTAACGGATCTGAAAAATTTAATAATAAAACCTGATTATTATCTTCTTGAACTTCTGCGCTTATTATTTTAAAGTTATTTTTACCCGGAATTTCATATTCTAATGTTCCCGCTTGATCAATTCCTACATCTTTACCATTCCATTTAATGGTAATTTTGCTATCTTCTTCAAAACGTTGAATACTATCTATAACTATTTTAAATTCTTTTTCTGTACTTAGTTCTTTATCTATTTTAACTTTTAATTGTTTTCCGTTTTGTTCTACTTTAACTAACTTGTTTGCAGTTTCTAAATCTAAGTTATCGCTTGTTGCAATTATTCCATTCAAATACAAATATTCTTTGCTATATGATTGTAAATCTAATGTTGAAACAATAAAATCCTGCTTAATTGTTTTAATTGAAAAATTAAAATCTTTTAGTTCTTTTGGAACATCTTTAATTTCAGAAAGATGCAATGAAATTTGATATTCTTTATTAGATTCCAATGGCTTATTTGGAACAAATGCAAGTGTATTTGTAGAAAGCGCAATTACTTTTCCTTCTACACTTGGGGTAATTGTAAAAAAATCGTCATCTAATTCTTTTTTTGGTGTCCAATCTGCATTATCAAATGCTAATACGACTCTAACATCACTTTTTGCTGAAACTAATCCTGAACTAAAATTCAAAATATGTTCTTTAAAAAGAGAATAATCAGAATTAAATTTTTTGTTTTCTTTAGAACAAGAAACAATCATAACTAAGATTAAAAACAACCTTAAAAAACGAGAACTTTTCATAAAATACGAATTTAAAAAGATAAAAATAAAATGCAGATTTCTATTACAAAATATTCTTTAAAGGTACTATATTTTTTAATACAGGAGATAGGATTTTTTATCGTTTTGTTCTAAAAAAAGCTTTCATTAATATAGCGCATTCTTTTTCAAGAACTCCCGAGACTACTTTTGTTTTAGGATGCAATTGAGTTCCCATTTTCAAGAATCCTCTATTTTCATCTGACGCACCAAAAACAATTTTAGAAATTTGACTCCAATATAAAGCTCCTGCACACATTTGACAAGGCTCTAATGTTACGTATAACGTGCAGTCTTTCAAATATTTCCCTCCTAAATAATTAGCCGCACTTGTAATAGCTTGCATCTCTGCATGCGCTGTAACATCGTGCAATAATTCTGTTAAATTATGACTTCTAGCAATTACTTTATTATCTATTACAATAACTGCTCCAACGGGAATTTCTCCTTTTTCAAAAGCAATTTCAGCCTCAATTAAGGCTTTTTTCATAAAATATTCGTCAGTAAAAATATTTTCCATTTTTCAAAATTACGAAATCTAGATATAATTCTTATTGTATTAAACAAAAAGGCTTTCAGTAGAAACAAAAAATTCTGAAACTCAAAAAATCTATTATAAAAACTGAAGTGAATACATCATAAGAAATTGAAAAGCAAAAGTTAAATATTTTATCCAATATGAATAAAACTAGACTAATACAAAACAAAAGTTTAAATTTGCTTTTTTTATAATGGAAAGCAACATACTAAATACAATTAATTCCCCAAAAGATTTAAGAACACTTTCTGAAAATCAATTACCACAGCTTGCACAAGAATTGAGGGATTTCATTATTGATATTATATCTCAAAAAGGAGGTCATTTAGGCGCCAGTTTAGGTGTAGTAGAACTTACTATAGCTTTACATTATGTTTTCAATACACCAGAAGATCAATTAGTTTGGGATGTAGGACATCAAGCGTATGGTCATAAAATCTTAACAAAAAGAAAAAATATTTTCCATACTAATAGGGAATTAAATGGTATATCTGGTTTTCCAAAAAGAAGTGAGAGTATTTATGACACTTTTGGAGTAGGACATTCTTCTACTTCAATTTCAGCAGCATTAGGAATGGCTTTAGCTTCTCAATTAAAAAAAGAAACTGAAAAACACCATATCGCTATAATTGGAGATGCTTCGATAGCAAGTGGAATGGCTTTCGAAGGGTTAAATCATGCTGGTGTTACAGACGCTAATTTATTAGTTATTTTAAATGATAATGCTATAGGAATTGATCCAAGTATAGGTGCTCTAAAAAATTACCTTACCGCTGTAAAGGAAGGCAAAAACCCAAAAGGAAACAATATCATTAAGTCTTTAAATTTTGACTATTCCGGTCCAATAGACGGCCATGATTTACCAAAACTAATTTCAGAATTAAATAGATTAAAAAAAGTAAAAGGACCTAAGTTCCTTCATATTATTACCACAAAAGGAAAAGGACTACAATTGGCTGAAGAAGACCAAGTAAAATATCATGCTCCAGGGAAATTTGAGGCTAAGACAGGGAAAATACACCCAAAAAATGAAGACGGACTACCTCCTAAATTTCAAGATGTTTTTGGACACACACTTGTTGAGTTAGCAAAACGAAATGAAAAAATAATAGGCATAACTCCTGCGATGCCAACAGGAAGTTCCATGAAGTTTATGATGGAAGAATTTCCAGAAAGAGCTTTTGATGTAGGAATTGCCGAACAGCATGCTGTTACTTTAGCAGCAGGAATGACAACACAAGGAATGATTGTTTTTTGCAATATTTACTCTACCTTTCTACAACGTGCTTATGATCAGATAATTCATGATGTAGCTTTACAGAAACTCCCTGTTATTTTTTGCTTAGATAGAGCAGGACTAGTTGGTGAAGACGGAGCTACTCATCATGGTGTTTTTGATATTTCTTATTTAAATTGTATTCCTAATTTAATCATTTTTGCCCCTATTAATGAAATTGAGTTACGAAATATCATGTATACTGCCCAACTTGGTTTAGATTATCCGATTGCCATTCGTTATCCTAGAGGACGAGGAGAAATAACAACTTGGCAAGAACCATTTCAAAAAATTAAAATAGGAGATGCCAAATGTCTTAAAAAAGGAAGTGAAATAGCATTCCTTTCTACTGGTACAATAGGTACGAATGTAGAAAAGGCAATAATTAAATGTAATAATCCAGATTTAATTTCTCATTATCATTTTCCATTTATCAAGCCAATAGATCAAAACACCTTGGCTGAAATTAGCACTAAATATAAAACCATCATAACAATTGAAGATGGCTCTATAATAGGCGGTTTTGGTTCTTTAGTAAATCAATATATTACAGAAAACAATATTCCCATCAAAGTCTTAAATTTAGGAATTCCTGACCAATTTATAGAACACGGAAGCATTGAAGAATTACAACATATCTGCAAAATAAACGTTACAACTATTATTAACCAACTAAATTTTTTAATTCAATCATGAGAAAAGCCTACCTACTAGGATTTCTATTATTTACCTTACAACAAAATTTTGCCCAAATAATTAGAACAGAACTCCCTGATACAATATCATATTGGAAAAAATCAAATAAAATTGGATTAGACATCTCTCAAATCACTTTCGTAAACTGGAATGCTGGAGGAAACAACTCAGTATCAGGCTTATTTAAAGGGAATTTCATAAGAGAATATTCTAAAAAAAATCTAAATTGGAAGAATGAACTAATTTTCCGTTATGGAATAAACAAACAAGAAGGAAGAGAAGTAAGAAAAACAGATGATCAAATTCAAATAAATTCAACCATAGGGTTCAGAAAGGATACTGTTTCTAATTGGTTTTACAGTGGAAAATTTAATTTCAACACACAATTTGCAAATGGTTATTCTTATCCGAATACAGAATTTGCAATCTCTAAACCGTTTGCTCCAGCATATTTTTTTGTTGGTATTGGTAGTGAATACTCTAGAAAAGATCTTAATTTAAATGTTTACTTATCACCTTTAACTCAGAAAACCACTCTTGTTTTAGACAGAAGGTTAGCTAATCAAGGAGCTTTTGGAGTAGATGCTGCAATTTATGACGAAGTAACAGGAGAATTGCTTCAAAATGGAAGGAAATCGCGAACAGAAATTGGAATTTTAATTACAAATCAATGGGAAAAAGAAATATTCAAGAATATAAATTTAGAACATCGTGCTAGTTTATACTCTGATTATTTGAATAATTTTGGAAATATTGATATTGATTGGCAATTACAATTGAACATGACCATAAATGAATATGTTAGAGCAAATATTGGCACTCATTTAGTTTATGATGATGATGTAAAAGCAAAAGAAGAAAAAGAAGGAGAACAAATAATTGTAGGACCAAAAGTTCAATTAAAACAATTATTAGGTGTTGGCTTAGTATACACGTTCTAATAATCCTTCACTTATAAAACCAAAAAAACCTATAAATAAATATTTATAGGTTTTTTTTATTAAGTGGGCGATGAGGGGTTCGAACCCCCGACCCCCTCGGTGTAAACGAGGTGCTCTGAACCAGCTGAGCTAATCGCCCCAATAAATTGCTTTACTTCCGTATTGCGAGTGCAAATATAGTGTAGAATTTAGAATTTGCAAACATTTTTTGAAAAAAATTACACAATTTCTGCTACAACAAAAGTACTTCCTCCTATATAGATAAAATCAGTTTTTGAAGACAAACTCAGCGCTACTTCATAAGCCTCTGAAACAGAATTATATGTATCTCCAAATAAAGAATATTCACCAGCTTTTTTTTGTAAAGAGGCAGAAGAAAGTCCTCTAGAAATATTTGGCTTACAAAAATAATATTTCGCTTTTTTAGGAAATAAAGGCAGAATACTGTCTAAATCTTTATCATTAACCACCCCCAACACAATATGTAATTGATTTATTTCTTCTTTTTTTATCTGATCTAATACTATTTTTAACCCATGCGAATTATGAGCTGTATCACATACTACTTTTGGGTGCAAATTAAGAATTTGCCATCGTCCTAATAACCCTGTATTAGAAACAACCTTTAAAAAACCTTTTGATATGGCTTTTTCACTTATAGGAAAATAATTTTTAAGAATTTCTAATACTGCTAAAACTGTTTTTTTATTTTGCTTTTGATAATCTCCTAACAATTCACAAGGAAGGTCTTCAAAATATAAATCTTGCGCAAAAGTAATTGGCGCATTGTTTTTATCTGCTAGTTCTTGAAATACTTTTTTAGTTTCAAGAACATATTCTCCAATAACAATAGGCGTTCCCAATTTTATTATTCCTGCTTTCTCTATTGCAATTTTCTCTAAAGTATCTCCTAAAAACTGTGTATGATCTAACCCTATATTCGTAATAACAGACACTAGTGGATTAACAATATTAGTAGCATCCAAGCGTCCTCCCATACCAACCTCAACGATTGCTACATCTACTCCTTCTTTTGAAAAGTAGTCAAAAGCCATTCCAACAGTCATTTCAAAAAAGCTAAGCTTATTGGCTTCAAAAAAAGGTTTATTATTGGCAACAAAATTAATCACAAACTCTTCTGTAATCATTTCGCCATTTATTTTTATACGCTCCCTAAAATCCTTTAGATGTGGAGAAGTATATAACCCTACTTTATAACCTGCTTCTTGTAATACCGATGCCAATAGAGAAGAAGTTGAGCCTTTCCCATTAGTACCAGCAATATGGATTGTTTTAAATTTTTTATGTGGATTTTTTAAATAATCATCAAGCAAAATAACATTAGACAAGTTATCTTTATAAGCGGAAGCTCCTTGATTTTGAAACATAGGGAGTTGACTAAAAAGCCACTCTGTTGTTTCTTTGTAATTCATAAAATAGCTTTTAAAATTTATTCTCCCAATTTGAAGTTAACAACAACAAAACCTATTTGAGTTTCAGGAGCGTTTGGATCTGCTTGCCATTTAAAAGTTTTTGCTGTTTCAATTGCAGGATTAACTAAACAAGGGTTTGTATTGGTAGTTCCTTGTGAACGCTCTGCTTTAATAACATTTCCGTTTCTATTCACCCAAATTTTAACAACAACGGTACCTGATTCATTACAATCTTGCACTTTTTTATTGTTCCCAGCTAATTTTCTACCAGCTAATCCCCAGCCAGTTCCGTTTCCTGAACCATTTCCTGAACCGCTTCCATAGAAACTATTAGCATAGATACTTCCATTTGGATCACCCTTATCTCCTGCCAAACCATCATCTCCATGACCACCTTGTGATGTTCCTTCTGACGGCTTTCCATTTAATATACTATTTAAAGCACTATTTGTTTGCTGCGAAGGCTTAGGTGATGGTTTTGTAACTGGTTTAGTTTCTGTAGGTGTTTTTGGTTTCTGAGTAGTCTTCTTTGGCTGAACCACAACAGGAGAATCATTATCATCTGTCAAGACATCCTCTTTCTGGCTTGTTTCAGGTTGAGATTGTGTGTTTTGTGGAGCAGATTGTATTGGTTCTGTAGGTTGTATTTCACCTTGACCAACATCACTTGTTCCAAAATTTATTGCGATTCCATTTTCAGGTGGAGGATCTAAGGAAGTTAGTCCAAAGAAAATACAAAATAATAAAATTGCAAGAAGTATTACACTTGATATTACAAATGATTTTTTTTCTTCTTCTGTTTCTAAAAATTTCATATTTATCTATTTTGGACTAACTGCCACGACCATCTTAATTCCATTTCTATATGCAATATCCATTACATATACTACTTTTTCATGAGGAACAGATTTTTCAGCTCTTAAGACTATTGCTTTATTTTCAGCATTCGCTACCAATGCTAACAACTGGGCTTCCAATTGGGTTTCATCAATTTTATCTTTATCAATATAAAATGACAAATCCTTATCTATACTCACAGAAATACTTTTATTACTATCGGTTTTCCCTTTTCCTTTTGGTAGTACTAAGTCTAAAGCATTAGTTGTAACCATTGTAGAAGTAAGCATAAAAAATATCAATAATAGAAATACAATATCTGTCATTGAAGACATATTGAATTCTGTAGATACTTTATTTTTATTTTTACCTAACTTCATTATACTGGTTCATTTAATAGATCTAAAAACTCAACTGCATTTGCTTCCATTTGATTAACCACTTTATTTGTTTTCACAACTAAGTGATTATATCCCATATATGCTACAATACCCACAATAAGACCTATAACTGTAGTTGTCATTGCTGTATAAATTCCTTCTGCTAAAGAACCTACTTCAATTTGTCCGCCACCACTTGCCATCTTGTGAAAAGCAAGAATCATACCAAGCACTGTTCCTAAGAAACCAATCATTGGTCCAGCACCAGATATAGTAGCCAACATACTTGTGTTTTTTTCCAATTTATACAACTCTAAATTACCTGCATTTTCAATAGCTGTATTGATATCTTCAAGTGGTTTTCCAATACGAGAAATTCCTTTTTCAATTAGCCTTGCAACAGGTGAATTTGTTTGAGCGCACAACATCTTAGCTGAATCTATTTTTCCTGATAAGATATTCATCTTAATATTATTCATAAAACTTGAATCAATCTTACTTGCTTTATTTATTGCCATCAATCTTTCAAAATATAGAAAAAGAGCTAAAAAAAGTAAAATAAATAAGACTAAGATAATGGCCTGACCACCTATTCCTCCACTTGTTAATAATTCCCATATTGAAAGTGTCTTTTCTACGGGCTGATCTTCTGCCATAACTTGACTGGCAACTGCTAAACTATCTACTTGAAGAAATATACTCATATTCTAATTTTATATAATAACGTCTATTAATTAAAAAAATTGTCTTGTTAACTTATGATGCATTCAAAAGAAAGTCTCTCAAAATAATAAACCCAACAGAACCTGCTAAAAACCCAACAAGTGCCAACCAACCTATTTTTTTAAGATACCAAAAGAAATCTATTTTTTCCATTCCCATTGCAACAACTCCAGCAGCAGAACCAATTATTAATATACTTCCTCCTGTTCCTGCTGAATATGCGATAAAATGCCAAGCTGGTTCGTCCATTCCAATTTGAAACATTCCTATACTTGCCGCAACTAAAGGCACATTATCTATAATTGCAGAACCTGCTCCTAATAGCAAGACTACTAAATCTGAAATTTTTGTTGAATGATGTTCTGTTCCAAGATATGGCACACTATTTTCTAATATTCCTGCAAAATCAAATAACATTCCTAATGATTCTAAAGCAGCAACAGCCATTAAAATACCTAAGAAAAATAAAATACTTGGCATTTCAATTTTAGACAATGATTTATGAACGGGACTATGATGTACTGAACCTTCACCAGCAGTTGCTCCTCCCACACTAAACTTCCTATTACTTAATACTTCTGCTACAGCAGCTACAACAGCTAATGATAACATCATTCCAACATAAGGAGGTAAATGTGTAGCTGTTTTAAAAATTGGAACAAATAAAATGGAACCTAATCCTAAATAAAACATTAAAGAGCTATAAGGAGGGCTAACTTCGTCAACCTCAACTTCTGCTTCAATATTTCCTTTAAAAATTTTCATTCTTGATGCTATTACAGTTGGAACTACATAACATATTATAGAAGGAATCAATACGTGCTGAATAAGTTGCCCCGCAGAAACTTTATTTGCTATCCAAAGCATTGTAGTTGTAACATCTCCAATAGGAGACCAAGCTCCTCCTGCATTTGCAGCGATTACAATTAACCCCGCAAACCATAAACGAACTTCTTTATCTTTTATAATTTTCTGCAAAATTGTAATTAATACAATTGTAGCTGTAAGATTATCTATAATAGCTGACAATACAAATGCTAATGTAGTAAACAACCACAGTAATCTTATTTTACTTCTTGTTTTAACAAACGACTTTATCGTTGAAAAACCATCAAAATAGTCAACAATTTCAACAATTGTCATTGCTCCCATAAGGAAGAAAAGTATTTCGGCTGTTTTTCCTAAATGATGTAAAAGAACACCTTCTACATGATGACTTTCTTTTCCTATTCCTGGCAAAATCTCAAAAACCTCCAAATGATTGACTGCAATTAATGCCCACAGAATAGCCATCATTCCTAGAGCAGGAATCAATTTATCAACTTTCAAAGAATGTTCCATCGCTATGGCTAAGTAACCAAGAACGAATATTACGATTAATAAAATTTCCATCTAATAATTATTTAATAAGTTGTTTTAAAGCAATTTCAAAAGCTCTTGCACTTATATTGTATTTTTCTGAACTTAAATCGTATGTTTTCTGAATAGCTGCTTTAATAATATTTGAAGTGTCAGAAAAAATAGACTCATCTGTCATTTGAACTTTTTTCTCCATGAAATATGCAAATACTCTAGCCATTCCACAATTTGAAATAAAATCTGGTATTAAACTAACTTTAGTATCTGTTTCTTCCATTATTGACCCAAAGAAAATTTCTTTATCTGCAAAAGGAACATTTGCTCCACAAGAAATCACTTCTAATCCAGAGGCAATCATCTGGTCAATTTGACTTTTTTGCACTAGTCTTGATGCAGCACATGGTGCAAATATTTGAGCATCGATTGACCATATTTTTTCGTTAATTTCATCAAATGGAATCATATTCTCTGAAACCAACTTGTTCCCATCTTTATTTAAGAATAAATTTGTAATTTCTTCAAATGAAAACCCATTCTCATTAATTAAGCCTCCATCTCTATCAATTATTCCGACAATTTTAGCTCCCATTTCTGCTAAATAAAAAGCCGCAGCCGAACCTACATTTCCGAATCCTTGAACAATAGCTTTCTTTCCTTTCACATCACCTCCATAAATTGCATAAAAATGACGAACTGCTTCAGCAACACCATAACCAGTGATCATATCTGCTACTGTATATTTTCTATTTACATCTGGTGAGAAGTTAGGATTTTCAATTACTTTAATTACTCCTTGTCGTAATTGTCCTATTCTATTTATTTTATCTGCTTCTGTTGGTTTAAAGTGACCATTAAAAACACCTTCTTGAGGATGCCATACACCACAGTCCTCAGTCATAGGAATAACTTCATGAATCTCATCTACATTCAAGTCTCCTCCTGTTCCATAGTAGTTTTTTAATAATGGAGAAACAGCTTTGTACCATCTTTCTAGTACTCCTTTTTTACGTGGATCATTTGGGTCAAAATTTATTCCTGATTTTGCACCTCCAATTGCTGGTCCAGAAACTGAAAATTTAACTTCCATAGTTTTTGCTAAAGAAAGCACTTCATTCATATCTAATCCCTTACGCATTCTAGTACCACCACCAGCAGCACCACCTCTTAAGGAATTAATAACTGTCCATCCTTCTGCTTCTGTTTCAGGATCTTTCCAATTAAATACTATTTCAGGTTCTTTATTTTCAAATTTCTTTAATAAATCTTTCATTCTTGTTGGTTATTTTTCAATTCCACAAATATACATAATCTTCTGAATTAAGTGTATTTCAAAGTTTTAAATTAAGGCTTAACAAATTGTTAAATCACATAATTAATTGATTCTTAAATAAATACTATTTCCATGTAAAAACATTTCCAGCGCTATGATTTTGCCTTGCACCTGTTACTGATGCTAATGTATTATTTTCATTGCGTAATTTTAGCACACCTAATAAAGCAAAAACCAATGCTTCTTTAGATTCAACTATAATATTATTCGGAATTACCAAATTAATATTCGGCAAATAAGATTTAATTCGTTCAATTAAAAAATCGTTATAAACACCTCCTCCTGTAATTAAAACAGAAGTATTCTTCTTAACGATTACTTTACTTATTTGGAAAGCGGTATGCTCTACAAATGTTCGCAATATATCATTTACAGGAATCGAATATTTATTTAAAACTGGAAATATTTTTGAATTAACAAACTCCATCCCTAAAGACTTAGGATAAGATTGCTCATAAAAAATTAAGGAATTTAACTCTATTAACAATTCATTATTTAAAAGTCCTTTTTGGGCTAAATTCCCCTTATCATCATAATTTAATCCAAGTTGATTTGCATAAAAATTCAAAACTGTATTAACAGGAGAAATATCAAAAGCAATCCTTTCTCCATCTTCTTCAAAAGAAATATTTGAAAAGCCACCTAAATTTAAACAATAATCATATTCAGAAAACAACAATCGATCTCCAATAGGTACTAGTGGAGCACCTTGTCCTCCCAATTGAACATCTTGAACTCGAAAATCGCAGACTACATTTTGTTTTATTAATTCAGCTATTTTACTTAGATTCCCTATTTGAAGTGTAAAACCATTTTCTGGTTGATGCAAAACGGTATGCCCATGAGAGCATACTATATCAATATTCTGAATTTCATTTTTTGTAATAAATTCAGAAATTATCTTAGCTAATTCTTCTGTGTATTTTTGATTTAAATCTAAAAGTTCATTGTTTGATAAATGAATTGAATTTGACAACATACTAATCCAATATTCAGTATAAGGAACTGTTTCAAATATATGAATCTTAAAGTTCCACTTACTTGAAAAAGACAATGTAACGTAAACCAAATCAACCCCGTCAAGAGATGTGCCTGACATAACCCCAATAACACTATAGGAATCCTTTTGCATGGGCTAAAATTACAAATTGTTATTGAAAAATTGCTAATAAATAATTACATTTGGGAACTTTTAATAAATTACTTAAAACTTTATTTACACGATATGGATTTTAAATTAACTGAAGAGCAATTAATGATTCAACAAGCAGCTAGAGATTTTGCTTTAACAGAATTACATCCTGGAGTTATTGAAAGAGATGAACATTCAATTTTTCCTACGGAACAAGTTAAAAAAATGGCTGAACTTGGATTTTTAGGAATGATGGTTGATCCGAAATATGGTGGTTCAGGATTAGACAGTGTGTCTTATGTATTAGCTATGGAAGAAATTGCTAAAATTGATGCTTCTGCTGCCGTAATTATGTCGGTTAACAACTCTTTAGTTTGTGCTGGATTAGAAAAATACTGCAATGAAGAGCAAAAACAAAAATATTTAGCTCCTTTAGCAAAAGGAGAGGTTATAGGTGCTTTTTGTTTATCTGAGCCAGAAGCAGGCTCTGATGCTACTTCACAAAAAACAACTGCAATTGACAAAGGAGACTACTATTTGTTAAACGGAACAAAAAACTGGATAACTAATGGTGGAACAGCTTCTACTTACATTGTAATTGCACAAACAGATATTGAAAAAGGACATAAAGGTATTAATGCTTTTATTGTAGAAAAAGGATGGGAAGGTTTTGATATAGGACCAAAAGAGAATAAAATGGGAATTAGAGGGTCTGATACTCATTCTTTATTATTTACAGACGTTAAAGTACCTAAAGAAAATAGAATTGGAGCAGATGGTTTTGGTTTTAATTTCGCAATGGGCGTTTTAAATGGAGGAAGAATCGGTATTGCTTCTCAAGCATTAGGTATTGCTTCTGGAGCTTATGAATTAGCTTTAAAGTATGCACAAGAACGTAAAGCTTTTGGAAAAGAAATTTTCAAGCATCAAGCTATTGCTTTTAAATTAGCAGATATGGCAACTCAAATTACAGCTGCAAGAATGTTATGCTTTAAAGCTGCTTTTGAAAAAGACGCTGGTCAAGACATATCGCATTCAGGTGCAATGGCAAAACTTTTTGCTTCTGAAACAGCTATGAACGTAACCATTGAAGCTGTACAAATTCATGGAGGAAATGGTTATGTACGTGAATACCATGTAGAACGTATGATGCGTGATGCGAAAATTACACAGATTTATGAAGGAACATCAGAAATTCAACGTATTGTAATTTCAAGAGGATTAGTTCAATAACTATATTCTTATATAAACTAAAAAACCGACTTTAAAAGTCGGTTTTTTTATGTCTATTTGTTTTTTTTAAAACTTCAAAGTCATTCCAAACATTATATTTGCACCTGCTTGTGGATAATAATAAACATAACCACCTCCATAATCAACAGCATTAGAAGCATATTTTTTATTAAAAATATTATTCGAATTAAGTGTAAAAATAATTTCTTCAGCAATTTTATGTATTGGTAAAGAATATATTAAATTTAAATCATTAACAAAATAATCTGCTAATATCCCTGATTTATCATCTGTATTATTTAAATATTGTTCTCCTACAAATTTTGACAGCAAACCTATTTCAAAATTTTTAAACCCACTGAATATTATTTGATTTCCAATTATAATTTCTGGCGAATATGCAATATTTGTATTCCCAATATTCTCCAAATCTCCAGAAGCATCTGAATAAAAATCAATATTTTTATTCTTACTCAATGTAAAATTAGGCGCTATTGTCCATTTTTTAGACAATAATATTGTAGCTTCTACTTCAACACCTAAACGATAACTATCACCACTATTACTACGAATAGGCGCTCCAACATCATCCAGCTCACCTGTTAAAACCAATTGATCTTTATATGCCATATAGTATGCATTCACATTTAATCTTGATTTTGAAGATCCGAATTTCCATCCTAATTCAAAATCGTCTAACTGTTCTGGCTTAGGACTTCCATTCTCATAATCTGTTCTATTTGGCTCTCTATTTGCTCTTGCATACGACAAAAATAAAGTACTATTATTAGATAATTTATATGTTAGTCCTGCTTTTGGATTGAAAAAATTAAATGTATCATTTATCAAATCTGCTTGAACTCCATTTGCTTCATAGTTTACTGTTCTATACTGTAAGTCTCCGAAAACAGCAAATCCGTTTGAAAATTCATAACTCACTTTTGCAAAAACATTTCCGTCTGTTTTATTTCCATAATCATCGTAATATCTATCTCCAAGTTCACTTGTAGAAGCATATCTTGCCCAAATTACTTTTCCAAAATGATCGCCTTCATATTTATTCCAAGCTCCTCCTAATATAAAGTCAAAATTATCTTTATTATAATTTGCAGAAAATGTAGTTCCATAGAAATTATTATCTAACCATTTTTGACGAATTAAATCTGTTGAAACTTGCCCAGCAGTTGGAATAAGCCCATAATCTGAAAAAGCTTCATCTTCTTTATAATTTTCGTAATATCCTTTTCCTTTTGTATAATGAAAAGCTAAGTTTGTATTCCAATTCTCACTCCATTTCTCGTTCCAATGTAACTGATAATGATCTTGCTGATAATTATCTGTTTCATTATCATAATAACGAGTATTCCCAAACTCATCAGTATACATTCCTGCTGAATTAAATGTAGGGTTTTCATTAAAAGTCTCTCTATCAACTCCGTTCCATGATTGATACGTTCTTTCAGTTCCTCCAAACGCTAAGGCCTTAATCAAAGTAGTTCCTTCAAAATAAGCACCTTGTAAAAAATAGGATTTCAAATCTGAAGTAGCTCTATCAACATAACCATCTGAGTGAATATTTGACAATCTTCCAGAAAGTTCAAAACCATTTTTCATTTTTCCAGTACTAAATTTTACCGTATGTTTTCTTGTATTAAAACTTCCAAATGAATTTGAAATTTCACCATTTGATTCTTCCGCAGCTAAATCTGTAAGCATATTTAAACTTGCTCCAAACGCTCCAGAACCATTTGTAGATGTTCCAACTCCTCTTTGTAATTGAATACTTTGTAAAGAAGAAGCGAAATCAGGCATGTTTACCCAATATGTTCCATGAGATTCTGAATCATTATATGGAATTCCATTAATTGTAATATTTACTCTTGTCGCATCACTCCCTCTTACTCTAATTCCTGTATAGCCAACACCATTTCCAGCATCAGTTGTAGTAACAACAGAAGGCAAATAGTTTAATAACATAGGAATGTCTTGACCTAAATTGCGTTTTGCAATTTCAGTTTTTGACATATTAGTAAAACTTACAGGTTGCTTTGAATTTGCTCTTACGGCAGACACTAAAACCTCGTCTAGTTGTGTTACTTTAATACTGTCAAGTTGTTTTTCCTGTGAAAAGATACATAGTGAAGAAAAAGTAATCAAAAAGCTCAATGTCTTTTTTGATTTTTTAATTTTGAATAAAGTTTTCATTCGCAAATTATATACGAATAAAAGGGGTAATTATTCTTTGTTAAATTTAATAGTATTTAGTTTTTTAATTCCCTAAACAGCATTATCTGTTCTAGGTTCCACGGGTATAATCTCAGCCTTAAAATTTTAAAATATTTAAAGCACCCCTTTGAGACGGTGCAAAGATAGTAAAGTAATCAGATTATATCTGTAAAAAGTTAAATTTCTGGCTTTCTTCTAGACTGCTTTATTAAACCTATATTTTTCTTTTCTTTAATTCTTTTTTCTTTTACTGATTTTGGAATTCTAGTTTCTTTTCTAATTTTAGGTTTCTTTAATCCGTTAGTTAATATCGTTAGAAATCGTTTAATTACAATTTCTTTGTTTTTTAATTGACTTCTATCTTCATCACAATTTAACATCAAAATAAAATCTTGTGTTAATCTAGTTGCTATTCTTTCTTTTAAATACTCTTTTTCCTCTTCAGTTAAACCCAATGAACTATTTAAATCGAAAGTAAGCACTACTTTAGAAGAAACTTTATTTACATTTTGACCACCAGCACCACTACTTCTTACTGCTTTTAATTTTAACTCAGATATAACAATTTCTTTATTCATTTTTTGATTGATGTGCTGACTTTAATAAATCATTCACTGTTTTTACTGGATTAAATGTAGTTAACGGAACTTCAACGAAAATAGTAATCCAAAATGCCATTGCTCCATTCCACAAACCTGGTAACTCAAATCCTTTTATCGGATTACCATTTTTATTTTTTTCAACAATAAAACCTGTATTTTTATCTACATACTCGTTTAAATCAAATTTTTCTCCATTATATTTTTTAATTCCACAAACTAAATCTACAGGATTAAAATGTGTTGAATTTCTAAAAATATTCATTTGATTTGTGTCATTTAAGTCTATTTGCGAGCTTTCTACAATTTGAAGCGAAACTCTTCCATCTTCATGATTAATCCAAAAAGGACCACCTCCTGGTTCTCCTTCATTTTTGACCATTCCACATACACGAATAGGTCTATTCAATATCTCAAAAAGTTTTTCTAATTGCTCTTTTGGAGTAAAATTAAAAAACTCTTTTGGTAGATTCCAATTTAATTTTTGAGTGATAAAATCTGAAATCTCTTTAATTCTTTCAATAGTTATTGTTTCTTTTTCAATTTCTTTAAGATAATCAAATACTTGATTTTGAATAGTAATTAAGACTCCTCCTAGTATTTTTTTATTCTCTAAAACATCATCAATGTGATTATAGGAAACATTGTCAATATTTTTTATAAAGATAATATCCGAATTCAGAGCATTAAGATTTTCAATTAAAGCCCCATGTCCTCCTGGTCTAAAAAACAAATTACCTTGTTCATCTCTATAAGGAGAATTATCTAAGTTTACAGCTAGTGTATCAGTATAAGGTTGTTGATATGAAAATGAAATATCAAAATCATCATACTTTGACGTTATTTTTTCAAAATCCGCTAAATGTTCTTCTGAGATTGTAAAATGTACTTTAGACTTTCTATCTCCTCTTTTATAAAAAACAGTTTCCTTTAAATGTTCTTCTATTGGCGTTACTTTTTCTCCTTCTTTCTCGTGAAAAGGTAAAACTCCTTTAGGTTTATTTCCATAATTGAAACAGTCTTTCGAAAGTAGTGTTTTAATTAAACAATAACTTTTTTTATCACTATTATAACTTTCATATTCTGGATAAAGAGAAAGCGTATGCTTTTTTAATTCTAGATAAAAAGGGAAATTTTTTATTCCAATTAAAAAAATAGGTAGGTCATTGCTTTTCTTTCTATTAATATAAGCATTAATCGTTTCATTTTCAATGTCAAATTCGAACAAAAATTCAGCTAAAAACTTAAACATCCTTGTAGCCGCACCAGAAGCAGGAATAAACTTTTCAATATTAAAATACTGCTTTTTCTTATCAAATACCGCTACATAAAAAGCTTTTTCTTCTTTATCTAAAACCCAAATACCATCATCTTTTGTTGCTGACTTTAGTAATTTAATTTTAGGAATTCCAGTTCTAAAAAAACGTAGCTGTTGCTCTATGCTTTCTACTGCTATTTCTTTGAGTTTTATTTGTTTTAAATCGTTTTCGCTAAACTTTTTTTCCATTCTTTAAAGGCGTAAATTGCAATAATTGTAAAAATAAAATATTGAAGGCTTGTAAAAGTATAACCTTTATAAAAATACAATGGAATAGAAATAATATCTCCAATAATCCAAAGTATCCAATTTTCAATTTTTCTTTTAGCCATAAGCCACATTCCTACAAAAAATATCCCTGTTGTAAATGTATCTACATAAGCTGTCCAGTCTGTAAATTTATTGAAAAATTTGTATATAAAAACAACAAATAGAACTGTAATAAAAAATATAACCACAGCTTTAATAATATCTCTTTTATCCATAATAGATATAGGATACTCTATTATATCATCTTTTTTTTGTGACCAAAGCACCCAACCATAAATACTCATAATAGCATAATATCCATTAATTAACATATCTCCAATTAAACTCCATTTATACAATAAATATACAAAAATAATGGTACTAACAATTCCCGTTGGATAAACTAAAATATTATTCTTTTTAGCAAACAAAACACTTGCCAATCCAAAAAGAATAGCAATAATTTCTAAAACAATTTGATGTGTCGGATAGCCTTTATATTGTGAAAATAAAAAATCAATCATTAATTAAAAAAGGTGTTATCATTTTCAAATGCAGTTCCAATAACAACCATATCGGCACCTGCTTCAAATACTTTCTCTATAGCTTCCTGAGTACTAATACCTCCTCCAACGATTAATGGAATCTGAATTTCATCAACCACTTTCTTAATCATTTCTAAAGGAATCGCATTTTTTGCCCCACTTCCTGCTTCTAAATAAACCAGTTTATTTCCCATAAACTCTCCTGCTTTTGCTGTTTGACAAACATAATCTATATTATTTCTATCTAGTGGCTTTGTTAGACTAACCCTTTCAACAGCAGTGATAGTTCCGCTCTCAATTAACAGATAAGCTGTTGGAATAATTTCTAAATCTGTTTTCTTTAAAAGAGGAACTGCATTTATTTGATGCTCAATCAGGTAATCTGGATTCCTCCCCGACAATAAACTCAAAAATAAAATTCCATCTGCTTCATTTGATATTTGTTTGTGATCTCCTGGAAAAAGCAGAATAGGAAGAGTGCAATACTTTTTTATTTCAACAATTAATTCATCTAAATAATTTCCATTAAAAGTACTTCCTCCCAAAAATATATGAGTCACTGGAGCATTTTTAATTTTTGAACATAGTAAAGCAACATCAGATACTAAAATTTTTTCAGGATCCAAAAGAATTACTAGAAGTTTCCTTTTGCTTTTTTTAGCAAATACTATTTCTTGATATATTGACGTCATTACTTTTTTTCGAATGCGCAAACTAAAGCATAATTCTCTATAAATTCAAATGTAAAACAATATTCTTCAATAGTATTATTAAATTTTAATTGAGCAATTCCTCCAAAATCATTCAAACTAAATTGATTTTCAAAAATATGATTTGGAAAACTAATCCCTTTTTCATTTTTAATTTTGAATATCGATTCCTTTACACCCCAAACAACGGTTGCTTTTTTTATTTTCTCTTCTTTATTTAAATTTTTCAAATGCATAACATCCATAAACCTCGGTGCAATTGTTACAATTTTATTCTTTAAGATTTCTAAATCAATTCCCATCTTACAATCACCAACCTGTATTACTGAGAAATCATGCGAATGACTAATTGAGATTTGTTTACCATCAACTAAATGTGGTTTACCAAACTCATCATAGTATAAATCAAAATCAGTATAACCTGCTTCTAAGAGTAACATTCTTACAGCTAAAAACCCTCTTTGGTGACTTTCCGATTTCATATTTAACAATCGGATCAATGAAGTTTCTTTTAAGGAAATAATTTTAAATAAATCATCAAACTCTTCTTCAATTTTCCACACGAAAAGAATTGTGTTTTTATCTCTATTTATTTTTTTATATAGTGGCATCTAAAATATTCAATTGAAATTCAAAGCTTTATGCTATTAAACATTTCACAAAATAAGTGATAAAATTTAATAATTAAAAATGGATTTTGTACCTTTGCCATTCAAAATTAATAATACAAATATACAATAGATGAGTTCAAATACGACAACTTATGTACCTTACAAAGTAAAAGATATTACTTTAGCAGATTGGGGAAGAAAAGAAATTGAATTAGCTGAAGCAGAAATGCCAGGTTTAATGGCTTTAAGAGCAGAATATGGTACAAGTCAACCTTTAAAAGGCGCTCGTATTGCAGGATGTCTTCATATGACAATTCAAACTGCTGTTTTAATCGAAACTTTAGTAGCTCTTGGTGCTGATGTAACTTGGAGTTCTTGTAATATCTTTTCAACTCAAGATCATGCTGCTGCCGCTATCGCTGCTGCTGGAATCCCTGTTTATGCATGGAAAGGTCTAAATGAAGAAGAATTTGACTGGTGTATTGAACAAACTTTATGGTTTGGTGAAGATAGAAAACCATTAAATATGATTCTTGATGATGGTGGTGATTTAACGAACATGGTTTTTGATCGTTTTCCAGAATTAATTGAGAATATCAAAGGTTTATCAGAAGAAACAACAACTGGAGTTCACCGTTTATATGAAAGAATGCAAAACGGAACTTTACATATTCCAGCAATCAATGTAAATGACTCTGTAACTAAATCAAAATTTGACAATAAATATGGTTGTAAAGAATCTGCAGTTGATGCTGTTCGTAGAGCAACAGATATTATGTTAGCAGGTAAAAGAGTTGTAGTTTGCGGATATGGTGATGTAGGAAAAGGTACTGCTGCATCTTTTAGAGGAGCTGGTTCTATCGTAACAGTTACAGAAATAGATCCAATTTGTGCTTTACAAGCTGCAATGGACGGATTTGAAGTTAAAAAACTAAACACTGTTGTAGGAAATGCTGATATTATCATCACTACAACAGGAAATAAAGATATCGTTCTTGGTTCTCATTTCGAACAAATGAAAGATAAAACAATTGTTTGTAATATTGGACACTTTGATAACGAAATTGACATGGCTTGGTTAAACAAAAATCATGGAACATCAAAAATCGAAATCAAACCACAAGTTGATAAATATACTATTAATGGAAAAGATATCATCATTTTAGCTGAAGGACGCTTAGTTAATTTAGGCTGTGCAACAGGTCACCCAAGTTTTGTAATGAGTAATTCATTTACAAACCAAACTTTAGCGCAAATCGAATTATGGACAAATAGCGCTGCTTACAAAAATGAAGTATATATGTTACCTAAACATTTAGATGAGAAAGTAGCTGCTTTACATTTAGCTAAGCTAGGTGTTGAATTAGAAACATTACGTGAAGATCAAGCAAAATACATTGGAGTTCCTGTTGAAGGTCCTTTCAAACCAGAATATTATAGATATTAATTTTTAATAACTATTTTAAAATTATTTAGAGAAACCCTTACATTACTGTAAGGGTTTCTCTTTATCTAATTATTTTTCAACAATTTAACAACAATTTGAAACATTTGTGATTAAATTTGTACTAATCAAAAATTGAACTTATTTTCAATACAATCATCATCAAAAAACAATATTATGTTAAAAACCTTCTTTATCTTATGTTCAGGAGCCGATAAGAATCTCATCAATTCTTGCTCTAATGCAGAACAAAACAAATATGCCGGAATTGGCGCTACCGTTTTTTTTACTGCTATAATGGCTTTTATTGCCGCAAGTTATGCATTATACACCGTTTTCGACACCATCTACACTGCAATAGGTTTTGGTCTCATTTGGGGATTACTTATATTCAATCTTGATCGATTTATTGTTTCTACTATAAGGAAAAGAGATAGTTTCTGGAAAGAATTTCTTCAAGCAACTCCTCGAATTATACTAGCTATCATTATTGCAATTGTCATTTCAAAACCTTTAGAAATTAAAATTTTTGAAAAAGAAATCAATACAGTTTTGCTTAAAGAAAAAAATGCAATGGCCTTAAACAATAAAAAAGAAATTTCTAATTATTTTCAAAAAGATTTAGACAAGAATAAAGCGCAAATAGATAGCTTAAAAAATGATGTCCTAAAAAAAGAAAAAGAAGTTAATAATCTATACACTGTTTACATTACTGAAGCAGAAGGAACAACTGGAACGAAGAAATTAGGAAAAGGACCCGTTTATAAAGAAAAACGTGAAAAACACGATTCCGCTCTAAAAGAGTTAGAAACTTTAAAAAACACTAATCAATCTAAAATTAACGAATTAGAAATTCAAATAAAAGAAATTCAAAATAATTTAGAAAACAAAATAACAGAGACGCAACCTATAATAAACGCATTTGATGGTTTAATGGCCAGAATAAACGCTTTAAACAAATTACCTTGGCTACCTTCATTCTTTATAATGCTATTATTTCTAGCAATAGAAACCTCTCCCATAATTGCCAAACTTCTATCTGGAAAAGGAGAATATGATCACAAGATTGAAGATTATGAAATGTTTACTTTAAACGCACTAACCCAAAATAAATATCAAAGTGAACTACAACTTAAAACAGATGCCGAAATTTATGATAAAATATATACTGACATTAAAGAAGACAATGAGCTATATAAATACAAAAAACAAAAAGCAACAGAATTATTAAAATTACAAGCAGATGGATTTGTTGAAAAACAAAAAAAAATCATTATAAACTAAAAAAGGGAATTTATAAATTCCCTTTTTTTCTACATATAAGTCAAAATTTCCTTTTTAAAACTATCATACTCGCCTTGTAAAATTAACCCGTTATCCAATAACCTCTTGTAATTTTGGAGTTTTTCAAACAATTCATCCTGAGATAATTCACTCAATTTTCGCTCTGATCCTAAATCAACACTATTATCTACTCTAGCTTCTTCATATCGAATAATTTGCTCATTAACAGGAATAATTTCAGCAAAATCAAACACTTCTTCAGATTTAATCTCTTCAAGAACTATTTTTTCAGATTCCTTATTTTTAAAAACTACATCTTCAGAAACAAATTCAATTGCACTCACCGAAGACTCTTCTTTATCAACCTCTTTAATTACAGGGTTTTTAAGAATCTCAAGTTGTTCCTTAGCAAAAGTATATAGTTTTCTTGCTTGATTCTTTGGTAAATAATCTATTGTATATGTTAAATCTGACTTCGTTGTAAAAGTAAAATCAGCCCCTAGAATTCCTTCTTTAACAAAACTACCTGTAATATCATGCCAATCATAATCTACAAACTCCATTGATAAACCAAGATTTTTAGGCTTACACAATATTATCCTTTTATTTGTAACAACAATACTATCAGGTAATATTGTTACTGCTGGTTTCTTTTGTACAGCTATGTAACCAATATCTTCATTAGACATTAATAAATTTTCAAGCTTAGCTGTTATTTTATCAATCGATTTTGGATCTTGATCTTCGTTTAATATTTTTTTTAAATTCTCAAGCATAATTATCTAACATAAAAAATTATTACAACAAATGTAACTTGTAATTTTTTAATATTAATTATCATACACAAATTTATTTATAAAAAGCAGTCAAAGTATGACACTATATAAAATATGTGTAATAAATACCCATTATAATTATACAGTAACGCTTTTTTACACAATTACACAATATGAGTAAAAAAATTAAAACACTATAATTCAAATACTTACAATCAATTTCAACATCTAACACAAATTGGCATGATTATTACATTTAAGTACATAACAAACATAAACAGACATGAAAATTATTAGTTGTTTTATTCTTTTAAGCAATTTAATAACTTTTAAAATGGTAATTTATTTTTCTTTTGAAAGATTATATTGTTAATATGTTATTAAGAGTTAGTTATATTCATAATAAAAGTATTAAGCCACTGTTAAAAGCACTTTCTGGTTAGTTAAATAAAAGTATTGGGATTAATTTTATTTATCTGAAGTTAAAAAAGGAAACAATTGTTTCCTTTTTTTATTATAGTAATGCCGTGTCTTGAAATAATGACATATAAGACAATGGCCTTCCAACAAAAAGTCGGGCAAATTTTCTATGATTACATACTTAATTAGCATCCTATCACTCATCTATTATACAAATCAATAATGATTGTGAGATATAAACAACCTTTAACTATTCGTATATAGGTTTAAAATACCCAAACTTCTTCATTCAAGGATTTCACTGTAAAACTTCTATTCAAAAAACTTATACAAACTAAATACGGATGATTAGAATCTATTACAACTTTAAAACATCTTTAAAATTTACTTCTCAAAACATTAAATTCGCATCAGTTTAGCAACTTATATTTTTGATACTTGACAGCTTTTCTCTTTAGTTGTATCAACTATTCTAGAGTTTCCGTACGTTTTGTTACTTATTTCAAAAACTTCTTTTTTGAATGTCTACCTTTGTTTTGAAGCAATAATTAAATTCATAAATAGGATAAATTATGGAAAATTCTATGATAAAAACTTTAAAATTACGATTGCAGAATTGTTAAAATCAGGTAGATTAGTAAAAGATATTAGTCAAGAATCCAGATTAAATGACAGTATACTACAAAGGCAACTAAGAGAATTTAATTCAAAAGCAGAAGATTTCACTAAAAAGATAGAACTATCTATCATTGAAATTACTCAACAATAATATGTGTAAACTTGGCAATGGTTAAGAATAATAGAAAAACAACTCTAGATCATATATTTTATTCAGATAGAGGTAAAATAATACCAAAATATGTATACCCTAAGAGGCCTAAAAACAGATCTTTATGAAAATAAAATTAACAAAAGAATCGATCCAATAAATTTTAAAAACAAAAAACCCTAATCGTACTGATTAGGGTTTTTAAAAGAAAGGCGGCGACATACTCTCCCACAGGATTGCAGTACCATCTGCGCAGGTGGGCTTAACTTCTCTGTTCGGAATGGGAAGAGGTGAGCCCCACCGCAATAACCACCTTAAGAGGTTATAATTGCTTTAGGCAACTATTTGTAATATACATTTATTTTTCAAAATGAATAACTACAATAATATCTTAACATATTGAGACAAGAAAATCTATTTTTTACAGAAAGTTTCTCCCTGCGCCTTACGGCGCAGGAAAAGCGTACATAAGCTTACGGATTATTAGTACTACTCGACTATGACATTACTGCCTTTACATCTATAGCCTATCAACGTGGTCATCTTCCACGATCCTTAAAAGAAATCTCATCTTGTGGTGGGTTTCGCGCTTATATGCTTTCAGCGCTTATCCCTTCCAAACGTAGCTACTCTGCAGTGCTCCTGGCGGAACAACAGATACACCAGAGGTTTGTCCAATTCGGTCCTCTCGTACTAGAATCAGATCCACTCAAATTTCTAACGCCCACAGTAGATAGAGACCGAACTGTCTCACGACGTTCTGAACCCAGCTCGCGTGCCACTTTAATGGGCGAACAGCCCAACCCTTGGGACCTTCTCCAGCCCCAGGATGTGACGAGCCGACATCGAGGTGCCAAACCCCCCCGTCGATATGAGCTCTTGGGGGAGATCAGCCTGTTATCCCCGGCGTACCTTTTATCCTTTGAGCGATGGCCCTTCCATGCGGAACCACCGGATCACTATGCTCTACTTTCGTACCTGATCGACCTGTATGTCTCTCAGTCAAGCTCCCTTATACCATTGCACTCTACGCACGGTTACCAAGCGTGCTGAGGGAACCTTTAGAAGCCTCCGTTACTCTTTTGGAGGCGACCACCCCAGTCAAACTACCCACCAAACAATGTCCCCCACTTAAGCGGGGTTAGGCCTCAGACAAGCAAAGGGTGGTATTTCAACAATGACTCCACAACGCCTARCGACGCCACTTCAAAGTCTCCCACCTATCCTACACATCACGTGTCCAAGGTCAATATTAAGCTATAGTAAAGGTGCACAGGGTCTTTTCGTCCCACTGCGGGTAATCGGCATCTTCACCGATACTACAATTTCACCGAGCTCATGGCTGAGACAGTGTCCAGATCGTTACACCATTCGTGCAGGTCGGAACTTACCCGACAAGGAATTTCGCTACCTTAGGACCGTTATAGTTACGGCCGCCGTTTACTGGGGCTTCAATTCAATGCTTCTCCGAAGATAACATCTCCTCTTAACCTTCCAGCACCGGGCAGGTGTCAGGCCCTATACTTCATCTTACGATTTTGCAGAGCCCTGTGTTTTTGATAAACAGTCGCCTGGACCTTTTCACTGCGGCCAGCATTGCTGCTGGCGACCTTTCTCCCGAAGTTACAGGTCTATTTTGCCTAATTCCTTAGCCATGAATCTCTCGAGCACCTTAGGATTCTCTCCTCAACTACCTGTGTCGGTTTACGGTACGGGTACTTATAATCTAAGTTTAGAAACTTTTCTTGGAAGCCCTTAGGCACACTATCCCTTTGTCCGAAGACTCCGAGTACTATCGTATTTCACCATTCTCTACGGATTTGCCTATAGAGAATATAGTTAGGTACTTCAACGAACTATTCCGTCAGTTCGCGGTGCTTTCATCACTCCGTCATTCCATCACAATTATAAGTAGTACGGGAATATTAACCCGTTGGCCATCGACTGTCCCTTTCGGGTTCGCCTTAGGACCCGACTAACCCTCAGCTGATTAGCATAGCTGAGGAAACCTTAGTTTTTCGGTGTGCGGGTTTCTCGCCCGCATTATCGTTACTTATGCCTACATTTTCTTTTCTAAACAGTCCAGCAATACTCACATATCACCTTCAACCCAGTTTAGAATGCTCCCCTACCACAGATTAATCTGTCCATAGCTTCGGTAGTATACTTATGCCCGATTATTATCCATGCTCGTCCGCTCGACTAGTGAGCTGTTACGCACTCTTTAAATGAATGGCTGCTTCCAAGCCAACATCCTAGCTGTCTAAGCAGACAAACCGCGTTTTTTCAACTTAGTATACATTTGGGGACCTTAGCTGATGGTCTGGGTTCTTTCCCTCTCGGACATGGACCTTAGCACCCATGCCCTCACTGCTGAGCATCATTATATAGCATTCGGAGTTTGTCAGGAATTGGTAGGTGGTGAAACCCCCGCATCCAATCAGTAGCTCTACCTCTATATAACTAATTCAGCGCTGCACCTAAATGCATTTCGGGGAGTACGAGCTATTTCCGAGTTTGATTGGCCTTTCACCCCTACCCACAGGTCATCCCAAGACTTTTCAACGTCAACGGGTTCGGACCTCCACTGTGTGTTACCACAGCTTCATCCTGCCCATGGGTAGATCACACGGTTTCGCGTCTACCATTACTGACTATGGCGCCCTATTCAGACTCGCTTTCGCTACGGATCCATACCTGAAGTACTTATCCTTGCCAGCAACGGTAACTCGTAGGCTCATTATGCAAAAGGCACGCCGTCACCCCACGAAAGGGCTCCGACCGCTTGTAAGCGTATGGTTTCAGGATCTATTTCACTCCGTTATTCACGGTTCTTTTCACCTTTCCCTCACGGTACTGGTTCACTATCGGTCTCTCAGGAGTATTTAGCCTTACCGGATGGTCCCGGCAGATTCACACAGGGTTTCACGTGCCCCGCGCTACTCAGGATACTGCTATCTATATCTTCTCTTACCTATACAGGACTATCACCTTCTTTGGTTAACCTTTCCAGGTTATTCTAATTCAATCCGCATAGAATGTCGCAGTCCTACAACCCCAAAATTGCCGTAACAACTTTGGTTTGGGCTAATCCGCGTTCGCTCGCCACTACTTACGGAATCACTTTTGTTTTCTTCTCCTCCGCCTACTTAGATGTTTCAGTTCAGCGGGTTTACTCTCCTATCGGAGTACTATGTCTTCAACATAGTGGGTTGCCCCATTCGGATATCTACGGATCAATTCGTGTGTGCCAATCCCCGTAGCTTTTCGCAGCTTATCACGTCCTTCATCGCCTCTGAGAGCCTAGGCATTCCCCATACGCCCTTATTTTGCTTATTGTACTTGTTTTTCAAATGTTATACGAATATAACACCCGAAATTTGTGCTTTCTATTATATTTTTATATTTTCTTTTCTCAATATGTCAATGAACTTTTATACTTTCTTACAAAGTATTCGTGGAGAATATCGGAGTCGAACCGATGACCTCCTGCGTGCAAGGCAGGCGCTCTAGCCAGCTGAGCTAATCCCCCATTTAGTAGTCAATAGTTAACAGTTTGCAGTTAACAGACTTCAAACGGCTTACTCAACCTCTAAAATTTCCTATAAAAACTCGAAAATTGTAGTCCCGGGCAGACTCGAACTGCCGACCCCTACATTATCAGTGTAGTACTCTAACCAGCTGAGCTACGAGACTCTGTTTTCTTTAGTTTTTATTGTTTTTTGAACTAACAGCGAGAGTAAAATCAATCTCTTATACATACAACTTTATCTTTTCTCTAGAAAGGAGGTGTTCCAGCCGCACCTTCCGGTACGGCTACCTTGTTACGACTTAGCCCCAGTTACCAGTTTTACCCTAGGCAGCTCCTTACGGTCACCGACTTCAGGTACCCCCAGCTTCCATGGCTTGACGGGCGGTGTGTACAAGGCCCGGGAACGTATTCACCGGATCATGGCTGATATCCGATTACTAGCGATTCCAGCTTCACGGAGTCGAGTTGCAGACTCCGATCCGAACTGAGACCGGTTTTGAAGATTCGCATCATGTCACCATGTAGCTGCTCTCTGTACCGGCCATTGTAGCACGTGTGTGGCCCAGGACGTAAGGGCCGTGATGATTTGACGTCATCCCCACCTTCCTCGCGGTTTGCACCGGCAGTCTCGTTAGAGTTCCCGACATTACTCGCTGGCAACTAACGACAGGGGTTGCGCTCGTTATAGGACTTAACCTGACACCTCACGGCACGAGCTGACGACAACCATGCAGCACCTTGAAAGACGTCCGAAGAAAAATCTGTTTCCAAATCTGTCGTCTCCCATTTAAGCCCTGGTAAGGTTCCTCGCGTATCATCGAATTAAACCACATGCTCCACCGCTTGTGCGGGCCCCCGTCAATTCCTYTGAGTTTCACACTTGCGTGCGTACTCCCCAGGTGGGATACTTATCACTTTCGCTTAGCCACTCAAACCGAAGTCCGAACAGCTAGTATCCATCGTTTACGGCGTGGACTACCAGGGTATCTAATCCTGTTCGCTACCCACGCTTTCGTCCATCAGCGTCAATCATTTAGTAGTAACCTGCCTTCGCAATTGGTATTCCATGTAATATCTAAGCATTTCACCGCTACACTACATATTCTAGTTACTTCCTAAACATTCAAGCCCTACAGTATCAATGGCAGTTTCCTAGTTGAGCTAGGAGATTTCACCACTGACTTATAAGGCCGCCTACGGACCCTTTAAACCCAATGATTCCGGATAACGCTTGGATCCTCCGTATTACCGCGGCTGCTGGCACGGAGTTAGCCGATCCTTATTCCTACAGTACCGTCAAGCTGCTACACGTAGCAGTGTTTCTTCCTGTATAAAAGCAGTTTACAACCCATAGGGCCGTCTTCCTGCACGCGGCATGGCTGGATCAGGCTTGCGCCCATTGTCCAATATTCCTCACTGCTGCCTCCCGTAGGAGTCTGGTCCGTGTCTCAGTACCAGTGTGGGGGATCTCCC
This sequence comes from Flavobacterium sp. 316, assembly GCF_000967805.1. Taxonomy (NCBI): domain Bacteria; kingdom Pseudomonadati; phylum Bacteroidota; class Flavobacteriia; order Flavobacteriales; family Flavobacteriaceae; genus Flavobacterium; species Flavobacterium sp. 316. The sequence goes on from NZ_JYGZ01000003.1 coordinate 553,639, forward strand.
TCTCAGGACCCCTACCCATCATTGCCTTGGTATGCCGTTACCATACCAACTAGCTAATGGGACGCATGCTCATCTTGTACCGTTGGAACTTTAATAATCAGAAGATGCCTCCCGATAATACTATGAGGTATTAATCCAAATTTCTCTGGGCTATCCCTCTGTACAAGGTAGATTGCATACGCGTTACGCACCCGTGCGCCGGTCTCAAGTTAGCAAGCTAACTCTACCCCTCGACTTGCATGTGTTAGGCCTGCCGCTAGCGTTCATCCTGAGCCAGGATCAAACTCTTCATCGTATATTTTAATTTTGTACGATAATCGCTGACGTATAGTCTAATTCAATTTACTCTCTTTTACTTTATAACTTAAATCACTTTAAGTTATGCTGTCAATCCAATATGTCTATGAACGTGTCATTCTTTTTTATTCCGCTATTCTCTCGTTTAGCGGCTGCAAAACTACAACCTTCTTTTTAATCTCGCAAGCTTTTTTTGAAATATTTTTTAAAAGTTTTTCTTAAAA
>NZ_JYGZ01000004.1:0-537004 GCF_000967805.1 Flavobacterium sp. 316
GTCAAAGCTAGTTTTTAAAAAGATACCGGTCAATACGTATAAATACGTATTTTTCAATGTTTTTTGTACGTATAAATACGTACTTTTTAACTGTTCTATACTTTTTATACGATTAATCGTATAAAAAAGTTACAAAGACCRTGCCTTTTTTTTATCTTTTTTTTAATAAYCTTATTCTTATAGAGTATCAAAAWGTAAAAAAGGTTGCGTCAAATGTTATTTTTTTTAAAAATAGTTAGAATAATACAATGAAGCATCCTTTTTTTTAAAGTAGTACACGGAATTCATGAATTCCGTGTTGTTTTTATGTTGTGATTTTTATTTTGAAAATAAAAAAAAGATCACAAGAGTAAATGGAGGGTTAAAAACTATATTTGTATAGTTAAAACAGGATTAATTTAATAAACTGTATAGCTATTTTAGGACGAGTCAAAGACGGTGATACTCCCTATATACTCCCTATCAACCCCGTATATACCCCTTATCAAAGTAGTAGTTGTGGTACCCTATGGCTTATTTTCTTTTGCGGTTTTTAGTGAAAAATGAAAGATATTTTATCACAAGAATATAAAATGTGAGACTATTGTATTGCAACAAAAAAAGGCTACTATTTTACTGTTAAGAAGATTAACAAGTCTGTGTGTATAACTCTCCTCAAATCAATCACTCTCTATTTTTTTCTGAATTTCTTCCAATAAAAAAACATAGTCTTCTTGTTTTTTTACAAAATCTAAAGTAGAAACATCAATAACCAATACTTTTAAATTAGTCTGCGTTTTAATATAATCTAAATATCCTCTATTAATTTTTTCTAAGTATTCTGCTTGAATATCTTGTTCATAGCTTCTCCCTCTTTTTTTTATATTTTCTAATAAACGATCAGTATTTTGATATAAATAAACATACAAATCAGGTTTTGGTGTTTCTCTATGAATTATTTCAAACATGTTTTTATACAAACGATATTCATCTTCTTGAAGTGTGATTTTTGCAAAAATCAACGATTTAAAATTATGATAATCTGCTACAATAAAATCCTTAAACAAATCAAACTGCGCTAAATCATCTGTTAATTGCTGATATCTATCTGCTAAAAAAGACATTTCTAAAGGAAAAGCATATCTATTCTGATCTTTATAAAATTTAGGTAAAAATGGATTATCTGCAAAACGTTCTAAGACTAGCTTGGCATTACAATCTTCTGCAATTTTATTTACTAATGTTGTTTTTCCTGCTCCTATATTGCCTTCAATTGCAATGTAATTATACTTTTTTAATCCTATTTTATCAATTGGAGAAACTATTTCTGTTACAATTTCACAATTACTATTATCTAATGTTTCTTCAATTAATTCAGCTACTGATTTTTTTAAAACAGGATGTATCCAATCTAATTTTAAATCATGCATTGGAAACAAAACAAACTTCCTGTTTTGCATTTGACTATGAGGAACTTGCAATGTTTTTGTTTCTATAACCTCCTCATCAAAAGCTATGATATCTAAATCTATAATTCTAGCTTGATACCCTTCTTCTCCAGAACGCACACGTCCCATTTTTTTTTCAATTGCAAGTAATTGCGTCAATATCTTTTGTGCAGGCTTAAACGAATGCAATAATAATGCACCGTTATAAAAAGATTCACTTTCAAAGCCCCAAGAAGGCGTTTCATACACTTTAGAAACTTTAATAACGGTAGCTACTTCTTTATGAATAAAATAAATAGCAGTAATAAGGTTATCTAGTCGATTCCCTTGATTACTTCCTATAGAAACTATAACTTGATGTTGCTTTTTCATCTTTGGCAAAATAACAAACATTTTTAGTTTTCTTATTTAGGTTTTTAGTTTTTTTTATGAACATGTAACATTTTAATCGTTTATAAGACTTATGTATTAAATTAAATGAGTAGAAAATGAAATTTTTAGGAAATGTACTGGCCACCGTTATTGGAATATTTGTATTTTGTATGGTATTCTTCTTTGGGTTAATCTTTTTAGGAGCTATAATGGGCGGTGACAAAGATGCTGTTAATGTAAAAGACAATACTGTTATTGAACTAGATTTATCAACTGTTTCGCTAGATTATGCTGGAAAAGTTAATTTTAAAGATTTTAACTATTTTGAAACAAACCATGATGGTGTAATTGATGTACTGAATGCTATTAATGCAGCAAAAAAAGACAATAAAATAAAAGGAATCTCTATTTTAAACAATCAATCACAATTAGGTTTAGCTCAAAGTAAAGCATTGCGTGATAAACTAGAAGATTTTAAAAAATCAGGAAAATTTGTAGTTGCTTATTCTAACTTTTTAACACAACGTAATTATTATTTAAACTCTGTTGCAGATACTTTATATTTAAATCCTGTAGGAGAATTAGATTTTAAAGGACTTTCTTCTGAAATTTTATTCATGAAAGAACTACAAGAAAAAACAGGAATAAAAATGGAAGTAATTCGTCATGGAAAGTACAAAAGTGCTGTAGAGCCTTACTTAAACCAAGAAATGAGTCCTGAAAACAGAGAACAAATTAGCGTTCTTTTAAATTCTGTTTGGAATACTATTGTTACTGATATATCTAAAAGTAGAAAAATTTCAATTGACAGTTTAAATGCAGTTGCAAATAATTTAGGTGCTAGAACTCCTGAACTTGCTTTAGCAAAAAACTTAGTAGATAAAGTTAGCTATGAAGATGAATACCATAATGCAATAAAAAAGAATTTAAAAATAAAATTAAATGACGACTATAATAAAGTCAGCATTTTAAAATATGCCAAAAAAGTAGGAACATCCACTTCTGATTATTCTAAAAAAGAAATTATTGCCGTTATATATGCTCAAGGAGAAATAAGAGGTGGTGAAGGAGATATAAATATTATTGGAGAAGGTTCTATTAAAAGATCTCTCGAAGAAGCTCGTAATGATGATGATGTAAAAGCCATTGTTTTACGTGTTGATAGTCCTGGAGGAAGCGCTCTAACTTCTGAATTAATTTGGAGAGAAATTGAAATTACAAAAAAAGTAAAACCAGTAGTGGTATCTATGGGTAATGTTGCTGCTTCTGGTGGTTATTATATTGCTTGTAATGCAGATCGAATTTTCGCAGAGCCAAGTACAATAACTGGATCAATTGGTGTTTTTGGAATGCTACCAAACATGAATCAACTAGCTAAAAATATTGGTATTAATGCAGAACAAGTAAAAACACACGACAATGCTGCTGGATATAGTTTATTTGAACCAATGGATGAGAATTTCAAAAATCAAACATTAGAAAGCATTGAAAATGTATATGCTACATTCCTAAACAGAGTAGCAACTGGTAGAAAAATGACAACAGAACAAGTTGATGCAATTGCACAAGGTAGAGTTTGGACAGGAACAGATGCTTTAAAAAATGGTTTGGTTGACGAATTAGGAGGACTTGACGAAGCATTAAAATATGCCGCTAAAATTGCTAAAATCAAAGATTATAGAATTGAGAATTATCCTGAATATGAAAAAAGTTTCGAAGATCTTTTAGGAAACTTTACAGGAATTTCAATGTTTAAATCAAAAGATGCTTTATTAAAAGAGCAAATTGGTGAAGAAGGTTATCAATTATTAGAACAAATAAAGAGAGCAAATCAATTAAAAGGAATTCAAGCAATTATGCCTTTTGAATTGAAAATAAATTAGTATTTATTATTACTATTTTTAAAAGCTATTTCAACTTCATTGTTTGAAATAGCTTTTTTATTATCCTTGCGTTTCTTACATTTGATACATGAGTATTAAAGATAAACTTTTAGCACAACGTATTTACCTTACTTTAGCAGGTCTTTTCATCTGTTCATTAGTGGTTTCCAATCTTATTTTTCAAAAATTTTTTTACTGGTATCCTTTTGGAGACGCAACAATTTTTGGTGCTAAATTATTTGAAATATCAGTTGGAATAATACCATATCCTATTACATTCCTAGTAACAGATATTATATCTGAAATCTACGGGAAAAAGAAAGCCAATCAGATTGTTACAACTGGTATTTTTGCTTCTGTCTTTTCCTTAGGTATTGTTTATATTGCTAACTATGTTCCTGCAATAGAAAATTCCCCTATTAACAATGAAACTTTCACTAAAGTATTCGGACAAACAGCCTTGGCTGTTTTAGCCTCTATGCTAGCCTATTTAGCAGCACAATATGTCGACATTCAAATATACCATTTTTGGAAAAAACTAACTAATGGTAAAATGCTTTGGTTACGCAATAATTTTTCTACCATTACTTCTCAAGCAGTAGATACACTTTCCGTTCTTTTATTATTATGCTATTTTAAAATTTTACCATGGCATCTTTTTGGAAAATTATTTATTAGTGGTTTTGCCTTCAAAACATTTATTGCACTTATAGATACTCCATTTCTATACTTAATCGTTTATTTATTTCGAAAAAAGTTCAATTTAAAACCAAATGAAGAACTCCAAATAGACAATTAATAATTTTATCTTAAAGGATCTAATTTTCAATATTTTGGTATTACATTTGTGATATAATAAATATAATTTAGAAAAAATAAGTAATTATGTCTAAAAAAATCAACTTCAAAAAAATACTTAAAGGACTAGGAATCTTTGTTCTAGTTTCAGTTATAGCTTTAGCGGCTATTCCCTTTTTATTTAAAGATAAAATTAAAGCTTTAGTTTTAAAATCTATAAACGAAAATGTTGATGCTAAAGTTGCATTTGAAGATGTAGATTTAAGCCTATTTAAAAATTTTCCAAATGCTAATGTTACCATCGATAAATTAAGCATTATAAACAAAGCCCCTTTTGAAGGTGATACTTTGTTTTATTCTGGAGAATTAAATTTAAAAATGAGCATTAAAGAACTTTTTAAAGGCGAAAATGAACCCATGAATTTACAAGGTTTTAGCAGTAATAACGCCATTGTAAATGTAATTATTAACAAAGATGGATTAGGTAATTTTGATATTGCTTTAAAAAACCAAGAAGAAGATTCTAAAAAGGAAGAGAGCAAGCCATTTGCTTTAAACATACAAGAATATGGTGTAAAAAATATGCGTTTTACCTTTGTTGATGAAGGATCAAAAATGAAAATGGTTTTAGATAGCATTAACCATGAAGGAAAAGGAAATTTTGCAGCTCAAAAATTAGATTTAGATACTAAAACAACGACTAAAGTATCTTTTGAAATGGATAAAACCAGTTTCATTAAAAACATTGCTTTATCATTAGATGCTGTTTTGGGTATTGATTTAGACAATAGTAAATATGAATTTAAAAACAATAAAGCTTTAATAAACCAACTTCCATTAGAATTTGATGGTTTCATTCAATTACTGGAAGAAGGACAACTATACAATCTAACATTTAAAACCCCAACCTCTGATTTTAAAAATTTCTTAGGATTAATTCCTGAAGCTTATGCTGGAAATATAAATCAAGTGAAAACAACAGGAGAATTTAAAGTATCTGGAAAAGTAGATGGTAAGCTTACCGAAACTACAATTCCTAAGTTTAATATTGAATTAGCTTCAAACAATGCCTCTTTCCAATATCCTGATTTACCAAAATCAGTAAAAAACATTGTAATTGACACTCACATTGTAAACGAAACAGGCATAATGAATGATACATATGTAAATTTAGATCAATTATCGTTTACCATAGATCAAGATATATTTAATGCTAAAGCAAATATTAGAAACCTAACGCAAAATGCATTAGTTGATGCTGCTTTAAAAGGGACTATAAACCTTGCTAATGTTACAAAAGCTTATCCTGTGAAATTAGACAAACCATTATCTGGAATTTTAAAAGCTGATGTAACCACAAAATTCGACATGAAATCAGTTGAAACAAGTCAGTATCAAAACATACAAAATGCAGGAAATATTTCCCTAAGTGGATTTAAATATGAAGGACCAGAAATGGCTAAACCATTCGAAATTAAAAACACTTCTATAACATTCAATCCAAACCAAATTAGATTAAATGAATTTGATGCTAAAACAGGTGATTCAGATATTCAAGTAGCTGGAAGTTTAGATAATTTTTATGGCTTCTTATTTAAAAAACAAGTTTTAAAAGGAAGCTTTAATATGAATTCGACAAAATTAGTCGTTTCTGATTTTATGGCTCCAACTACAACTACTGCTGAAGATGGCAAAAAAACAACAGAAGCTATAAAAATCCCTTCTTTCTTAGATTGTAATTTAACCGCTAATGCTGGTACTGTAATATATGACAATTTGAATTTAAAAAATGTTTCTGGTAATTTAGCCATCAAAGATGAAGCGATCACATTAAGCAATTTAAAAATGGATATTTTTGGTGGAAACATTGGTTTAACTGGAACAGTTTCTACAAAAGGAAATCAGCCAAAATTCAATATGGATTTAGGATTAAATTCTGTTAATATTGCAGAATCATTCACACAATTAGACATGCTTAAAAGTATTGCACCTATTGCAAATACAATTAATGGAAAACTAAATTCTACTATAAAATTATCAGGAAATCTTACGAATGATATGACTCCTGATTTAAAAACAATCTCTGGAGATTTAGTAGGTCAATTATTATCGGCTACTGTAAACGAAAAAAACTCAACTTTATTAACTGCTTTAAGTTCTAATGTAAAATTCTTAGACGTTAGTAAATTAAACTTAAACGACATCAAAGCATCATTATCATTTAAAGATGGTAAAGTAGCTTTAAAACCAATGAATTTAAAGTATCAAGACATTAATATGGTTGTAGGTGGAACACATGGTTTTGATCAATCAATGAACTATGATGTAAAATTTGATGTTCCTGCGAAATATTTAGGCACAGAAGTTTCTTCTTTATTATCTAAATTAACACCTGAAGAACAACAAAAATTAGAAAATATCCCTATTACTGCTAATTTAGGAGGAAACTTTAGCAAACCAACCGTTAAAACAGACTTAAAGCAAGCTACTACTAATTTGGCTTCACAAATAGTAAAAATGCAAAAAGACAAATTAGTTGGTCAAGGCACAAGTGCTTTAAGTAATTTATTAGGTGGTGACAAAAACAACACTACTACCTCAGCTACAGATTCTACAAAAACAACCACTCCAAAAGAAGATATTAAAAATGAAGTAAAAAATGTTTTAGGTGGTCTATTAGGTGGAAAGAAAAAGAAAGAATAAATCATACAATAAATTAATAAATCTAAGGTTGTCATTTTTTTGGCAACCTTTTTTTATCTAAATTTCTTTTCAATCAATTGTGGAACTAAGAACTGATTTATTTCATTTAGACATCATTAGCTAAAATTTAAGCTAAAATTTCTAAACTTAGAATATTAACATTTATCTTTGTCCTTTTAAACTTCATAAGTTATGAGTAAGATTGAATTTCCTGCAAAAGCTTTATTTCTTTGCAATGGGAGTAAATGTGGAAAGCATAAAGAAATACGAAAGCATTTTAAAACAGTTATTAAAGAAAACCATTTAAAAAAAGAAATTGAGATTTTCAAAATGGAATGTTCAGATCGCTGTAAAAATGCTCCAATATTGTATTGTCAATCTGAAAATGAATGGTTCGAAAAAGTAGATTTAGACAAAGCAAAAAGCATAATCAATAAGATGATTCTATAAAAAAAACCCTTTATAATTAATTATAAAGGGCTTTTTCTTGTTCTTTAAACTATTATTCGTTTGAACCAATTTTTGCAATTTGCTTATCTAATTCAAATTTACCGCAAGCAGAATCTTCATCAATTAAATCAAAAAGTTCTAATGCTCTACGAGCATTTTTTTCTTCTTCTCTTTGTTCTTTAACATACCACATCATAAATTCTTCTGTAGCATAATCATTTTCTAATCTACACTTTGCAATTACTTTGTTTACTGTATTTGTTACGGCAATTTCATTCTGCAAAGCAATTTCAAAAACTTCTCTAAATGAATCAAATTCTTGTTGTACTTGTGATACTTCTGGAGTTATAGCAATTCCTCCCATTTCGGTAATATATTTAAACACTTTAAGGAAGTGTTCACGTTCTTCTTCAGATTGCTTATACATATAAGCAGCTGTCTCTTCAAATCCATTTCTATCTAGCCATGCTGCCATTGCTAAATATTTAGTAGATGCATCACTTTCTATCTTTGATTGTAGGTTTAATAATTTTTCAACTCCTTCATGTAATGATGAATTTCTTCTCAATAAATCTTTCATTTCTCGCAATTTTTATATTTAAACATAAATTTACGAAAATAAACCCTACTTTAATAATTCCTTTAAAAATTTGAATTTAATCTAAATAAAATAGTCGCAATTAAAACTACAAAATAGTTACATCGCTTAACACTTCATTAAGCATAGAATTAAGAACTAATGTAAATTTTGTTCCGTTTAACAATTCTCTTAGTTGTACAATTTCACAAATGGTAAGATTTCTAGAAAACTTTTTTTGAGTAGCTTCAATTAATTTAAAATCACATGTATCAGATAAGTCATATAGCATATCTAAGATATTAACACTATTTACTTTTCTTTGAAAAATTAAAAAATCTTGAACTTTATATTTTGACGTTATGCCTCCAAAATTAATTACTATGCTATTTGTTATATCACACTGATAACTATATCCGTTTTTACTTTCAAACAAAATATCGCTTTCAAAATTATTATTTACAACCATAAACCTCAATTATTTGATGCAAATTTAATAACTTATATTTTAACTACAAAATTATTCATATTTAATCTAAATAAACAACGCGTTAATATTGTTTACCTATACATTAATTTTCACAACATAACCTTCATTACTTCTAATATTAAAAACAGTTCCGTCTTCAAACAATAAATACTGTCCTTTAATTCCAGTTATTTTTCCTGTATACAAAGGTGTTTTATCAAGATTTAAAGTACTTACTTTTTTAGGATATTGCAAAACAGGAAACTCTAAATTGTAGAGCATTGCTTCTTCTGGAAAGTATTGTTGTACTTCTTTTGGAATCCAATTGAAGGTTTTCTTTCTCTCTTCTTGCAGATCAGTTATCAAAACATCATTTTTTAACATTTTTTGCCAACTAGTTTTATCTGCAAAATGATTTTTCAAAGCTACTTCTGTTATTCCTGCTAAATATCTATTTGGAACTTCCACAATAGGTACTGCTTGTATTGCACCTTGATCAATCCAACGTGTAGGAACCTGTGTTTTTCGAGTTACACCCACTTTTACCTCACTTGACAAAGCTAAGTATACAATATGAGGTTGTAATTGTACTCTTTTTTCATAATCTAAGTCTCTATCTTCAACATCCAAGTGTGCAGTACTCAATTCGGGTTTCATAATCCAATCTCCTACTGCTGGACTACTCATAAAACAATCATAACAAAAACCTTGTCTAAAAATTTTTTTTTGCTTTCCGCAATTAAGACATTGAAATCCTTCAAATTGGATTTCTATCTCTTTTCCTAACAGTTGATTTACATTTAAAAAACTATCTTCAAAAACTAAATAATATTGAATAGGGCTCGTTAATTCAGTTTGCATTTTTTGAAGGACACCTCTATAAGTCATGCGCTTTTTTAATTTTAATGAGTAAAAGATTTAAAAAAAATGTTATTTTTGGTAAAGTTATCATTCGTATTCTATAATTCATAATTTGTAATTCTAAAAAATGCCACTTCCATTAATAAATTCAATTGCGTCTTGGATTTTAAAGAAACGAATTCATCAAATGGAATTGTTTTTAAAATATCCTCATGAAGTACAAGAAGAATTACTATATAGCTTATTAAAATCGGCAGAAAACACGATTATAGGTAAACAATATGATTTTGCAAGTATTAAAAATTATCAAACTTTCTCCGAAAGAATTCCTGTTTCAAGTTATGAAGACTTAGAGCCATTAATTGAACAAACCAGAAAAGGTACTCAGAATATTTTTTGGAATAGCCCTATAAAATGGTTTGCAAAATCTAGTGGAACCACCAATGCTAAAAGCAAATTCATACCTGTAAGTACTGAAGCATTAGATCTTTGTCATTATAAAGCGAGTAAAGATTTATTATGTTTATATTTAAACAACAATGAAAATTCTCAGCTTTTTACTGGAAAAAGCCTTCGGTTAGGTGGCAGCAAACAATTGTATGAAGATAACAATACTTTTTTTGGAGATTTATCTGCTATTTTAATTGACAATATGCCTATTTGGGCGGAATTTAGTTCAACACCTAGCAATAAAACGTCTTTGATGGGTGATTGGGAAACAAAATTACCTGCAATTATTAACGAAACTATACAAGAAAACGTAACTAGTTTGGCTGGAGTTCCTAGTTGGTTAATGGTTCTTCTTAATAAAACACTTGAAGAAACTGGAAAAAACAATATTTTAGATATTTGGCCAAATGCCGAGGTTTACTTTCATGGCGGAGTAAGTTTTGATCCTTATAGAGAACAGTATAAAAAATTATTCCCAAAAGATAATTTCCGCTATTATGAGATTTATAATGCATCTGAAGGATTCTTTGCTATACAAGATCAGAACAATTCAAATGAACTTTTATTAATGCTTGATTATGGTATTTTTTATGAATTTATACCTATGGATACTTTTGGCACTCTGAGCCAGAGAGTTATTCCATTACATGAGGTAGAACTCAATAAAAATTATGCTTTAGTTATTACAACAAATTCAGGATTATGGAGATATTTAATAGGCGATACTATTCGTTTTACTTCAATAGATCCATATAGAATTATTGTAAGCGGAAGAACAAAGCATCACATAAATGTTTTTGGAGAAGAGTTAATGGTTGAGAATACAGACAAAGCAATTGCTAAAACGTGTTGCGAACTTAACTGTGAGGTAATTGACTACACCGTTGCTCCTGTTTTTATGCAAGATAAAGAAAAAGGAGCACACGAATGGATTATTGAATTTAAAAACAAACCTGATGATATAGATGCTTTTTCAACTTTATTAGATACAAATTTACAACTCTTAAACTCTGACTATGAAGCTAAACGCTATAATAATATGACCTTAAATCCGTTAATTATTAATGTAGCCAGACCTAATTTATTTTACGACTGGCTAAAAGAGAATGATAAATTAGGTGGTCAACACAAAATACCTAGGCTTTCTAATGAAAGAAAGTATTTAGAAGAATTATTAAAGATACAAATCCCTCAACAATATTGAAAATGAAAATAAAATCTAAATCTTTACTCATCATAGTCTTCTCTACTCTTTTTTTTACATCATGTGGGCCAAGAAGATATAAATGTGGACCATATAGAAGATGTAATGTAGATATAAATCTACAAAAAAAACACAGTGAAAATTTTGATTTATGTTTTAAAAACACTAAAGCAACTAAATCACTGAACAACAACACTATAAGCTTGATTATCTAAAAAAAAGACTTTCATTTTCACAGCACTACTATATAACGAGTTTTTTTAACAATTAACCGATAATCCTTCTATATTTAAAATTTAAACCTTAATATTTGCACCCGCTAAGGATTAAATTAACCAAATAATATGAAAAAATTATTTTTTTGTGTACTAAGTATTCCTTTCATAGGATTATCACAAAATAACAATACCAACAATTCAACAAAAAATCAGGACGAACTAAATCCAAACTCATTATTACATTTCACACTATCTGAAACTGGAATAAACTCAGAGTTATCTGAAATTGGAACTACTTTTTTTAAAGATAAGTTTTTAATTATATCTAATAAAAAAAGAAGACATACAAAAACTACATTTAACAAATCTCTAAATACCTACAATAATAATATCTATTGTACAGATGTAGACAAAGAATTGGATTTATCATATCCTCTTCAATTTTCTAAAGTATTAGACTCTGAAAACAATGAAGGAGCTATGACTTTTTCTAAAGATGAAAACACAATATACTATACTCAAACAGACGGAGAATCGAGCAATTTTAAACTTTACAAAGCTTCTTTAGATGTAGACATTCAAGGATATTGGAAAGATATCACCGAATTAAAGATTACAACTGATGATTACTCTGTTGAAACTCCTTTTTTAAATCATTCTGACAACAAGTTATACTTTTCGTCTAATATGCCTGGTGGTTATGGCGGTTATGATATTTATTCGGCTGATATTACTGAAAACGGAACCATCACTAACATAAAAAATCTTGGGAACAATGTAAATACAAGTAGTAACGAGAAATATCCTTTTATATCTTCTGATAATAAATATATCTATTTTTCTTCTGAAGGACATAATGGATATGGTGGATATGATGTTTTCAGAAGTTCTATTACAAATAACAATTACACTAACACTGTAAATTTAGGTCCTAGTTTAAATACTAAAAAAGACGAGGTTTCATTTATTTTGGCAGAACCAAATAAAGGATACATATCTATTAACAAAATTGACAATAGAGAAGATTTTGATGTTTATCGTTTTACAACTGAACAAAAAGAACAAGAACTAACTATTTCTGTTGTTGAAAATAATTTAAACACAAAACTACCAAATGTAGATGTTTTAATTACAGACGAATTTGGAAATAAAATTACAGAAACAAAAACAAATGAGAATGGCGAGGTTACAATAAAATCAAGCCCTTTAACTCAATATAAAATTGTTTCTAACAAAGATGGTTACAACACTGAAACAACAACAATAACACCATCAATAAGCAATCCTAAAATAAATGAAGTTATTGCTTTAAAAGTTAAAGGATCTGAAATCAAGCCTATTGACAATAATCTTTCAATAGATAAAATTTTCTTTGATTTCGATAGAGCTACAATTAAAAAAGAGTCTCAAGTTACTTTACTTAAAGTTGTTTCTTTATTAAATGAAAATCCAGATATGAAAATTTCAATTAATGCTCATACTGACAGTAAAGGACCTGAAAAATACAATCAAACTCTATCTGAAAAAAGAGCTAAATCTACTTATGATTTCCTTATTAACAAAGGAGCTGATAAATCACGATTAACATTTAAAGGGTTTGGAGAGTCTCAACTTTTAAACAAATGTAATGTTTGTACTAAAGTGCAAGATCAAGAAAATAGACGAGTTGAATTTAAAATAAATATAAATTAAGGCAAACCATTTAAATATTTTATTTCAAGTTGTTCATAAGCTTTATGCTAAAAAAAATCCCGATAAATATTTTATCGGGATTTTTTTATCTACGTTTTTTAGTCACAATTTATGAAGCAGCTTTTAATCGTCTTAATAAATTTTTATTTAAACTATTTTCTGCGAACTCTTTAGTAACATTTAATTCTTTTTCAGATGAACTTGGTAAATCAAACATCACATCTGTTAGAATAGCTTCACATAATGATCTTAAACCTCTAGCTCCTAATTTATACTCTAATGCTTTTTCAACAATAAACAAAAGTGCATCTTCTTCTATTGAAAAAACAACACCGTCCATTTCAAAAAGCTTCTTGTATTGCTTAATTAAAGCGTTTTTAGGCTGAGTTAAAATAGATCTTAATGTTTCTGCATCTAAAGGATCCATGTGTGTTAAAACAGGTAATCTTCCTATAATCTCTGGAATTAGACCAAAGTCTTTTAAATCTTTAGGAATTACATATTGTAACAAGTTTTCCTTATCAATTGCATTAGTATCTTTTGATGAACTATATCCTACTGCTTGTCTATTTAAACGCTTCGAGATAATTCTATTAATTCCATCAAAAGCACCACCAGCAATAAATAAAATATTTTGAGTATTTACTTCAACAAATTTTTGGTCTGGATGTTTTCTTCCTCCTTTTGGTGGAACATTTACAACGGTTCCTTCTAAAAGTTTAAGCAAAGCTTGTTGCACTCCTTCTCCTGAAACATCTCTTGTAATTGATGGATTATCACTTTTACGGGCAATTTTATCTATTTCATCAATAAAAACAATTCCTCTTTCTGCTTTTGCCACATCATAATCAGCAGCTTGCAACAAACGAGTTAGAATGCTTTCAACATCTTCACCTACATAACCTGCTTCTGTTAATACTGTTGCATCAACAATGGCTAATGGTACGTTTAACATTTTTGCAATTGTTTTTGCAACTAATGTTTTTCCTGTACCCGTTTGACCTACCATTATAATATTACTTTTCTCAATCTCAACCTCATCATCGAGTTGCTTTTGCATTAACCTTTTGTAGTGATTATATACAGCAACACTCATAACTCTTTTAGTTTGATCTTGCCCTATTATATATTCATCAAGAAATGCTTTAATTTCTTTTGGTTTTAGCAATACTAATTCTGATAAAAGATCACTTTTACCATTTTGTTTTAATTCTTCTAAAACAATTCCGTGTGCTTGTTCAATACATCTGTCGCAAATATGGGCATCTATCCCTGCTATTAACAAATTAGTTTCTGGCTTTTTCCTTCCACAAAATGAACATTCTAATACTTCTTTTACCATTCTTATTAGTTAGCAGTAAACAGTTTATAGTACAATAAAAACATTAAGTACTACTACTGGATACTAAATTTATTCTCTAATTAACACTTCATCAATCATTCCATACTCTTTTGCTTCAGCAGCAATCATCCAATAATCTCTTTCACTATCTTTATATACTTTGTCATAAGATTGTTTTGAATGTTTCGCAATGATTTGATATAATTCTTCTTTTAACTTCAACATTTCTTTCAAATTGATCTCCATATCTGTTGCAACTCCTTGAGCTCCTCCTGATGGTTGGTGGATCATTACTCTTGAATGTGGTAATGCTGATCTCTTACCTTCTGCACCAGCACATAATAGAACCGCTCCCATTGACGCTGCCATTCCTGTACAAATTGTTGCTACATCAGGTTTTACAAATTGCATTGTATCATAAATTCCTAATCCTGCGTAAACACTTCCTCCTGGTGAATTAATATAAATACTAATATCTTTTGAAGCATCAACACTTTCTAAAAACAATAATTGAGCTTGAATTATATTTGCCACATAATCATCTACTCCAGTTCCTAAAAATATAATTCTGTCCATCATTAAACGTGAAAACACATCCATAGACGCTACATTTAATTGACGTTCTTCAATAATATAAGGAGTCATACTGCTTACAATTTTATCATAATACAAGCTATTTACTCCATGATGCTTTGTAGCATATTTTTTAAATTCTTTTCCGTAATTCATTTCTTTTGAATAGTTTAAAAGTTTACTGTTTATAAAGTTTAAAGTTCTTAATTATTTTTCAATGATAAGAATTTTTAATAAAACTTTAAAGATTCTAAATTTATTTTAGAACAAAAAAGCGCCAAAACTAGTTTGACGCTCAAAGATAATTATTTTTTATGAGATATTATTCTCCATACATTTCTTTGATAAACTCTTGATAGTTTACTTTTTTAGCTTTTACATTTATCTTCTCTTTAAATAGAGCAAGCATTTTTTCGCTCATAATTTGTTCTGATAAACGTTTTGTTTCTTCCTGATTAGAAAGTACACGTGCAACTATTCCTTCTACTTCTTCGTCAGTAGGATTTAATTGTCCGAATTGAGCCATTTGCTTCTTGATTAATTCAGAAGTATGTGCTTTTAAATCTTCAAATTGAATTTGTAGATTATTATCTGCAATAATTTTATTTTCAATTAACTGGTAACGTAATCCTTTTTCTGATTTAACATATTCTTCTTCTGCCTGCTCAATAGACAATGGATTTTCACCTACAGTTTGTATCCATTTTTTCAAGAATTCAGAAGGTAAATCAAATTTAGTATTCTCAATTAGCGACTCAATAACATCGTTTAAGAATTTTTGATCTGCTTGTTGTGCAAATTGAACTTCAGCATCTTCTTTTATTTTTGCTTTTAATTCTTCAACAGAAGTCACAGTTCCTTCTCCAAATAATTTATCGAATAACTCTTGGTTTAATTCTGCTTTTTCTACTGAATTAATTTCTTCAATAGTAAACGCAACTATTACATCTAGTCCATGAACATCATCATGAGATACTTTTAAATAATCCATTAATTTATGATCATCATCAAAAAGTCCTTTAGTTGATAATTCAACAACATCGCCTACTTTTTTACCTACAAACTGTTTTACTACTTTTTTATCAGCAAAAACATCTAATGTAATATTTGTAGTATTATTAATTCCTTTTTCTTCGTTTGTAAATGTTCCTCTTAAAGTATGGTCTTCTGCTACTTTGTCTTGAGAAATCATTTTACCATATTGCTTTTGAATACGCTCAACTTGTTCTTCTAACATTTTGTCATCTGCAACTATATCAAATTTTGACACTTTTGACTTTTCTGTTAAATCAACTGAGAATTCAGGTGCTAATCCTAATTCGAATTCGAAAGTAAAATCTTCCTTATCCCAATTAAAGTCTTCCGTTACTTTTGGAAGTGGATTTCCTAATATATCTAACTTTTCTTCTACTAAATAATCATTTAATGAAGATTGTAATATTTTATTAACCTCATCTAAAAGAACCGCTTTACCATATTGTTTTTGAATTAAACTCATTGGTACAGCTCCTTTTCTAAATCCTGGAATATTAGCATTTTTTCTATAATCTGCTAATATCTTTTCTACTTTTTCTGCGTAATCTTCTTTAGTAACTGCAACTGTAACAACTGCATTTAAAGCATCAACTTGCTCTCTTGTAATATTCATTATGTTATTATTTAAATGTCATGAAATTTGGGTTGCAAAATTATATATTTTTTACAACCCAAACAAGTTTTTAATTAATTGAATTTCAATTATCTAAATTTTATTTTTTATCTATAAATATACTATTTAAGATTGATTGACCAATTGACAAGATAATACTGAATAAAAATGCACTCCAAAAACCAGCCACATGAAAACCATCTATGAAGTAATCTCCTATTAAAATTATACATGCGTTTATGACCAATAAGAATAATCCTAGGGTAATAATAGTAACTGGAATAGTAAGTAACACTAGTAATGGCTTTAGAAAAACGTTTAACAATCCTAAAACAATTGCCACTGCAATTGCTGTCTTATAATTTGTTACTTCTATTCCCGGTAAAAAATTTCCAATAATAACAACCAGTATTGTTGTTATCAAAAGTCGTACTATTAAATTCATTTTTTTATTTTAAAGATACAAAAAAAAGACATCTAAACGATGTCTCTTTTTATAAAATATTTTAATTCTAATTTTATACTTTATTTAATTCACAGGAACTATATTGATCCCATTAAAACTAGAAACATAATACAAAGGAAGTCTTGAACCATAATGTTGGTTTATTACTTTAATAATTTCGTTAGTTATAACTGCGTAACCACGAGCATTAGGATGCACTCCATCTAACGAGAATAAAACACCACCTTCAGTTGCAGAACCACTGAAATAATTTGCTGTATAAATTTGTCCTGAACTTACTCTAAGACCTGTAACTAATTGTCCTAAAATTGCATTCATATCTGCAACTGCTAAATTTTTAGAAGCCGCAATAGACACAATTGCATTATTATATCCTGTTATTGCACTAGCTACTTTTGCTTTTTCATTAGCTGTTAACACCCATCTATTTGCAATCGGATATGACACACCGTTTAAATTTAAATTTAATCCTGCTAAATTTCCAGAAGCATTTGCATTTGGAGTACCAATTACAGAAGAAGCTGGCAAAACAAGCAAATCATTAGCTGTAGTTTGACGTGCTTTTCCAAAAGCTTGTCCTATTTCAGCCGCAAGAGCAGGACCAAAAGTAGGAGTTAAAGCTGCTGTAATTTCATTTGATCTATCAGTTGCATCAACATCATAAATCAATATTGGACTAACAGAAGTCGTTGATAAAAGATTAAGTCTATTTGGCTCTCCATATGCAGTAAAAATTCCATCTAAAGGTCCATACAATTGAGCATTTAATTGATTTATTACTGCTGTCCCTGCTGCAATTTGAGTTGCTAGATCACTTCCAGGAGGAACTAAAGGCTTACCCAGTCCTTGAGCTGTCAAAGGTGCGTAAGGTACGGTAGTAAAATAAGGAATAGATGTTACACTTGGAATTGTTGCTACTACTCCTTTTGCTCCACTTGAAGTCAAAGTATTTATTATTCCTGTGTATACACTTGCAAAAACACCTACATGTGTAATATCATTTCCTCCATAAGTTGTTGGATTAGTATTATTAGTTTCATTATTATCAATTGCAGCAGTCATTCCGTCAGCTTGTGCTCCACCATTTGTAGCATAAGATAACACATCATTTGCTCCAATCCAGTTTGTAAAGAAAGTTGGGTTTTTAGTCATTGCATCTCCTAGAACAGTTGCACTCGCAGAAGTTGCATGTCTAACAAAATATGGATTAGCTTGACCTAAGGCTACACCTGCGATATTTCCATATCCAGGAACTCCTAAATGAAATGATTTTGCTCCAGGAATTCCCATATTATTATAAGCCGTTGTTTGCAAATCAGAAATTTCAACAGTAGACATTCCGTTTATATTTTCAGGTCTTCCTTCAGAAGCATCGATAACCAATCTTGTTTTAAATTGATTAACTCCACCTACAACTATAGGATTTCCTCCTAAAACAAATCCTCCTAAATTATTAACATCATCTTCATAAGACGGTTGAGTAAAAGCACCACCACCTACTAAAGCAAATTTTTGCGCCAATAAATTAGGAAAAGAGTTCATTTGACCACTTTTATAGACTGTTCCATCCATATAACCAGCAGTTAAAGAATTTCCAATAGCAACATAAGAAGAGAAATCTGCTTCACCCGAAGTATAATCTGCATCTACATCATTTTCAAATTCTGGTTCACATGATGTAAAACCAACCGCCAGAACAGCTAAATATATAAATTTATTTTTCATTTTCATTTTGTTTAAGATTAGAAATTATATGTTACACCTACTCCTGGAGAAAAAACTGATGATTTATAAGTACCTCCAAAAGTACTTCCATCAGGATAATAATCGTAAGAATTATCAATTTCATCAAAATGTAAATATAAGAATGATAAATCAACTCCTAATTTGCTAGTAAATTGATACGTTAATCCACCTGTGAATCCCATTGAATCATTTCTTGGTGTTTCAGGAGCGAAATAACCATCTTGAACTGGGCTTTCATCTATGTAATACCCTGCTCTAAAAGTAAATTTATCATTAGCCATATACTGAGTACCAAATCTATATGTACTAGCGTTTTTGTAATTTCTAGGGTTATGTGAATCTGGAATTTCTGGCTTTTCAAAATCAACATCTAATGATTTATAAGCACTCCATAAAGCGTAATTATAATCAAATGCAACCAACCACTTATCAGTTACCTTATAAGAGAATCCCACTGTTAATTCAGCAGGCAAAGGCAAATCAGCATCAAATTTTGTATTTGAAAAGATACCTTGAGCCACCGCTGGAACATCTGCAAAAGTAGCATCCCCATCACGAGCTTCCATTGTGATCTCTGAACGGTAGTTTAATCCTAATCTAATATCTTCTGTTGGGTTAAACATCATACCAACATTATATCCCCATGCAGAAATACCTGTACCATCGATAGTTACATCTGCATTTCCTAAAAATCCACCAGCAGGCTGAAGATTTCTATTAAAATTAACCGATCCTGTTGCATAAATTGGTCCACCACCAATACTAAAATGCTCTCCAACTCTTATAGATATCGAAGGTTGAATAAATATTGCTTGTAAATCAATATTATTTACTAAATGTGCTCCTTGCCAATCTTGATCCCATTCTACAGCACTTCCATAAGGTGTATAAATTGCTAAACCAGCCGTTAACCAATCGTTTAATTTATATGTTGCATAAACATTAAAAGGAGTTCCAACATTATCACTACTAGCTGTCCAATTATATTCTGAATTTTGAAATCTAGTTTTTGAGAACAAAGCATTTGCTCCTACTGACAAGTTAAACTTTTTGTCTAAGTATGCCATACCTGCTGGGTTAAAAAAAGCAACCTCAGCACTATTCACTACAGCAACACCTGTATGTCCCATAGCTAATTGCTTTTGACCTTGAATACTTACTCTATAACCGCCCGCAAAAGCAGTTGAGCTCGCTAAAGCCATTAATGTTAAAGAAAGTAATTTTCTCATAATTTAAAATGTGTTAGTTTTCTTTGATTTTATTATCATCTATCTTTCAAAATTATAATAAAATATGGAATCTACAATTTTTTATCCAAAAATATTATGAATGCATAATATTTTTATTTTATTTAATAAATTCGATAACATAATCATAAAATGCTTTTGGCTGTTCAGCATGCAACCAATGACCTGCGTTATCAATAGTCCTTAATTTCATACTTGGGAACTGATTCTCAATCAAAGGAACATCTTCATCTAAAATGTATTTAGAATTCCCTCCTCTTATGAATAACACTTCTTTTTCAAATTTTGCAGCATCGAAAAGAGGCTTTCCAATTTCTACAATATTAGCAATTAGTGCTTTCAAATTAAAGCGAAATGCTAACTGCCCTTGTTCTTTCCAATATAGATTTTTTAGTAAAAACTGTCTTGTTCCAAAATCGGATATATATTTTGACAATATTTCATCTACTTCACCTCTTGTTGGTTTTGTTTCAAAATCAATTGCACTCAATCCTGCCAAGATATCTTGATGATGTGGTGCGTAATATTTCGGTCCTATATCTGCCACAATAAACTTATTAACGTATTCTGGATACAAACAAGCAAATTCCATAGCAACTTTTCCTCCCATTGAATGTCCTAACAAAACAACATCTTTCAATTGATGAAAGTTGCAATATTCCAATACATCCTTTGCCATTAACTGATAGTTAAAATCATCTGAATGAAAGCTTCTTCCATGATTTCTCATATCTAACAAATGTACCTGAAAACCTTGTTCTGCAAACTGAACACCTAGTGTTTTCCAATTGTCAGACATCCCTAAAAAACCGTGAATTATCAAAAACGGTTTTCCTTCTCCTTCTATTTTAGAAAAAATCATTATTTTAATTTTTGAAGATACATATTTACTACATTTTCAATACCTAAATATAAAGATTCCGAAATTAAAGCATGACCAATAGATACTTCTAATAAATTTGGGATATTATCTTTAAAAAATTTAATATTATCCAAACTCAAATCATGTCCTGCATTAATTCCTAACCCTAATTCATTTGCCCTCAAAGCGGCTTTCACATAAGCCTCAATACCTTTTTCATTTCCTAATGAATATTGATGCGCAAATTCTTCTGTATATAATTCAATTCTATCTGCTCCTGTATTTTTCGCACCATCAATCATCTCAACAACTGGATCAATAAAAATTGACGTTCTTATATTATTTCTTTTAAATTCCGAAATCACTTCAACCAAAAAATCTTTATGTTTTATAGTATTCCATCCTGCACTTGAAGTTAATGCATCGTCCGCATCTGGAACTAAAGTAACTTGAGTTGGCCTAACTTCTAAAACTAAATCCATAAATTTCTTCACTGGATTTCCTTCAATATTATATTCTGTATAAACTATTGGTTTTAAATCTCTAGCATCTTGATAACGGATATGTCTTTCGTCTGGTCTTGGATGTATTGTTATTCCTTCTGCTCCAAAACGTTGTACATCGGTTGCAACCACTAACAAGTTTGGCACATTACCTCCTCTAGAATTCCTTAGAGTTGCTATTTTATTGATATTTACTGATAACTTTGTCATTCTCTTTTTTATTAACTTTACAAAAATACAAAGTATAAATAGCTTTGATAACCTATTTTTGATTATTTTGCATTAAAAATAAGCTTAATATACACAATGAACTCATTAATTGACTTTTTAAACAACGACATAAAACCGTTAAAGAGTGAAGAAAAGATTATCGATGCTCAAGAGTTGTTTTCTGAATTCCCATATACTCATTTTCCTGTAACTGAAGACAGTATATACATTGGATGCATAACTAAAGATGATTCTGAAACATTAAGCTCTAACGCCTCAATAGGCGATAACCGTTATGATTTCAAACGCTTTTATGTGCGTTCTGAGATGATTTGGCTAGATGTATTAGAAGAATTTGCAAAAAACGAAACAAATATTCTACCTGTTTTAAATGATCAAAATAAATATATTGGTTATTATGAATTGGAAGATGTTATTAAATTTTTCCATGAAACTCCATTTTTAAAAGAAACAGGAAACCTTTTAATAATAAGAAAAGAAGCAAATAATTTCTCTATGAGTCAAATTGCTCAAATTGTAGAAAGCAATAATGCAAAACTTTTAGGTCTTTTCATTTCTAAAATTGACAACAACTTTATAGAATTTACTTTAAAAATCAACTTAGGCGGATTAAACGATATTATACAAACATTTCGTAGATATGAATATGAAATAATATCAGAGCATCAAGAAGACACTTACTTAAAAAATTTAAAAGACCGTTCTGATTATCTTGATAAGTATTTAAATATATAACCAAATTGTCAACATCAAAAAAGGAAACATTATGAAAATTGCAATATTTGGCCAATATTATCAATCCGCCACAGACGAGATTATTGAAAAAGTTTTACAAGTCTTAATTGACAACAATGTAGACATTATCATTGAGGAACAATTTTTCAACAGCATAACAACTTCTTTGAAGAACAAATGCAATACATATGCTAATCATGACGAATTAGAAGATAATATTGAAGCACTTATCAGCATTGGTGGAGATGGAACAATATTAAGAGCGGTAACATATGTTCGTAACAAAAAAATACCTATTGTTGGAATCAACACTGGAAGGCTTGGTTTTTTAGCAACTGTGCAAATTAAAAACATTGAACCTTTACTACTTAAAATATTATCTAAGGAATATACTATTTCAAAAAGAAGCCTTCTAAGTTTAACATGTACACCCAGAAATCCTGATTTAGTTGATTTAAATTTTGCTTTAAACGAGGTTACAGTCTCCAGAAAAGATACTACTTCTATGATTACAATTGACACATATTTAAATGGAGAATATTTAACATCATATTGGGCAGACGGATTAATCATATCAACTCCAACAGGATCAACAGGTTATTCTTTAAGTTGCGGTGGACCTGTATTAACTCCTGAAGTAAAAAGCCTTGTTATTACACCTATTGCTCCACACAACTTAAACGCAAGACCATTAGTAATTCCCGATGACACTGAAATTGAATTAAAAGTCTCTGGAAGAGAAGAACAGTATTTAGTCTCTCTTGATTCTAGAATTACATCAGTAACAAATGAAACACTTCTAAAAATTAAAAAAACTCCTTTTGAAATAAATATGATTGAATTTTCTGAAGAAGGCTTTTTAAAAACAATAAGAAAAAAACTACTTTGGGGTGAAGACAGAAGAAATTAATTTACAAAACATAACTTTTAACTTTTTTTTGCGTTTGTATTAAACCATTATATTTAGGAATAAAATTTCTATTTAAACATGGTAAAGAAATCTATATTGTTATATTTGCAAACTATTTTCAAAAATGAGACATAATTTTATATACATATTCCTATTATTTAGTTCATTAGCTATCAATGCACAAATTAATGAATTAGGTGTTTTTGTTGGTGGATCTAATTACATTGGAGATGTTGGTCCAACGGATTATATATCGCCTAACAAACCGGCATTTGGTATTATATATAAATGGAATAGAAGCCCTAGACATTCTTGGCGTTTTTCATATATACATGGAGAACTAGGATCAAATGATTTAGACAGCGATGTTCCTGGTAGAAATTTAAGAGGTAATGACTTTGAAAATAATGTAGACGAGTTTTCTATTGGGTTAGAATTTAATTTCTTCGATTTTGATTTGCACCAACTTGATTGGGCAATGACTCCATATGTTTCTACAGGTATAAACTATTTTATATATAACGAAAATTACATCGTTAACAAAACAGATAAACTTGATTACAGACATAGTCAGTTTGCTATTCCAATGATTGTTGGTTTAAAAACCAGATTATTTCAAAATTTTATACTTGGAGCAGAAATAGGAGCTCGATACTCTTTTACTGACAATTTAGATGGGAGTAATCCTAGAAACAATAATTTAAGATCATTTCAATTCGGAAACTTAAACAGTAAAGATTGGTATGTTTTTTCAGGAATAACATTAACCTATACATTTGGGGAAAACCCATGTTTTTGTGCAAATTAACTATGAGTATAGAAACAAAAATAAACATAAATAATCTACCAAACCATTTAGCTATTATAATGGATGGAAATGGTAGATGGGCAAAACAAAAAGGTTTATTACGTTCATTAGGACATGAAAATGGGACAAAATCGGTTAAAACAACCGTTGAATCTTGTGCCAAACTAGGTATTAAGCATTTAACACTTTATGCCTTTTCAACAGAAAACTGGAACAGGCCAAAATTAGAAGTTGACACTCTAATGAGACTCTTAATTTCTTCTTTAAAGAAAGAATTAAAGACTTTAGAGAAAAATAATATCCGTTTAAATGCGGTTGGAAATTTAACAAATCTTCCATCCAAAGTTCAAAAAGAATTAAACGAAGTAATACAAAAAACATCTGAAAACACTAGAATGACATTGACTTTAGCTTTAAGTTACGGAGCTAGAGAAGAACTCATTCAGGCTGTTAAAAAAATTTCAGATAAAGTTAAAAATAATATAATTTCTAATGACGCTATTGACGAATCAATTATTAATGAGCATCTTTACACGCATAATTTACCAGATGTAGATTTGGTAATACGTACAAGTGGTGAACATAGAATAAGTAATTTCTTACTTTGGCAAATTGCATACGCAGAATTTTATTTTACAGATGTATTATGGCCCGATTTCACAGATGAAGATCTAATGGAAGCCAT
Organism: Flavobacterium sp. 316; assembly: GCF_000967805.1. Classification (NCBI taxonomy): domain Bacteria; kingdom Pseudomonadati; phylum Bacteroidota; class Flavobacteriia; order Flavobacteriales; family Flavobacteriaceae; genus Flavobacterium; species Flavobacterium sp. 316. Next base: position 24,861 of record NZ_JYGZ01000004.1, read on the forward strand.
TAAAAGTTATCAAAGTAGAGAAAGACGATTTGGAAAAACAAGTGAACAAATTTCATAAAAAAACAATGTTAAAAAAAGGTTTACAATTACTTTTCACCTTTATAATTATAGGTAGTAGTACAAAGTTAGTTGCTCAAGAAACAAAATTAGAAAACGGAAAAGAATACATCTTAGGAGGTGTTAACGTAACTGGAAAAAGTAAATATAGCGAACAAACAGTTGTTACTTTTTCAGGACTTGAAAAAGGTCAAAAAATATTAGTTCCTGGAGAAGATATTAGTTCTGCTATAAAAAAATTATGGAAACTTGGTCTCTTCAATGATGTGAACTTCTATGTAGACAACATTAAAGGAGATAGTATTTTCTTAGAATTAAATCTAATAGAATCCCCAAAACTATCTGACATCAAAATACAAGGAATTAAAAAAGGAAAATCGGAAGATTTAATCAAAGAAATTGACCTTAAAAAAGGAAAAATCGTTAACGAAAACCTTATAACAACAACTAAAAATTACATTGAAAATAAATACAAAAAAGACGGTTTTTACAACACTAAAGTATTCATAAGCACTACTCCAGATTCAACTGAAACAGAAGTAAAAATGCTTGTTAATATTGATAAAGGTGATAAAGTAAAAATAAAGAGCATTGATTTTGAAGGAAACTCACAATTATCTGATTCTAAATTAAGAAAAGCCTTTAAAAACACCAAGCAGAAAAACCCTATACGTATTTTTAAAGCTTCAAAATACATCAAAGAAAAATACAAAGAAGACTTAGTAACTGTAATTGATAAATACAAAGAAAAAGGGTTTAGAGATGCTCGAATAATTTCTGACAGTATAACGTATAATAAAGAAGATAATTTAATTAACATAAAAGTTAATCTCGAAGAAGGAAAAAAATATTACTTTGGAAATATTAGATATTTAGGAAACACCGTTTATACAGACCAACAATTATCAAGAATTTTAGGAATTAAAAAAGGTGATGTTTATAATGGCGTATTGTTACAAAAAAGAATAGCAGACAATAGTAGTCCTGATGCCGAAGATTTAACAAACTTATACCAAAACAATGGTTATTTATTTTCAAGTATTAATCCAGTTGAAGTAAAAACTTCAAATGATACTATTGATTTTGAAATTAGAATTACTGAAGGACCTATAGCTTATTTCAATAAAATTACAGTTGTTGGTAATGATAGAACAAATGACCATGTAATCTACAGAGAATTAAGAACAAAACCAGGTCAAAAATATAGCAAAGAAGATTTAATCCGTTCTGTGAGAGAGATTGGTCAACTTGGATTCTTTGACCCTGAAGCAATAAGACCCGATTTTAAAAATGTTGATGCTCAATCAGGAACCGTAGACATCGAATATAATGTCGTTGAAAAAGGAGCTAGCCAAATAGAATTACAAGGTGGTTATGGTGGTGGTGGATTTATTGGAACACTAGGATTGTCTTTCAATAACTTCTCAGCAAAAAATATATTCAAAAAAGATTCTTACAAACCACTTCCTATGGGAGATGGACAAAAAATGGCATTACGTTTACAAGGTAGTTCATATTTCCAAACGTATAGCTTATCTTTTTCTGAGCCATGGTTTGGAGGAAGAAAACCAGTAAGTTTCTCTACTTCCTTATCACATAGTAAACAATTCTTATACAACTACCAAACAAGAGATGTAACTCGTGATCAAAGTTTCAATATTACATCATTATCTGTTGGAATTGCAAAACAATTAAGTGTACCGGATGATTATTTTGTATTATCACAAAGTTTATCATTTCAATATTATGACTTAAACAATTACAACACTGGATTATTTACATTTGGAAATGGGTCTTCAAGAAACTTTGCTTACACAGTTGGATTAAGTAGAAACAGTAAAGGTTTAAACCCAATTTATCCAACATATGGTTCTGAATTTAGTGTTTCTGGTAGATTCACACTTCCATATTCTCTATTTAACGGAATCGATTATGGAGACTTAAAAGAGTCTGATGAATACAAATTAAGATACAAATCAGGAAGTGGAATTCAAACTCAAACAAATTCAAATGGTGAAATTGTACAAGAGGGTGATTATATAGCACAGACTTCGGCTAATTCTGGAATTTATGAAAAAGTTAGTGCAAGTGATGCTGATTTAGATGTAGCAAAATATGATCAAAAAAGATATAACTGGTTAGAATATTACAAAATAAAATTCAAAGCAGATTGGTATACTCGTATTTATGACAAATTAGTACTACGTTCATTAGGAGAATTTGGATACATGGGTGCATATAACCAAGAAAGAGGATTAGTTCCATTTGAGCGTTTCTACCTTGGTGGAGATGGTTTAGCAAATTACTCATTAGATGGTAGAGAAACCATTCAATTAAGAGGTTATCCTAACAACTCATTATCATCTGTAGATGGAGGAACAATTTATAATAAATTTTCATTAGAATTAAGATACCCTATAACATTAAAACAAGCTGCCACAATTTACGGATTAACATTCTTGGAAGCTGGTGCTGCATTTGATGATTTCAAAGCCTACAACCCTTTTAAAATGCAACGTGCAGCAGGATTTGGCCTTCGTGTATTCATGCCAGCATTTGGTTTATTAGGAATTGATTTTGCACATGGATTTGATGCTGTTCCAGGGCAATCAACAAAGAGTGGTTGGCAAACACATTTTATCATTGGACAACAATTCTAGTACATTTAACGTTTAGTTTAAAATATACAGATGAAAATCGAACTTATAAAAACATTTCTTATCTTTCGGACAGTTTTTTGGGTTACATCTGAAAATATAAACTAAAATTAGACAAACAGATGAAAAAATTATTATTTGTTACATTATTATTTACTTGCTTTAACGGTTTTTCACAAACGGCAAGTGTTAGAATTGGATATATCGATATGGAATATATTCTAGAGAAAGCTCCTGATTATGCAGAAGCTAAAAATCAACTAGAACAAAAAGCCTCAAAATGGAAAGAAGATATCGAAGCACGAAAAAATGAAATCAATAAATTAAAAGAAAGCTTAGCCTCAGAAAAAGTTTTATTGACAAAAGAACTTATTGAAGAACGTGAAGAAGAAATTGCATTTCAAGAAAAAGACCTTTTTGATTATCAAGAAAAACGTTTTGGAGCAAGAGGTGATTTAATTATTCAAAAATCAATTTTAGTTAAACCTATTCAAGATCAAGTTTTCACTGCTATTCAAGACATTGCAGAACAAAAAAACTACGATTTTATATTAGATAAATCATCAGACTTAACTATTCTATTTGCAGATAAAAGACATGATATAAGTGATCAGGTTGTTAGAGTAATAATGCGTGCTGAAAAAAGAGAGCAGTTAACTAAAAAACAACAAAAAGCTCAAGATGCAAAAGAAGCAATTGAAGATTTACAAGATGAAAATCCAGCACTTGCTGAAAGGCAAAAAGTATTAGATGAAAAGAAAGCAGCTAGAGAAAAACTTTTAGAAGAAAGAAAAGCAGCTAGAGAAAAGCTAATAGAAGATCGCAAAAAAGCAGCTCAAGAAAAAAGGCAAAAATTGATTGATGAAAAAGAAGCTGAAAAAAATGGCACAGTAATTGAAAAGGATACTACAGAAGATAAAACCGAAGAATCAAAAACAGGAGAAAAAGTAGAGAAGCCTAAAACGACCACTACAACTGCTTCAACTGCCGAGGAACGCAGAAAGGCTATTGAAGAAAAAAGAAAAAAAATTATTGCAGAAAGAGAAGCTGCTAAAAAGGCAAAATTAGAAGAACAAAGAAAAAAAGAAAACAAAAAAGAAAACGAAGGAGAATAATAACCAAAATTAAATTAAAAATTAAAAATGAAACATTTAAAAACTTTAGCTATTGCATTAGTACTTTTTATTTCAGCACAAGTATCTGCACAGTCAAAAATGGCACATATTGACGTAAAAACTTTAATGACAAATATGCCTGAAATGAAAACTGCTCAAACGCAATTACAAAAAATTCAGGAAACATACGACAAAGAGTATAAAACTATGGTACAAGAATACCAAGGAAAACTTGAAAAATACCAACGTGAAGCTGAAAACGGAACTGCAACTGAAGCTGTAAATGAAACTCGCTCAAAAGAGATGCAAGAAATGGGACAACGTATCCAACAGTATCAACAAACAGCTACTAAAGAATTACAACAAAAAGAGCTAGACTTATTAAAACCAATTATGGAAAAAGCACAAACTGCTATTCAAAAAGTAGCTACAGCTAAAGGGTTTGAATATGTATTAGATGCTACTGAAGGTAGTGGTTTATTAGTTGCTAAAGGAACTGATTTATTAAACGATGTTAAAAAAGAATTAGGCTTCTAATTAACCTAAAATAAATAAAACATTAACTGCTCAATTAGAAATTTTGAGCAGTTTTTTTTATATTTTTGTTTTATGATAAACGAAAATGCTATAGGCCTTTTTGACTCTGGAATAGGCGGAACATCTATCTGGAAAGAGATTCATTTACTCTTACCTAATGAAAATACAATTTATTTAGCAGATAGTAAAAATGCTCCCTATGGTTTTAAATCAAAGGAAGAAATTATAGATTTATCATGTAAAAACACTGAAGTTCTTCTTAATTACAATTGCAAATTAATTGTTGTTGCTTGTAACACTGCAACGACAAATGCAATTAAAGAATTAAGAGCAAAATATGACGTCCCTTTTATTGGAATAGAACCTGCGATTAAGCCTGCTGCTAATATGTCTAAAACCGATATAATTGGTATTCTTGCTACAAAAGGAACATTAACTAGCGAATTGTTCCATGAAAAACTACTAAGTTATCCTAATGTAAAAATTATTGAACAAATAGGTCATGGATTAGTCCAACTCATTGAAAATGGAGCCATAGACTCTATTGAAATAACGGAACTACTAGAAAGCTATTTAAATCCAATGATAGAGCAAAATATAGACTATTTAGTACTAGGTTGTAGCCACTACCCTTATCTTCTTCCACAGATAAAAAAAATACTCCCTAGCCACATTAAAATCATTGATTCCGGTGAAGCTGTTGCAAAACAAACTAAAAACGTTTTAAACCAGTACAACTTATTAAATACTGAAAATAAAAAAAGTAGTCACTTTTTTTATACGAATATAAATCCAGATGTTCTTAAAAAGATTTTAAAAGACAATAAAAATGTTATTCAAAGAGATTTTTAAACTACAAGACTTGTTAATACAAATCCTTATATTATTCTAATTCTTGATTATTAGCAATGGTAACAACACTCAAAAAAGCTTTCTAATCTTCCTTAAACCAACCTGAGTACATTACGTAATTATTAGAAATACGTTCTATTTCTCCAGCAAAATCACTTTTATTTAAATCCTTAACCTTCTTTGCTGGAATTCCTGCATATATTGTTCCTGATTCAACAGTTGTATTTTGAGTTACAACGGATCCTGCTGCTACAATTGAATTACTTTCAATTACACAATTATCCATAACAATTGCCCCCATACCAATAAGAACGTTGTCCTTAACCTCACAACCATGAACTATAGCATTATGCCCAATTGATACATTATTTCCTATTACTGTAGGATGTTTTTGATATGTACAATGAATAACCGCTCCATCTTGAATATTAACTTTATCACCTATTGTAATAGCATTTACATCACCTCTAATTACTGCATTAAACCAAACGCTACATTTATCTCCTAAAGTAACATCTCCAACAATAGTTGCATTATCTGCAATAAAGCAATCTTCTGGTATTTGAGGATATTTCCCTCTCACTTCTTTTATTATCATAACTTTTATATATAAAAATGTCCCGATATAATCGGGACACAAATGTATAATTTTTTTCTAATTTCTTAGTTAACAGCAGGACAATTACAATCCCACTCTTTAGCTTTACAGAATATATCTAAACCTAGTGTTAACTGATGAAATCCTCCTGTATCAAATTTAATGTCTCCAATGATATGAGAATACGTATATGAGAACATAAATTGTTTATAGTTTACCCCTAAAATTGGCGTTATATATTGTAATTTTTGTTCGTCAACAGCACTTCCATTAAGATATTCAGCTCCATCAAAACTTCTTCTATATGATAATCCACCCCATATTCTACCAAAATCCATTCCTTTATAAACTTTCAAGTTTAGGTCAATTGCCTTTTCAGTAGTTTCTTGTGTATATTGAAACATAAAAGATGGCTCCCATAATAATCGATCTTCATCTCCAAAAACTGCTCCTGCACTCCATAATAACTTTCTCAAGTTATCAGATTCAATTCCTTCAGTATAAATTTCTCTTCTATTTGCTAAGAAATTTTTAACTGTGAAATGAGTAAAGAAATCCAAATAATGATATGAAACTCCTAAATCAACATTAAAATATGAATCTTTTTGATAAATTCCACCAAAAACAAATGGATCAAATGGTTGATTTACAAATTCTGTTTCATCTAATTGGCTTTGAACAAAAGCAGCACTTAAACCAAAAGATAATTGATTTAAATCTGTAGTTCCTCTAGAAAATCTTAAATGATGAGCATAAGTTAATTTTGCTCCTCTTTGTGAATGGTAACCATTTTTATCATTAAAAATTATGGCACCAATACCAGATTTACCATCTTCATCAACTGATGTATTAAAACTTACTGTTTGCAAAGAAGGCGCATCATCTTGTCCAAACCATTGTTGGCGTCCAGTCAAACGTATTTTTCCACAATTAGCAGCTCCTGCCATTGATGGATGAATTAAATAATAATTATCAGATAAATAATCTGAATAAACTGCAACTCCTTCTTGAGAGAAAGATAATTGTGTTAGAAACAACACTATAATTAAATAACTTTTTTTTAAATTCATTGTAGGTTATCGTTTTAATGAAAAATGTGCTTTAAATATTTTGTTTTGTTGGTTTTCTTCATATTCTGGATGATATATTATCATCTAAAACTATTCCGATATAACATATTTATTACTACAGTATAAGTTAGTGAACCTCTTCACCTTGTTATTTTACCATACCGGCCAAAGATATAAATTTTTGTGAAAGTTTTATCATCTAAGCATATAATATTCAAAGAATCTCTATTTCAATAGTTATTCAAAGCACAAAATGGAATTAGTATAATAAAATTTTATCAAAAACACATTTAAAATTATCTTTAATTGCCAAAAGCTAAATTTTAAAAAAATTAAAACTAAAATAAAAAAACAGGTTAAAAGCACTAAATCAAACACTTAATAAATTAACAATTATTATTTATAAAAACATGAACCTTAGATCAATAAGACAGTTCTGTTTTCTAATTAAATTTTTGTTAAAAAACAAATATATATAATCAAAAATAATTTGTTCGTATCTTTGCAAAAAGCACGTTATAATGTTAAAAATATCGATAAAAAACACCAACAATCCTTCAATACTTAAATTTGAACTGGAAAATCAAATTACTAGAGGTCAAAATTTTGAATATAAAAATATTGATGAAACTAAAAATTCACCTTTAGCAATGCAATTATTTTATTTACCATTTGTAAAAACAGTCTACATTTCTGGCAATTTTATTGCGATAGAAAAATTTTCAATAGTTGAATGGCCAGATGTACAAGATGAAGTAGCTCAACAAATTGAGGACTTTATTAAGAATGGTGGTGAAATTATTAAAGCTGAGGAAAATTCTACTAAGAAAACACCTGTTACAATTTATGCAGAAACAACTCCAAATCCTGCTGTACAAAAATTTGTATGCAACAAGCTTCTTACAAAAACATTATTAGAATGTAAAAATATTGATGATACTTTAGCATCACCACTTGCAAAAGAGTTATTTAAATTTTCATACGTTAAAGAAGTCTTTATTGATGAAAATTATATCTCTGTTTCTAAATATGAAATTGCAGATTGGAATGAAATAACAATGGAATTACGTTCTTTCATAAAAGAATATATTGAAAATGGAAACATTGTTGTTGACGAGTCATTAATTAAAAAAACAGAAACTCATACAAAACAGCAAGAAGATTATTTTGACAAACTTGATGTAACTTCTCAACAAATTATAAATATTCTTGAAGAATACATTAAGCCTGCTGTTCAAGGTGATGGAGGAAATATTATGTTTGAATCTTACGATGATAATTCTAAAAGAGTTAAAGTTATTTTGCAAGGTGCCTGTAGTGGTTGTCCTTCTTCAACTTTTACACTAAAAAATGGAATTGAAAATATGCTTCGTCAAATGCTTAATGATAATGAAATTATAGTTGAAGCAATAAACGCATAATTCTGCTACAATTCAAAATAAAAAAAGAGCTTTTTAAGGCTCTTTTTTTATTTTTGAAACTCTACTATTTCTTCTCTGAAACATATAAATTGAATTCCTTAAACAATTCTAATAATTGCATTGTTGCCTTTACTAAATCATTTGTTTCTAATAATAATCCGAAATATAATTTACTGTTTTTAGGACTATTTTCAATTGTTCTAATTCTTGTTATTTGCTTTTGAATTAGATCTGAAATTGTTTCTAAAACTTTTTTCCTTTCTGATAGTGCTCTATCAATACTATTAAAGTTTTTAGAATTAAAAATACCTTCAATATCTTTAAAAAGTTCCAATATCTCTAGCTCAATCGTTTTTAAATCTCTAACCTGATTAAATTTCAATTGCTTATGATTGTTATTTATATGTGAATGGCTACTTTGAGAAATGTAAGTAATAGATTGTACAATATCTTGTAAATATCCTAATGTTAGGATATAGAATTTACTCGCCTCAACAGATGTCTCGTCTAAGTTTTTAATAAAGTAGTACACATTACTTTTTAGCTCATCTACTTGTTTTTCTAGTTTTTTAACTGTTTTCTTACTTTCTTTAAGCGATGGTAAATCCTGCAAACTAAGTCCTGAAATAATACTACTATAAACAGTATTTGTTTTTGAAATAATTTTAGAAATCTGAGAAGAGCTCTCGTTTATTACTTCATGAATTGTAATGATATCTTCTCGTTTTAATTCATTTATAACCTCTTCTTCTTTTACTTTTTTCTTATGTTTTTGATTACTTCTATAAAAGAACAAAGCAACAATAATCATAAAAGCAAAAAAAGCAAAAACTTCCCCTACATATAAGATATATGCTATAATTCCTGATGCAATGAATGCTGCTATGGCAGTAAAAAACCATCCTCCAATAACATTTAAAACCCCTGCTATTCTATAAACTGCACTTTCTCTGTCCCAAGCTCTATCTGCAAATGAAGTACCCATTGCTACCATAAAGGTTACGTAAGTTGTTGAAAGAGGTAATTTCATTGAAGTTCCCAAAGAGATAAGCACCGCAGCGACAATCAAATTAACCGATGCTCTAACCATATCAAACATAGGCTGCTCACTTCTTTTCCCAGTATATTCCGGCAGAACAAACTGTTTGTCAATACTAATTTGAATACTTTTAGGTAGAATAAAATTTATTAATCCTCCCATATACATTGCTCCTCTAACTATATATCTAGACAATGTATTTGCGTTATATTTCTCTGAGCCTTCTCCTTGTCTTGAAAGATTTTGTTCTGTTTCAATTACATTTCTTGCTTTTTTAGAAGTCCATAATGTATAAATCATAATTGCCCCTGCTAATGCTAAAAATATGAATGGTGCGGGAAGATTCTCTCCCTCTAACCCTACCATCATAAATTCTTTGGCATTAAGAGTTTGTCCAACTTCAGCATACATTTCATACGATTGAAAAGCAGCAATTGGAACTCCTATAAAGTTTACTAAATCATTTCCTGCAAAAGCTAATGCTAAACCGAAAGTTCCAACTATAATAATAAGTTTAAAAATATTAAACTTTATAACACTCATAACAATTTGAGACATTATTGTCCAAAAAACAAAACAATACCCAATAATCATTAATTGATTCCCTTTTATAAAATCTTTTGTTTCACTAGAAATAAATGTAACCGATTTTAATCCTTTTATTAAGATAAAAAAAGAAATAGCGGTCAATGCAAACCCTCCAAAAATAGCTCCAAAAAAGCGATATCTTCTTTCTATATGAAACGTAAATAATAAACGAGAAATATATTGTACAATGGCTCCTAAAACAAATGAAAGTAGAACAGATAATAATATGCTATATACTATTTCTGTAGCTTTTTTTGTATTTATATAACTTCCTAAAGAACTAATATCTCCATTTGTAACATAAATTTTTGAAATTGCAATAAAAACTGAAGCCCCTAACAAAGAGAAAATAATGGAAACAGTTGTAGATGTAGGTAATCCAAATGTATTGAATACATCGAGTAATAATACGTCTGTTATCATAACTGCTAGGAAAATCATTATGACATCATTAAAACTAAACATTCTTGGCGTAAAAATCCCACTTCTTGCTACTTCCATCATTCCATTAGAATATAGCGCTCCAACTGCAACTCCAATACTAGCGACAATCATGATTGTTTTAAACGAAACTGCTTTAGATCCAATTGCTGAATTTAAGAAATTCACTGCATCATTACTCACTCCTACCATCAAATCGATAATAGCTAAAAGCGCTAATGCAATAAGCATAATAACATAAACTTGTTCCATAATTATTGTAAATTAAAAATCGGGCAAATTTGTTACAATTTCTTAAATAAAATGTTAAGCTAACGTTAAGTTAAATAATTGTAAAAGATAATAATTTTAATTGAGACTAACAAAAAAGGGCTATTCAATTGAATAGCCCTTTTTTGTTAGTCTGTAAACGAGTTTTACTTTTTCTCAACATGTTCATTAAACTCTTTAAAAAGTTCTAACAAGTTCATTGTTGCTTTTACTAAATCATTTGTCTCTAATAATAATCCGAAATATAATTTACTGTTTTTAGGACTATTTTCAATCGTTCTAATTCTTGTTATTTGCTTTTGAATTAAATCAGAAATCGTTTCTAAAACTTTCTTTCTTTCTGTTAAAGCTCTATCAATACTGCTAAAGTTTTTCGAGTTAAAAATGTCTTCAATATCCTTAAACAATTCTAATATTTCTAATTCAATTGTTTTTAAATCTCTAATTTGATTAAACTTTAATTGTTTGTGATTATTGTTTATATGTGAATGACTACTTTGAGAAATATAACTAATAGACTGCACAATGTCTTGTAAATGTCCTAATGTTAATACATAAAATTTACTTGCTTCTACTGAAGTTTCATCTAAATTCTTAATAAAATAATAAACATTGTTCTTTAACTCATCTACTTGTTTTTCTAATTTCTTAACTGCTTTTTTATTTTCTTTCAAAGAAGGCAAATCTTGTAAACTTAATCCTGCTACAATTCCACTATAAATTTTATTAGTCTTACTTACAATTTTAGAAATTTGATCTGAACTTTCATTTATTACTTCATGAATACTAACGATATCTTCTTTATTCAGTTTTTTAATTTCTTCTTTTTCAGTCATTTTTGCCTTATGAACTTGATTACTTCTATAAAACAAGACAGCTACAAGAATCATTAACCCAAAAAATGCATAGATTTCTCCAACATATAATAGATATGCTACTATTCCCGCAGAGATAAATGCTGCAAATGCAGTAAAAAACCAACCTCCTATAACATTTAAAACACCTGCAATTCTATAAACAGCGCTTTCTCTATCCCAAGCTCTATCTGCAAATGAAGTACCCATTGCTACCATAAAAGTTACATATGTAGTAGATAATGGTAATTTCATAGATGTTGCTATAGAAATTAAAACTGCTGCTACAACTAGATTAATAGATGCTCTAACCATATCAAACATAGGTTGTTCACTTCTTTTTCCTTTATATTCGGCAGCTAAAAATCTACCATCTATAGTTGCTTGAACTGATTTAGGAATTAAGAAACTAATCCCATTACTCAAAATAACCGCACCTCTAACTATACCTCTAGATATTATATTTGAAGAATATTTTTCAGAACCTTCGCCTTGACGTGACAAATTTTGCTCTGTTTCTAAAACATTCATTGATTTTTTAGAAATCCAAAGTGTTATTACCATTATTCCACCTGCAATCATCAATAATAATGTAGGAGTCGCTACTTTTTCTGCCAAAACACTCATTGCAAATCCAGTTGCAGGAGCTCCTGAATCTACCCAAGCCCCATAAGACTGCCAAGCTGCGATAGGCACACCAATAAAATTAACTAAGTCGTTCCCTGCAAAAGCTAATGCTAATGCAAATGTTCCTACTATAATTACTAGTTTATAAATATTTTTTTTGAATCCTTGAATAATAACAAAAGAAAAAAGTGTCCAAAAAGCTGCACTAACTAAAAGCACTAAAAATGTTTTATCTTTTATTATAGGCTTAATTTTTCCGTAAAATTCTGTTCCTTTTAATCCTTTAATTATAATGAAATATGATATTGCCGCTAATGCTATTCCTCCAAAAACAGCGCCAACCCATTTCGCTTTTTTTTCATAATTAAATGTAAGTAATAAACGAGAAATATATTGTACAATGGCTCCTATTGAAAAAGAAATGACAACGGATAGTAAAATTCCTATAATTATCTCTGTTGCTTTCTCTGTATTAATATATTTTCCAATTATACCTAATGAATCTCCATTATTTAATATTTTAATTACTGAAATAACAACAGCCGATCCTAATAATTCAAAAACAACCGATACTGTTGTTGATGTAGGCATTCCTAGCGTATTAAAGAAATCTAAAAGCAGAATATCTGTTATCATAACTGCCATGAAAATTATCATAATTTCATTAAAATAAAATTCACTTGGCATAAATATTCCTTTTCTCGCCACTTCCATCATTCCACTTGAAAACACAGCCCCTACAGCAATTCCAATACTTGCAACAATAAGAATTGTTCTAAGTGAAACCGCTTTTGAGCCTATTGCAGAGTTTAAAAAATTAACCGCATCATTACTAACTCCTACAGCTAAATCAATAATTGCAAGAATTCCCAATGCCACAAGCATTATCACATAAATTTGTTCCATATTCTTAATTTTAAAACGATGCAAAGTTGTCATATTTTAGCTAGTCCAACGTTAATTTAATGTTATCAATTGGATTTTAACAAGGATTAACAAAGTTGCAAACCCCTTATATTTTAAGCTTTTTCATTTTTTTTTCAGATAATGTCTTTTAAATATTTATTCTAATTTTAATCCTAAATGAATATTTAACAAAAAATCACTTCTTGGAATATTTCTATTTTTTAACTAACTTTATAATCTAACGTAAAAACAATATATTATGGCAGTATTAAAAGTTATTGAAGTTTTATCAAGTTCAGAAAAAAGTTGGGAAGATGCAACTAGAAAAGCTGTAACTAAAGCTTCGCAGTCTTTAAAAAATATTAGATCCGTATACGTACAAGATCAAAGTGCAAGTGTAAAAAATAATGAAGTAACAGAATTTAGAGTTAATTTGAAAGTTACTTTTGAAATTGAATAATTAGCTAATCATTTAATTATTCCTAAGCGTTCAATTGAACGCTTTTTTTATTTTAAACATAATTACTATCTATTCTTACAAAAAATCAAACAAACAAGAAACACTTCTTTTACATTTATTGAAATAGGTTTGATAACGCAAAAGACTTCTTTATCTTTGCACTCTCAAGGAAAACTTTTCTTGAATACAATAAAAATCATAAAAATAAAGTAAAAATGACTAGCGAAAAAGTAGAAGAATATGTAACTATTATTAAAAACATTATAATTGAATATTCTCCAAAAGTAATTACGGCCATTATCATATTATTTGTAGGACTTTGGCTGACAAGTATTATTACAAAAACCCTAAAACGTATATTAGTTAAACGAGAAATAGATACTACTCTTTCAAATTTCATAGGTAATTTCGTCTTTTGGACATTACGTATTTTAGTTTTTATAACGGTAATTTCAAATCTTGGAGTCCCTACATCTTCTTTTGTTGCTATATTAGGAGCAGCAGGTTTAGCTGTTGGTTTAGCACTTCAAGGATCTCTTTCTAATTTTGCAGGAGGAATTTTAATTATCCTTTTTAAACCATTTAAACTAGACGATGTAATTGAAGCGCAAGGAGAAATAGGATCTGTAAAAGAAATTCAAATTTTTAACACAAAGTTATTAACTGGAAACAATCAAACAGTGTATATTCCTAATGGAGCTTTATCAAATGGTGTTATTAAAAATTACACTCAAGAAGGAATTAGAAGAGTTGATTTAATGATTGGTGTAGATTATAATTCAGATTTAAAACAAGTGAAAGATGTTATTCTAGATGTTTTAAATAAAAACCCAATGGTTTTAAAGAATCCTGCGCCTACAATTTTAGTTTGGGAACTTGCAGATAGCTCTATAAATCTTGCTGTAAGACCATGGACAAATTCAGAAAACTATTTCTCTGTTCATAGTCAAACACTTGAAGACTGTAAAGTTGCTTTTGATGCTGCTGGTATTGAAATTCCATATCCACATCAAGTAGAAATTAAAAAGAAATAATACTTTTTTATTTATTTAAGACAAAATCTTTTAAATAATAAGGTTCAAAATAAGCGACATTTACAAAGTCGCTTTTTTTGTACTTTTCAAATGACAAATAACTCATTTCATTTGCCGAAGGAAATACAACATCATGATGAAAAATAAATTTATCCTGAACTAATGTTTCTTTGAATTTCATTATTCCATCACCTACTAAATGAATCGTTGAATTAATTTCTTTATATGATTCTTCATTAATAACTTCAGCTTCTATTTGTCTTGTTTTTATGTAGTTTTTATCAAAAAATGCAGTATACACTTCCATTCTTCTAGCATCAATCATAGGAATAATAATCCCTTCATTTATAGAAATTTTTCTTGCTAAAAGCTCTAAGGTATCAATAGCAATCATTGGCAAATTTAAAGCATAACAAAAGCCTTTTGCAGAAGAAACTCCTATTCTCAATCCAGTATAAGAACCAGGACCTTGACTTACAGCTACTGCTTTTAAATCTTTAAAAGACAAATTGCTTTCCTGTAGAATTTCTTCAATGAAAACATGTAATTTTTCTGCATGAGAAAAATTTTCTTCAGCAATTTCTCTACATAAAATAGTTTTACCTTCTCTTGCTATTGAAACTGAACAATTTTTAGTTGCTGTTTCTATGTTTAATAATACTGACATGAATAAAATTATATGATTGCAAAAATACAATGTTTTAAAACTTAATCCCACAAAAAAAGACGCGAATAAGATTCACGCCCTTTTTAAAAAAATAACCCAATTAACGTATTTTTATTTCTTTTTGTCTTTTTTATCTTCTGCTGCTATTTTTACTTTATCGTTTGTCTCTAACTCTTTTGAAACCATCAAATAAGATCCTGTAATAATCTCTTCTCCTTTTTTCAGTCCTTCTTTAATTTCAATATTAGTATCATCTTGAATTCCTGTTTTTACTACTCTTAATTTTGCTTTATCTCCAACTTTTACAAAAACACATTCAAATTTTTGATCTGGTTTATATGTTCCTTTGTTTTGCTTGTCTTCTTTTTCAAGTTCAGCAACTATATCTTTTTTTACAGAAGTAGTATCTTCTTTAATCACTACGGCACTAATTGGCACACCTATTACGTTTGTTTTTTTATTTGTAATAATATCGACTGTAGCAGTCATTCCTGGACGAAAAGGAGAGTAATTTGGCCCTTTCCCTTCTAGTAAATCTTGATATGATTCTTTTAAAATTCTTATTTTCACTTTAAAATTAGTCACCTGATCTGCTGTTAATGCAGAACTTGCAGAATTTGAAATACTCGTTACAATTCCTTTAAATTCTTTTTTCAAATAGGCATCTACTTCAATTTTTGCAGAATCTCCTACTGTAACTTTTACAATATCATTTTCGTTAACATCTACTTCAACTTCCATATTATTTAAATTAGCCACACGTAAAATTTCTGTTCCAGCCATTTGCTGTGTTCCTAAAACTCTTTCTCCTAGCTCTACAGATAGCAATGAAACAGTTCCATCTGCTGGAGCATATATAGTAGTTCTTCCTAGATTATCTCTAGCTTCAGTTAATGTAGCAGAAGCGCTTTGAACATTAAAGTAAGCAGATTGTTTATTTGCTAGTGCTACTTCATAAGCAGAAACAATTTTATCCCATTCTGATTTTGAGATTACTCCTTTATCAAATAATTTTTTATTTCTATCGTAATTTGCTTTTGACTCTTTTACTTGGGCTTCTGCCTGGCTTAAACCTGCTTTTGTAGTAGATAATGAAGCAGCTGTTCTGTTCACACCTGAAACATAAATATCTGGATTTATTTTTACTAATAAATCTCCTTTTTTAACTTGTTGACCTTCTTTTATTGGTAATTCAATAATTTCTCCTGAAACTTCAGAAGATATTTTAACTTCAATTTCTGGTTGAATTTTCCCAGTTGCAGAAACTGTTTCTACAATTTCCATTTGGTCTACTTTAGCTATTTCAACTTCTTTACTGTCATCAGTATTTCCTACAACTCCTGCTTTCTTTAAAGCAAACAACACTATAATTAAACCTATTACTGTTGCTAATAATATATATATTGATTTCTTTGACATGATTGATTATTTTTGAATTAATGGGATTCCGAAATAAAATTCTAAAATTTTGGTTCTAAATATGTAATCGTATTTTGTTCTTAATACTTCTGATTGTGCGTTTTCTAATGTAATTGAAGATTGCGAAAAATCAAATGAATTCATTAATCCGACTTCAAATCTTTCTTTTGCAAAATCGTATGCTAACTTTCTTGCTTCTAATGTTTTTTGAGCTGCTTCAAATGATTTCTTAGCATTAATAACATCATTATAAGCTTGGTAAACATTTCTCTCTAAATCTAATTCGGCTTGTTTTAATTGAATTTCTGTTCTTTCTTTATTTACTTTCGAGCGTTGAACTCTTCCTCTTGTAGAGAATCCACTTAAAATAGGCACACTTAATTGTAGTCCTATAGAAGTACCATCAAATAATGATAATTGATCTGTAAAACTAAACGGTGTACTTTCTGACCATCTTGTATTATATCCTACAAATCCATTTAACGTTGGTAAATATCCTGAACGAGCAATAGAAAGATCTTTTTTCGCGATATCAACATTTGATTGTGCTATTTTTATATCATATACTGATTCTTTTGCTTTAGCTAAAATGGTCTCTTGGCTTTCATCTGCAAGATTTGTAATAGGTACTTCTATTACTTCATCAGAAATATCAAAAGTTGCATAATTTTCCAACAACAATGTTTGACATAATGAAATTTTAGATATCAAAAGAGCATTTTCAGTACTTATAATTTGTTGTTCCTGAGTAGCATCGGTAGCTTGCAATTCATAAATATCTCCCGCTGGAACAGAACCTACTTCTATTAACTCTTGAGTTCTTTTAATATTCTCTTTTGTAATTAGATTTTGATTTTTCTGAACCTTTAATTGCTCTTTATTAAATAAAATTTGTAAGTATGCATTTGCAACTGAAAGTGCAATATCATCTTTCATTTTATCTAATTTATAAGTATTCGCTATTTTGTTTAATTTAGTACGCTGAAGCGTTTTCCAGTTAGCTAACCCATTAAACAAAGTAATACTTGAATTTGCAGATGCAGAAAGCGACTTAAACGTAGTATTTTCAAATTGATTGGTAGCTGGATTAATATTAGCTCCAGTATTTACACTATAATTTGCATTTGCTCCTAGCGTTGGTAGAAAACTACCTATAGCTTCCATTTTTTCTATATCTGATGTTTTTAAGTCTAACTCAGATTGTTTTACCGAAATATTATTCTTAACCGCATAATCAACACATTCTTGCAAAGTCCATTTCTTTTCTTGTGCAAAGATGTTAATTCCTACAAATAAGAGAAAAACGAGTATTCTTTTAGTTATCATTATTGATGATTTATAAATGAATTTTTACTATAAGACCAAAAAAATAAGTTTTTGTTACAGTAATCATTTAATATTTTATTTTTACATCAAAATTATTTTAAAAAATGAAATATATAGTCGGATTTCTTTTAGTGATTATTTTTATATCATCCTTCGCTTCTTGTGGAACAACTCAAAAAATTCAGGCATTAAAACCAATGCCTTCAGATAACAACCCTATGGTTTTTAAAAATAAAACTTCTTTTATTTCTTTACCTACGGAAATTACTTTAAAAGATATTGAAACTCTTTTAAATAAAAACATGACTGGTTTAATTTATGAAGACAATGATATTTCTGATGATAAAACAGAAATGAAGATTTGGAAAACTTCTGCAATACATTTGACAGAAGTAAATGGTGAAATTATATCTGAAATTCCCTTAAAAATTTGGGCAAAAATAAAATATGGAACCGATTTTATGGGTTTAAATGACACGAGAGAGATTAATTTAAACGGAAAAATCACATTAAACAGTAAGGCTCATTTATACAACTGGAAATTGACTACAAACTCTACCATAAAAGATTTTGAATGGAGCGAAAGTCCAAATATTATGGTTGCAGGAAAAAAAATTCCTATTACTTATATTATTAACCCAACTGTTTCTTTATTTAAAAGTAAAATTTCAAAAATGATTGATGATGCTATTGATTCATCTTGCGATTTTAAACCTATGGTGTTAGAAACAATGGAAAAAATAAGTACTCCTTTTTTAACAGATGAAAGTTATGAGGCGTGGTTTAAACTAATTCCAATAGAATTATATGTAACAGAAGCTGAATTAAAAAACAACAAGATTACAATGGATATGGGTTTAAAATGCAACATGCAAACCATGATTGGGAGAGAACCTAAGAATACATTTGACAAAGATAAATTGATACTAAAACCCGTTACTAAAATACCTGATCATTTCTCTGCTGCTGTTGCTGCTGTTTCTACTTATGAAAGTGCTTCAAAAGTAATTACTAAGAATTTTCAGGGACAAGAGTTTGGTTCTGGAAGCAAAAAAGTGACTGTACAAAAAGTTGATATTTGGCAAAATGGAGGAAAACTAATCATTGCTTTAGACTTATTAGGTTCTATAAACGGAACTATTTATTTATCTGGTTATCCACAATATAACGCTTTTACTAAAGAAATCTTTTTTGATCAATTAGATTATGTTTTAAATACAAAAAGTGTTTTATTAAAATCTGCAAATTGGTTAGCGCAAGGTACTGTTTTAAGAAAAATTCAAGAAAATTGTCGCTATTCTATTCAAGAAAATATGGAAGAAGGGAAAAAAAGTATGGAAAAGTATTTAGCAAACTACTCTCCTATGAAAGGTGTTTTTGTGAATGGAACAATGAGTGATTTTGAGTTTGAAAAAGTAGAATTAACAGATAAGGCTATTATTGCTTTTATCAGTACTGGTGGAAAAATGAAAATCACTATTGACGGAATGGAATAAATAAACTAAAAAACCCTATTTCAAATTAAAATAGGGTTTTGTTTTTATATAATTCTAAAAAAAATATTTATATTTTTTCCTTTTTCTTAGCAAATTTTATTTTATAAATAGCATAAGCTGCTGCTGCAACTAACACATATGGAATTACCATCAAATATACAATTCCATCATTTATGGCTTGCGCTTGCACTCCGCTTTCCTCACTTTCTAACGCAGCTCTACACATAGCACATTGAGCTTCTGAAGAAACAACATATAAAAAAGATAATATTAAAAAGATTTTTTTCTTTATATCTAAAAAGTCATTTTCTTTTTTCTCTTGTTTCATTTTTTGTTTTTTTCTCTTAATTAGCATAATAAGGTGAAATCATTAAATATACAATCACACCAGTTATTGCAACATACAACCAAATAGGAAATGTTATTTTAGCTATTTTCTTATGCTTATCAAATCTTTTTGCTAGTGCTTTTACATAAGTAATTAATACTAATGGAATAATTACTATTGACAAAATAATATGAGATATTAATATAAAATAATAAACTGGTTTATAATCTCCTAAATAAGAAGTTGACTCGGATGACATATGGTAAGCAACATACATTAATAAGAAAGCAACCGAACAGGCTATAGCGCTTTTCATCAGGTTTTCATGTAACTTTCTTTTACCATTTTTAATAGCCACAACCGCAACTACTAATAAAACTGCCGTAATTCCATTAATTGTAGCATAAATAGGCGGCAAAAAACTAAAAGGTTCAATATCAAATCCCAAACGTTTAAAGCTAACGCCAAAAAGTGCTGCAACAGCTAAAGGAATTACTATTGATAAAATAGTAATTAGTTTATTATACTTTGTTTCAATATTATTTTCCATTTATTCTTCTAATAATTTTTTAATATCTTCTTTAATTGCTTTTACTCCTTCATCTTCTAATCCGTCATAATATAAAATAGGATTTCCGAATTCATCTTTTCTACATCTTATATTTCCTTCTTTATCTATCAAAGCAAATAACCCAGAATGTTCAAAACCACCTGCCACATTTTTATTTTCTCCTGTGTAAATATTAAATCCT
This sequence comes from Flavobacterium sp. 316, assembly GCF_000967805.1. Classification (NCBI taxonomy): domain Bacteria; kingdom Pseudomonadati; phylum Bacteroidota; class Flavobacteriia; order Flavobacteriales; family Flavobacteriaceae; genus Flavobacterium; species Flavobacterium sp. 316. The sequence goes on from NZ_JYGZ01000004.1 coordinate 45,375, forward strand.
TTATTCGCAAGGTTAAAAATATAGTCTTTCTCTCCTGTTAAAAAATGCCAGTTGTAATGTTTAACACCTAAATGATCTGCATGATCTTTTAATACTTTTGGCGTATCATAATCTGGATTAATTGTGATTGAGGCAATTCCAAATTCTGGATTTCCATAGAATTCATTTTGTAACAATAACATATTTTGATTCATTCTTGGACAAATTGTAGGGCAAGTTGAAAAAAAGAATTCCACTACATATACTTTTCCTAAATAATCTTTATCTGTAATTTTTTTATCATTCTGGTCAGTTAGCTCAAAACTTGGTACTTTCCCTATAACATACAAATCTGATTTTTGAAACTTAGCTATTATTTTTGGTACAGCCCAAATTCCAAAAATCAATATAATAAATGTAATTCCTATATATGATTTATTTTTCATGATGACTTTTATTCACTTTTACGAGATGTTTCTTCTACTTTATTTGTGATTTTATCTCTAAAATCATCTTTTCTTTTATTCTTTTTTAATGCTAAACGATATTCTCTCAATATAATCTTAACATCATCTGTCATTTCATTATGGAGTTCTGCCGCAGAAATAGTATTATAACTTTCTCTATATTCTTCTTCTCCTTTTTTATTCTTTCCTTTTCTTCCTCTAAGGTTAATATTTTTATCTAAAATTATAACAGATGGTGTTCCAAAGTTATTATCTAAGTTACTTATAAGTTCAAGAGACTGATGGTATTTTTTTATTTCTTCTGGTTTTGCAAAAACAAATTTCCATCCTTTCATATCTTCGGTAATTCTATCCAACTCTACGACATTCTTCTTTATCTCTTCTTGAGTTCCCTCAGGTGCAATCATAACAATTTGAAAATCTTCAAATCCAAAAAATTTATTATAAATCTTTTGATTTAAATTAAACATTCTTGCTTTAAATTCAGGAATATCGGAACCAGTAAAACCTAAAACTGTAATTTTATCTTTCAATTCTACATTATCTCCAGATAGCGACTTCCATTCTTTTGGAATTTCAGTATTATTTTCAGATAAAATTGGTAAAAAGAGAGAATTATGCTTAGCAGAAGCAAAGATAAGATAGGTTATTATTGGTAAAATAAAGAGAAGTATTAAGACTAATTTATTTTTCATCTATTAAAAAAATTTAGATTACATATTTCTTAATGCAAAAGTAAAAAAAATCCCGCTAAAAGCGGGATTAAGTATATCTAATATGATGTTAAAATATCCATTTTAAATGACCAGTTCTAAATACTTCATAAATATAATCTCCTTCAACAAGAACGATAAAACATAAATAAAGAATTAAGAACACTAAAGGCGCTACTATTGACCAACGGAAACTTGCTTTTTCTCCTTCTAAGTGCATAAATGCCCACATAATATAGTACGCTTTTACAACTGTTAATATAATGAATATCCAGTTTAATAAACTACTAGATAAAACATGTGTTCTGAATAATGAATCTGGTTTATAAATACCTAACAATACCTCTACTATTGTAATTAATGAAAGTATTCCAAAAACGATCCAGATTCTTTTTGTATTTGATTCGTGTGCGTGTGCCATAATATTTCTTTTTAATAAATTATACTAAGTAGAAGAATGTGAATACAAATACCCATACTAAATCTACGAAGTGCCAGTATAATCCAACTTTTTCAACCATCTCATAACTTCTTCTCTTTTCATAAGTTCCAAGAAGTACATTAAAGAAAATGATGATATTAATAAGAACTCCTGTAAAAACGTGAAATCCGTGAAATCCTGTAATGAAGAAGAAAAAATCTCCAAAAGATTTATGTCCGTACTCGTTTCTAACTAAGTTAGCTCCTTCTACAACATATTTTGCATCATTGATTCTAATTAAAGATTCTTCTCTTGAAAGAACAACTTTTCTTTTATCAACAATTTTTTCACTTCTAATAAGTATATTCGGATTAGCTTTAAAACCTTCGATAACTTCATTTACCGAATATGAAGGAAGAGATGATTCTTCCATAAACCAAAACCCTTTATCGCGTTTTAATTGTTCTCTTTCTTCTGGTAGAACTTTTGAAAACTCGTGTAATGCAACTCTCTTTCCATCTTTATCAACAAATTGCAAGATTGCTCCACCTTTAGTTTCTATTGCTCCAAATTCTCCTTTAATAAAGTTTTTCCATTCCCAAGCTTGAGATCCTAAGAATATGAAACCACCTATTATGGTTAAAAACATATAGAAAGCAACTTTTGATTTTTTCATTTGATGTCCTGCATCTACAGCTAACACCATAGTAACAGAAGAAAAAATCAAGATAAAAGTCATTAAAGCCACATAAATCATTGGCCAATCTTTACCGTGTGCAAAAGGAAAGTGATTAAACACCTCGTCTGCAATAGGCCATGTTTCTATAAACTTAAATCTAGAAAAACCATAAGCAGCAAGGAATCCCGAGAATGTTAAAGCATCTGATAGTATAAAAAACCACATCATCATTTTACCATAGGTTGCCCCCATTGGTCCTGGTCCTCCATCTAGCAAAGCGTGATTGTCATTTGTAACTGTCGCTCCCATAAAATTTAATTGTTAAAAAGTTCCCAAATTTATTACTTTTTTTCTATTTGAAAAAATAGAAAAATAAAAACAAATATACCCAAATAAAATCCATAAAATGCCAATACATCGCACTTAGTTCAATACCAAGGGTTTGTGAAGCATTATATTTTTGTTTATAATGATTATAAATTACTACAATTAATGAAATAAAACCTCCTAAAAGATGCGCCATGTGTACTAGCACTACAATATATAAAAATGAAGTTGTAACACTACTTTCGCTACCTGTAAAAAAGTAACCACTGTCTATTACTTGTCCAAATCCTTTAAACTGTAATACTACAAACAAAACACCTAATAAAAAAGTTGTTATTAAGAATATAGTTGTTAAATTTCTATTTGCTTTTTTTATTGACTTAAGTGCTAAAATAAAAGTAGCACTACTTAAAATCATCACAATTGTACTCATTAAAAATGCATTAGGCAATTCAAAATCACTCAACCAATCTGGTCGTGATTTACTTACTACATACGCACTTGTTAATCCAGCGAAAATCATCAATATACTTATCATTCCAAAAATCAATAACATTTTATACGTTTTTGATTTTCTACTATTATGCTCTTCTAAAGTCATTTTTGTTTCCATCCTATCTTAAAAATTTATCTAAAATAAATACAATTTGTAATAATGAAATATAAGATACACTTACTATCATCAATTTTCTAGCTGCTTTTGCATCCATTTCTTTATATAATTTAACTGCATAAAACAACATCCACAGTCCTAACATTACAACTATTCCTGCCGATATCTTTGTTAAAAACAATTTACCTGTATAACCAAAAGCAGGAATAATAGAAGCTATTATCATCCAAATAGTATAAAGAATTGTTTGTAAAGCTGTTTTCTTATCCCTTTTACCTGTTGGCAACATGAAGAATCCAGCCTTTTTATAATCATCATATAAAAACCATCCAATAGCCCAAAAATGTGGAAATTGCCAAAAAAACTGAATAATAAACAATGTTCCTGCTTCTATTCCAAAATTACCTGTAGCTGCAACCCAACCTAACATATAAGGAATTGCCCCTGGAAAAGCTCCAACAAATACAGATAATGGTGTGATTGTTTTTAAAGGTGTATATAAACTTACATACATAAAAATTGAAATTGCACCAAACATTGCCGTTTTTGCATTTACATAATAAAGAATGGATAAGCCTAAAAGAGTAAGAATTATACCTAAAATAAAAGCATTTTGTTTTGAAACCGTTCCAAGTGGTAAAGGACGATTTTTTGTTCTATCCATTAATGCATCTAAATCTTTTTCTATAATTTGATTAAAAACATTTGATGCTCCAACCATGCAATATCCTCCAACAATTAAAAACAATAGCGTAAGCCAATTCTGACTACTCCATGAATTTACTCCAAGTAAATAACCAGCCACTGTAGAAAAAACTACACTTATAGCCAATCTTGCTTTTGTAATCGCTACAAAACTCGAAAAGAGAGTGGGTTTAGAAACGGTATGATTTGCAGTGTCCAAAATAAACAGATATCCTTGTTTTAATTGGGCGCAAAGATACAAATAAGATTTTTGATTTATAGCCTATTCCTGAGATAAAAAACACCTTAAAAATGTTAATAATCAAAATACCAATTAAACAAGTCAGCCCTTAAACCAATTGAAAACCATACTGTATTTGATTTTTTTACATTAACAGTTTCAGTTTTAGGGTCAAAATTACGATACAATAAACTTCCAAAAAATTTCATATTTGATGCTGGATTAACTATATAACCCAATTGCAAATCTGCTATTAAAACATTTGTTTTATTCCCTTGCGCAATAGAAACTCCATTATCAAATGGTCTATTTTCTTCATAATTTAAATAAATATTTCCTCCATAGTTAGAAACATCATTTGTTGTATTAAAATCAAAACCTCTTTGTCCATAAATTAATTTTGCTTCTCCAAAGTATCTTCCTTTGAAATATCGCGCAACTCCTAATACTTCTCTAAAATTAGCTCCCCAAGCATGCCCCATACTTTGATTGTTATGCCCATAATTTGTCAACGGATTACTATGAGAATACACATATGGTCTTACTTGATTATATTCTAGTTGCAACATAAGGTTCTTTACTTTAAAAGCATCATAATATTTTATCCCTATTTGATATCCAAATTTATTTTTCCAGCTTTTTTTTCCAGCTTTCACATCTCCAATTGAAAATTCATCAAGAATAAATTGACTATAGAAATTAATTTGATTATTCCACTTATATTTTGCTGTTGCTCCTAAGACTGCATTCCCACTTTTTGAAGAAGAATTAAACTCTACTGCTCTATAAAAAATTATTGGATTCACAAAACTCATATCAAAACCTCTATCATTTGTGTTTGCCCAAACAACACTTTCAAATAATCCAATATTTAATCTTTTTGAAACATTATAACTCAGATAATGACTTGCCATATACTTTGTTGAATATGTTCCTTCAAATGTAGCTTCTGGCCTTACATCTTTCAACCACATATAGGTATTTGTGTATTTTATTTTCCAAAATGTAGTATTAATTTTAAAATATGGATAAGGACTAGTTGCATCACTTTGAAGAAGAGAACGATAGCCATCGCCTACAAAATTCCTTCCATATCCTAACTGCAAATCTATAAACTCACTTGGTTTATACTTAATATTGGCCTCTGCTAAAGGAAAATCTAAAGCATCTACTTTAAACTTTTTTGCAATACCAATACCAGGCACAATTGCTGGATTTCCTCCCGAAGGTTTTATACTTGCTGCATAATCATTATAATAATCTGCAAATCTCCCTTGACTTTCATAAATTGAAGATGTAAAAGTTAAAGTTTTACCAAGTCCGCCTTGAATCTGAATTCCTCTTGTATTTACAAATGTATTTGAAAGCTCACTTTTTGTATCTTTCCCTGCTCTTAAGTCTAAAATTGGATTAAAACTAAACCAATATCCATCACCTTGAATTTCCACTAAATTTTCATTCCAAAATTTCCTTCCCCACCAAGATGTTTTTTTCTTCAATACATTGGTTCTTGCTATTTTAAAATCATAATATTTCGCAACTTCATTATAAGAATAAGGCTTTGTTGCTGTGTGATTATTACTTCCTACTTGATTAAGCAAAGCATCAAATTCATAATAATTTAAATGAGAAAAAGGTATATTTAAATCACTTTTAAAACTAGGATTTTTAAATTCCTGATATGATTTTTCAATATTCTCAAACTCATTCAATTCTTTTGAATTATCTATTAATTTCTCATTTGTTTTTGCTTCTGAATCTATTATTACTTCCTCATTAAGATTAGGCTCTTGTAGAGGAATACTAATTTTAAGTGTGAATTTTGAATATGTTGGTCTTCCTGAATATTTTGCAGGTTCAATTTTAGGCAAGATATCAAATATTCGTTGCGTTTCTTTTTTTAATTCATTAGAAACCGCATCAATATAAAGCACCTTAAACACTCCTACTGTATCAACTTCAAATATTGTAATTATTTGACCTTGATAATTACTCTTTTTCAATTCGTCTGGAACTTCAAAATTTGAAAACACAAATTTTTCCAAAACATTATAAAAACATTTTCCAGAACGCTCTAAGTTTTCATTTTTACATTCTTCAAAAACAGGAAATGTTTCAGAAGCACTTTGTGAATAACTCAATATACTCCATAAAAATAATAGAAATATTATATACTTTTTCATGTTTTTTTAATATTCAGATTTTAACTGTTCTCCTGATATTATTGCTTTTGCCGCAGAAGTTCCTATTCTCTTTACCCCTAAATTAATCATTTCCAAAGCCTCTTGATAATTCTTTACTCCTCCAGCCGCTTTGACAGACAATGGAAAAGCATTTTCAATCATTAACTTTATTGCTTGAACAGTTGCCCCATTTGGTGAACCGTCATGCGTTTGATAAAATCCTGTTGACGATTTTACAAAAACATTTTCATATTGAAATTCTTTAAAATTTGCAATTACACAATTTTTTACCAAAACTGTAAGCTGTACGATTTGATGATTATTAAGTGCTGCGATTTCAATAATCCATTTTACTATTTTATTATGCTCTAATCCTAATTTTGTACACTCTATAACTTGCTTTTTTACCACATCAACATCTCCTTTTTTAAAAGCTTCATAATCTAAAACAAAATCTAAATCATCTGCACCGTCTTTAATTGCTTTTTCAGCTTCAGCCAATTTACTTTCCAAAGAACCGTCTCCTTTTGGAAAATCAATCACAGTACCAATTGTTAAGTTTGAATTAGATTCTTGAATCATTTCTTTTGCCACAGAAACAAATTCTGGCCTAATCATTATCAATTTAAACTGTTCTTCAATGGCTTCTTTGATGTTCATTTTCACAACTTCCATATTCGCTTTCTTGGAAAGACCTGCTTGTTCTGCTGTTTTTAAATAAGTAGCATCTAGATATTGTCTCATGTTATGATTTTTTTTACATTCTTAGAATTTGGTAAAAATAAAAAAATCCCATTGATATGGGATTCTTTTTTTGTAATAATTCAATTTAGTTCATCTTAAAAGAAATTGGAATTACATATTTAATTTTTACATTCTTATCTCCTTGTTTTGCAGGAATTAATTTTGGCACTTTTTTTACTGCTTTTTCAGCAGCTAATTTCATTTCTTTTGTTGCATTCCCACTTCCTAAAGAGTTTACATTTGTTATATTTCCGTTTTCGTCAATAATAAATTCAACAAACGTTCTTCCTTGTATTCCATCTGCATAATCATCTTTAGGGTAAATCAAATTTCTAGAAACCACTTTTGCTAATTCCGATTCGAAACACTCTTTTTGTTCTGCTCTACTTAATCCTTTACAAGCTTTAAACATTGGTAATTGTTCAACAGAAAGAATAGTTTCCGGACCGCTATTAGGTGTGGTTGTTGCTCCCGTATTAACTGTTGAAGAATTATTTGATGTTGGATTTTCTGCTTTTGTAGTATTATCTTGAGTAGCCAAATTATCTTCCTTTTCAACTTCTACTTTATCGTCTTCCACTTTAAAATCCGTCACTACTTTTTGAGGGATAACTGGCTTTGTCTCAACAGGAGTAACTGGTTTAGAAACAGGCTTTGTAACTTCTGGTTTAACTTCAATCGGATTATACACAAAAGGCTCATCAACAATAGGACCTTTAAACACCCATTCTTTTTCTTTCTTCTTTACATCTTGAAAATTATACTCTAAAACAAATAAAACAGCCAACATTGTAGCAATAAGACCTAATTGAAAATAGATTACACTATTTTTTGCCTTTTTCTGAAATTCATTTTTTACTCTCATAATTATATAGGTTATATGTTAACAGATTGTTAATAATACCTACACAAATTATGTGCCAAAAAAAAAATCCCAATCTAAAAAGATTGGGATTTTTTTTTAATTTAATTTAAAAGTAATAGGTAAACCGTATTTTACCCTTACAGCTTTTCCTCTTTGCTTACCAGGAGTAAACTTAGGTAATTTAGAAATAATTCTTTCTGCTTCTTTTTCCAAAAGTTCAGCATCATTTTTAATTCCTCTTCCTCTTACCTTAATATCTTTAACAACTCCATCTTTATCAATTAAGAATTGTACAGAAACTTGTCCTTGAGATCCGTTTTCAGCAGCTCTTTCAGGGTAACTAAAGTATTTCTTTATATGCGCTTGCATTTTTTCATTAAAACAATCCATTTGTTGATTTTTTGCCACTCCTTCACATCCAGGAAACATAGGAATTTGCTCAATAACAGCAAATGGCATCTCATCTGGAATATCATCTAAAGAAGGTCCTGTGCTTCCAACTTCAGATGCTTTAACAACCACAACTGGTTTATTTTCTTCAACTTCAGTAGTTTCAATTTTCTTCTCTTCCAACTTAATTTCATCTTTCACCACTTCAATTACTTCTGGAGCAGGTGGTGGTGGTGGTGGAAGTTGTTGAACTGGAGGCATTGTCAAAATCACATCCTCTTCATCTAACATTAAGTTATCTGTCAATGTAAATCTTTCTTTTTCTATTCTTGGATCTTCGGATTTTAATTCAATTCCAACATAAGTAAGCAATAAAACTGCTACAAGACCAATCTGAAAGAACAATCTACTATTTCTTTTAGGGTCTACATTAGGATTTTTCTTTAATTCCATAATTTTATTTTTAAGGTCGCTAATATAATTAATAATAAGATGTTTTTAAAATTTTTTCAAGATTTATTTTTAATATATCTCAAAAAAAGAAACGCAGTTAACGCTCCGAGAGCATTTGCCATAGCATCAAAAATATCTGCTTGACGATTAGTAGTGAACACCGACTGTAATACTTCAATAATTATGCCATATAATACCGCGATTACAACTATTTTTAAATTAATTTTATTTTTATCACTATTAAAAACCTTAATCCAACTAAAGACAAAGATAAAATAGAATACAAAATGAACTATTTTATCTTTGTTTGGAATATTAATAATAGATGTATTTACTTTTTCTATCGTTACCAAACTCATATAAGTAATAAATAACGTCCAAAAAACAGCAAAATAAAAATATTTACGCTCCAATAAGCGCTGCATAATCATCATTTGACAACAATTGGTCAATTTCAGAAGCGTTATTTATTTTAACTTTAACCATCCATCCATCTCCATAAGGATCTACATTTACTTTTTCTGGCTCACTTTCAAGGTTTTCGTTAAATTCAATAATTTCTCCACTCAATGGTAAAAACAAATCAGAAACTGTTTTAACTGCTTCAACAGTACCAAAAACCTCATCTCTTTCTAGGGTACGATCTAATGTTTCTACTTCTACATAAACAATATCACCCAATTCTTTTTGAGCAAAATCAGTAATACCTATTGTTGCAATTTCTCCTTCTATTAATACCCACTCGTGGTCTTTTGTATACTTTAAATTAGCTGGAATATTCATTTTATTTCTTTTTTATTGGTTTCACAAATGTAGTTTTATTAATTTAATTCCAAAATAGGTTTTTAATTTTTTTTATCTTATTACTATTAAAAAATGTTACATTTATAAAACAAAAAAGACTCACTTTTATATACAAGTGAGTCTTTTTTATATTCATATAGACTAACTAGTTCCCAAAATTATATCGAATTGTAAATCCTGCTCTAATATTTGTTATTGGAAATGATGTTGAAATAACCGCTTGTGAGAACTGATGATCATAAAAGAATATCGTTGTCAAATTCTTACTAAACGAATAATCCGCAGATAACTTAATAGACCATAAATCTTGTCCACCTGCTAATTCATTATTATTATAATCTAGATAACGAACAATTGTATTATTTTTCCTTAATGAGAAATCCGTTTTAATATTGATATCACTTTTAATTACTCCTGTCGGATTATCTGCTAATTTTGATACTATTGTAACATTTTTTATTCTATATCCTAAACCTATAGTATATTCATTACCGCTTACTTCTGTTAATAAGTTATTATCAAAACTCATATTTAATGTTCTATCCTTTTTAATTTCTGCTAAAATTTTGATTGAATTTTTCATTTCAAAATCAACTCTCATTAATGGATTAAATTGTTCTGTTAAGTTTACATTTGAAATAATTGTATTCGCATAAAAGTTTCCATTAGCATCTACAGGCGCTTCATTTAGATTTGAACGGAATGAGTTTACATTATAACTTGCTCTATAACCATGTTGTAATGAAAAACGTTTAAATTTATCTTTAAACCATTTATAACGCATTAATCCTGTGTATTTAATTGTCCAGTTTGGTAAAGGAACATTTTTAAAAACACCTGTTGATTGTTTAGAGATATCTTTTCCTGAATATGCAGCAACAAAAGAAGGTAATAGCACTTGTTGACTATTTTTACCATAGCCTACTGGGTAACCTTCTAAATCAGTTGGATAAACATTGCTTCCATAATATTCAGAAGCTAGTTTATTTGCTACTTTTAATCTATTTGCTCTAAAGTCTTCAAAAGCTTCTGAAAAATTCTCATCACTTTGACTAAATGCTGTTTGGATTAAAACAGTTGAAATACTAAAATTTCCAAAATTATAAGGCGATCGAGAGTTATACTGACCATTCAAAACATCATATTGTTCAGAATAATTATCTGCATACATTCTGTCTGCTGTCAAATCTATTTTAAGATCCGCAAAAGGCTCTACTTGGGCAGTGAAATTTAATTGTTTATTTGTTACCTGTGTGAAATTTTGATTGAATTCTGGGAATTCAGTTAACCAACCTTGTCTTGCTGCTTCATAACGAACATCTGACTGACTACCAAATACAAACCCAAGTGATGGTCTAGAAGAACCGAAAAAACCTAATCCTGGAGTATAACCTGGCAAAACGGTTCCATTTGTTTCTGTATAATTTACTTGTATATTTTTAATACTTGTAATTATTCCTATTAAACCATTTACAAATACATTTCCGTCATTCTTACTTGTTTTACTTTTTGCTGTAATCTTTTGCCCTGGTTTTGGTAAAGCATCTTTCGAATCTTTTTCTTTTTTACTTTTCTTCTTTTTATTCCCTGTCAACCCGATATAACGATATAACAAATCCATATTAAATGTTGTATTCAGCTTATGGGAATTTGCATTTTGAATTGTATTTCCTAAATTATATCTAATACCATTATCTGCAACAATTGATGAAAAAGCATCTGATGAACGTTGCCAATTAAAATCTCCTGTATAGGTATAGTTTGACTTAACAAATGCTAAAGCAGGAATTTTATTTATTGGTAAATCATAATTCAAAACAATTTGTTGATTATGCTGATTTGATTGTCCAATATCCCAATAATCATCCCAAATATCTAGACCGTCTATCGGTTTATTTTCTTCATCTAAATAAGTTCTAACTATATTATTTGAAGCTGCTGTATAATTAAGACGTAATGATTTAGTAAGATTATAATTGAATCCATATTGATAATTAAAAAAGTAATTTCTTCTATATAAAGGATCTAAACCAATTCCCTCTACGTCAACTAACCTAAACTGTTGTCTATTAAATTGTCTTATAATATTAGAACTAAATGAAATATTTGATGGTAAGAAATTAAAATTAAAATCTTTCAACATTTTATAATAACCGCTTTTATCTAATTTCTTTGAGTTTTTAAAAGGCTCAATTGTCAAAGGTTTAAATGAATAAGCATAATCTACTGTTGTTCTGTTTTGTTGATCAACAAGATTCTCAATTTCATAATCGTGATGTTCGGTTTCGTTAAAAGAATATGATAATGTTAGGTTCTCTACATCATAGAAATGTTGTTTTTGACCTTCACCTCTTTCTTTTCTAACACCTATAAAGTTAATACTTGTTCTTTTTGTATAATCTATTGCTCTATTTTCAAGATTTGAACGTTGTTCTGCATCTGTAGTTACATCTAAAAGTTGATTTAATTCAATATCTTGATAAAAAGGATCGTATTTAGGCGTTATAGTTTCTTCTCCAACTGCATAATTAAAAGGTAATGTTATTCCCCACTTTTTAGGTAGCAATTTCCCTAAATTCAAATTAGTAACTATATCATATTGAAAAACATCTTCTCTACTTCTTTCATTCGGACCTTCTTCTATTCCTCCAAATCCTATAGTACTTACTCTAGTTGTTGCAGAAACAGTTGCAAAATCAGCAAGATTTGTATCTAGATTTGCTACCGCTGCATAACCACCTTTATTATCTAGGTCTGAAAGTCTAAGTTCATTAAACCATACCTCACCTCTAATATTTTGATTGCTTATATTTTTAACCCCTACCATTAACGTTCGAACTAATCCAAAATTCGGATTTCCTTTTATACCTAATGTTAGTTTACTATTCGAGGAGCCAATGGCTTCTTCTTCTACAAAACCAATTCCATCAGGGCCATATATTATAGTTGAAGAGTTATTAAGTGATAATATTTTAAGTTTAGTTAATAATTCCATTGGTAATTCAATTTCATTATCAGAAAGCCATACATCATCTGGTGTTGATGCGTTTTGAGAAGAAACCTTTAAAGGAATTTCTACTTGATAGAAATTTTCTGTAAAATCATTTCCAAAACGAATAAATGCAACCATTTGGTCATTTTGAAGTGGCTGTGGTTCATCTGGTTGCGGCAATGATTCTGCATGTAAAAACATACGCATCTTTTTAAATTGACGCATATCTACGTTTACATTTTTAAAAACTGCTCTTGAATCTCCTGCTTCTAAACCATCATTATATCCTCCATCTTTGTCATAAACTCTCAATGATAAAGATTGTTCATTCTGATTAATAACCGTATTGTTATTATATAACTGTTCTCTAGTTACTCCTGGAGGCGAAACATAAGGAATTGGTGATCTACTACTATTTTCTTGGATATTTACTGCTACAACATCAAAACCAGTATTATCATCTGTTGGATCAGGGTCATTAAATTCTAATGAATTTGTATAACGTCTCCACTCTCCTCTGACAAGATCTAAAGTTCCAAAACGAAGTGTAATCTCTTCTGAGAACCCAGTCATATACATTCTCATAAATCTAATTGATCTAAAATCAGCAATAGCTCCTACTACATTATTTTGTGTAAATTCTAAAATTGGAATTTTATATTGAACCCATCTTGCGCTAACATTACTCCCATTTGGTAATGATTCTGATACTGTTCTAACATCAACGACATAATTTTGGCCAACTTGAGGAGTATTATTAATAGGCACTTCAAATTTAAAATAAGCATTAATCGTATTCATTGTTTGATCACGATTTACGTCTTCTACATCTGGCCTAGTGTCATTCCCTCTATTTGTATCTGTAACATTTACAGGAGAATTCCCTTCAAAACCATTATAATCTCTATAACGATCCACAACTCCACCCGTTGCATTTAAATAAAATCTATAATTATCAGCAGATGGATCGCTTTGACCAGCAAAAGCACTATACTTTATTGCTTCAGCAGCATCATTAAGTCCGTCAAAACCAACATCTTGTTGATTTCTATTTGCCTCGTCTGTATCAAATGCATACACTAAGGATTGAGAACTTGGTACTTGTCCCCAACCGGTTTGAAGCGCTGGTGTAGTTGCTCCAACTTCCGGCAATCCATTTTCATATTGTTTTCTTCCATCTTTTAAAATATCTTCAGAAATTTCCCCTAAATTAAACACTAATTTTCCTGTATTCGCAGGACTAACTACATCTGGAGCATTTCCATAATAAGGGTCTAAAATCCAAAACTGAACATATTCAACATTTGATTGTTCAAAATTAGTTGAATTAATTGAACGCATAATTCCTGCCCAATTATCTACAATATCAGTATCTGGAAATTGGTTTGTTGTAGCAAGTGAAGGGTTAAAATTATATGGCCCTCTATCTTTTGGAAAATATGTTAAATCTAATGTACTGATAACATTTGAATTTCCTTGTGCAATATCTACATTTGGGAATAATTCTCGACTGTATATTCTTCTTGTTCTATTTAACGATAAATCATTATCATTAATTCCACTTGGTGGCTGAGTATAAAAGACAGGATCAATAGTATACCAAGCCATTTTCGCTCTCTTATACCCAATAACTGGATCATCTGTTACAGGTTCTGTTTCATCTGGATTTCCATCAAAATTTTCTTCTAGTGGCACACTTGCTAAAGTCCAAGGTCCAGGTGAATTTAAAGGTATAGAAGATTGTGAGCCTTCAAAATCATCTACATAAGTAGTTGCTTCTCCATTAAATTGATCTGCTTTTGAAGAACCTGGTAATAAATAGGCTATTTCTCCTCTAAAAGACAAATTAGAAGGTACATCTGTATCAATATTTGGTAGTTTATTAACTAATCTTGTTAAAAATGGCACTTCGGTAGAGAAATTTGTATTTAATCCTACAATAGTATTATTTACAGATTCTTGTCCATAATTTGACTTGTTTGTAAAAGGTCTTTCTGACAAGTTCAATATTGTACCTCCAACTAAAAAGTTTTTATTAAATTGATGTTCAACATTTACACCCCAAAATCGTCTTGTTTGTTGACCAAAAACAGAATTATTTTCAACTGATATTTCAAGTGGAGTATTTGATGCTTGTAATGAAGGATCTAATAATTGTACTTTTCCAAGTTGATAATTCACTGTATAATCTACTCCTTCAACCAAAACCCTTCCTCCTGATTTTACAACTACAGATCCTTGTGGAACATTGAAAGCACCAATAGAAATACCATCACCTCCAGAAGATTTAAAACGCCCTCTTAATTGAAATTTATTTTTTTCACTTTCTTGAAGTGCAGCAGCTTGTGTTGATTTATACAAGTTTCTAAAAACATATTTATTCTGATTCACATTATATGTTAATGGATCATTATAATTTTCTGTTCCTCCTGTATTTAATTTTCCAAATAAATGTTCTCCGAAAGGCTCTTTAGTTGTAAAAATAATTCTACCATATTGAGGATCGACTGTTATTCCTGGATAAAAATCAAAGAAACCATCTCCTCCTTCTTGCGGATCATTTGTATAATTTAGTTTATCTACATTTAAAACCTTTAAAAGAGGTGTTTCTTTTACTCCTGCTGGCAAGTCTAAAGGAATATTTCCTGAATTATCCACAAATGGAGTAATATAATTTAGTGGTGATGGATCTGTATATAAAATATTAAATTTAAAATCTTCTTGTTGTAATTGATATCCACCTGGAATTTGATAAATATTCTTCATCATTAAGTTCCATGTTGGCATTGTTAAATCTTCATTTGGTGTCTTTTGTTTAACTGCTGTTAAGTTACTTTTCAACAACTTAACAATCAAAGCTTGTGAAGAAGGAATACCTGTGTTATCAACTTGTGTAGCATCAACTCCATCTGTTCCAAATTCTCCAACTTGATAAACTTGATCTCCAATAGTGTATTGATAGGCAACAGCTAAAACTTCATCGTTTGCTAAACGTTGACTTAACGAAATGTACCCTAATTGTGGGTGATATGTAAATTCTGATGCTGTTAACTTTCTAGCATTTTCTAATTTCGCATAGTCTAGCCCTTCATCTACTCCAATTGTAAAACCATTATTTGCTGTTGCAACTTCTCTAATAGCTTGAGTTAAAAAATTACTTCCTATTTGATTTGGGTTAAATTTATTATTTGGGTTATTTGAAGGAGTATCTGGCCCTACGTTAAAAAAGGATGGATTTCCAGCTAAATTTACACCTACAACTTCTTGAGGTGTCAAATTTGTTAAAGGAGCTTCTCCTAAATCTTGAAGAGCTATAAGGTTTCTTAAATTATTCTCAGTTGAATTAATTCTATTTTGCTTGTTCGTAACCCAAACTTCAATTCTTGTAATTTGAATTCTACTGTTAATATATGGATACGTTTCTAATGATTTATCATATTGATTTCTAAAATATTGCGATAAAAAATAGTGTCTATCAGAATCGTATTCTAAAGCAAATAATTCAAAGTCTTGAAGTGTTCCTCCTCCTTGAGAAGTTACGGTTTTCGTTTGCGACTTTTGTTCAGAAAAGACACCTGTTACGGTTGTTTTTCCAAATTGCAATTGAGCCTTAACACCAAATAAACTTTGAGAACCTCTAATTAAAGAATTAGATAGTGGGAAACTAACATTTCCAACTTCTAATTTTTGTAGAATATCATCTTCTGTTGAGCCATACTCTAATTTTATAAGGTTTTGAAAAGCAAATGTAGATTGAGTATCATAATTAATATTTACATTTAACCTCGTTCCTACTTTTCCTTGAAGACCAACACTAATTCTCTGATCGAAATCGAATGTGGTTGTCTTTCTGTTTCTTGGTGAAAATGCTGGATTATCTTGTTTTGTAAAACGTACTCCTAAATCTATTTCTACAGAACCTGTAGGCTTTACATCAATAGTATTTCCTCCGAAAATAGCTTCAAAGAATTTAGAATTAACATAATATCTTGGCAATAAATCTTTTTTCTTTTCTTCACTACCATCCTTTTTTCCATCAATTGCTGCTGATTTATCTCTATAATATTTACGCATTTCTTCACGTAAAACTAATTCCTGATATTGCTGCGGAGTTAAGACTAAAGGATAGTTTACATTAAATCCATCAAAAGTGTTTGTATAAATATATCTATCAGTTACAGAATCATAAGTATAAGCTTCAACTATACTTTGTGGGTTAGGAACTTTAATCTTACCTAGATCTACACCTTTTTTAATAGAATCATTTTCTTGACCATCTACTTGTGAAAACAAGAAAAATGGAAACCATAAAAAAATGATTTTTAGTCCTTTTTTAAATCTATTAAAAACACTTTCGTTAAATTTATTTTCCAAGTCTTATAAGTTTTTTAATGCTTGTTTTATTAAGGTCTCAACTGTTGCATTTGGGGATTCTTTTACAATTCTATCAATAACTTTTTCACTCGTTTTTCTAACAAAACCTAGAACCTCTAATGCAGATAACGCTTCTTCTTTATTTGTATTGTTAAAAGTTAAAGAAACTTCATCTAAATCATAAACTTTTAACACTTTATCCTTCAAATCCAAAATAACTCTCTGAGCCGTTTTTGCCCCAATTCCTTTTATACTTTGTATAGTTGGAACATCATTTGAAGCTATAGCTTGTATAATTTGCTGAGGATCTAAAGAAGACAACATAGTTCTTGCAATATTAGCTCCAATTCCAGAAACAGAAATTAATAGCTTAAATAATTCTCTTTCCTTTTTTTCTACAAATCCATATAAAGTCTGCGAATCTTCTTTTACTTGTAAAAAAGTAAAAAGTTTCAAATTCTCACTATCTGGCAAAAGCGAAAAAGTATGCAATGATATATTTATATGATACCCTATTCCATTACAATCTATTATTACTTCTGTTGGTGTTTTTTCAACTAGTTTCCCTTGGATATGAGTTATCATTATATATTTAATATGTTAATAGTCAAAAATATAAAATATTATTTATTAATAGACTGTTTAAATTTTCTTTCTTTTTCTTGTGCATCAACAACTGAAACTGCTGCCATATTTACCATTTCTTCAACACTAGCTCCTAGTTGGAAAATATGCACTGGTTTATCTAACCCCAACATTATTGGACCTATTGAGTCTGTCTTGTTCAGTTCTTTCATCATTTTATAAGTAATGTTTGCTGAATCTAAATTTGGAAAAATTAAAGTATTTACTTTTTTATTAACTAACTTAGAGAAAGGGAACTTGCTTTTCAACATTTCCGGATTTAAAGCAAAATCTGTTTGTATTTCTCCATCAACTATTAAATCTGGATAATATTTATGAAGATATGCAACTGCTTCTCTAATTTTCTTAGGATTCTCGCTCTCAGATGAGCCAAAATTTGAAAAAGAAACCATTGCCATAACTGGCTCCATACCAAACATTCTAAGTGTTTTTGCCGTCATTAATGCAATTTTAGCTAACTCTTCTGCTGTTGGATTCGTATTGATTGCTGTATCTGAAAGGAATATTGGTCCTCTCGTAGTCATCATCATATTTGTAGTTGCAATACGTGAAACTCCTGGCGCCCTATCAATTAATTCCAATACTGGTTTTACCACAGAAGGATAACTTCTAGAATATCCTGTTACCATTGTATCTGCTTCTCCCGCATTAACCATCATCAATCCGAAATAATTACGTTCTCTCATCCATTTTTCGGCATCTAATAACGTAATTCCTCTTCTTTTTCTTGCTTCCCAAAGAGACTTAGCATATTTTGCTCTACTACTATCTTCTTCTTTTGTTTTAGGATCTATTATAGTAACATCTGCATCAAACCCTATTTCTGTTTTTAGCTCTTGAATTATCTCTTTATTTCCTAATAAAATAGGAATTCCAATTCCTTCCTCATGAACAATTTGTGCTGCTTTTAAAACATCTAAATGATCTGCTTCTGCAAAAACTACTTTTTTAGGATTTGTTTTTGCTCGATTAACCAACATTCTAATCATCTTATTATCAGAACCTAAACGATCTAATAAATCTAATTCATATTTTTCCCAATCATTAATTTCAATTTGGGCAACACCTGAATCTATTGCTGCTTTGGCAACTGCTGGAGCAACAACAGCAATTAATCTAGGATCAAAAGGTTTTGGAATAATATAATCTCTACCGAAGTTTAATTTTGTTTCACCATAAGCCACATTCACTTGTTCTGGAACTGGGCTTTTTGCTAATTCAGCCAATGCTCTAACCGCAGCCATCTTCATTTCTTCATTAATCTTTTTAGCACGCACATCTAATGCACCTCTAAAAATATAAGGAAAACCTAGTACATTATTTACTTGATTAGGATGATCTGAACGACCAGTAGCCATTATAATATCTTCGCGAGTATTTATTGCAACATTATAATCAATTTCTGGAACTGGATTAGCCATTGCAAAAACAATTGGATCATTGTTCATTGTCAATAACATTTCTGAAGTTAGAATATTTCCTACTGACAATCCTAAGAAAACATCTGCGTTTACAATTGCTTCTTTCAATGATTTTGGCTCGCAAGACTTTGCATATCTTTTTTGTAAATCAGAAATATCTTCACGACAAGTAGTTAGCATTCCTGCTCTATCAAACATAAAAATGTTTTCAATTTTTACTCCTAATAAAACATATAAATTAGCACAAGCTAATGCTGCTGAACCTGCTCCTGAAACTACTACTTTAACTTTATCTATTTCTTTGTTTGCTAATTCTAGAGCATTTAATAATGCTGCTGAAGAAATAATTGCTGTTCCATGCTGATCATCGTGCATTACAGGAATATTCAATTCTTCTACTAATCTCCTTTCGATTTCGAAAGATTCAGGAGCTTTTATATCTTCAAGATTTATCCCTCCAAATGTAGGTGCAATATTTTTTACTGTTTGAATAAATTCTTCAACATCTTTTGTTCCTACTTCAATATCAAAAACATCTATATCTGCAAAAATTTTAAACAAAAGTCCTTTTCCTTCCATTACTGGTTTAGATGCTTCTGGACCTATATCTCCAAGTCCTAAAACAGCAGTCCCATTTGATATTACAGCAACTAAGTTTCCTTTTGCTGTATATTTATAAACATTATTAATATCTTTTTCTATTTCTAAACATGGCTCTGCTACTCCTGGAGAATATGCTAGTGATAAATCTCTTTGTGTTGCATATTTTTTTGTTGGCACCACTTGTATTTTACCAGGTGTCGGTTTTGCATGATATAATAATGCCTCTCTTCTTTTTGTATCCTTATGCATATAATTATTTTTATACTAACTTACAAAGATATAAGAGTTCATGAGAAAATGAAATTTTAAAGAAACTCTTTTGAATCATTTTTTTATTTTTAATTTAACTAATAAATATGCTTAAACTTTTAACTCTTTTTTAAAACAAATTATGCATAAAAAAAACATACTTTTGTGTTGAGGAATAATTCCCCGATTTTTTCATAAAACAAACACTTATGCCATCATTATCAACTAAAGAAAGACTAAAGGAAAGAATCAAAGAATTAGTTTGTTTATACGAAACAACTCATATAATTAATCAAAAGAATATAACAATTGAAGAGGTTTTGACTAACATTGGTCAAAATTTAGAAAAAGCTTTAAAATATTCTGACGATGCCATAGTAGAGATTGTGTTTAAAGATTTGAAAATACTTACGAATGTTCTACCTCAAAAAACTGTATATATTGATCGTAAAACCTTTATAGAAAACAATGAAGTTGGTTTTATAAAAATCCATTATCCTTCTCCTAAATTATCTATAGATGATTTTTTGGAAGAAGAATACAATCTACTTGAAAAAATAAGTGTAGAAACAAGTCAGTTTTTAGAAAACAAAGAGCGTAAAGAAAAAGAAGAAAAGCTAAAACAATCGGCAGAAAGAAACGACAGACTTTCAATTTTAGGAGAAATAACCGCAGGAATTGCACATGAACTAAACACTCCTTTAGGAAATATTCTTGGTTTTGCTGAACTTATCAAAAAAGAAAACAAAGTAAAATCTATAGATAAGGATATTTCAAAAATTATTAATGCTGCTATTTACTCTAGGGAAATTGTAAAAAAATTAATGTTTTTCTCTTGTGAAATGCCTCAAAATAAAGAGATTTTATTAATAAAACCTATTATTCTTCAAGCAGTCACATTATTAGGGCCAAACTTCAAAAAAGCGAATATTACTTGCAATGTAACTTTTAAAGATCATAATATAAAAGCACAAATAGACGAAATTCAATTAACACAAGTACTTTTCAATATTATTATGAATGCAATCTATGTATCTCCATTTGAAAGTAAAATTGACATATTGGTTAACTCTAAAAAAGAAAACTTTATAATTGAAATTAAAGATCAAGGTTCTGGAATAGATGAAGAAATTAAACCTAAGATATTTGAACCTTTTTTTACGACAAAACCAATAGGTGAAGGTTCAGGTCTTGGACTAAGCGTTGTTCATGGAATAATTAGAAGTCATAAAGGCGAAATAAAAGTAGTAAACAACAAACCTAAAGGGACTAATTTTCAAATTATTTTACCTCTAAAAGAAAAGTGATGAGTTTAAAAAAAGAAAACATTTTAATTGTAGATGACAATTATGATATGCTAGAATTACTACAACGTAATTTAAAAGATCTAAACTTTCATTCATATAAGGCCACTTCTGTTATTGAAGCTATAGACATTTTAAAATCTTCTACTATTGATCTCTTAATTACAGATTTACAAATGCCTGAAATAAACGGTATTGAGCTTATAAAATATGCTGATGAACATTTTCCTAATATCCCTAAATTAGTTATAACAGGGTTTCCTTCTGTGGATACTGCTATTAATGCTGTAAAATCTGGAGCATTAGACTATTTAACAAAACCATTTACTTTTGAAGAATTAAAAAAATCAATCCATAATTGCCTTAAAAATAAAAAAAAGAATCCTTTAAATAAAAAAGTAGAAGATTCCGATGATTTTATTACTAATTTAGTAGGGATATCTAAAGAACACACACAGTTAATTGACATCATAAAAAGAGTAAAAAACAATAAAGCAACCGTTTTAATACAAGGAGAAAGTGGCACAGGAAAAGAGTTAATTGCACGTTCAATTCATTATAATGGTAATTTTGCATCAAAACCTTTTATATCTGTCAATTGTGGAGGAATTCCTGAAAATCTGATTGAATCTGAATTATTTGGTTATGTAAAAGGTGCATTTACTGGAGCAAATGAAACTAAAGCTGGATTATTTCATGCTGCTGAAAACGGAACTATCTTTTTAGATGAAATAGGAACAGCGACACATTCTGTTCAAACTAGACTTCTTAGAGTTTTACAGGAAAAAGAAATTTATATGATTGGTTCTCAAAAGCCACAAAAAATAAATGTTAGAATTATTTCTGCGACTAATAGTAATCTACAAAACTCCATTGAAAATGGTACATTTAGAGAAGATTTATACTATAGGCTTAATGTCGTAAACATTGAAACTACGCCTTTAAGAGATAGAAAAACAGACATCCCTGTGTTGATTACTACTTTCCTGAAAAAATATGGAAAAGAATATGGAAAACCCGATATTAAAATAACTCAAAAAGCTATTGACATTCTAACTAGACATAATTGGCCAGGAAACATTAGAGAACTAGAAAATATTATTCAACGCCTTATTATTTTAAGCGATAAAATTATTGATACCAACTCATTACCTAAATCATTAAAGTACAAAGAACCAATAGAACATGAAAAACTGAAGTCCTTACATGAAATTGAGAAATCATATATTTTAAAAGTTCTAGCTGCTGTAAATAATAACAAAACAAAAGCTGCAGAAATTCTACAAATAGACCGAAAAACACTAAGACAAAAGCTTCTAAAATAATAATATTCTTTTTTTAGCACACTTAATAGCTTCAAAGGAAAAAACGGGGTAAAACACCCCGTTTGGTGTATATATACTCATATTAAAAATAAAGCAAGAACAAAAAATAAAAATCAATTAATTGATTTTTAAACAATTACATAAAATCAAAAAAATATGGCACACAGATTGATTAATAGGATTCATATTAAATTATAAAATATGGAAACTTTACTTGATCCTGAATCTTCTTTACTTGAAGAAATAAGCACTACAAATAGTCTTATTGGAATTTGTTCAAATTGCGAAAATAACATATTCTGTACTTGGATAGAAAATAAAAAAAAATATTGTGAAGAATATAAATAATATGGAAATTTTAGAAGTAAAAAAACAGAAAACAATGCTAGACAATGTATTAGAACAGTTTAACAAAACTGCAGATTCAATGAATCTTAATTCTAATATTAGAAAGATTTTGTCTATCACTAATAACGAAATAATTATCCATTTCCCTGTAAAAATGGACAATGGTAATGTTGAAATATTTACAGGTTATAGAGTACAGCACAACAATGCATTAGGTCCATATAAAGGAGGATTGAGATATCATCCAACTGTTGATGTAAATGATGCAAAGGCTTTAGCCATGTGGATGACTTGGAAAACATCATTAGCAGGATTACCATATGGTGGTGCAAAAGGTGGAATTCAAATTGACCCAAGAAACTATTCATTATCTGAACTTGAAAGAATTACAAGACGATTTACTTATGCATTAGGTGATAACATTGGTTCTGAATATGATATTCCTGCACCTGATGTAAACACAAATGAACAAACAATGGCATGGATGGCAGACACATTCATGTCTACTAAATCTCCTAATGAAAGATCTAACCACAAACATGTTGTAACAGGAAAACCTGTTGGAAGTGGCGGTTTAGAAGGTAGAGATAGAGCCACAGGCTTTGGTGTTTATCTAACTCTTAGATTGTTATTTGAAGGACGAAACGAAACTTTAAAAGGAAAGAAATTTATTGTACAAGGCTACGGAAACGTTGGCTATTGGGCTTCTCATTTTTTAAATAATGATGGAGCTATTTTAATTGCGACTCAAGATGCTCATGCTACTCTAATTAATACTAATGGAATTTCTGTTGAAGATTTATACGAACATTGCAAACCTAGAAAAGGTTCTACCAAAGGTTTTGAAGGTGCAATAGAAATGAATCCTGATGATTTTTTCGGTTTAGAATGTGACTTTATTATTCCTGCTGCTTTAGGGAATCAAATAACAGAAAAAAACGCAGACAAAATTAAGTCTAAAATTATTGCAGAAGGAGCTAATGGCCCTATTAACAATGAAGCAGAACATATATTACTTAATAAAAATGTTACCATAATACCAGATATTTTATGTAATTCAGGAGGAGTTATAGGAAGTTATTTTGAATGGCTTCAAAATAGAAATGGAGAATTATGGCCATTAGACGAAGTGATGTTTAAAATAGAAAAAAAACTGACTATAAACTATAAAAGAGTTGAAAAACTAGCTAATACTAATAAAATTGATTGGAGAACGGCTGCATATACAATAGCTATTAGTCGAATTGAAACAGCCTATATTGAAAGAGGAATTTTCCCTTAATAAAGATCAATTAATTAAAACTAATTTTTGAATCATGAAGTACGGAAAAATAATTATTGATAAAAAAGAACTTGAAACTTTAAAGCACCTTTTTTCGAATTCTCACAATAAAAATGATAAAACATATCGATTGTCTTTTGAAAAATTAATAGATGAATTAAAAGAAGCAAAAGTACTTGATAGTGCAAAAATACCTGAAGACATTGTTCGATTTAATTCTATTGTAACCATTAAAACAGCTTTTGATAAAGAAAGAACATATCAAATTGTTACTCCAGAAAAAAGTGATGTAGCAAATAATAAAATATCTGTATTAGCTCCAATGGGCCTTGCTTTATTTGGTTATGCTCAAAATGATAAAATCAATTGGCAGTTCCCTACTGGAATAAGCACAATAGAGATAATCTCTGTTAAAAATTAAACAATTATAAATACTTAAAAGGATGAATAATTTAGTCAAAAAGCATTATGACAAAGATGATATTGAGAGACAATTTATCAATAAAGATATTCTTTTATGGAAAGAAGAAGTAGACTGTATTAATGCCGAAATAGTATTTTTTAAACAGCTTTTAAAAAACAAAAAAGACAATGACATCTATAGTAAAATTATTGAAAAACTAGAAACAAAAGAAAAAGAAAATAACATTTTACTAGCAAATCTAATATTTTACATTAGAAAAACAGACGGATTAAAAGAATGTGAAGACATTGAATGCGAAACTTATTATTTAAATGACCACATCCTTTTTAAAAATAATATTGAATCTTTTCTATTTCAATATAAAAAATTAAAAAGGCTTGCTTATTTAAAAATAAATGAACAAAACAACCTTACTTAAATAAAAAATTCTGCTTTTTTAAATTTAATTATTCTTCAAATTAATTACATTTTCGCAGAACGTTTTCGTTGCTTGCAGTTAAAACACCAGTGTAAAAACTGGTGTTTTATTTATATTTTCTATCTTATTAATGAAAAATGTCCTTTTTTAACTCGTCCATCTAATAATTCAATTGAATACCAATAATCAGAGGAAGGCATATTTACTGTATTAAATGTTCCATCCCATCCTTGAGAAAATGACGAAATTTGCTTCAATAATTTTCCATATCTATCAAAAATAGAAATCAAAGTGCTTTCTTGAAATCTTTCATTAAACCCTTTAACATTCCAAAAATCGTTAATTCCATCTCCATTTGGTGTAAAATATTTTGGGACAGATAAAACACTTACTGTTTCTGATGTAATACCACAACCATTTAAGTCATAAACATACACCGTTTTTAATCCAGCTTGAACGTCATAGAAAACATTACTCTCTTGATAATTCTCTCCATCTAAACTATATTGATAATTTCCATCACCTGTTACTAAAACTGTTATTGTATTTGAATCTACCAAATCAACAATTTCTATATTATTAATTACAGCAATATTTGATGGATTTACCACAATGTTTCTTGTACTAGAACACAAATTATTATCAATTACATCTACACTATAATTTCCTGAATTTGTAACCGTTAAATTATATTGATCTGCTCCAACAATAATTTGATTATTAAAATACCACTGATATGTATAATCGTCAATGGTTGTTTCATCAACTAATCCTGCATTTAAAACTTGTGAATCACTAGGGTCATCAGTACAAATAATCTCTTCCTCTCCTTCAATATAAATATTAGGAACTGGATTTACAATAAACGACAAAACAATAGTATCATAACAATCATTATTATCTTCATTTATAACTTTGACTGTTATATCTTGTGTCCCTATTTCAAAAGGATTTGGTAACGGACTTGGTAATAAATCATTATTCTCATCATAATATTCAATAACGACTCTAGTTTGAGTCCCTTTAATTATATTATCAAAAGTTGATGTATCAAAATTAAATTTACCATTTTGTTGCAATGGATTTATTTCATCATCATCACATTTTACAAGTAAATCTGGTTGAATTGGATTTGCTGTTGGTTTGTTATCAACAATAAATTCTAACGTTGTTACAAAAAGACATTCTTTTGCCGTGTCATTTTTAAGTGTAACTGTCATTATTTGAGATGCTGTAGTAAATGGATTTGGTAAATCATCATATACTACATTATTAGCATCTATATATGTTACTGACACATTTGTTAATCCATTTAATAATTCTGTTTCAATATCAGTTGTTATAAAATCTATTATTCCGTCATTATCATCATCACAACCTCTTATTTCTTTTGGAGGAACAATAGGGTGATTTTCAACTTGCAAACTTACATACTTACCTAAACCGACACAATCATTATTCAAATCGCTATCAACTCTTACATAAATATCTTGCGTATTTGGTGAATTATCATTCGTATATGCTGAAGCATTTGCTATATCAATTTGATTAACTTCTGCTAAAGCATCTTGAACATTTTCATAAAACGTTACATTTACCACTTGCCCTGTAAACAATCCTGCTATTACAGTTTGAGTTCCACTAAAGTCAAAAGTTGCGATTCCATCATTATTAGTTCCAAAAGTATCATCACAAGAAGTAATGACTATTGGTGAAAAAGTAGTTGGAATTTGAGTTGCAGAAACTATTAAATCTAATTGACCAACTCTAAAACAATCATTAGTATTTGTTACTCTATAATATATAGTTTGTGTGTTTATAGTTTGATTAACAAAAGATGTAACATTTGTAATCGTATTTATATTGTCTTGTGCATCTGTTAAATTTAGGAAATAGCTTATTGTCAAACCTGTTGAATTAGCGACAATTAGATCTTCTGCTTCCGTAAGATTAAAAGCACTAAACCCATCTGTATCATCATCACATTGCTTTAATTCTACTATAGGGTTAATTACTGGCCTTTGAATTACATTTATGATTAACTTTGAAGTATCAAAACAAGTTCCTTTTTCAGTTCGAACATAAAACTCATGTGAACCCAATGACAATGTTCTATTTTGCCAATTTGTTATCTCATTTGCATTATTATTTGCGTCTGTTAAATTTGTAAAATATTTATACGTTACTACTTGCGTTCCTGTATAAATACTATTATTCGAATTGCTTAAATCATAATCAATTGTATTTGCTGCTGTGTTTTCACAAACGGTTTCTATTACATCATTTGTAGATATATTATCAAAAATTAGATTAACTGTTTTTATTTCAGTACACTGTGCTGTTAATGATGAAATTCTAGCATAATATGTCCCTTCATTTAAATTAGCTGCTCCAATAATTGGGTTATTATTTAATGATGCGTCTTGCAAAGAATTATGGTATGTTATAAAAAAATCTGTTAGGCCTGTTAAAATAGTATTATCTAAAACTGAAAAATCATACAATTCTAAATTATCTAAGCCTTCATCACAAAGAACTACATCAGGATAATCAGGAAAATTTATATTTTTAAAAGGATTCAAAATAGTAGCAGTTCCTGTCCAAGTCAAGGAGAAAGGAGAATTTCCTATTGGTCTATCAATTACTATAAAATAGCTTTGACCAGACAGAGCAGTTAGTTGTCTTACAAAACCATTACCATCAGCACCTGGTCCTTCATTTATATCAATTGACGAAGCATTTAATCCTGTATGATTATTGGTTTGTCCAGCAGCAGCAGGGTTTGTAGTAGAACAACGTATGGGAGTTCCTAAATTACTACAATCTGACACTGGTCCGAAAACCCAAAAATCATAATCTTCATTTATATCTGTACTTTGTGGAGCAATTGTGAAACCTAAAGTTCCCGGTTGATCTATTGTAACTCTTAACCAAAGTGAATTGTGCTCACTACTGCTACATGATTCTGGAATAATTTCTTGAACACCGGCTCCTGAAACATTATAAGAAATATTTTGATTGTCACATGCTTGGATATAATTTTGACAATCATTTGGTAAATTTTGAGAAAAACTAAAAAATGATAAATGAATAATAAGTAATAGGTAGTAATGTTTTTTCACAGTATTGGAATTTTAGTGTTCCAAATATATAAAATATTTCAATCTCCTTAACTTATCATTTACCTAACAAGAAACTAATGTTTCTTTGTAGCCCTTCTAATTTAGTCCTTTTTACTGCTGAATTTTTAAATACTTTATTAAAAGTATCTTTTGTTATTTCTTCCCAATCTTTTTTAGAAAAAGACAGCAACTCTTTATTAGGATTAAAAAGAGGTTCATTGTGTGGTTTTGAAAATCGATTCCAAGGACAAACATCCTGACAAACATCACACCCAAATGCCCAATCATTAAATTTACCTTTCATTTCTAAAGGAATATTCTCTTTTAACTCAATTGTAAAATATGAAATACATTTGCTCCCATCAACAATATAAGGTGCTATTATAGCTTCTGTAGGACAAGCATCTAAGCAAGCTGTACAAGAGCCACAATGATCTGTAGTTATAGTATCATATTCCAGATTCAAATCAACTATTAACTCTGCAATAAAATAGAAAGAACCCACTTTTTGAGTAATAAGATTGCTGTTTTTTCCTACCCAACCTAATCCGCTTTTTGCAGCCCAAGCTTTATCTAAAACAGGTGCAGAATCTACAAATGCTCTTCCAGAAACTTCACCTATCTCTTCTTGAATAAAATTTAATAGTTCTTTTAGCTTTTCTTTTATTACAAAATGATAATCTTGACCATAAGCATATTTTGAAATCTTATATGAATCTTCATTTTGTTTTTCTGAAGGAAAATAATTTAATAACAACGAAATAACACTTTTTGCACCATCTACTAATAGCGTAGGATTAAGCCTCTTATCAAAATGGTTTTCCATATAAGCCATCTGACCATTATGTTGATGATTTAACCAATTTTCTAATCTAGGTGCTTCTTCCTCTAAGAATTCTGCTTTAGAAATACCACAAGAAAGAAATCCTAATCGCTTAGCTTCTTCTTTTATTAATAATGAATATTTTTCTTTATTATTCATCTTACAGATTTTACAATCGTAGTTTAAACTCTAATATAGCATCTAAAGGCTTAAGTGTAATTAAAGGCTTTATTTTAATTGGCGTTGTTTTTTCTATTATTTGATATCGTTCAACGATAGTCATTATTGCTAAAATCATTTCATACATTGCAAAATTATTTCCTATACACATACGTTGACCTGCTCCAAAAGGAAAATAATTTTTAGAGAACTTTACACTTTCATTTGAAAAACGTTCAGGAATAAATTCTTCTGGATTTTCCCAAAAATCAGGATGTCTATGAATTTCATAAACTGAAAACAATATGCTTGATCCTTTAGGAAAATGAAATCCCTCATATTCATCATCTTCTTTATTAATTCTATCAATGAAATATGCTGGAGGAAATAATCGCATTGATTCTTCAATAACTTGCTTGGTATAACTTGCATTTTTCAACCAATACATAATATCTGAAGATTCCTTTTTAAGTCGTTTAACTTCTTCTAATATTTTATCTTGAGCAATACTATTTCTAGCTAACAATTCACTTGTAAATGTTAAAGCATTTGATGTTGTCTCATGTCCTGCCGCAAATAAAATTAAAATTTCATCTAGTAATTGTTGCTCTTCCATAATACTTCCATCTTCATATTGAGCATTAAGCAACATTTCTAATAAATCATTCTGTTTAATATTATTCTGCTTTCTTTTATTTACAATTCCTCTTAAAATGTCTCTCGATTCATTTATTAAGCCTAAATGTTTTTTAATGTCTCCAGATGCCTTAAACCACCAACCTAAATAAGGTTGACGCAATTCTTTAACTAACATTTGTTGAGTAACCTCAGTCACATATTGAAGTTTATTAATCTCATCATCACTAACTTCAGAACTAAACAATGACTTTACAACTGTTTGAAATGCTAAATCATTAAATATCGGAAAAACATCAATCGGTTTATTACATACTATTTTATCTAATTCAAATTCAATTATAGATTGGATATTTTCTAATAATAGCAATAATTGACTTTTATGAAAAGCAGGCTGAATTAATTTGCGTTGTTTTTGCCATTTTTCTCCTTCTGACGTTAAAAGTCCTTTTCCTACATATTTAGCCAAATCTCTTGTTTGTATAGGTGACTTTGTATAATTTTTTTGATTCTTTTGAAGCACATAACTCAACAAACTCGCATCTCTAGAAAAAATAACAGAATTTCCAAACCCAATATTTAATTTGAAGATATCACCATGAAAATTAAAATTAGCTTTATGAAAAGGTAACGGATTTTTTAAAATCGATAATGAATGTTTTAGAAACTTAAAAACAGTTACTTCAGGAATTTTTTTAGAGGAATTCATATTTTTACATTAAAACAAGCCTCCTTGTATATTTGCTTTTATTTTTCCTAGATGTTTATAAGCCTTCTCTGTAACTTCTCTTCCTCTAGGTGTTCTCATAATAAACCCTTCTTGTATCAAAAACGGTTCATAAACTTCTTCGATTGTTTCCCCATTTTCAGAAACAGCAGTAGCCAATGTTGTTAATCCAACTGGTCCTCCTTTAAATTTATCGATTATAGTTGATAAAATTTTATTATCCATTTCATCTAACCCATTTGCGTCTACATTTAGTGCTTTTAAAGCATACTTTGTAATTTCTATATCAACTCTACCATTTCCTTTTATCTGAGCGAAATCACGAACTCTTCTCAATAACGCATTTGCAATACGCGGTGTTCCTCTACTCCTTCCTGCTATTTCTATTGCTGCTTCTAGATCAATTTCAACTTTTAAAATAGTAGCACTACGTTCAATAATTGTAGCTAATAATTCTGTATTATAGTACTGTAATCTACTTTGAATACCAAAACGAGCCCTCATTGGAGCAGTCAATAATCCTGAACGGGTTGTTGCACCAACCAATGTAAACGGATTCAAATGAATTTGAACTGTTCTTGCATTTGGCCCACTTTCAATCATAATGTCTATTTTATAATCTTCCATTGCAGAATATAAATACTCTTCAACTATAGGACTTAAACGATGAATCTCATCAATAAATAAGACATCTCTTTCTTCTAAATTTGTTAATAAACCAGCCAAATCTCCTGGCTTATCTAACACAGGTCCTGACGTGATTTTTATTCCAACTCCTAATTCATTTGCCAAAATATTAGCCAATGTTGTTTTACCCAAACCTGGAGGACCATGAAATAATGAATGATCTAGTGCTTCTCCTCTTTGATTTGCTGCTTCAACAAAAACTTTCAAATTTTCCAAAACATGATCCTGTCCTGCAAAATCATCAAAACTTAAAGGACGTAAAGCCTTCTCAATATCTAAATCTTGAGGTGTAAATCTCTCTTTATTAGGGTCTAAATTCTCATTCATAGTAACAAATATAAGCAAAGTTAAAAACAAAAAACCTTTCCTGAAAGGAAAGGTTTTTTAAATGTATATTTTAAAATCTTAATGATGTAATTCTTCTTCACCTTCTTTCATTGGAACTACTTGAGGTACAAAATCATCATCATGACCTGGCTTACTGTAATCATAAGCCCAACGGTGTACTTCTGGTATTTCACCTGGCCAGTTTCCATGAATATGTTCAACTGGTGTTGTCCATTCAAGAGTATTAGATCTCCAAGGGTTTTTTGGTGCTTTTTTACCATAGAACATACTATAAAAGAAGTTCCAAAAGAAAACAATTTGAAAAGCTGCTCCTACAATTGCAAACATTGTGATTAACACGTTAACATCTGCTAACTCATCAAATAATGGAAATGCTGAATTTGTATAATAACGTCTTGGTAAACCAGCCATTCCTATAAAATGCATTGGGAAGAAAACTCCGTAAGCACAAACCGCTGTAACCCAAAAGTGAACATATCCTAAGTTTTTATTCATCATTTTTCCAAACATTTTTGGGAACCAATGATAAACTCCTGCAAAGAATCCGTATAGTGCAGATATACCCATTACTAAGTGGAAGTGAGCAACAACAAAGTAAGTATCATGAACATTAATATCTAAAGTACTATCTCCTAAAATAATTCCTGTTAAACCTCCGGTAATAAATGTTGAAACTAAACCAATTGAAAATAGCATTGCTGGGTTCAACTGCAAGTTTCCTTTCCATAATGTTGTAATATAATTAAAAGCTTTTACTGCTGAAGGAATTGCAATTAATAACGTTGTAAAAGTAAACACCGATCCTAAAAATGGATTCATTCCAGATACGAACATATGGTGCCCCCAAACAATAGTTGATAAGAAAGCAATTGCTAATATTGAGGCAATCATAGCTCTATAACCAAAAATTGGTTTTCTTGAGTTTGTAGCTATAATTTCAGAAGTAATACCTAATGCAGGTAATAATACAATGTATACTTCAGGGTGTCCTAAGAACCAGAATAAGTGCTCAAACAATACTGGTGAACCACCTTGATAATGTAAAACTTCCCCTTGAATAAATATATCAGATAAGAAGAATGATGTTCCAAAACTTCTATCAAAAATCAATAATAATGCTGCTGAGAACAATACTGGGAAAGAAACAATACCAATTATTGCAGTAACAAAAAACGCCCATACCGTAAGTGGTAATCTTGTCATTGTCATACCTTTTGTTCTCATGTTTATAACCGTAACTACATAATTTAAAGATCCCATTAATGAAGATGCAATAAATATAGCCATAGATACTAACCATAAAGTCATTCCCAATCCTGAACCACCAATTGCCTGAGGCAATGCACTTAAAGGAGGATATATAGTCCATCCAGCAGATGCTGGTCCTGATTCAATAAATAAAGAAGCAACCATAATTACAGAAGAAACGAAGAACATCCAATATGAAAGCATATTCATAAATCCAGACGCCATATCTCTTGCTCCAATTTGTAATGGAATAAGTAAATTACTAAATGTACCACTTAACCCAGCCGTTAATACAAAGAATACCATTATTGTACCATGTATTGTAACTAAAGCAAGATAAATATCATTTTTCATTACACCACCTGGTGCAAAGTTTTCTCCTAAAAAGAATTTAAAAATACCAAAAGATTCTTCTGGCCAAGCTATTTGCATACGGAAAAATATAGATAATAAAACTCCTATAATTCCCATTAATAAGCCTGTAATAAGGTATTGCTTAGCAATCATCTTATGATCTAAACTAAAAATATATTTAGTAATAAATGTTTCTTTGTGATGACCGTGTTCGTGTGCTGACATAATCTTATATTATAATTTTATAACTTTCAAATTTTAATGATTAATGATTGTCTACAATAAGTGTAGAATCAATAACCATTTCTGGTGTAACATCTTGCTTAACTTCTGGTTCAGCAGGTGCATTAGCCTCTTTCCATTGTTGTGCTAAAGCTGGTTTTTCATTTAACCATTTCTTGAAATCTTCTGGAGTATCAACTACAATCTTCATTTGCATATTGTAATGAGAAGCTCCACAAATTTTATTACACAACAATAAATAATCAAAAGTATATGGATCTAACGCTTCTTCTCCTTTAGCAACTAATTCAGTGCTTTTCTTAGCCCTAATTTTGTTGATTTTATCAACCTTAGCAATAATTGCTTCGTCTTGACGCATTTCAGCAGTAGTTACTGTTGGAACAAACGCAAACTGAGTTATCATACCAGGAACACAATTCATTTGAGCTCTAAAATGTGGCATATAAGCCGAATGCAGAACATCTTGAGAACGTATTTTAAATACTACTTTCTTCCCTTTTGGCAAGTGCAATTCAGTTACTACTTTATCATCTTGAGCTGCTGGATCTGATAAGTCAACACCTAAAGTATTTATTCCCTCAATATACCTAACATTTGCTTTTCCTAATGTATTATCTTCACCTGCATATCTTGCTTCCCAACTAAATTGTTTTGCATATAATTCTACATAGATAACATCTTCATCTTCCTCATAGAACATGATATTATTCCATGTATACAAGCCATAAAGAATTAATCCAGCTAATACAATCACAGGAATTATTGTCCAAACTGCTTCTAATTTATTATTATCAGCAAAGTATAATGCTTTTTGTCCTTTTTTACCTCTGTATTTAAAAGCAAAATAATGTAGTAAAAACTGAGTTACAGTCTGAACAAAAAAGATCAATAACATTGAAATATACATCAAATTATCAACTTCAACACCATGTTCAGAAGCTGGAGTACCTAAAACTAAATCACTCCATTCAAATAAAGAATATATGGTAAAGATATAAATGAATCCAACAAAGGCAAACATTAAATAACCATTAACACTATTATCTTTATCATTAGCAACTTCAGAATTATCTGAATCTACGCCTACTTGAGTTAAATCGAAAATTTTAGTTAACTGCCAAATCGCAATTCCAATTAAAACTAAAACTAAGAATATCAATAAACTTGTCATTTGTTTATTACTTTAAATATTAATAATGAAAATGTTTGCTTTCTTCCATTAAAGGATTTCCTTTAGCCACTAATGGTGCTTTAGTAAGTGCATTAAACACTACAAATATGAATAATCCAAGGAAGAATAATATTGAACCTATTTCAGACCATCCAATAAACCATTGATCTCCTACAGTTGCAGGCATAATCATATTATAGAAATCTATATAATGTCCAAATAATATTACGATACCAGCCATTACTATAATCCATGATAAACGTTTGAAATCAGTATTTATCAATATTAATAATGGGAATAAAAAGTTCATAACAAGCATTCCAAAAAATGGTAGATTATAGTTTTCTATTCTAGTAACAAAATATGTAACTTCTTCTGGAATATCAGAATACCATATTAACATAAATTGTGAAAACCATAAATATGTCCAGAAGATACTAATACCAAACATGAATTTAGCTAAATCATGAATATGACTTGTGTTTACATTTTCTAAATATCCTTTAGATTTCAAATACAAAGTAACTAAAGCGATAGTTGTAATTCCACTCACAAAGAAACTTGCGAATACATACCAACCAAATAAAGTACTATACCAGTGAGGATCTACAGACATTATCCAGTCCCAAGACATAATAGATTCCGATACAATAAAGAAAACTAAAAATCCTGCTGCCCATTTAAAATTTTTCTTATAGAAAGAATGGTCAGTAGCGCTATCTTGAGCAATTGAATTCTTTCTAGATACATATCTATAAATATTCCAACCTGCTAAAAATATTGCTGCTCTTATTAAGAAGAAAGGAACATTTAAATATCCTACTTTAGCTTGTAATAAATGGTCTTTAGCTACAACTGATTCATCCATCCATATAAAAATATGATTTAAATGGAATCCTGAAGATACTAAAAACAAAAAGAATATAATTGACCCAGGTAATAAGTACCCTGTAATTCCTTCCATTACTCTAAATAATATTGGAGACCATCCAGCTTGCGCTGCTTGTTGAATAGCATAAAATGCCAAAACTCCAACACTAATAAGCATAAAGAAAATACAAGCTACATAAAATGCAGACCAAGGTTTGTTTTGTTGTTGATGTAACACATGCTCAACATGCTCTTCATGTTCTTTATCAGCATGAACTTCCTCTGACTTGTGAGTATCATGAGAAACATTTTGCTTAACATGACTATCTTTTGACTCATGAGTATCATGTGATGTTGCACTTTCATGATGACCATGACCCTGTTTTAACATCTCTTTAACTTCCTCTTTATTTGGAACTGACATGAAGCCAATACCAATCCCTATGATACCTAAGACCATTAGAGCTAATGAAAAAGTTTTTAATTTACTTGAAAACGTATACATATTAATAATTTTCAAAAAAGTGTTTTACAATTATAATTCTGACTTAAGTTTTAAAACGTAATCTGTCACTTGCCATCTTTCTTCTTGCGTCAATTGATTAGCATGAGACCCCATAGAATTTAATCCATAAGTAACTACATGATAAATACTACCTTCAGTTATTTCTCTATCTTTATAACTAGGAACTCCAAGGAACTTTTCTCTTTTAACAAGATTTCCTTTTCCATCTCCTTTATCACCATGACAAATAGCACAGTAAATATTAAATAGCTCTTTTCCTTTTTCAGGATTAACCGAAATTGAATCTAGAGGAGACTTTAATGTTTCTTTAGCTAAAGCATATCCTTCCGTTGTATTTGGAATTTCATAAGGTACAAAACCTCTCTTTATTGAACCTTCAGCCGGTATTTGACCTTCTACACCATTTTTAAACACATCATGTTCTGAATAGGTTTCATAAGGAACCGCTTCATACATATTCGGAAAAAATTGATAGTTTGGTTTAGATTTATCAAAACATGATGTTGCCATGAAAGATAACCCTACTACTGCTACTATTTTATATAAGCTTTTCATATCTTGTATTAATGCTTTTCTATTACTTTTACTTCAACAGCTCCTGTAGACTTAAAGAAAGAAATCATATCCTCCTCATTGCCATGAACGCCAACTTCCATTAAGAAATGATCATCTGTTGTTCTCACATCAGGATTTTCTGCTTTTTTAAATGGCCATAATTTACTTCTCATATAAAAGGTAATTACCATTAAGTGTGCTGCAAAAAAGACTGTTAATTCAAACATAATTGGCACAAAAGCTGGCATATTTTCTATATAACTAAAACTTGGCTTTCCTCCAATATCTTGTGGCCAATCAACAATCATGATGTATCTCATCATTGCTGTTGCAACTGATATTCCAACTAAACCATATAAAAATGATGCAATTGCAATTCTTGTTGGAGCTAACCCCATTGCTTTATCTAAACCATGCACTGGGAAAGGTGTATAAACCTCCTCAATATGATGATGAGCTGCTCTTGTTTGCTTTACAGCATCCATTAAAACATCATCGTCATTATATATAGCGTGTATAACTTTATTACTCATGATATTAATGATTGTCTGAATGATTATGATCGTTTAATTCTCTCTCTCTTTTGTAATTGTCACCAGACGATTTCAAAATAGTTTTAACCTCTGCTTGTGCAATAACTGGGAAACTTCTAGAATATAATAAAAATAATACAAAGAAGAATCCTATTGTTCCGATAAAAATACCTGCATCAACAAATGTAGGTTGGAACATCGTCCAAGAAGATGGTAAATAATCTCTATGTAATGAAGTAACAATAATTACAAAACGCTCAA
The DNA here is from genome assembly GCF_000967805.1 of Flavobacterium sp. 316. Taxonomy (NCBI): domain Bacteria; kingdom Pseudomonadati; phylum Bacteroidota; class Flavobacteriia; order Flavobacteriales; family Flavobacteriaceae; genus Flavobacterium; species Flavobacterium sp. 316. The sequence continues at coordinate 82,586 of NZ_JYGZ01000004.1, forward strand.
ACCACATTCCTACGTTAACAACAATTGAAATTATGAAAGATGCCATTATACTTGTACGTATTTTCTTTGACCACATAACTTGTGGAGAAATTACATTACATAACATCATTAAAGCGTATGACCACCAATAAGGACCAGTTGCTCTATTTAAGAATGCATACTGTTCATATTCTACTCCTGAATACCAAGCGATAAATAACTCAGTAATATATGCACATCCAACTATAGAACCTGTAATCATAATTACAATATTCATTAATTCAATATGCTGAATAGTAATATAATCTTCTAAGTTAGACACTTTTCTCATAATAATCAACAGTGTGTTTACCATTGCAAAACCAGAGAAAATTGCTCCTGCCACGAAATACGGAGGAAGAATTGTTGTATGCCAACCTGGAATAACAGAAGTAGCAAAGTCAAAAGATACAATTGTATGTACAGAAAGTACAAGTGGAGTTGCCAAACCTGCTAATACAAGAGAAACTTCTTCAAATCGTTGCCAATCTTTAGCTCTTCCACTCCATCCGAATGATAATGTAGAATATATTCTTTTTGTAAACGGTGTAATTGCTCTATCTCTTAACATTGCGAAATCAGGTAGTAAACCTGTCCACCAGAACACTAATGATACAGATAGATATGTTGATATTGCAAATACATCCCAAAGTAATGGAGAGTTAAAGTTTACCCATAATGATCCAAATTGATTTGGTATAGGTAATACCCAATATCCTAACCATGGTCTACCCATGTGAATAATAGGGAATAATCCAGCTTGCATTACAGAGAAAATTGTCATTGCTTCTGCAGAACGGTTAATGGCCATTCTCCATTTTTGACGGAATAATAATAATACAGCAGAGATTAAGGTTCCAGCATGACCGATACCTACCCACCAAACGAAATTGGTAATATCCCATGCCCAACCAACAGTTTTATTTAATCCCCATGTACCAATACCTGTAGTGATAGTATAAATCATACAGCCCAAACCATAAAGGAAAGCTGTTAAGGCAATTGAAAATACAATCCACCATTGTTTATTAGCTCTACCTTCAACTGGTCTAGCCACATCTACAGTAACATCGTGGTAAGACTTACTTCCTACTACTAAAGGTTTTCTAATGGGTGCTTCGTAATGAGACGACATAATCCTTTATATTGTTTCTTAAATTAATACTTATTTATCGTTTCTAACTTTAACGTGATAGAACACATTTGGTTTAGTACCAATATGCTCTAGTAAATGATACATTCTTTCGTCTTCTACTAATTTAGCAACCTGACTTTCTTTATCATTCACATCTCCAAATATCATTGCTCCACTTGTACAAGCCGCAGAACATGCTGTTTGGAATTCACCATCTTTAACTAATCTACCTTCACGCTTAGCTTGTAATTTAGTTGCTTGTGTCATTTGAATACACATTGAACATTTTTCCATAACTCCACGAGAACGTACATTCACATCTGGATTTAATACCATTCGACCTAAATCGTCATTCATATGGTAATCAAATTCAGTGTTTTTATTATATAAGAACCAGTTAAAACGTCTTACTTTATATGGACAGTTATTCGCACAATAACGAGTACCTACACATCTATTATATGCCATGTGATTTTGTCCTTCTCTACCATGTGAAGTAGCAGCAACTGGACATACAGTTTCACAAGGAGCATGATTACAATGTTGACACATTACTGGTTGAAATGCTACTTGAGGGTTTTCAGATGGATCTTCCATCGCACCTAAAGTACTTATTGAATTCATTAATCCAGAAGTTTTTTCTTTCAACTCAACATCTCCATTAAATGTATCTTGAGAAGAATAATATCTATCGATACGCAACCAGTGCATATCTCTACTTCTTCTTACTTCAGATTTACCTACTACAGGAACGTTATTTTCAGCATGACAAGCTATAACACAAGCTCCACAACCTGTACAAGCATTCAAGTCAATCGATAAATTGAAATGATGACCTGTGCTTCTATCAAAAGAAGTCCATAAATCAACCTCTGTTGCAGGAGTTGCCTTATGATCTAAAGACACCATTGGAATTGGGTTCCATTCTTTAGCATCTTTCGTATTAAATATTTCAAGAGTCGTTTCTTTAATAATATCTCCACGACCCATTAATGTTTTTTGTAATTGAACACAAGCAAACTCATGTTCTCCATCTGTTTTAGTAATTGTTACTGATTGATTAGCATTTAAGTTACTATATAATGTATAAGCATTAACACCAACTTGCATTTCTTGCTTCATTCCTTCAGTTTTACCATAACCAAAAGCTAAACCAATTGTTCCAACTGCTTGACCTGGTTGAATTATTACTGGAACTTTATCTAGTGTCGCACTACCAACTTTTAACGTAGCATAACTTCCGTTTAAACCTCCATTGGCAACATTCCAATTTTCTAATCCTAATTTTTCAGCATCTTTTTTAGAAACCGTTACATAATTATCCCAAGACACTCTAGTAATAGGATCTGGGAATTCTTGTAACCAAGGATTATTTGCTTGTTGTCCATCTCCCAATCCTGTTTTAGTATATAAAACTAAATCTAATCCAGAAGATTTTGTTTGTCCTAATTTAGCCGCAGCAGCAGAAACATCAATTATATTTGCTGTTAAAGCATACGTTTCTGTAGTTGCAAAACCATCATGAACAACTTGATTCCAAGATTTTCCAACAATTTGATTTGCAGCAAAACCTTTTAAATAATCATAATACGTTGCACTATTTTCAGTCCAAGTCAACAATACTTCTTGAAATTGTTTTGTATCAAACAAAGGACGAATAGTTGGTTGCATGATACTATAATGACCTCTTGCAATTGTTACATCTGACCATGATTCTAAATAATGAGGTGCAGCCGCAGCAATCGTAGCTAATTTAGCCGTTTCATCTTCTTTCATAGAAAGAGCAACAGATAGCTTAACTTTCTTAAGTGCTTCAGAAAAATCCTTAGAATTCGGCAATGTGTAAACAGGGTTTATTCCACTCATAATAAGTGTATGAACACTTCCTGCTTTCATATCTGCTACTAATTGAGTTACTTCTTTTGCATTACCGTTACGTGTTAACTTTGCAGCATTTGGATTAAATGCTGCAGACATTAATTTATTGTTTATTGCTAAAACAACTAATTGTGCATCTAAATCATCTAAACCTGTTACAACAACACCTTTTTCAGCAGCAGAAATCAACTGCTTAGCCACTTTTGCAATTTCTGCATTTTTAGGCGTAGCACCGTTTACTACAGCACTATACAAATCAGCAAGAGCATTCTTTTGTTGTGCAATTGTCAATGGAATTCTCTTATCTGCATTAGCACCAGCCAAAGACATATTTGCTTCAATTTGAATATGCTTAGACATTTTTCCATTTTTAGGAATACGTCCTTGAGCATAACCTGCATCATATCCTCCACCTTGCCAATCTCCTAATATATCAGCTCCAACAGAAACAATTACATCTGCTTTAGAAAAATCATAATTTGCTAAAGCTCTAACTCCATATACTGCTTCAAAAGCATCTAATGCATTAGATTCAGAAATCGCATCGTAAGTTATATGCTTTACTGTTGGATATTTTATTTTCAAATCTGCTATTAAAGCATCCGTTGAAGGACTTGCTAATGTATTTGTTAACAAAACAACAGAAGCATTTTTTGCTTTGGCATCTTCTAAACTTGCTTTCACTTTAGCATTTACTTCTCCCCAAGATGCAGGTTTACCTTCAATCTTAGGTTGCTTTAAACGTAAACTATCGTATAAAGAAAGAACAGAAGCATGAACTCTTGCATTTGCACCTGTATTAGACCCTTCTAAATTATTGTTTTCAACTTTAATTGGACGACCTTCACGAGTTTTGATGAGAATATTAGCAAAATCAAATCCATCAGCTATAGTCGTAGCATAAAAATCTGCTACACCAGGAATAATTTCTTCTGGTTGAACTACGTAAGGAATAGATTTCACAACAGGACCTTCACAAGCAGCTAACGAAGCAGCCGCAGTGCTAAATCCTACATATTTTAAAAAGTCACGACGAGAAGTTGAAGTATTTGATAAATTTTCTTTGTCTCCTAAAAACTCATCTACAGGAATCTGCTCAACAAACTCATTGTTTCTTAGCGTCTCAACAATAGAGCTATTTTCGTTTAGCTCTTCAACACTTTTCCAGTATTTTTTGTTTGATGCCATATTGTATATTGATATTAGCTTCTTAATTTTTATTTATTAGTAGTGACATTTACCACATTCCAAACCACCCATTTGAGCTGCTGTTAATTGCTTAACACCGTACTTTTTAGAAAGTTCTTCATGTATTTTTGTGTAATACTCATTATCTTCCACTTTCACATTTGTTTCTCTATGGCAATTAACACACCAACCCATCGTTAAAGAAGAGTGTTGTCTCATAATTTCCATTTCTTCGACAGGACCATGACATGTTTGACATTCAACTCCTGCAACAGAAACGTGCTGTGAGTGATTAAAGTACACAAAATCAGGCAAGTTATGAATTCTAACCCATTTCACTGGAGTTGTCTTCCCTGTATATTTTTGAGTTGACTTATCCCAACCAACCGCATCATACAGTTTTTGGATTTCATCATTATAATTTACACCAAATTCGTTTCCTTCTGCTAAAGTTTCTGGAGCAACTTCACTAATGTTTTTATGACAATTCATACAAACATTTAATGAAGGTATATTAGAGTGCTTACCAACTCTTGCAGCAGAGTGACAATACTTACAATCGATAGCATTATCTCCTGCATGAATTCTATGAGAATAATGAATTGGCTGAATTGGCTCATATCCCTGATCTACACCCACTTGCATTAGATATCCATAAGCAAAATAAGCCGCAAACAATAAGAATAATATTGCAGATACCACTAAAAGGAACTGGTTTTTCACAAACGCTTTCCAAATAGGAAGTGATTTTTCACTTACTGGAACTTGAATCCCATTTGCCTTAGCTATTTTAGTTAGCACATTGTTCACCAAGAACAACATTACAATTAACATTAATAAAACTAAAGACAAAGCTCCTAAAATAACATTGTTTGAAATTCCTGAACCTCCAGAAGACTCAACCGTACCTTCCTCTTTTACAGGTGGTTCCACAACCACTTTCTCTTGAGAAGTATACGCTAAAATAGCATCAATATCTCCATCAGATAATTGTGGAAAAATAGTCATTGGTTTCTGACCATTATCATTGAAAATTTTTAATGCTGTTGCATCACCTGCTTTAATAAGCTCTGTATTATTTCTAATCCACTTGTGAAGAAATTCCTTATCATACTTATCCGCAACATGTCTTAATGCTGGTCCAGTCATTTCTTTATCCAAAGCATGACAAGCTGCACAATTTGTATTAAACAACTCTTTACCTTTTACAGGATCAGCACCTGTTGGAGCTGGCGCTTCAGCAGCAGCATCCTGAGAAAACACAGATAAAGAAAAAGACAGCGTTAAAGCTAAGCTGAAGAAAATCCTTGAAAACGATTTATGGTTACCCACCTTTTTCATATTTAATTAATGATTATCTAGTAAATTTGGTACGATTTTAGATATAAATTATTACAACTATATCGCACTTTATTTTAAACTCCGACAAAAATACGATATTAGAACTATTCTGAAAACCTTAACTTTACCTTAAAATGTAATTTATATTTATTCTAAATAATTCAAGTTGTTCCGTTTCACTTAATAAATTGTATTTTTGCTTTAAATTTTATTCATAATGAGAAAATTAGCTTTTAAAAACATTTTTTACCTGACTATATTTAGTCTTTTTTTTATTACAAATTCTTTTTCACAAGAATCGAAAACCACAGTAGAACAAGACTCTAGATTTGAAAAATTACTCAAAGAGAAGCAACAAATCAATAGCGACATTAGTATTGATGGTAATTATAAAATACAGATTTTCTATGGGGAGAAAGAAAACGCGAAGAGAAGTTTAATGACTTTTAAAAGAAATTTTAAAGACACCGAAGCTACTATTCAATACACGAACCCCACATATAAGGTATGGGTTGGAAACTACAAACTAAGAATTCATGCAGAAAAAGCATTAATAGACATTAAAAGTAAGTACCCAACAGCTCTTTTAATTAGATCTACTAAAGAGTAGCCATATTTTTCAGAAAAGCAATATTATATTTCTTTTCTGAATTAATTTAATCCTTGATAATTCCGAAAGCATACTTTCGGAATTATTATTAATTAGGCAGCGCTTTATAATTGAAAAAAAGACGCTATAATTCAATTAAAATTTCTTTAAATACTGTATTAATTTGATTACTAATAAATTAAACAAAAGAAATCAGCAAATTAAAACAGAATTTTGATTTAACATTAGACACTACTATACAACAAGAAAATATAGTAACCACCCTAATAAAGAAGAAAAGACTTTTCCTTTTTCGAAAAACAAAAGATTTTTCAATAATTAAGACTACTTATTGAACCTCTTATTATTTAATACATTTTAAAATGTTTATCTTTTCATAACAATTCTGTTATGAATACTTTTGTATTATTAAAAAACACCCAAATGAAAAAAATAATAATTTTAGTTTTCACCTTACATTGTCTTTTTGGCTTTTCACAAACCGAAAAAGATTCAATTAAAACAACCAGTTTGGAAGAGGTAATTGTAACTTCAAATAAAATACCAAAAAACAAAAAGATTTTACCTAATCAAATTGAATCTATAAATCTTAAACAAATTGAATTCCAAAATTACCAATCAACAGCCGAAATGCTTTCTAATTCCGGATCCTTATTTGTTCAAAAATCACAACAAGGAGGAGGAAGTCCTGCAATTAGAGGATTTGAAGCCAGCAGAGTTCTACTACTTGTTGATGGTTTTAGAATGAATAATTTAATTTTCAGAGCTGGTCATTTACAAAATGTAATAACTGTTGATGAAAACATGCTTGAAAATGTTGATATATTTTATGGTCCTACTTCAACAATCTTCGGTAGTGATGCGCTGGGAGGAACTGTTAGTATGACAACAAAAAGCCCTAAATTCTTATCTGAAACAAAGAATGCCTTATCAGGCGGAGTAAATACTCGATATAGCTCTGTAAATAATGAAAAATCCATTTCATTTGATCTTAATTATGCTACTGATAATTTTGCTGCATTAACAATATTATCCTATAATGATTTCGATGATTTAAGAATGGGAAAAAAGAAAAATCATCATGCAGATTATTTTGGCGAAAGACCATTTTATACCGCAACAATAAATGGAATCGATCAATTAGTTGAAAACAGCAATAAGTACATTCAAAAAAACTCTGGCTACACACAATATAATGCATTACAAAAATTCACTTATAAAAGTGCTTCTGGTTTTAAACATAGCGTAAACTTTCAATTTTCTACAACTTCAGACATTCCTAGGTATGACAGATTAACCGATGTCTCATCATCAACTGGACTAAAAAATTCAGAATGGTATTACGGTCCGCAACAGAGAATCCTTGCAGCTTATACTTTAGACAAAGAGAATGTTTTTTTAAAAAGTGATTTGCAATTAAATTTTGGCTATCAAAATGCGAAAGAAAGTAGACATAATAGACGTTTCGGAAATCCTAATTTACAGCACCGAAAAGAAAATGTAAACATGTATTCTGTGAGTGCCGATTTACATAAAAAATTCAACAAAGGAGAACTTTTCTATGGTATCGAATCTTATTTTGAAACATTAAGTTCTTCTGCTTATAAAGAAGATATTAATACTGGAGAAAGAGGAGGAATTGATAGTCGTTATCCTAATGGAGACAATTCAATGTTTAGAAATGATTTATACTTTTCTTATAATGAAAAGTCTACAGAAAAGACAGCTTGGAGCACAGGTTTTAGAATCGGGTACACAACACTAAAAAGTACAATTGCGGATGATACATATTTTCCTTTACCTTTTTCAACTATTTCTCAAGAGAATTTTACATATAGTGGAACACTCGGAATTACACATAATACTTCTAATAATGTAACATTAAAAGCAAATATTTCTTCAGGATTTAGAGTTCCAAACATAGATGATTTTGCAAAAGTATTTGAATCAGGTGATGGTTTTTTAATTGTTCCAAATGAAAATCTTCATCCAGAAAAAACAGTTACGGGTGATGCTGGTTTTGTAATTCAATCAAATTCCAAACGTTTTAAATTAGAACACACTTTTTTCTACACCCGTTTATATGATGCTATTATTACTGATGATTTTGAATATGAAGGACAAAGTACTATTGATTATAATGGATCAATTAGTCAAATTGTAGCAAATCAAAATAAAGGAAAAGCATTTATAACTGGAATCTCTACAAATGTAAGAGGCTATATTTTCGATCAACTTCAATTTAATGCCAGCTTTAATTATACTTATGGTAGAATTATTGAAAAAGATGGAGAGCAACCATTAGATCACATTTCTCCTTATTATGGAAAAATTGGATTTAGTTATTCAAAAAACAAAATGGCATTTGATGCTTACATGTTATATAACGGAAAAAAACACAGTAAAGATTACTTTTTTAATGGAGAAGATAATGCACAATATGCGCCTGAAGGAGGAATGCCAGCATGGGAAACTTACAACATAAAAGGAAGTTATAAAATATTTAAAAACACTCGCCTTTTTGCTGGTGTTGAGAATATTTTAGATACTCAATACAGAGCTTTTGCTTCTGGAATAAATGCTCCTGGAAGAAACTTTTATGGAGGATTAAAATATACTTTTTAATTTCCTTCATTATATATGAGTTATCCTAAAATAGATTGACATTTTTTACGATAAATTAGTTAAAACCAGTGGATAACATTTCACTGGTTTTTCATATACAAAATTATTTTTTTAGTTCTAATTTATTTTATTACAAACAAAAGTGTTTAGAAATATTTCTAAACAAAAAATCCCAAGTTTTCACTTGGGATTTTTCATATATAAAATTAAATTTTATTTTAATTTTTTCTTCACTTCAACTTCGTGGAAACATTCAATTACATCATACTCTTTCAAGTCATTGTAACCTTTAATTTGCATACCACAATCGTATCCTTTAGAAACTTCTTTCACATCGTCTTTGAAACGTTTTAACGCCACTAATTCTCCTGTATAGATAACAACCCCTTCTCTAATTAAACGAATTTGTCCATTTCTTAAGATTTTACCGTCTGTAACCATACATCCTGCAATAGTACCCACTTTAGAAATTTTGAATAATTCTCTAACTTCCGCAGTTCCTGTAATCTCTTCTTTTAATTCTGGAGACAACATTCCTTCCATTGCATCTTTCAAATCATCAATAGCTGCATAAATAATTGAATAGTTACGGATATCGATTTCTTCTTTTTCTGCTAATTGTTTTGCGTTTCCTTGTGGACGAACATTAAATCCAATAATAATTGCATCCGAAGCTGAAGCTAACAATACATCTGATTCCGTAATTGCACCAACTCCTTTATGAATAATATTAATTTGAATTTCTTCTGTTGACAATTTAGAGAATGAATCTGATAATGCTTCTACAGAACCATCAACATCTCCTTTAAGAATAATATTCAATTCTTTAAACTGACCTAATGCAATACGACGACCAATTTCTGCAAGTGTAATATGTTTTTGAGTACGAACAGATTGTTCACGTTGTAATTGTGTACGTTTTGCTGCAATTTGTTTTGCTTCCCTCTCATCATCATATACATTAAACTTATCACCCGCAGTAGGAGCACCGTCTAAACCTAATATAGATACTGGTGTTGATGGTCCTGCTTCCGTAACATTGTGCCCTCTTTCATCAAACATGGCTTTAATTTTTCCATGATTTTTTCCAGCTAACATATAATCTCCAATTCTTAAAGTACCTGCTTGAACTAAAATTGTAGTTACATATCCACGTCCTTTATCTAATTGAGCTTCTACAACCGTACCAATTGCATTTCTATCTGGGTTTGCAGTAAGCTCTAACACTTCTGCTTCTAATAATACTTTTTCTAATAAGTCTTTTACTCCTAAACCTGTTTTAGCTGAGATATCATGAGATTGATATTTTCCTCCCCAATCTTCAACTAATAAATTCATTGCAGCTAACTTCTCTTTAATCTTTTCAGGATTAGCTGTTTGCTTATCTACTTTATTAATTGCAAAAATCATTGGAACACCTGCTGCTTGCGCATGACTAATTGCTTCTTTTGTTTGAGGCATTATATCATCATCAGCCGCAATTACAATAATTGCAATATCTGTAACCTGAGCTCCACGAGCACGCATTGCGGTAAAAGCTTCGTGACCTGGTGTATCTAAGAAAGCGATTTTTTGACCATTTTCTAACTGAACCCCATAAGCTCCAATATGTTGCGTAATTCCTCCTGATTCACCAGCGATTACATTCTCTTCACGAATATAATCAAGTAGCGATGTTTTACCATGATCAACATGTCCCATAACCGTAACGATTGGTGCTCTATGTTTTAAATCTTCTGGTTTATCTAAAACTACTTCCGCAGCTTCTTCAATATCAGTAGTAATGAATTCTACTTCATATCCAAACTCGTCTGCTACAATTGATAGTGTTTCCGCATCTAAACGCTGATTCATGGTAACCATGATACCTAACGACATACACGTTCCAATTACTTTTGTAATAGGCACATCCATTAAAGAAGCGATTTCACCAACTGTTACAAACTCAGTAACTTTTAAAATTTTATTTTCAAGTTCTGCTTGTTGTAATTCATCATCAACACGTTGACGGTGTGAATCCCTTTTATCTTTTCTATATTTAGCTGCTTTAGATCCTTTTTTACCTTTACCTTGAAGTCTCTCAAGAGTCTCCTTAATTTGGTTTTTAACTTCTTCTTCTGTAGGTTCTGTTTTTTGAACTACAACTTTTTTACCTTTATTAAAACGGTCTTTAGAAAAAACTTTTTTAGGTCCTCCCGCAGCATTACCTGCATTATTCCCAGCATTACCAGGAACAGGTTTTGTGATTCTTTTACGTTTATTTTTATTTGGATCATTTCCCCCACCATCTTTCTTATTCTGATTTCCTTGGTGGTTTCCTCCAGCTTTTTTAAACTCTTTTTTATTATCTTCAGGTTTCTTTTTTACTTTTTCAAATTGAGACAAATCAATTTTTTGACCTGTAAAAGTTGTACCTGATAACTTTTGATAATTCGTTTTAATCTTATCTTCTTCTGCTTGTTCTTCGGCAGTTTTAACTTCTTCTTTTTTAGCTTCAGTTTTTTCTACTGGCTTTTGCTCAACTACTTTCTTTTGAATTTCAACTTTTGGCTGAACTTTAACCACTTCAACCTTTGGAGTTTCAACTTTTGGAGTTTCTTCCTTTACCTGATTTTCATTAGAAACAGCATTTGTTTTTTCCTCTTTAACTTCAGCAACAACTTTGATTTTCTCTTCAACAATAGGAGTTTCTTGTTGTTTTTGTTCTTGCTTTTTTGGATTCAAATCAATCTTCCCGACTGCTTTTGGACCAGCTAAAGAAGCCTTTGCTTTGATTACTTCTTGTTTCTGAATTTCTTCCTGCTGACGTTTTAATTCAACCTCTTTTTCTAGCTCTCTCTTAAGTGCTTCTTTCTCCTTTTTCTTTTCTTCACTAACTTCAAGCGAGGCTACTTTCTTTCCTTTATCAGCAGAAAATTGATTGCATAAGACATCATACTCTTCTTGAGATATTTTAGCATTTGGACTAGGTTCAATTTCATGATCCTTTTCTTTTAAAAAGTCCACCGCTCTATCTAGAGAAATGTTTAACTCCCTTAAAACTTTGTTGATTCTTATAACTCTTTTATCAGACATATAATCTTTTTTCTAATTCTTTTTATTTTGCGTGTTGTTTATCTTATAAAAGTTAGTCTTCCAATTCTTCTTTTAAAATACGAACAACGTCTAATATTGTTTCTTCTTCTAAATCAGTCCTTCTCACCAAATCTTCAACATCCTGACCTAGTACACTTCTTGCTGTATCTAAACCAATTTTTTCAAATTCTTCAATAATCCATCCTTCGATTTCATCTGAGAATTCTCTTAATTCAACATCATCTACTTCTACCACTCCTTCTCTTATAACATCTAATTCATAGCCCGTTAACAAACTAGCTAATTTAATGTTATATCCACCTCTACCGATAGCTTTTGATACTTCTTCTACTTTTAAAAACACTTCTGCTTTTTTAGTCTCTTCATCAATTTTAACAGATGATACTTTTGCTGGACTTAAAGCTCTTGTAATATATAATTGAATGTTATTCGTATAATTAATAACATCAATATTTTCATTTCCTAATTCGCGAACAATTCCATGAATTCTAGATCCTTTCATTCCGACACATGCTCCAACTGGATCAATTCTATCATCATAAGAATCAACAGCAACTTTTGCCTTTTCTCCTGGGATTCTTACTACTTTTTTAACATTGATTAAACCATCAAAAACCTCTGGTATTTCTTGCTCAAATAACTTCTCCAAAAATTCAGGAGCTGTTCTTGACATTATAATTTGTGGTTTATTTCCTTTTAATTCAACATTTTCAATAATTCCTCTAACATTATCTCCTTTTTTGAAATAATCACTTGGAATTTGTTTTTCTTTTGGCAATACTATCTCATTTCCATCATCATCCATCAAAACTACTAATTTTGGTCTAACATGATGCACTTCTGCTGTGTATATATCTCCAATTAAGTCTTTAAATTGTTTATATAAATTAGTATTATCGTGTTCATGAATTTTCGAAATCAAATTTTGACGTAAAGCTAAAATTGCTCTTCTACCTAATTGAAATAATTTCACTTCTTCAGAAACTTCTTCTCCAACTTCAAAATCTGGCTCAATTTTTCTTGCTTCTGACAATGAAATTTCAGAATTTTCGTCTTCTACTTCTCCATTTTCAACTACCGTTCTATTTCTCCAAATTTCCATATCTCCTTTATCAGGATTTATAATGATATCAAAATTATCGTCTGAACCATATTTTTTCTTCAATGCATTTCTAAACACATCCTCTAAAATTGCCATTAAGGTAACTCTATCAATGAGTTTATCGTCTTTAAATTCCGAAAACGATTCAATTAACGCAATATTCTCCATGTCAACTCTTTATTTAAAATGATACTACTACTATCGCTTCTTTTATTTCCGAATAAGGCAAATTTACAGATTTTTCAACTGTTTCTTTTCCTTTTCCTATTTTTTTTGGTTCTCTAGCTTTCCATTGCAATGTTATTCCTAAATCATCTGCATTAACAAGCTCTGCTTCAATCTCTTCTAATGTTGTCGTTTTAACTTTCAGTTTCCTTCCAATATTTTTTACATATTGACGAACTAGCTTCAAAGGGGATGACAAACCTGATGAGGCAACCTCTAATCCAAAATCACATTCTTCTCTGTCGAGATTTTGCTCTATCAACCTACTAACATCTATACAATCTTGTAGATTAACTCCATTATCTCCATCTAAAACAATATTAATTTTATTTGCATCATCTATTTTTAAATCTATTAAAAATAAGTGAGGTCTTTCAACCAATACGTCTTCTAATGCTTTTTCTACTTTACTTCTAAATGTCATATTTTTATAAAAAGAGGCACGCATTGCGTGCCTCATTATTTAAATCCGTGCTAAATAATCGAGGCAAATATACATAATATTTTTTAATTAAAAAAAATGTATTTTTCTTAATATAATTTAGTAAATTTATAAAACAAAATTTTACTCTCAAAACTTTAAATTAATTATGAAAAAAATTCTAGTACCAACAGATTTTTCAAAACATTCAGAATACGCATTAAAAGTTGCTGCACAAATTGCCAAAAAAGACAACAGTGAAATTGTCATAATTCATATGCTCGAATTACCTACAACTGGGAGCGATGCTATTTCATCTTCACATGAAATTCCTGAATTAATGCTTTTTAAAAATGTTGCAATTGCCAAATTAGATAATCTTATGAATGCACCATACCTTGATGGTATTACCGTTTCAAAAGTTATCCAATTCGAATTAGCTTTTGACGGTATTATGAACAATGGAAAAAGCCATAATGCTGATTTAATTGTAATGGGCTCACATGGCGCAAGCGGATTTCAAGAAATGTTTATTGGATCTAATACAGAAAAAGTAGTTCGAAACTCAGAAGTTCCTGTTTTAGTAATCAAAAGAGAAGAAAACGATTTCAATGCTAAAGACTTTGTTTTCGCATCTGATTTTTCTGATGAAATCAAAAAACCATTCAAAAAAGTAGTTGATTTCGCAAATAAATTCAATTCACACATTCATTTAGTAAATATAAACACTCCTAATAATTTCAAATCTACCAGTGTAGCTCAAAAAATTATGGACAAATTTACTTCTGAATTTGAAATAAACAACTACTCTACCCACATATACAACGACATAAACGTTGAAAAAGGTATTTTACATTTTGCAAAAAGCATTAATGCTGATTTAATAGGAATGAGTACACATGGAAGAAAAGGACTTTCACATTTCTTTAATGGCAGCATTAGCGAAGACCTTGTTAATCACGCAAAAAGACCTGTTATAACCTTTAAAATATAACTACAAAGAAATAAAATAAAAAAAGCCTCTCGTATGAGAGGCTTTTTTGTTGTCCCACAAGGACTCGAACCTTGAATGACGGTACCAAAAACCGGAGTGTTACCATTACACCATGGGACATATTTCCTGAATGCGAGTGCAAATTTAGAACATATTTTCTAATGTGCAAATTTTTCTAAAAAAAATATTAAAAATTTTTTTTCTCTGCTACTAATTCCAAAAAAGTACTTTCTTTGTAAAACATATTAAAAAAGACAAACTAATTAAATATGAAGGCATTTAATTTTAACAAATGGAATACCCTAATAGGCTGGATTACTTTCACAATCGCGCTATTAACTTATTCATTAACAGTAGAACCCACAATGAGTTTTTGGGATTGTGGAGAATATATTGCTACCTCAGCTAACCTTGAAATTGGGCATCCACCTGGAGCTCCACTATTTCAAATGCTTGGTGCTTTTTTCGCTATGTTTGCTACCAGTACATCAAAAATTGCATTAATGGTTAACATGATGTCTGTTTTTTCTAGTGCTTTCACCATACTTTTTATGTTTTGGTCTTTAACTCTTCTAATGAAAAGAGTCTTTATTACTGGAGAAGAAAACACAAACAACAACTACATAATGATTTTAGGAAGTTCAGCTATTGCTTCATTAGCTTTTACTTTTTCAGATAGTTTTTGGTTTAATGCCGTTGAAGCAGAAGTTTATGCAATGGCTTCTTTTTTAATAGCATTATTATTTTGGTTAGGTCTTCGTTGGGAACAAGATATGGATAATCCAAAAGGAAACAAATGGTTATTAATTATTTCACTAGTAATTGGACTATCGTTTGGAGTTCATTTCATGGCATTATTAACATTTCCAGCAATAGGTCTTTTATATTTCTTTAAAAAATATAAAAACATAACTATAAAATCATTCTTAATAGCAAATGTTATAATAATAGCTATATTACTGTTTATTTTTAAACTTCTTTTGCCATACACTTTAGCCTTCTTTGGTAAAACAGAAATTTTCACAGTTAACACACTTGGATTACCATTTAATTCTGGAACAATTTTAGCATTTTTAATTTTAATCGCATTATTTTATTTTGGATTAAAATACACAAAAGAAAAAGGACATGTTTTTTACAATACTATTATACTTTCTATTCTTTTTATCTTGATTGGTTTTTCATCTTGGTTAATGCTTCCTATTCGAGCAAATGCTAATCCTCCTATCAACGAAAACAAACCTTCTGATGCAGCCGAAGTTTTAGCTTATTATAACAGAGAACAATATGGTGAACAACATTTGTTTTTTGGCCCTCAATTTTCTGAAGCATACGCAGGATTAGATGAAGAAAACCCGTACACTGATGGAAAACCAAATTATGAGCGTGATTATAAAACTGGAAAATATGTCATTATTAACAATTATGTAAATGCAAATCAAAATTCTGATGATAACCACAAAGCTTTTTTACCAAGAATGTGGAGCAATGATCATAATGAAAACTACATGCGTTTTACCGAACCTTTAGATTTTAGAATTAAACCTGAATATGCAAGTGAGCAAGAATTAATAGAGATTGTTTCTCAATTTAGAACCGCTTTCAACAGTGGTCGATTAGACTTAGAAGATTATGACAAGTTTTTAAAAGGATATAGAGAATATTTAATTGTTGAAAAACCTAGTTTTATTAACAATGTTAAATTCATGTTTGAATATCAGTTTGGATATATGTATTGGCGTTATTTAATGTGGAACTTTACTGGTCGTCAAAATGACAATCAAGGAAAATACGATAATACTAATGGTAATTGGATAAGCGGTATTAATTTTATTGACGCTATAAGATTAGGCAATCAAGATAATCTTTCATCTGATATGCTCAATAACAAAGGGAGAAATACTTATTTCTTTTTACCCTTTATACTAGCTGTTATTGGAATGATTTTTCATGCTAAAAAAGACATAAAAAGCTTTTATGTATTACTTGTTTTATTCTTGTTTACTGGCTTAGCATTAAAAATATACTTAAACGAAAGGCCTTTTGAACCAAGAGAAAGAGACTATGCTTTAGTTGGATCTTTTTATGTTTTCGCAATGTGGATTGCTTTTGGAGTATATTCAATATACGATGGGCTCAAAAAGTTTTTACAGCCAAAAATAACAATTCCAGTTGTACTAACATTAACCTTGTTAGCCGCTCCAGTATTAATGGCTAATCAAAACTGGGATGACCATAGTCGTGCTAATAAATACACTGCTTTGGCAAACGCAAAAGCGTATTTAGATTCTTGTGAAAAAAATGCGATCTTATTTACTATTGGAGATAATGATACTTTCCCTTTATGGTATGCACAAGAAATTGAAGGTTACAGAACCGACATAAGAATAGTAAACACTAGTTTATTTATGACTGATTGGTATATAGATCAAATGAGACGTAAAGCTTATGATTCTGAACCAATTCCATTATCAATGCCAAGAGATTTATACAAAGGAAGCAATAGAGATTATAGTTTTTATATTGAAAAAACAAAAGATTCTATAACACTTCAAGATTTAATCCAGTTTATTTCTTTAGAAGATGAGAGAGCTAAAATTGATTTAAGAAGCGGTCAAAAAGTAAACTATTATCCGTCAAATAAAATCATTATTCCTATTGACAAAGAGAACATTATTAAAAACAACGTTGTTTCTCCAAAATATCATGATTCCATTGTTCCTTATATCGAATTTACCATAAAAGGAGATGCAATCTATAAAAACAGATTAATGATGCTAGACATTATTAATGAAAACAATTGGGAAAGACCTATTTATTTTACAGGTGGTAGTTTTGGCGATGACGATTATTTATGGATGAAAGATTATCTGGAATTAGATGGTATGTGTTTTAAATTAGTTCCTGTTAAAACTAAAAACAGTAAGAATGGACCAAGTCCACTTAACATGGGACTTATTGATGCCGATAAAATGTATGATATTGTTACAAAATGGGATTGGGGAAATAGTGGTAACCAAGACATCTATCATGATCCTGAAAC
This sequence comes from Flavobacterium sp. 316, assembly GCF_000967805.1. NCBI lineage: Bacteria > Pseudomonadati > Bacteroidota > Flavobacteriia > Flavobacteriales > Flavobacteriaceae > Flavobacterium > Flavobacterium sp. 316. The sequence goes on from NZ_JYGZ01000004.1 coordinate 100,262, forward strand.
TCGTAAAAATGGAATTACTTACAGAACCAATCTTGCTCGATTAATGGAAGCTTTAATCAATGAAAACAAAAATGATAAAGCAGAAAAAATAATTGAATTGGCAATGGAAAAAATGCCAATTGATCAATTTGAATACTACACTTTAGTTGAACCATTTGCTGAAGGATATTATGAAATTGGGAAAAAAGAAAAAGCTAGAGAAATTCTTAAAAAATTGATTACAAAATACCATGAAGAACTAACTTATTTTAAAAGCTTAAGTTTTGATGAGCAAAATGATATCTACATAGAAATTATTTCTTCTATTGAACGATATCGTAGTTTATTAGAAATAATGAAACGAGCGAAAGACACTGACCTTTACAATAAAGAAAAGGACAAATTCAACAACTATAATAAAATGTTCCCTCAATTTGACAGAGATATGGAATAATTTATAATCTAAATAACTAAAAATGTGATGCTCTAGAGTGTCACATTTTTTATTTATTTACCTTTACAGTATGAAATTATTTTGGGTAAAAACACCATCATTCATTAGAAAATTATTTCCGAATTATATTTGGAAAATTCCTAATTCAAACAATGAGATTTTCTTAACATTTGATGATGGACCTATTCCAAATGTAACTGAATGGGTTTTAACCATTTTAAAAGAAGAAAACATAAAAGCTACTTTTTTTTGTATTGGTGACAATATTAAGAAACATCCTGAAATATTTCAAAGAATAATCTCAGAAGGACACTCTGTCGGCAATCACACTTTTAATCACTTAAATGGTTGGAAAACAAAAAATGAAAAATACCTCAACAACATTAATCTTTATGAAATTGAGCATCAAAAAAACACTTTAAAAAACAATAAACTATTTCGTCCTCCTTATGGAAAAATAAAACCAAGTCAAGCTGTTTTTCTTAGAAAAAAAGGATATAAAATAATAATGTGGGATATACTAAGTTATGATTTTGACAAAAACACAAGTCATGAAAAATGTTTAAAAAATGTAATAAACAACATCTCTTGTGGAAGTATTATTGTATTTCACGATAGCTTAAAAGCAGAACAAAATATCAAATTTGCACTGCCGAAAGCAATACAAATATTAAAAGAAAAAGGATTTAATTTTAGTACAATATGAACTAAGCATATTCAGTAACTAAAGAAATTAATGTATTTGCATCCATCTCTCCACTTTGCCTCCAAATCATTTGTCCTTCTTTATAAATCATCAAAGTAGGTAATCCTTTAACTCTAAGAGCTTCTGCTAACTCACGGTTTTTATCAACATCAATTTTAATAACTCTAGCTTTATCTCCAAGTGCAGCAGCTACATCACGAATAACTTCGTTCATAGCTACTGAAGATTCATTCCACTCTGTGAAAAAATCTATCAGCACTGGTACTTGTGCATCTATAAGCTCTCCAAATTTTGACATATAATCGAAATTTTTAATAAAAAAAGTAATTTCTAATCGAAAACTATATACAAATGTAGCATTTTTACTGAATTATGCTACATTTTCATCAGAATATATTAGACATCCTACATCAAGTAAGCAAAATCAATACAAATACAAAGAATACATTTTATTTCTTTTCTCCTTTTTTTAACTCTATAACCGTTATTTCTGGCATAATTCCAACTCGTCCTGGATAAGCATGAAATCCAAAACCACGATTTACATATACATATCTACCAAGATTTTCATACAAACCTGCCCATTGTTTATACACATACTGAACTGGACTCCATTTTATCCAACCCGGAATTTCAATCCCAAATTGAAAACCGTGCGTATGCCCAGAAAGCGTTAAATGATAATGATTTTCATCATGTTGAACTTCAGCATCCCAATGACTAGGATCATGACTCATTAAAATTTTGAAATCATTTTTATGAACCCCTTCAGATGCTATTTTTAAATCTCCAGCTTTTTTAAAATGTTTACCCCAATTTTCAACCCCTATAAGAGCTAACTCACTTTCTCCTTTTTTAAATCTCACATTTTCATTTAAAAGGAGTTTAAATCCAATTTTTTCATGTAAATCTTTTATCGCCTGAAAATTAGCCTCTTTTTCTTCCTTAGAATCCCATTCAAAATATTCTCCATAATCATGATTACCTAAAATAGAGAATTTACCCAAACTCGAATTTTCTATTTTTTTAAACGTATCAATCCAAGGATCCATCTCTTTAGCATGCGTATTTACAATATCTCCTGTAAATAATACTAAATCTGAGTTTTGTTCATTAATTAAATCAATTGCGTATTGTATTTTTTCTGGATTATCGAAACTTCCACTATGAATATCTGAAATATGTGTAATTGTAGTTCCTTCAAAATCTTCTGGCAAATCTGGGTAAAAAATAGTCTGTTTTATAACTTTAAAATTATATTTCCCTATAGTCATTCCGTACAGCAAAGAAGTAAATGGTATTGCCGCTAATCCAAATGCTATTTGACTTACAAATGTTCGTCTTTCAGGTAAAAATTTTCCTCCATTATTATCACCCATAAAATAAATAATAATTGCTTCAAAAAAACGAAAAACATCTTCTCCAAAAAGAATTAAAGTAATTACTATTTTAGGCAAGACTGTTATTAACAACAGCCCTATTGTAAAAAGAGATTGCCTATTTTGACCTTCACCTCTATTATGAGTGAATATAAAAAAAGATATATATGCAATAACAATTAAAGAGATCAACAAATAAGCTCCTATTATCCATTTTGATTTTATAATTGTCTTTACTGCTTGATAGGAATAAAATTCAATAATTAGAATTATAAGAAGTGGTATTAACCAACGTAACATAATATTATTTTTTTACAAAATAACAAATATTGAATCAGCTCTAAACATTAATTGTTAAAATTTTAACTCAAATTTCTTTTTTTAATCCGCTATAAGATTTAATGAAACTGTTAGGATATTACCACTCCCACTAAATCTTTGAGCAAAAACTTCAATATAATCATTGGGAGACAATTCTACTATAGTTTGAAGAGGTACAGCTAAAATATCTGTTGTCGAACTTGAATTCACATATACTTTTGATTGATTAAGCACTGTGCCATTTTTGGCTATATAAAAAACATATATAGTACTCGTAGCTGTGGCTTGAAACGATGCGGAACCACTAATTCTAAAAAAACGTTTTTTATTTCCTAAATATTGCATACGGTTATCCGTTCCTCCTCTTGAAGATCTATATAAATTATTCGAAGTAGTAGCTCCAGAAAGCTTAACTGGCGTACCAGAAAGTGTTGTAAGTGCTCCAGAACCAACAGGATAATCAAAATTAATATCCCCTACAGCAACTCTATCTCCCTCTACTGGAATTCCTGAACAATTAACGTCCCATTTATTATTAAAATTAAAACCCGCATAAGAACCTACCGTATACTTTTTTACAAAAAAACCAGTTGTAGGTGTTCCTGTAAAATCTACACTATCTATTGTTGCATCAATAGAAATTGTAGGATTTGAAGACACATCAAGACCAATACTTGCTCCATACAACTCTGTAAATCCTCCTTGTTTTTGAAGTGTATTGAATGTCCCTTCAAATTTTTCATAAATTCCCGCATTATTCCCAATCCATCCTTGATTATTTAACAATAATTTTGAAATATCTCTATAAATGATTCCATTAGCATTCCCTGTATATTGAATTATACTTGTAAAAACTAATGCAAAATTATCTATCACGCCAACATTTGCCGAATTTGCAATTATAGCGTCTCTAAATATCAAACTTTGAGTACCACCTCCGTTTATATTAAACACATTTCCCGAAGAAGCAACAAGAGTTAACACTCTCATAGAACCTCCTGTAGTTCCCACAAAAAGATCACCCGATGCCCTAACCAACTTATCATCGCTAGAATCCAAACCTATTATATAAGCATTATTTATTTCTATTGGGAAATCAACAAGTATTGTTCCATTAATCTCATATAACGTTTGAGAATCTAATAAATATTTAGAACCTCCTCCAGCAGCCAACTCTGTTGCTAAAATATTTGCTAAAACATCTGTAGACTTAATACGCTTAAATTTTGATCTACCACTCTGTATGGCAACCCAAGTAGTAGCTATTAAATCATAATAACTATATTGCTTTAAATCAGTATCATAAACCAATAACCCATTAGCAGGTGATGTAATGGCTAACTTTTCAGCAGTTGTCATTCTGGGAGCAAGCATTCCTTGTGTTGTAGATGACATATCTAATATTGAACTTGCATGAGGAGAAGTAGTATTAATTCCTACTTGGGCATTCCCATCTTGAAATATTATAGATATAACAAATAACAGTAAAAAGACTTTCAAATTATAGGTACAATTCTTTTTCATAAGGAAATAATTTATATCCGTTTAATTCAAAAATACAAAATATACAGCAAACAAAAACGACATAAACCCCTGTAAAACTTAACTTTAACAACAATTACAGATTTCATATCTTCCTTTTTTATTATTTTTTTTATTAATGAGGAAATTAAATCTTTGAAGAATCGTATTTTTACATTTTAAATCAAAATAACATTTCATGTCACAAAAACGATTATTTCTACTGGACGCTTATGCTTTAATTTTTAGAGGTTATTATGCATTTATAAAAAACCCTAGAATTAACTCTAAAGGAATGGATACATCTGCAATCATGGGTTTCATGAATTCGCTAATGGATGTAATTAAACGTGAAAAACCAGATCATTTAGCGGTTGCATTTGATAAAGGAGGTAGTGATTATAGGCTAGAAATGTTTGAAGAATATAAAGCAAATCGAGATGAAACCCCTGAAGCAATCAAAATAGCTGTTCCATATATCCAAGAATTATTAAAAGCCATGCATATTCCTATCATAGAAAAAGCAGGTTTTGAAGCAGATGATCTAATTGGTACACTTGCTAAACAAGCAGAAAAAGAAGGCTATCAAGTTTTTATGGTTACTCCTGACAAAGATTTTGCTCAATTAGTTTCCGAGAACATATTTATGTATCGTCCTGCTAGAATGGGAAATGGTATCGAAATATGGGGAATTCCTGAAGTACAAGCCAAATTTGAAATTGAAAATCCACTGCAAGTAATTGATTTTCTTGGAATGATGGGTGACGCAATAGACAATATTCCTGGATTACCTGGTGTTGGTGAAAAAACAGCAAAAAAATTCTTAGCTCAATATGGCTCAATGGAAAACCTCTTAGCAAATACTCATGAGCTTAAAGGAAAAATGAAAGAAAATATTGAAGCGAATAAAGAAAAAGGAATTCTTTCTAAAAAATTAGCTACAATTCTATTAGATTGTCCTGTCCAGTTCAACGAGAAAGATTTTGAGCTTTCACAACCAAATGTAGAAAAAACAGATGAGATATTCCAAGAATTAGAATTTCGTCAAATGAAAACTCAATTTGATAAAATTTTTGGAGCCAATGATTCAGAGAGTGGTAACTCAGAAAAACCAATAAAAAAACCATCACCAAAAAACGAAAACCAATTCGATTTATTTGGCTTTTCTGATGAAGATACTACTGAAATTACTCACAATTCCTTCTATGCAACACTAGAAACTACAGAACATTTCTACCAAATTATACAAGGTGATTTAGCTCTCAAATTACTTTTACAAAATTTAGAAAAACAATCATCTGTTTGTTTTGACACAGAAACCACAGGTTTAGATGCGTTAAATGCGGAATTAGTTGGAATTGCTTTTTCATGGGAAAAAGGGAAAGGATTTTATGTCCCATTTCCAGAAAATCAAGATGAAGCCAAAATATTGGCAACTAAATTTATTCCTTTCTTTCAAAACGAAAAAATTGAAAAAATTGGTCAAAATATAAAATATGATTTAAAAATATTAGCAAATTATGAAATTGAAGTAAAAGGACCTTTTTTTGACACCATGATTGCTCATTATTTAATAAATCCTGATATGCGTCATAACATGGATATATTATCAGAAACCTATTTAAAATATAGTCCAAAATCGATTGAAGCATTAATTGGTAAAAAAGGAAAAAATCAAAAATCAATGCGAGACGTTACTTTAGAAGAAATAAAAGAATATGCTGTTGAAGATGCTGATATAACTTATCAATTAAAAGAACATTTCCAACCTATATTAGAAAAAGTCGGAACGAAAAAATTATTTGACGAAATAGAAATTCCTCTTGTAGAAGTCTTGGCAGCCATGGAAAGTGAAGGAATTAACCTAGATGTTCATTTCCTTAAATCAATGTCTACAGACATGCAAATTGAAATTAATACCTTCGAACAGAAAATATATGAAATCGCAGGCGAAACATTCAATTTAGCTTCTCCAAAACAATTAGGTGATATTTTATTCGACAAACTTAAAATTGGTGGGCCAAAGCAAAAGAAAACAAAAACAGGTCAATATGCAACTGGTGAAGAAATTTTAAGTTATTTAGCAAAAGACAACGAAATTGTTCAACACATCTTAGAATGGCGACAACTTGTTAAATTACAGAATACTTATGTTGATGCTTTACCAACTCAAGTTGACATAAAAACAGGTCGAGTTCATACAGATTACATGCAAACTGTTGCCGCAACTGGACGTTTAAGTTCTAACAATCCGAACTTACAAAACATCCCTATTAGAACGGAAAGAGGAAGACAAATTAGAAAAGCCTTTATTGCAAGAGATGAAAATCACACCTTATTAGCTGCCGATTATTCTCAAATAGAATTAAGAATAATAGCTGCTTTAAGTGGAGAAACTACAATGATTGAAGCTTTCAAAAATGGAGAAGATATTCACCGTTCTACTGCTTCAAAAGTCTTCAATGTAGCTTTAGAAGATGTTACTAAAGAACAACGTAGTAATGCTAAAACAGTAAATTTTGGAATTATATATGGTGTTTCTGCATTTGGATTAAGCAATCAAACAGATTTAACAAGAAGTGAAAGTGCAGATCTTATTGATGCTTATTACAAAACTTACCCCAAATTAAAAGCATATATGCAAGAACAAGTTGATTTTGCAAGAAAAAATGGATATGTTCAAACAATTTCAGGAAGAAGACGTTATTTAAAAGACATCAATTCTGCAAATGCAGTTGTTCGTGGTGCAGCAGAAAGAAATGCTGTAAATGCACCTATTCAAGGTAGCGCTGCTGATATTATTAAAATAGCTATGATTAACATTTACAAACGATTAAAAAATGAAAAATGGCTATCAAAAATGCTTTTACAAGTACATGATGAACTTGTCTTTGACGTTCACAACAGCGAATTAGATAAAATCCAATCTATGATTAAAGATGAAATGGAAAGTGCTTTTAAGTTAGAAGTGCCACTTACTGTTGACTTAGGATTAGGAAAAAATTGGCTTGAAGCGCATTAAAAACATATCTTTAAAAAAACAAGGAATCAAATTTAAAATTTGATTCCTTGTTTTTTTATTTTTTTACATAGAAAAAAAACCTAAATAATATATACATAATATTTAAGTTTTTAATTCTTTAATCTCTGGTTAATACAATAAATTTATCTAAAAGGCTGTTTCTTTTTAATTATCTAAGATTAAATAATACAAACAACAAACATAAATTCTAAATCAATATTCATTATAATTTTCTAAATCAATATTCCGTTTCAAATCACATTATCTCTCAACTAATCAACAACTTATTGATATATTAAAATTTTCAATTATTATACTAAAAAGCATTTAAATTAAAAATTTTATACTTAAATGAACTTTATATAGGCAAATATAATTAACATTTTTTATATATTTAATATGTTAAATGTTAAAATTTTGTTTTTTTTAACAACCCTACTAATATCAAAGGATTTGAACTGATCAATCTCAATAATTTTATCATATACATCTAATTATCCAACCTTTATTACAACAAAATCACCAAAATAGCCCATTCATATTTATATAAAAAACATCTTGTAAAATAAAACTATCTATTAAATTTGCAGTAAATAAAAAATTCATTTCACCTAATGGAATCTATTTAAACTATGAAAAAAATTCTTTGCATATTATACTGTTTTATAATATTATCATCATTTGCTCAATCTGAACCAAGATTTCAAAGAATAGATAGTCTACTAACTTATTTAGAGGTCAACAATAAGTTTATGGGTTCATTAGCAATCCAAGAAGGGAATACTATTGTTTTTTCAAAAGCTTACGGCGCTAGTGACATTGAAAATAACACAAAAGCTAATGAAGAAACAAAATACAAAATAGGCTCTATTACAAAAACCTTCACAGCTATTGTAATTATGCAATTAATAGAAGAAAAAAAATTAAAACTAGACACTCAATTATCTGTTTTTTATCCAAAAGTAAATAATGCTGATAAAATAACTATTAACGATTTATTACATCAAAGAACAGGAATTCCAGACTATATTAATCAAGACTCAATCACAAAGGAAGAACTTAATGCTCCCAATTTAAAAGAAGCTATTTTTAACAAAATCGAAAACTACAACTCCCTTTTTGAACCCAATAGCCAATACGCATATAGTAACTCTAACTATTATCTACTTGGTGGTATTATAGAAAAAATCACAAAAAAATCCTATTCTGAAAATATAGAAAAAAGAATTATTAATAAAATTGGACTAAAAAACACTTTCTATCCAAAAGAAGGTGTTAAAACCATAAATAATGAAAGTTATTCTTATATATACAGCGGATCGTCTTGGGAAAAAATTGACGAATGGAAAAATGATATAGCCTATGCTGCTGGAGCAATTGTCTCAACACCCTCAGATTTAACTAATTTTATGCGTGCTTTATTTCAAGGAAAACTAGTTAAAAAGAATTCTCTTGAAGAAATGAAAACATTAAAAGATAGCTATGGCATGGCTCTAATTCAATTCCCTTTTGGAGAAAGACGTTTTTATGGTCATACTGGAGGAATAGAAAGCTTTCGAGCAGTTGTAGGATATTACCCAACAGAAGATCTAGGGATTTCATTAATTGTAAACGGAGACAATTACAATCGTAATGATATTATGATTGGTATTCTAAGTATTTACTACAAGATTCCTTTTCCTTTCCCGAACTTTGAAAAGATAAATGCAGAGCTAATTTCAAAATACTCTGGCACTTATTCTTCTAAAGATATTCCGCTGAAAATAAATATCTTTGAAAAAAACGGAGAGCTTCTTGCTCAGGCAACAGGACAAAGTTCGTTTCCGTTAACGCTAAAAGATGAAAGAACATTTATTTTTGCACAAGCTGGAATAGAAATTATTTTCGATGAAAATACCTTTATTTTACACCAAGGAGGTGGAAAATTCAATTTTACAAAAGAATAATGATTTTTAAACTAAAAATTTCCAACACACTTACAACACAAATTAAATCAATAACAAATAGTACTTATCTAGACATTATTGGCTTAATCATAGTAATAACAGTTTCTATAATCTTAGGGTATTACAAAACAGTTTATAATTTTTCTTTCAATGGAAAAAATTATATGTTTCTATTAGGTTATGTTTCTATTATTAACACTAGCTTTTCGATGATTGGAAACAGACTCGTAACGAAGAAAAATAATATTGGGAATTTCATAACTACTTGCAATACTTTTTTGAGTGGTTCAATAGATTATTTACTCGGAAATATCGGAGCAATACTAACCTATCCAGTTTCTTTTATAGGTAATTATCTTGTTTTTAATTCTTGGAAAAAAAGTAAAGTACTACGAAAAATAGATTTAATTTTTTACCAAAATATTATTCTTGGCTTCTTCTTTTCTTTTTTACTTAATTATATTGCTTTTAAATATTTATCAACCAACACAATCGATTGGAAACTTTATTTTGCTATTTCAATTCCTGCTGGACTAACATTTGGAGGTACTTTCAATACTGCTAGAATGTATCCCGACAATTGGTTTTTATGGCAATTTTATAATCTTACAAAAATTATTCAAAATCTGCTATTGCTAAATATTGCTAATACAGCTAAATACATATTTTATTTTTTCAATGCTATAATTGGATATATTACTTGGAATGATGATCAGAAAAAACAATTATAATTTTCTCGTAGAATCTCTTTGTCTCAATTCCGTTTTTATAACAATTGTTCTATAATCTAATATTTCAGCTTTTTCAGCTTGCAATCTATCAATTAGTAATGTAGCTGCTTTCTCTCCTATTTCTGGAGCATGTTGACTTACAGTAGAAAGACTTGGTGTTAATCTACGAGACCAAGCACCATCAGCAAAACCTATTATATTGAGTTCATCAGGTATTTTATATCCTTTTTGCAGCGCTAGTTTCATAGCTCTAGTTGCAGAATGCTCATCGATAGCAAAAATACCATCTACTTTTTTAGCACGCAAAAGTGTTTCAATTTTCACATCAAGACCTTCTTCCTCAACTCCAATTAGCATCAGATTTGTATCAAAATCCATTTTATTTAATTCCAATGCCCTTTTATATCCTTCAAAACGCAACTTACCTACACTTAAATTATCAATAGTAGAAATCAAAGCAATATGTTCACATCCAATATTAATTAAATGCTGTGTAGCATCAAAAGCAGAGTCTAAATCATCCACAATTACTTTATCTGATCTTACAGAATCTGTAACCCTATCAAACATCACAATTGGGGTACCTGTCCTAATTATTGCATTATAATGATCAAAATTTTTTAATATCTGAGTTTCTTCTGCAATTGACAAAACAAATCCATCTACAGCACCATTATTAAGCATTTCCATCAATTGCTTTTCTCTATCTAATGATTCATTTGAAATAGCAGTTATCACATTATAACCTCTATTTCTCGCTACGTTTTCAATACCACTAAAAACTTTAGCAAAAAAAGAATTTAAAATATTTGGAAGAATTACTCCAATAGTGCTTGATTTTTGATGTTTAAGATTTTTTGCCATCAAATTAGGCTTATAATTTCTTAAAACAGCAAACTCCTTAATTTTATCCTTTGTTGCTTTACTTATTTCAGAACTATCGTTCAATGCTTTAGAAACAGTTGAAATAGAAACTCCCAATTCTTTTGCAATTTGTTTTAGAGTAGCTTTAGATCTCATATTGAATTTTTAAAAAGTAAAAATAGCAATTTAATCACGGTAAAACAGACTGATTCCCTAAATATACAGAAACTATTTAATATCAAAAGATTAAGTCAAAATAATAAAATCCTTAAAATCAGAAAATATTATGTCCTTGCCATTTGTATTTATGATAAATAATTGTACTTTTGCACTCCCTTAATTGGGAATGGAATGTTTAATTTAAATTAATTATTGTGAACACATTAAGCTACAAGACAGTATCGGCAAATAAAGCAACTACTCAAAAAGAGTGGATTGTTGTAGATGCTGAAGGTCATAACTTAGGTCGTTTTGCTTCAAAAGTAGCTATGCTATTAAGAGGTAAATACAAGCCAAGTTACACACCGCATGTTGACTGTGGAGATAACGTAGTAGTTATCAATGCAGAAAAAATCAACCTTACTGGAAACAAGTTAGATGACAAAACGTACATCAGACACACAGGTTATCCAGGAGGACAAAGAAGTTTAACTGCTAAAGTAATGCAAGATAAAAACCCTGCACTATTAGTAGAGAAAGCTGTTAAAGGAATGTTACCTAAAAACAAATTAGGTGCTGAATTATTCCGAAATTTAAATGTATATGTAGGTACTGAGCACAAACATGAGGCTCAAAAACCTAAAACCGTAAACCTAAACGATCTTAAGTAATGGGAGTTATTCACAAAATCGGTAGAAGAAAATGTGCTGTTGCACGTGTTTATGTTACTGAAGGAACAGGTAAAATTACCGTAAATAAAAAAGAATTTACAACTTACTTCCCAACTGCTACTTTACAGTACAAAGTAATGCAACCGTTAGCAATGACAGAAAACGCAGAAAACTTTGACGTAAAAGTAAACGTTTATGGAGGTGGTTCAACAGGACAAGCAGAAGCAGTAAGAATGGCTTTAGCACGTGTAATGTGTGAAGTTGAAGCTGAAAACAGAGCTATCCTTAAACCAGAAGGATTACTTACAAGAGATCCTAGAATGGTTGAACGTAAGAAATTTGGTCAGAAAAAAGCACGTAAGAGATTCCAATTCTCAAAACGTTAATATCCTGTATATTTCAGAATATTTTTTCAGACATATTTTTACAATTAAAATTGAATTTAAAACAAAGTTGCCGATATTCCTTGTAAAAAGGGAATTAGTTTAGCATCTAAATTTTCAAGACTAACGAAAGTGACTACTTGATAATTGCTATAACACGGAACGTAAACTATTACACAATGGCAAACAAAATTGACGTTAAAGAGTTATTAGAAGCTGGTGTACATTTTGGACACATGACTCGCAAATGGGACCCGAATATGGCTCCTTATATTTATATGGAACGTAATGGTATCCATATCATAAACTTATACAAAACAGCAGCTAAAATAGAAGAAGCAAACGAAGCTTTGAAAAAAATTGCTGCTTCAGGTAGAAAAGTACTTTTCGTAGCTACAAAAAAACAAGCTAAAGATATCGTTGCAGAAAAAGCAGCAGCTTGTAACATGCCTTACATCACTGAAAGATGGCCAGGTGGTATGCTAACAAACTTCATCACTATCCGTAAAGCTGTTAAAAAAATGGCTTCAATTGACAGAATGAAAAAAGATGGCACTTTTAATACTCTTTCTAAAAAAGAAAAATTACAAGTAGATCGTTTACGTGCAAAATTAGAGAAAAACTTAGGTTCAATTGCAGATATGACAAGATTACCTGCAGCTCTTTTTGTAGTAGACGTGAAAGCTGAACATATCGCAATAAAAGAAGCTCAAAAATTAAACATTCCAGTTTTTGCAATGGTTGATACAAACTCGGATCCACGTCCAATTGATTTTGTTATCCCTGCAAATGATGATGCTTCTAAATCAATCGATAAAGTTTTAGGATTAGTTTCTTCTGCTATCGTTGAAGGTCTTTCTGATAGAAAAGCTGAAAAAGATGAGCAACCAACTAAAGAAGTTGAAACTAAAACAGAAGCTACTACTTCTAACGAATAATAATAGAATATTAATTCCAAAAAACAATTACCAAATTCCTATTCTATTAGAAACATAAAGTTGATAATAATTTAAAATAGGAATTTGGTTTTTGGATTTTGGAATTTTTACATTTAAAAAAATAAAAGATAAAGTTATGGCAAATATTACTGCTGCAGACGTAAACAAATTAAGAACAGCTACTGGTGCTGGTATGATGGACTGCAAAAAAGCTTTAGTTGAAGCAGATGGAAATTTTGATTTAGCTATTGAAAACCTTCGTAAAAAAGGACAAAAAGTAGCTGCAAATCGTTCTGATAGAGAATCTACAGAAGGAGCTGCAATTGCTGTAGTAAATGCAGACAAAACAGCTGGTGTAACTATTACATTAAACTGTGAAACTGACTTCGTAGGTAAAAACGAATCTTTCGTGAAATTAGCTACTGACTTAGCAAACCAAGCATTAAACTATGCTACTAAAGAAGAATTATTAGCTTCTGATTTCAATGGAATTTCAGTTTCTGAAAAATTAATTGAGCAAACTGGTGTTATTGGAGAAAAAATCGAAATAGGTTCTTTTGAAAGATTAGAAGGAGCATTTGTTGGTTCTTATATCCACGCTGGAAACAAAATTGCTGTTTTAACTTCATTATCTGCAAACGTAGAAGGAGCTGAAGAAGCTTCTAGAAACGTAGCTATGCAAGCTGCCGCAATGAACCCAATCGCTTTAAATGAAGCTGGTGTTGATTCTGCAATCATTGAAAAAGAAATTGAAATTGCAAAAGAGCAATTACGTGCTGAAGGAAAACCAGAAGCAATGTTAGATAATATCTCTAAAGGAAAAATCCAACGTTTCTATAAAGACAACACTTTAGTAAATCAAGATTATATCAAAGATGGTTCTATGAATGTTGCTGCATACGTAAAATCAGTAGATTCTAATTTAACTGTTACAGGATTCAAAAGAGTATCTTTAGGATAATTTAATTAGTATATACTTATACTTTTTATAAAAACCTTAATTTGAAAATTCAAATTAAGGTTTTTTTGTTTTATATTTGAAATACACTCTTAACACTATTTCCCCTTGAAAAAAATATTTAGTACATTTATTCTTTTAACACTATCAATTGTATCTCTATTCTCTCAACAAAAAAACAATTTACTTTGGGAAATTACAAAAAATGGTTCTGAAAAAAAATCGTATGTATATGGCACAATGCATGTTAATGATAAAATTTCATACCACCTTTCTGATGCCTTTTTTGAAGCCTTATTAAATGTAGATGTAGTTGCAAATGAAAGCAACCCTGAAACTTGGGGAGAATTAACAAACTTAATGTTTTCGAAAGAACTCAACAATGCTTATAAATTATACACCGAATTTTATTTAGACCCTATAACAAAAGATGAAGTTAAAACTTTATTTAACACACACTCGTCTTATTTTAGTAATATTATTTCAGGAAACAACAACTATAATGCAGACTATCAGGAAGATACTGTTTTAGACATGTTTATTTTTCAAACTGGAAAAAAATACAACAAAACAATAATGGGATTAGAAGATGCCAAAACGTCTTTAATTCCTATATACAAATTAACAGAGGAAGAAGCGAAACCAAAAGAAGAAAACAAACCGCTTCTAATGAAGCTTTTAAAAAACAAACCGCTAAATGAATTTCTTAAAGAATCATATCGAGAAAAAAACATTGTAATTCTTGATACATTATATAAATTAATGATATCTCCAAAAGCCCATGATGTATTAATTATAAGTCGTAATAAAGTAATGGTAAATAGCATGATTGAAATTATGCAAGGGAAATCATTATTTGCAGCAATTGGTGCAGCCCATTTGGCAGGAGACGAAGGAGTACTTACTCTTTTAGAGAAAGAAGGATACACTGTTAAACCTGTTAGTACAGAACGCTCAAACATTGGAGACAATCTAAAAAAAACAATAGAAACTAATTTTCCTAAACCAAATTTAAAAACATATACTACTTCTGATAGAATGATTTCTATTCCAATGAACGAATATGTTGTAAATGATAAATACATTATTGGATCTCCCGATTATACAAATGGAGGTGTTATTAAAATTATTCGTAAACCCTTAAATGATTTTTTAAGTAAAAAAGGGAAATACAACCCAAAATCATTAGACAGTTTATTCTTTGAGAATATTCCTGGAACAATATTATCCAAAAACTTCACAGTTGAAAAAAACTATTCGAAATTTGAAATAGACAACGAAACCAAAACAGGAAATAGTCAACATTTTAATTTCTACATCACTCCTTTAGAAATTATTTCAGTATCATTAACTGGCGCAAAAAATTATGCAAAACTATACACAAGCATCTTTTTCGATCCTATAAAATTAAAATCATTTTCAAATAAATGGGAAAATTATTCTCCAAAAAGAGGAGGATTTAGCGTTTTCATTCCCTCTTATTTCAACACCTATGGTGAAGATTCTAGAACTCCTGAAAACATTGAAATTCAAGCTTATAATAATGATACAGAAAGTTATTATTTTGTAACTGAACGTAATTTAAATACTATAAATTTATTAGAAGATAATGAGTTTGAAGAAAAACAGATTCAAGAAGAATTTTACATCCAACATGAAATAAAACCTACATTTACTAAAACCGCAAATAATAAAACTCAAAGTATTTCAGTATTAAACGGCAAAGAAATAGCATTACAATCTTATATTTTTGGAAACAAGTATTATTTATTAGGTGCTGTGAATGCTCCTGAGAAAGACAAAAATGCATTTTTTAATTCATTTCAGAAAAAACCATTCGTTTATAATAATGAAATGGAAGTTTATACTGATACTATCAATAATTTCTCCGTTAAAATTCCAAAAAAAGAAAATGAAAAACTATTTTATGGAATAGGAGAAAATAATATTGAAAACAAAAATATTTTTAACATTAAAAACAAATACATTTCCATTAATGCTGAAAATGGAAATAAAATAACTTTAGAATATTATAAATTTCACAAGTATAATAGTTATCCCAACTTAGATACTATACAAAAAAATTTCAAAGATTATTTTACTTCATTTTATAATCCATCAGATGAAGATTATTATGACGAAGACTATGACTATTCAAGCAGCACTTCCATTTTAAATTATAATATCAATAATAAAAAAGGATTTAAAAAAAGTAATTGGTATGAGGTTTTGTTTAAAAAAGAAGAAAAAGAATATACCATTATAAAAGAAAGTACTACTAGCAACAAAGAACAGAATACAACTTCTATCAATTACTTAATCAGTAAAGAAGGCAGTAATCAAGCTATCAAAACAAATATTTTGTTTAGAAAAGATGCTTATATTGTATTACAAACATTAGTCCCAAAAAAATACAAAAATGATGATCCTTTTATTGAAACTGTTTATTCAAATTTAAATTTCATTAAAAAGCCTAAAGACAATGTTTTTAGAAGCAAAATAGATGACTATATTACAGATGCTTATAGTAAAAAAGACACTGTTCGATATTCTGCTTTAAATTCTACAGATGAACTAAAATTTTCTAAAAATGATATCCCAAAAGTGATTCAATTTTTGAATGATTTTAATTTCAAAGCTACAGAAATCAACGCTCAAAGCGAGCTTTTAGAAAAACTAGGTTCAGTCGATGATGAAAGAGTAATTCCATTCTTAGAAAATTATTACAAAAAAGAAAAAATAGCAGCGGAAACACAAATAAATATTTTAAAGTCTCTTGTTTTCCAAAAATCAAAAAAAGGATATGAAACAATAATGACGCTTTTAGAATATGATTTACCACTTAGTAATAATGAATATGACATTCGTAATTTATTTTATTTATTCCTAAATGATAAAGAAAACAGTAAAGTATTATTCCCAAAAATATTCCAATTTTATAGTATTCCAGAATACAATGATCCTATTATAAACTTCTGTAATGAATTAATCGAATACAAATACGCTTCTGCTTCAAAATTAAAATCTTTTAGAAAAATGATTCTAACAAATGCAAAATTAGAATACAAAAGAGTTTTAAGCTGGAAATTGGAAAACACTGAATATAATGATGAAGAGAATGATGAATATATCTCTGAAGAAAGATATGCACCTGTAGATGTTCTAATTGATTATTTAAACTTACTTGAACATTTTAAAAAAAATAATGAAACAAATGCCTTCATTACAAAGTTGAAAAAGCTAAATATTCTAGCACTTGATATTGAAATAATGAGATTAGCTAGTTTAAACAATACATTAACTGATACTGATAGAAAAGAAATCCTAGCAGATCCGAAAAAAGCTTTCTTATTAATGCAATTGGAGAATAAAACATTCAATCTCTCTCAAGAAGAAATAGCAAACAATGCA
Organism: Flavobacterium sp. 316; assembly: GCF_000967805.1. NCBI lineage: Bacteria > Pseudomonadati > Bacteroidota > Flavobacteriia > Flavobacteriales > Flavobacteriaceae > Flavobacterium > Flavobacterium sp. 316. The sequence goes on from NZ_JYGZ01000004.1 coordinate 117,705, forward strand.
TTAAATAATTTTTATAGTGTTTCAAAAAACGATAGTATTATATTTTTAGAAAAAAGAATTGTCCAACACAACAATCATAAAATTGCATATTTCTTCTACAAAATAACAGAAAAAGAACCTAAAAATTATGAAGACAAACTATGTTCACTTGCCTTCTTAATAAATGATAATAATGTAGAATTATATACATATCGTTATTTTAATACTTCAAAAATTACAGATGAAGAAAAATTAAATGAAACGCTTGAAATTTTAATCAAAAAAAGCCTAAATGAATCTCATTTAAGAGTTAATTTTGAAAAAAGAAATAAAAAAACAGATGTAAATTACTTATATGATGACTACTAAAATAAGATGTGCTTGGTGCGAAAAAGATGATTTATATAGAGATTATCATGATAACGAATGGGGAAAACCTGTATATGATGACCCTTCGCTATTTGAATTTTTAATCCTTGAAACCTTTCAAGCTGGCTTAAGTTGGTACACTGTTTTAGCTAAACGTGAAAACTTCAGAAAAGCATTTGATAATTTTGATTTGAAAAAAGTTTCAGAGTATAATGAATCTAAAATAGAAGAACTACTTCAAAATGAAGGTATCATTAGAAATAAACTAAAAGTTAGAGCCACTGTTACAAATGCTCAAGCATTTATAAAAATACAAGAAGAATTTGGTAGTTTTTCAAAATACATTTGGAATTTTGTTAATGGAAAACCTATTGACAACAAACCGAAGACCTTAAAAGATGTTCCAGCAACAACTTCTATTTCAGACGCAATAAGTAAAGATTTAAAAAAACGAGGGTTTAAATTTGTTGGATCAACTGTTATGTACGCTCACATGCAAGCTACTGGAATGGTAAATGACCATGTTGAAGATTGTTTTACAAGAGTATAGTTTTGAATTTAAAAATAAAAAAACAAAAAATGAGTAACGATCCATTACACGGTAAAACTTTAAAAGCAATTGTAGAGCAATTAGTCGATTTCTATGGTTTTGATACTTTAGGAGAATTAATCAATATTAAATGTTTTACTGAAAATCCTTCTGTAAAATCAAGCTTAACTTTTCTACGAAAAACGGATTGGGCAAGAAAAAAAGTAGAAGAATTGTATGTGAGAACATTGCCGAAATTTTCATAAAGAAAAAATGCCTTTTATAAAGATGACATAATAGAAAATACTATTTTTTCCAAATCAGGAAATATCATCATTTATAGTGATGTGAACCTTTTATCGATGAATTAAATTTGCTTTTTAATAAAAAACATTAATTTATCATGAAAAGCTTAAAAATCAACCTATTAAAAAAGATACAATATGCTTTTATTGCATTCCTATATTGCATTTACTGTCATAACTATGAAATACTAGCACAAAATCAACTGTATCCAACAACATTTGATCTTAGTACTTTAAACGGTAGTAATGGATTTGAAGTTTCTGGACTCTCAACAAATTTACAATTTGGTGCAGAAAGTCAGTTTATAGGAGACATTAACAACGATGGGCTAGAAGATATTGCATTTGGTTCTGGAACTGCAACAGCAAGTGGCTTACAATATGCAGGTGCAGCGTATATTATTTTTGGATCTAGTGTTCCTTACCCTAGTCCGTTTGACTTATCTACTTTAGACGGATCCAATGGTTTTACTGTAGACGGTATAGCTTATGATGAAAGACGAGGAGCAACAATAACAGGACCTGGCGATATTAATGGAGACGGAATTGATGATTTAATCATCGGATCTAGCAGTACCTCTCCAGATGAAATCGTCATTTATGGGACAACTTCTTTTCCAGCATTAATAACAATCAACGATATCAATGGCACTAATGGCTTTTTAATTGATACACCTGGAAGTAATCAAATAACTGGTTTAGGTGACGTTAACGGTGATGGAATTAACGATTTTATTATTGGCACTCCACATTGGTCAGGACAGGCATGGATTATTTTTGGTCGTTCAAGCAATTTTCCAACATCAATTGATGCCTCTTGGTTAGATGGCACAAAAGGTTTTAAAACCAGTAGTTTTCCTGGCTCAAGACCATCTTACAAAGTTGGAGGAGCAGGCGACATAAATAATGATGGATTCAAAGATATTCTTATTGGAAATTGGGATTCAACTAACCCAGCTATTAGCTATTTACTTTTTGGAAAAGGAACACCATTTTCTCCTTTGGTGGATTTAACAACTTTAGACGGAACTGATGGATTCAGTATTGATAACAATGGAGGAAACTTTTTAACCTTTGTAGGTACTTTAGGTGATATTAACAATGATGGTATTGATGATTTTTTCTCAGAAACAAATGCGATATACGGAAGTACTGATCCTTTTCCTGCCCATTTTCCTTTAAGTAGTTTAAACGGGACAGACGGATTTACACTTCCTGGACAATTAACATCTGCTGGAATAGGAGACATAAATATGGACGGTATTGATGATTTCATTTCAGTATATGGAAGTAGTGGTCGTGCATATATTGTTTTTGGAAGTACTAGCGGTTTTCCAAATCCAATAAACGAGACAACGCTAAATGGAGTAAATGGTTTCATTATAGAAGGTTTAAACCCAACCAATATAGCTCGTCCTGTTAGCGGTAATGGTGATATTAATGGAGATGGAATATCGGATTTTGTTGTAGGTAGTCCATATACACCAACCACACAAATAGGGAAATCTTATGTTATTTTTGGAGGAGACCATTATGCGATGCCTTTAAATATTGAATATCCACAAACGGAAAATGTGACACCTACAGCGCTTACTTTGATTGTTAATGGTCCAGAAACAGGAACAATTCACTATGCTATTTTCCCAGGAAACAACGCAGGAACAGTAACCCACAATGACATCCTTAATGGAACTGGAGCAATTGCAAATGGTAATTTCTTAATGAATGTCCAAAATGGAAATGTCAATAATATTGTTTCTTCTTTACCTACAAATTCATCTTTTGATGTATATTTATTCCTAGAAGATAATGCTGGAAATTGGACGCAGATATACGATTTAAATAATGTTTTAGATAATGAAGATTTTATCCTTTCTGAAACAGATATTTATCCCAATCCAACAACTTCTAGCATTAATGTAAATCTTACTACTTACGCTACTTACGAATTAATAACTATAAACGGACAAGTAATTCAAAAAGGAGAGCTAATAAACGGTAAAAATGTAGTAGATATGTCTAGCCTATCAAAAGGTCTATACTTTTTGTATGTAAAAACAGATGCGGGCACTGCAACTAAAAAAATTATGAAAAAATAAGCTTTATTGGATTCGCTTGACAATTAGAAATAACTACAAGAACATTCCTATGGATAAAACATTTATAATGAGTTACTATAGCATAGTACTATAATACACTTGTAACTAGTATGGGTTACTATAGTAAGGTGCCTTGTTGCACTTTTGATTTAATAAAACCCCTGAAGCATAAATTTATAATCCTTACCCACAAAGTAAAAATCAAAAGTAACCGGATTACAACTTTTGTTATTTTTCTAACTTTAAGATTATTTTTCAATTCATTTCACTACATTTGTTATTCACTTTAGGGGTGTCTGTAATTTTACAGGCTGAGATTTTACCCTCTGAACCTGATTTAGTTCATACTAGCGTAGGGAAAAGTAAGATGACTTCATTGTACACTCATGTACCATTATAGCCATTCCTAAAGTATAACTATATAATATACTAAATTCAGTAAAAGGAATGGAATTAAAAATCAACAACCAACACAAAACTTTCGATTGTAACACTCTTACAATTCAAGAACTTATCGATTTCGAACTTCCCACAAAACAAAATGGGATTGCTGTTGCTGTAAATCAAACTGTGGTTTCCAAAAACCAATGGAACACTTTTTCTCTTTCTCCTTCCGATGACATTTTAATTATTACCGCTACACAAGGCGGATAATTTTCTATAGTTAATATTTAATAGTACCTCATTTACCTAAAAAACATTACCAAATCCATAACAAGATGACTAACGAAGAACAAATTTCCAGACAACCATTCCCTAATTCAAAAAAAGTATACATAGATGGGGAAATTCATTCAATAAAAGTAGCAATGAGAGAAATCACATTGTCAGATACAAAATTAGCTAAAGGAGGTGTTGAAAAAAACCCACCAGTTACTGTTTATGATACTTCTGGTGCATATACTGATCCAAATATTGAAATTGATGTTCGAAAAGGGCTTCCTCGCCTAAGAGAACAATGGATTTTAGATCGCAATGATGTAGAAGAACTAACTGAAATTTCTTCAAAATATGGAAAAGAACGCTTACACAATCCTGATTTAGACCATCTACGTTTTGAATACTTACATAAACCAATGCGTGCTAAAAAAGGAGCTAATGTTACACAACTTTACTATGCGAAACAAGGCATTATTACACCAGAAATGGAATATATTGCTATTCGTGAAAACCAACGTATTGAACAACTAGAGAATCAAACCAAGGCCATGCAATGCCAACATACAGGAGAAAGTTTTGGAGCCAATACACCAAAAACCAAAATTACACCTGAATTTGTTCGTAGCGAAGTAGCAGCAGGTCGTGCTATTATTCCAAACAACATCAACCATCCTGAAAGCGAACCCATGATTGTTGGTAGAAACTTCTTGGTAAAAATTAATGCAAATATTGGAAACAGTGCGGTAACTTCTAGTATTGAAGAAGAAGTTGAAAAAGCCGTTTGGGCTTGTCGTTGGGGAGCAGATACTATTATGGATTTATCAACAGGAAAAAACATTCACGAAACTAGAGAATGGATTATTCGTAATTCTCCTGTTCCTATTGGAACTGTTCCTATTTACCAAGCTTTAGAAAAGGTAAAAGGAGTTGCAGAAGATTTAACTTGGGAAATTTTCAGAGATACTTTAATTGAACAATCAGAACAAGGAGTTTCATACTTCACTATTCATGCCGGTGTCCTTTTGAGATATATACATTTAACCGCTAATCGTGTAACAGGAATTGTATCTCGTGGCGGTTCAATTATGGCAAAATGGTGCTTATTTCATCATAAAGAAAACTTCTTATACACTCATTTCGAAGAAATTTGCGAAATCATGAAGCAATATGATGTGGCTTTTTCTCTTGGAGATGGTTTGCGTCCGGGTTCTATTGCCGATGCTAACGATGCTGCACAATTTGCTGAATTAGAAACTTTAGGAGAATTGACAAAAATTGCTTGGAAACACGATGTACAAGTCTTTATTGAAGGTCCTGGTCACGTACCTATGCACATGATTAAAGAAAACATGGACAAACAATTAGAACATTGTTCAGAAGCTCCATTTTATACTTTAGGGCCTTTGACAACAGATATTGCTCCAGGTTACGACCACATTACTTCTGCGATTGGAGCAGCCATGATTGGTTGGTATGGCTGTGCGATGCTTTGTTATGTAACACCAAAAGAACATTTAGGCTTACCTAATAAAAAAGATGTTAAAGATGGAGTTATAACCTATAAAATTTCAGCTCATGCTGCTGATTTAGCCAAAGGTCATCCAGGAGCACAATATCGTGATAACGCTTTAAGTAAAGCCCGTTTTGAGTTTCGATGGGAAGACCAATTCAACTTGGCTCTTGATCCAGATACTGCAAGAGAGTTTCATGATGAAACACTTCCCGCAGATGGTGCTAAAGTAGCGCACTTCTGTTCGATGTGTGGTCCAAAATTCTGTTCAATGAAAATTTCTCAAGAAATTAGAGATTCTGCTGCTGCAGAAGAAGGCATGAAAGCCATGTCGGAAGAATTTATCGAAAACGGAAAAGAAATTTATTTGTAGAAATCGTCAATTCGAGTGTTTTTTATGGAGAGAAACGGAATAAAAAATGTATCGAGAACTTAGATTTCATAAAAGAAAAATCATGATAGTAATTTCAAATCCAACGGAAATAGTGAATGAAGTAAGCATCATAAATTCTCTTTTTGAAGAAGGTATGGAGTTGTTTCATATTCGAAAACCAAATTATTCAATAGAAAAATTACGTTCTTTTTTGCTAGCAATACATTCGAATTATTATTCAAAATTGGTTTTGCATCAACATCATGAGTTAACTGAAGAATTTCAGATCAAAAAAGTTCATTTTACAGAAAAAGATAGATTAAACAAAATACCTGACAAGTTTCAAAAATCTGTCAGGTTTCTATCTACTTCGGTACATTCAATAGAAGATTTTAATGGTTTACCCAATGTTTATAATTATGCCTTTTTAAGTCCGATTTATTCAAGTATTTCAAAACAGAATTATGTCCCAACGAAAAATGCTTTTGAAGAAATAAAGAAACGAACCAATCATCATACAAAATTGATTGCTTTAGGAGGAATTTCAGTTGAAAATATTGAAGAAGTATTGCATAATGATTTTGATGATTATGCTTTGCTTGGAGCCATTTGGAATACCAAAAACCCAATAGAAAACTTTAAAAAATGTCAAACAATCGCCCAATCGTTTTAAGCATTGCTGGTTTTGATCCTTCTGGTGGAGCTGGTGTTTTAACCGATGTAAAAACATTCGAGCAACATCAGGTTTATGGTTTTGCAATTATAACAGGAAACACCATTCAAACAGAAAATGAATTCATAAAAATGGAATGGATAACAATTGATTTTGTACTTGAATCGATGACTATTCTTTTTAATAAATACGAAATTAAAGCCGTAAAAATTGGGATTGTTCCTACTTTGGAGTATTTAGAACAAATTGTTTTCCAAATAAAAAAACTTTCTCAAAAGACAAAAATCATTTGGGACACCGTTTTAAGATCCAGTACAGATTTTAACTTTATGGACATTGAAAATCAAATAAAATTAAAATCCATTTTAAATCAAATGGATTTAATTACACCCAATTATAAAGAAATTTTGCAATTGTCTACCAAAGGAATCAATGCAGAAACCATTGCAAAAAATATTTCTCAACATTGTGCAATTCTCTTAAAAGGCGGACACAATTCGGAAGCATTGGGAACCGATTTCTTATTTTTGAAAGATGAGATATTTACACTTTTACCAGAAACTAAAAATATCTTTAGCAAACACGGTTCAGGTTGTGTTTTATCTTCCGCTATAACAGCAAACTTGGCTTTAGGTTTTGATATTAAACCTTCTTGTAAAAAAGCTAAGATGTACATCGAAAAATTTCTTAATTCCAACAATACTTTATTAGGATATCATTATGATTAGTAAATTACACTATATCTCACAAGGAAATACAATTGACGAACAATTGAATAATATTCAACAAACATTAGATAGTGGTTGCAACTGGGTTCAATTGCGTTTTAAAAACGGAAACACAAAGGAAGTTTTAACTGTTGCTGAAAGAACCAAACACCTTTGCGAACAGTACAAAGCTACTTTAATTATTAACGACAAAGTAGATTTAGCTTCTCAAGTAAATGCAGATGGTGTTCATCTAGGTTTAGATGATATGTCAATTAAAGAAGCTCGTATTATTTTAGGTAGCCAAAAAATCATAGGTGGAACAGCAAATACTTTTGAACACGTTTTGCAAAGAGTTAATGAAGAATGCGACTATATAGGTCTTGGTCCTTTTCGTTTTACTACTACTAAAGAAAAATTAAGTCCCATTTTAGGTTTAGAAGGCTACCAAACTATTCTAAACCAAATGAAAAAGAATAATATCTCAACACCACTTATTGCAATTGGTGGCATTCAATTAGAAGACATCACTTTACTTATAGAAACAGGCATTCATGGTATTGCCGTTTCAAGTCTATTAACTCAAAACCCAACAGTAATAACAACACTCAACGAAAAATTATATGTCAACATTTAAAATTTCAGATACAACATTCAGTTCCCGTTTGTTTTTAGGAACGGGAAAATTCGGTTCTAATCAACAAATGGAAGAAGCTATTTTAGCTTCCGAAAGTGAATTGGTAACCGTAGCTCTAAAACGTGTGGATTTTGAAACAGAAACAGATACTATTCTTTCGCATTTAAAACACCCGAATATCAATTTATTACCCAATACTTCTGGTGCAAGAAATGCTAAAGAAGCTGTTTTTGCCGCTCAATTAGCAAGAGAAGCTTTTGAAACCAACTTCTTGAAATTAGAAATTCATCCAGACCCAAAATATTTATTACCTGATCCTATTGAAACCCTAAAAGCAACGGAAGAATTAGCCAAACTAGGCTTCATTGTATTGCCTTATATTCATGCTGACCCTGTTTTATGTAAACGTTTAGAAGAAGTTGGCACAGCAGCCGTAATGCCATTAGGCTCTCCCATAGGAAGCAATAAAGGATTAAAAACAATTGATTTTTTAGAAATTATTATTGAACAAAGTAATGTTCCTGTCATCGTTGATGCTGGAATTGGAGCTCCTTCTGATGCAGCAAAAGCCATGGAAATTGGTGCAGATGCTGTTTTAGTAAATACTGCAATTGCTGTGGCTCAGAATCCAAAATTAATGGCGGAAGCTTTTAAAGAAGCTGTTATTGCTGGACGAAAAGCGTATAAAGCACAATTGGGTTCAGTTTCTAATTTTGCACAAGCATCGAGTCCGTTGACGGCTTTTTTGAATGAATAGAGTCCTTAGTGATTAGTAAAAAGTAATTAGTCTCCTATTATCAACAATACAATATGAACACATTCAACGAAATATTCAAAAAATACGATTGGGATTCCATTCAAAAAAAGATCTATTCAGTTACTGCTAAAGAAGTTGAACAAAGTCTTTCCAAAAACAAATGCACTGTTGATGATTTTTTAAACTTTATCTCTCCTATTGCGCAAAACTATTTGGAGGTAATGGCTCAAAAAAGTCATGTCCTTACTAAACAACGCTTTGGAAAAACCATTCAAATGTATGCTCCTATGTATTTGAGTAATGAATGTCAGAACATTTGCACCTATTGCGGTTTTAGTCTAGACAATAAAATCAAACGAAAAACCTTAAATGATAGCGAGATAAAAGAAGAAGTTTCAGTATTAAAAGAGGCTGGTTTCGATCATATTCTATTAGTTACTGGTGAAGCCAACTATACCGTAAATATTCATTATTTTTTGAATGCGATTCAACAAATTCAAAAACATTTTGCTAATATTTCAGTCGAAGTACAACCACTCGATGAAGAAGAATATTTGGCTTTGCATGAAGCTGGTGTTCATACCGTTTTAGTATATCAAGAAACATATCATAAAGAAGTATATAAAAAATACCATCCTAAAGGAAAAAAATCAAACTTCGAATATCGCTTAGAAACACCCGATAGAATTGGAAAAGCAGGTATTCACAAAATTGGATTAGGAGTTTTATTAGGTTTAGAAAACTGGAGAACTGATAGTTTTTTCAATGCTCTACATATTGATTATTTACAAAAAACATATTGGCAAAGTAAATATTCGGTTTCTTTTCCAAGACTTCGTCCTGCAGAGGGAATCATTGAACCCAACTTTATTATGGATGACAAGGATTTAACACAATTAATCTGTGCCTACCGTATTTGGAATCCCGATTTAGAGATTTCTATTTCAACACGAGAAAACGAAAAATTCAGAGACAATATCATTCCTATTGGTACTACAACAATGAGTGCAGGATCTAAAACAAATCCTGGTGGCTATAGTGTTGACAAACAATCTTTAGAACAATTTGAAACGAGTGATGACCGTTCGGCTGTTGAAATAGCAACCATTATCCGTGAAAAAGGTTACGAGCCCGTTTGGAAAGATTGGGACAAAACATTTAGTAATAAAGTACAAAATCCTAAAATCTAAAGTCTTAAAAATTGCTATATAAAAGAACTTATAAATTGAGAGTGAAAAATGCTTAGTATTCAAGATTACTTACGATATACAAAACCAATGTTACTCCCTGAAATTGGTAACGAAGGACAAGAAAAAATAAAAAATGCTAAAGTTTTAGTAATTGGTGCTGGTGGTTTAGGTTGTCCAATTCTTCAATATTTGGCTAGCTCTGGTGTGGGAATAGTTGGTATTGTTGATTTTGACCAAGTAGAATTATCTAATTTACACCGACAAATTTTATATACTGAAAACCACATCGAATTACCAAAAGTAACTACAGCTACAGAAGTGTTAAAAAATCTAAATCCTGCTGTTAATTACATTCCTTTCGAAGAAAAAATAACTACTGCTAATTGCGAAAGCATACTTTCTCAATTTGACGTAATTGTTGATGGTTGCGATAATTTTGCCACTCGTTATTTAGTTAACGATACCTGTTTGAAATTGGGCAAACCTTTAATTTATGGAAGTATTTTAAAATTTGAAGGACAAATTGCTGTTTTCAATAATAAAGGCAGTAAAAACCTTCGCGACTTATTTCCAGAACCACCCAATCCCGAGGATGTCCCGAATTGCAGTTTAAATGGTGTTTTAGGCACATTACCCGGAATTATTGGTACTATGATGGCTCACGAAACCTTAAAAATTATTACTAATTTACCTTGTTTAACCAATGAACTGATTATTTTCAATACTTTAGAATGGAGTTTTATTAAGTTGAAGTTTTAGGGTAATTCAACACCATCATGAAGTCTTCCCTATCAATTTCCACACAACCTAAAGAGGCTAAGTGATCATTATAAACTTGGCAATCTAAAATTCTATAGTTATTTTTTTCTAAATGCTTTACCAAATAAATAAAAGCTATTTTACTAGCATTGGAGACTTTGGAAAACATGCTTTCTCCACAAAAAACATGACCTAAATCTATTCCATATAAACCTCCAACTAATTCATCCTCTTGCCAAACTTCAATACTTTTTGCAATACCTATTTCATGTAATTTACAATAAGCTTCCACCATCTCATTAGTAATCCAAGTTCCTGGTTGATCTTTTCTAATGACTTTTTTACAATTAGTAATTACATCTCTAAAAGCTGTATTAAATGTTACCTTAAACTTATTTTGATTGAGTACATTTCTCATACTCTTAGACACTTTTAAGTCTTCAAAAAACAAAACCATTCTTTCAGGTGGTGACCACCAAAGAATAGGCTCATCATCTTCAAACCATGGAAAAATTCCACTTTTATAAGCTAGTTGTAATCTTTCTATAGATAAATCACCTCCAACAGCTAAAACACCATCAGGCGTTGCCTCATCAACAGGCGGAAAATAAAGTTCTTTTGTTAGAAAATACATTCTTATATAATATAGATGAGAGAAAAAAGAGAAAAGAATAAGTACACAAAAACCACTCTAAAATTAGAATGGCTTTCTTTATTCTTTGCTCTTTACTCTATTTTTCTTTTAAAAAGGTAAATCGTCATGCTCTTCTTCATTGAAGTTCGTTGCTGGCTCAAAAGCATCAGCAGCTGGCATAGGAGGAACTTGATTTGATGGTGCTTCTGCTTGCACTTTCTCAATTCTCCAACCTTGTATTGAATTAAAATATTTAGTTTCTCCTTGTGGATTAACCCATTCTCTTCCTCTTAAATTAATCGATACTTTTACTTGTTCTCCAGGATTATAATTATTTAATAAATCTGTTTTATCCTGTGTGAACTCAATCATTATATGTTGTGGATATTGTTCTTCCGTTGTTACAACTATCTCTCTTTTCTTAAACGTTGCGCTTATTTGTTGTACTGGATTAATTACTTTTACTCTACCTGTTACTTCCATTTTTAAAATTTATTTGTTCGCCAAAAGTACTTTCCAAGCACTTAAAACTTCATTATTATCTAAATATTTTTTTGCTAATTCATGTTTCTTTAATTCGTCATCTGAACTCAAAACTGCTTTTATCTCAAAATTATCTTTTGCAAAGATAGTAATTTCTTCTTCAGATGGAATCGCTTCAATATTTCCCAATTTTCCTAAATCATTACCCTCAAAAACAGAACTTTCTTTTATGAAATCTGGTACATTATCCACTCCTATTCCTAGTGTTGATATTGGCTTTTCTACTTCAAACATTCCTTTATTTGCTCTACTGTACCAATTCCCTCCCATTCTGGCAACTAAATCTACTTTATACTGATCAATTGCTCCATTTTCATCTAAAACCGCTTCATTTATATGAATTTTAACTACTTCACAAATAATCAAATTCCCTGCTCCTCCTTGGTCTCCCAATGCAATAACCTCATTCACAACACATTCAAATTGAACAGGACTTTCTGCTACTCTAAATGGTTTTACTACATCTGATTTTATCATTGTTAAACCTGATTTCAAAAATTCATTTACACCATCTGGATATTCTGTACTTGATAAAGACATTTGTTGTACAATATCATAATTCACAACATTAATAACAACTTCTTTTGTCTTCTTTGAATTTATTAAAGTATGTTTTATCGAATTATCTCTTACTCTTCTTGCTGGAGAAAAAATCAAGATTGGAGGATTTGAACTAAAAACATTAAAGAAACTAAATGGTGATAAATTAGGAATTCCATTTTCATCTATTGTACTTGCAAAAGCAATTGGTCTTGGAGCAACAGCACCTTGTAAATAGCCTTGTAATTTTGCAGATGAAATTTCTTTCGGATTTATTGATATCATTTTGAAAAGATTTTTACAAAATTACACAATTTTAATATGGTGCCAAATTGAAAAGCTATTTATATAAAATCTTTATCTTTTACTTTAAAAAATAAAATATATATGTAAAAGCAACGTTTTGTACGTTAATGATTCGTTACTTTTTCAGTACTTTTACTAACAAATATTTTTTATGCGATTTTCTGAAAAGCGAGAATTAACTCGTTGGTTTATTATATTAGCTTCTTTTCTCATTGTAATTGTTATACTTTGGAATACATATACCTTTTTTCAAATTTTCAAAACTGATGAACGTACAAAAATGGAACTTTGGGCTTCTGCTCAAAAAACATTGGCAAATGCTAATGAATTTACTGATGTAGATTTACCCTTTCAACTTATAAGTACAAATAATTCTAATCCAATGATTGAAACAAATGGTAGTGGAGTTATCTTAAATCATAATAATATTGAGGAAGAAATTACTAAAGACAGTATCAAACTAAAGAAACTTTTTGAAAAAATCAAATCAGAAAACCAGCCTATCAAAATGTCACTTTCTGATGATAATTATCGTTTAATATATTATGGTAATTCTCCTTTACTAAACAAACTAAAATACTACCCTATTGCCTTAATCTTAATTATTATTCTTTTTGGAGCAGTTGTTTATAACTTTTATAGAGCCACAAAAATGGCAACTCAAAATAAACTATGGGCTGGAATGGCAAAAGAAACTGCTCATCAAATAGGTACTCCTTTATCATCTTTAATTGGTTGGCTTGAAATTTTAAAATTAGACAATGTTGAAGAAAGTACTATTGAAGAAATAGAAAAAGACATCAATCGACTACAAACTATTACTGACAGATTTTCAAAGATAGGTAGTGAACCTATTCTAGAAAACCTAAATATCATAGAAGAAACTAAAAATTCTTTTGAATATCTAAAATCCAGAACATCAAAACATGTTCTTTTTAACTTTTCTGCTCCAAATTATCCCATACTTATTCCTATGAATTCTATATTACATAGTTGGACTATTGAAAATCTTGTTAAGAATGCAATTGATGCAATGAAAGGAAAAGGGAAGTTAGACATCATGATTGAAGATTCTGGCAATATTGTAAAGATAAAAATATCAGATACTGGAAAAGGAATACCTAAAAATCAGTTTACAAAAATATTTGAACCTGGATTTACTACCAAAAAAAGAGGTTGGGGATTAGGACTTTCACTTACTAAAAGAATTGTACAAGAATATCATAACGGAAAAATAAAAGTAATTGCTTCTGAAATAGGTAAAGGAACAACTATTCAGGTAAGCTATTTAAAGTAGTTTTTTTATATCAAATAATGACACAAAAAAGGATGGCAATAATTTCCATCCTTCTTTTTTTAACTATTTATACAAAAAATAATATTAATTTTTTACTAGCGACTCACTAGACCATTTCTTAACTTCAACAATTCTACTGTTAGAAAAGTCTACTTCACTTAATTGATTTGCATTCCAAAAAAACCATTTCCCTACTTTATCTCCTTTATCATATTCTCCAATAGTTTCTTTCACTCCTTTATCATTATAAGAAACCCACTTTCCATGTAATTTCCCATCTAAGTAAAAACCTTCTTGTTTAACCTGACCATTATCATGATAATATGTTGCTTTAACCATTTTATCAACTACTTCAAATTTTGGTTCAACATTTTGAGCAAAAATAAAACTCGAAATTAATAAAGCTCCTGTAATTATTATCTTTTTCATAAGACTGTCTTTTAATAGGTTAAATTATTCTATAACAAATATAACAAAATATTTTACATTAAAAAAACATTTACTTAACAATTTGGTAACATTGAAAAAGAATCATAAAAAAACCAATGCAAACGCATTGGTTAATGTCTTTTCTTTTAAAAAAATTAATTAAGAAGGTCTTCTAATTTAGCTGACAATCCTTCTGATGAAGGCCTTGGAGCATCAGAATATACAACATTCCCGTCAGGGCCAACTAATATAAATCTAGGAATTCCATTAATTCCAAAAGCTTTTACAAAATCCGAGTTCCAATCATTATCAGCAACTAATTGAACACCTCCTAATTCTTTATCAGATACAAATTTCTTCCATTTTTCATAATCCTTTTTAGTATCAATAGAAATACTTACAAACTCAATATTTTTTCCTTTAAATTCTTCTTCAATTTTTTTCAAAAAAGGAATTTCTGCTCTACAAGGTGCACACCAAGTTGCCCAAACATCTATATATACATATTTCCCTTTAAAGTCTTCTAATTTTGTAATTCCTCCTTTATGATTTTCAAAACTAAACGAAGGACTTGGTTTACCATTCATCTCATTCGCTTTTTTCTTTTGATTATAATATTGAGTCAACATAGCCGATTCTTGCTCAATAATTGATTTAACAATACTAGCTAGTTCTTCATCTATTCCTGCATTACCTAGTTTTTCTAGATCTCCACTTTTCTTCTTTTCTAAACTGTTAGCAAATATAGCTTCATCTTTTTCTAAAAGAGCTTCTAAATCATTCTGAAAAACTTCATCCAACAATGCTTTTTGCGCTAAATAATTATTTTCTTTAGCTCCTTCTCCTTTATAAACAATAGATTCGTCAAACTGCTTTGCATCCATTGCTAACTTTAAATCATACCCGTTTTTTAAGAATAATAACGTTCCTTCAGTTCCATCGAAAAATCGAAATAAACCAGTAGCAGGAATTTCAATTTTATCTTTAAATTCTCCTTTTTTATTCAGTTTTATTGTTTTTTTGAAGCTTCTACCTGAAGATAAAACAATTGAATCTGAATTTCGATTTGCAATTTTCCCTTGAAACAAAACAAATTCAGTACTATTTTGTCCGTAAGTAGATAAAACAGCAAATAAAAATAACATTAATACTTTTTTCATAAATCCTAAATTGAGTTAAAAAATAAAAATCAAATCTAATAAATTTAAGCTATAAAATTAATATTTGTTATTACTTTTGCATAAAATTTAAGAAAATGTATAGAAGTCATACTTGTGGAGAATTAAATGCTTCACACATCAATACGGAAGTAACATTAGCAGGTTGGGTACAAAAATCTCGTGATAAAGGTTTTATGGTTTGGATAGATCTACGTGATCGTTACGGAATTACTCAATTAATCTTAGATGAAGAGAGAACGGATAAGTCTGTTTTTGAAAAAGCAAAATCACTTGGTAGAGAATTTGTTATTCAAGTTAAAGGAAAAGTAATTGAGCGCGAGTCTAAAAATAAAAATATTCCAACAGGAGAAATTGAAATTCTAGTTTCAGAACTTACAATACTAAACGAAGCAATGCTTCCTCCTTTCACAATTGAGGATGAAACAGATGGTGGAGAAGATATTAGAATGAAATATCGCTATTTAGATATCAGAAGGAATCCTGTAAAAAATAATTTATTATTTCGTCATAAAGTAAGTATGGAAGTTCGCAAATTTCTTTCAGATAAAGGATTTTGTGAAATTGAAACTCCTTATTTAATTAAATCTACTCCAGAAGGTGCTAGAGATTTTGTAGTGCCAAGTAGAATGAATGAAGGGCAATTTTACGCTTTACCACAATCTCCACAAACTTTTAAACAATTATTAATGGTAGGTGGAATGGATAAATATTTTCAAATTGTAAAATGTTTTCGTGATGAAGATTTACGTGCAGATAGGCAACCTGAATTTACACAAATAGATTGTGAAATGGCTTTTGTTGAGCAAGAAGACATCTTAGATATGTTTGAAGGATTAACTCGCCATTTATTAAAAGAAATTAAAGGAATAAATGTAGATAAATTCCCAAGAATCACGTATGATTACGCAATGAAAACATACGGAAATGACAAACCAGACATTCGTTTTGACATGAAATTTGGTGAATTAAATGAAATTGCAAAACATAAAGAATTCCCTGTATTTAATGCTGCTGAATTAGTAGTTGGAATTGCTGTTCCAGGATGTGCTTCTTATTCCAGAAAAGAGATTGATGCTCTAATTGAATGGGTAAAACGTCCGCAAGTAGGTGCATTAGGAATGGTTTATGTAAAATGCGAAGAAGACGGAACTTTCAAATCATCAGTAGATAAATTTTACGATCAAGAAGACTTAAAAAAATGGGCTGAAGCAACCAATGCAAAAGCTGGAGATTTAATTTTAGTCCTTTCAGGTGAAGCAAATAAAACAAGAGGTCAATTAAGTGCATTACGTATGGAATTAGCGACTCGCTTAGGCTTACGTAAAGCTGATGAATTTGCTCCATTATGGGTTATCGATTTCCCACTATTAGAATGGGATGAAGAAAGTGCTCGTTATCATGCTATGCATCATCCTTTTACTTCTCCTAAACCTGAAGACATTAAATTAATAGAAACAGAACCAGGAAAAGTAAGAGCAAATGCTTATGATATGGTTTTAAACGGAAACGAAATAGGTGGTGGATCAATCCGTATTCATGATAAAGAATTACAATCTAGAATGTTTGATTTATTAGGCTTTAGTAAAGAAGAGGCAGAAGCACAATTTGGTTTCCTAATGAATGCTTTCGAATTTGGAGCTCCTCCTCATGGTGGATTAGCTTTTGGTTTAGATAGATTAGTTTCTATTTTAGGTGGTCAAGAAACAATACGCGATTTTATTGCTTTCCCAAAAAATAATTCTGGAAGAGATGTTATGATTGATGCTCCTGCAAAAATTGATGATAAACAATTAGAAGAATTACATATTAAATTAAAATAAATCTTATTAGGACTCTTTTTAGAGTCCTTTTTAATATAACTAAAAAATGAAATACATACTTCGATTATTACTTCTATCCTTTTTTGCCCTTGTAGGATATGGCTATTTTCTTAAAAATTCAGGAAATAGTGATGGAGATAAATGGATTGGAATTGGTGTACTAATCTTATCTTTAGTATTAATGCCTTTATTCATTTATCATCGATATCGTAACAAAAATATTAAAGATTATGTATTAAAAAACACCAATCAAAAAAAGGAAAAGTCTGAAAATCAATAATTTTTTTACTCAAAAAGGTGTTTGTTTCACAAATAAGTATATCTTTGAATATTATTAATTATTTTATATTACAAAATGCGAACAGGCACAGTTAAATTCTTCAATGAAGAAAAAGGTTACGGTTTCATCACTGATGAAGAAACAGGAAAAGATATTTTCGTACACGCTAGTGGAATGAGAGTTGAGTCATTAACTCAAGGAGAAAGAGTAAATTACGAAGAAGAAGAAGGAAGAAAAGGTAAAGTAGCTGCTCAAGTAGTAGTTATCGAAGACTAATATACTATTATTTTTTGGTTACCTAGAAAGATTAAATCCTGCAATTGCAGGATTTTTTGTATGCTATATTTTTTAATATCTCTTTATATAAAATAAAAAAATCCTACAATTGTAGGATTTTTATTTATATTTTTTCTTGAATTTTTTTCGCTAAATCTTCAAATTCGCTTTTCTCAAGTTTTACTTTTCTCTGAAAACGCATATCATCCATATCTTGTAGCGGAATAAGGTGTACATGTACATGTGGAACTTCTAAACCAACTACTGCAACTCCTATTCTCTTACATTCAATTGTTTTTTCTAATGCTTTTGCAATTTTTCTAGAGAATGACATTAATCCTAGATAAAGTTCCTCCTCCATGTCAAAAATTTTATTGATTTCTTGCTTTGGAATACACAATGTGTGTCCTTTAGCATTTGGATTAACATCTAAAAAAGCAAGAAAATTTTCATCTTCTGCAATTTTATAACAAGGTATTTCACCGTTTACAATTTTAGTAAAAATAGAAGCCATATTATTAATTTCTTGTAATTTCTATAATTTCAAACTGTAATGTCCCATTTGGCACATTAATTTCAGCTATTTCACCTACTTTCTTTCCTAATAATCCTTTTCCTATTGGAGAAGTAACTGAAATCTTGCCTGTTTTTAAATCTGCTTCACTTTCAGCAACTAATGTATATGTCATTTCCATTCCATTAGTCTTATTTTTTATTTTAACTGTAGATAGAACAAGTGCTTTAGAAAGATCTAATTGTGATTCATCTATTAAACGAGCATTTGCTAAAAGTTCTTCCATTTTAGAAATTCTCATTTCAAGTAATCCTTGCGCTTCTTTTGCTGCATCATATTCGGCATTTTCAGACAGATCACCCTTATCTCTTGCTTCTGCAATAGCTTGTGATGCTTTTGGTCTTTCAATACTTTTTAAATGATCCACTTCGTCTCTAAGTTTCTTTAACCCTTCTGCTGTGTAATAAGATACTGTACTCATAAGTTCATTATTTATATAAATAGAAAGAATCCCATCGAAATGGGATTCCTTTCTACAAAGGTAGTAATTATTATTTTAAAATTATTTTTTGCTATATTTATAGTTAGTCAAATTTAAATAAATTAATTTTGATATATTAAATTTATTCCATTAAAATGAAAAAAAGTATCATATTTTTTATATTATTAGGTGTATCGCTAGGTTGTAGCAAAGATGACCGAGTGAACAACAACAACCCATATTTACCTAATTACCCAGTAGACGTTACACTAAACCTTAATTTACCTCAATACAATCAATTACTGTATGACACTAATGCTGTTTACGTAAATAATGGGTTAGCAGGTATTAGAGGTATTTTCGTTTTTAATGCTGGTGGCGGAAATTATGTGGCTTTTGATGCCGCTTGTCCGAATCAACCTTTAAGCAATTGCTCAACCATGACAATAAACGGAATTAAGGCACTTTGTTCATGTGACGACACGGAATATAGTTTCTTCACTGGCCAAGCACCTGGAAAAGAATATCCAATGAAACAATACAGAGTACAAGTAGTTAACTCCAGAACCTTAAAAGTATATAATTAAAATAAAAAAATCCGATGTGAAATTTCACATCGGATTTTTTTATTTTATAAATCTCTAATTAAAAATTAGCTCTATTATCTTTAATTTTTGATTTCTCTTTAATAGCCTGATATGCTCTAATTTGTGAAGATGACGCTTGCTGAGATTTCTCTTGAGTGATAAAGGAAGTAAAATTATCTACAGCAGGAGCCGCTACAACTTTCTTAGCTTTTACCATAAAAACTCCTGTATTCCCTACAATCAATTTTGAAGTTTTTCCTTCTGCTAAGCTAAATGCCGTACCTACTACTTTTGATTCTGAACCAACATTTTGAATTACTGGAGTTCCTAATGAAACATTAGTAGCCGAAAGAACTGATCCTCCTGAAACTTTAGCCACATCTTCTAATGAAGAACCTGACATTTTTTTCTTGATTAATTCAGCTTTCTTTTCGTTTCTTAATATTACTCCTACAGATTCTTTTGCAACATCCATAGCAAGTAATCCTGAATCATTTTTGCTTTTTAATGTCGCAATTACATATCCTTTTGGTGTTTCAAAACGCTTAATAGTACCAATTTCTGTATCTTCATTAAATGACCAACGAACTATCTCTCTTTGCGCTCCTAATCCTTGAATAAACTCATCTGATGGCTTAATATTAGAAGCTGGAACTATTGTCAATTTTGATGCTTTAGCCACTTCTTCAAAGCTTTTCTCATTAGCATCTGCTTCAAATTTACTTGCCTTATTATATATTGCATCAATTGTAGTGCTTGACGGTTCAATTTTTTGAGAAATTGTCGCTAATTGTACTGCATCATATTTTGCTGAAACTTTAATTACGTGAAATCCATAATCTGTTTCTACAACCCCTATTGCTCCTACTGGATTGTTAAATACAAAATCATTAAAAGTAGGAACCATTTGACCTGGTGTGATATTATCATATTCTCCACCATTATTTTTTGAACCTGGATCATCTGAGTTTGTAGATGCTAACATTGCGAAATTAGCTGGATTTGATTTCGCTTGAGCCATTAAACTATTTGCTAATGCTTGCGCTTCTTCTTTAGTTCTTGTTGCACTTGAATTTTGCGCTCCTTCATATGCTAATAAAATATGACTTGCTTTTGCACTTGCGTTAGATTTTCTTCCCATTAATCTAGATAATGATTGGTATTCATTATTCACATAAGGTCCGAAAACTTCTCCAGTAGACAAATTAAACAATTGTTCTTGAGAATCTATTGGTAAATCTTTTTTAGTAACATAAGTAGAGTCAAAAGGAATTTCTGATTCTTTGTTCACAAAAGCTATTACATTTTCATTTTTAACATCTTTAAAGCTTGGAATTGAATCTTTTCCATTAGCAACTCCATTCACATATCCGTAAAATTTAGTTTCTAAATCTTTTTCATCTTGTTCAGATGGTTTGTTTTCAATAAAAACATAATCAATAGTTCTTGTATCATCTGACTTGTATTTCTTAGGATTTTTTTTCATGTATGCCATGATTTCATCATCAGAAACTTTAACTTGATCGTCATTTATAGTTGAAAAACCAACAGTAACATAATCAAAATCTATTTTTTTATTATCTAATTCATGTTTGAATTTACCTTCTGCTTTAGTAGTGTATACACCACCTTTAATCATATTGTAATATAATTGTTCTACAGCTGATTTTGCAACATCCTCTTCAAATTGCTTCCATTGTACCCAACGGTCTTGATTTGGATCATTTTTAATTGATTTTACAAATTCTTTGAATTTATTTTCATCAAATTTTCCTGCGTCATTTAAAAATTGAGGATTTTGAGAAAAATATGGATTTGTTTTAACAACATTGATAACTTGCTCATTACCAATACCTAGTCCTATTTTCTCTATTTCTTTTCCTACTAAAACACTTCTTACTTCTTGTTCCCACACGCTATTCATAGCTTGTGTTGAACTCATATTTTGCCCTTGTTGTTGAGATTGTTTTTCAACTTGAGCTACTTTTTGCATGAATTGCTGAGCAACAATATCTGTCCCGTCTACAGATCCTACATTACTTGAGTCCGAACCAAAACTCCCATTTTTAATAACATCTGCTAAAACGAATGAAAACAAAGCCAAAGCAATGATTACGATTAGAAAGAATGAACGTTGTCTAATTTTAGATAAAACTGCCATTTTATATTAATTTAATTTTATTCAGTGGGCGAAAATACAATTATCTATTTAATAATAAAATAGAAAAGTTATAATTTATATTAATTTTTTGTCTTTTTCTTATTGTTTTTCTTCTAGAATTGAAAGTCTAACCAATTCAATCTTTTTATTTGACGCAGAATGGATGGTGATTTCAAAATTTTCTATCTTTATTTTTTCTTCATTTTGAGGTATTTCTTTCGTATTATGAACAATATATCCTCCTAATGTACTGTACGAGTCGTTTTCTGGAATTGATAAGTTATATTTTTGATTTATAAACTCCACATCGAGTCTGCCTGAAAATAAAAAAACATTTTCTTCTATTTTTTCATCGATTAGTTCTTCATCTAAATCGTGTTCGTCTTCTATTTCTCCAAACAATTCTTCAATTATATCTTCAACGGTAACAATTCCTGAAGTTCCTCCATATTCATCAAGAATTACCGCCATACTTTTTCTCTTTTTTGTCAAGATATCCAATAAGTCTTTTACAAAAATCGTTTCTGGAACATATTCAATAGGCATCATTACTGATTTGATTGTTTTTGGCTTTTTAAACAGCTCAAATGAATGAACATATCCCAAAATATCGTCAATTGAATTTTGATATACTATAATTTTAGAGTATCCTGTATTTATAAAAAGTTCTTTTAACTCTGAAACAGAATCCAGTATATCTACTCCTGAAATTTCAGTTCGCGGTGTCATGATATCTCGTGCTTTCAAATCAGAAAACTCTAATGCATTTTGAAAAATTTGTATCTCGGAGTCAATTTCATGATCTTCAGAAATACTACTCATTTGTTCGCTAATATAATTTCCTAATTCTACTTTACTAAAGTAATCTTGAACCTGATCTCCATCTGTTTTAAAAAATTTTTTCAATATAAAATCGGAAATCCAAATAATAAATTTAGAAACCCAAAAAAATAATTGGTAGAAAATATAAGCTGGTGCTGCGAATAATTTAACAAACGAATTTGCATATATTTGAAAGAATACTTTTGGCAAAAACTCTGCTGTCATTAAAATTATTGCAGTTGAAAGCAATGTCTGAAGTAAAAGGTTTATAAATGGTGAAAAAGTATAGCTAAATGATGTTATCCAATTCATCAACAAATCACCCGAATATATACCATATACCACTAACACTACATTATTACCTACTAACATAGAGGTAATAAATTGAGATGGTTTTTCTGTTAGCTTAGATAAGATTCTTGCGTTAAAATTGTGTTGCTTTTTTTCTATTGACAAATACACCTTGTTTGATGAAACGTAGGCTATCTCCATTCCAGAGAAAAAAGCAGAAAGCAGTAAACAAATAACTATTATAGCTATTTCCATAGATTATTGACGATTTTTATGCTTATTATAAAAATGTCTCCTAAAGAAAAACATTCCTATTGCTACTACTGCAATTGCAATACTCATAATATAATTCTCATTGTTTTGATACTTTGTAAAAGCATCGTACAAAAAGAAAACACCAAAAGCTAAATAGAAATATTGTATAAATTTTAAATAATTCATTTTATCAAATTTTCATCAAAAATAAGGAAATTTATTGACAAAAAAGAAATTGTTTTATTCTGCACTATTGATCTCACCACTACTGGTTTGCATATTAAAGATTTTAAAATCTTTACTAAAATCTACGCCTGGACCTTGAAGAAATCCTCCTTCATTATCTGTGTATTTAAAATGCTTCTCTGTAAAGAACCATTCATTTTTTTGATCGAAATATAACTGTGAAGTTTCTAGTTTTTTTCCATCACTAGATGTTATTGTAACATCTCCTTGCAAATCGATAATCTCTGTTTTTTTATATGAGATTGCATAATTCGATTCTATGATAGTTGTTTTACCTTTGTCATCAAACATCGTAACTACAACTCCTTCTGGAAATTCTGTAAAAGCGTTCTCTATATTACTATAGTCTAACATTCTTTTACTTCTAAGTATAGATTTTATTTTTCCTGAATCTGTGTATTTCAAATTAATAGAATCTGCTTCTCCTGAAGGCAAAAAGGAAGAGCGATTAAATTTTTGCACATCTTTTAATGAACCTTCACATGAAAAAAATATAGCCACAATAATACTTACTGTGACTATATTAAATATTCTATTTCTAGTTTTTTTCATATTCGTATTACAAAGTAGGAACGATTACGCTTTCTCCTACCCAACAATTAAATGAAATTCTTTTACCAGACATATTCCCTTTAGGGTTGCTGAAAATCTCAGATTTTGAAGGTGCTGCAGCTCTATATCCTGCCGCTCTACTACTTGCTGATGCTTTTAAAGAAGAATCTACTGATGCTGCTTTATCACAATATTGTGCTGCCAACCAATACATAGCTCTTCTTTCAAATTGATCTCCTCCACAGTCATTTAAACTACTCGCATATAATTGTGCAATTAACAAATATGCTTTACCATAAGATGGTTTAACTTGAAGTGCTTTTCTAGCATAAGTACGAGCTTGGCTTTTACTTGATTTTGTGTAAATAGAAGCCATTTTCATGTATACATTTGCTTTCTTAGTGTTGTCAGTATACAAACTTGCTGCTTGGTTAAAATATTCCATCGCTTTAGAAATATTTTTCTTTTGATATTCTACAACTCCCAATTTATATGCTGCATCTGCACTAGGATCTAATTTATAAAGCGCCTCTGATATTTTAGAGAATAATGGATCACTATCACATTCTTTAGCTTCTAAACGATCTGCTGCTCTTTGTAACCATAATTTGTTCCCTTTATTTTCTTCAAATGATTTTTGATAAAAAGGAATTAATTTATCACATGATGATAATTGAACAATAATAGCATCCATACTTGATGTTACAGTTACAATATCTTCTAAGTTTGCTTCATATCGTGCTTTTGCCTTAGCTTCTCTAGTATCTAATGTTTCATTTGCTTCTTCTTTTGCAATTAAAACATCTTTTGCATCTGAATATTCCTTTTCTTGAATTGATAATTTCTCTAAAATATCATCATATTTATCAAATACTTGTTGTAATGCGATTCCTTTGTTTCCAGCTTCATAATCTTTAACAAAGATTTCGAAATAAGCATATAATGCTCTTGTTGAATCAAAATTAGCTTTGTCATTTGTAAAAGCTTTATCTAAGAAAGCATATATTTCATCTTTAGTACCAACATTGTAATTAAACAATGTTAATCCTTTCTTCATATCTACACTTCCACTTGTTTCTGGAAAATATTTAAAATTCTCATCATAGAAACTCATCAAATCGCGTACATACTTTTCTTTTTCCACTTCATCAGCCGCATTGTCAATTTTTTGTTTGATTGCAAATTCTCCGTAAGAATACACTCTTTTATCAAAAGACGGGCAATCTTTTCTTAATGTTGTTAAGAAATCATATCCTGCTGGATCTTTCGCTTTTACCGAAGATGCCATTAAACTTAAAGTTTCAGTACAAGCATCGTTATTTTGTGCATTTACAAAAAAACCTAAAGCTGATACAAATAATAAAGATAATTTAGTTTTCATTATATCCTAATTCTAAAAATTTATTAATCTATTTTACGTTTTTTAAACCATTTGTCGCTTAGTGATAAACCTACACTTAGGTTAAAATAGTTTTCTCTTACTAAGTTATAATATGTAGTTCCTCTTACTCCAATTTCGAAACCTATATCTATTTTTGAAAATCCTAGTGGTAAACCTAAACCAAAATTCATGCCATAATCATCAATTTCTTTATCCTTTATAACTAAACCTGTATTTTCATATCTAAATCCAGCTCTATAAACTACTCTATTAAGATAACTTGAAAAAGAGTCATATTTAGGAATATAATAACCTCCTAATACAAATTTTTGTCCGTCTTTATAAGTAACATTAGAAGAGGCTGCATCATTAAATCTGTTTGTTAATTGACTATTACTTTGAAAAGTAATTTCCGTTCCTAACATCCATTTATTTTTTTCTCCTAATCCTAAACCAAACAACATTCTTGTAGGTATAGATATTTTAGTGTCATTCACATTAATATCTATATCATCATTCACAACTTCTGTTCCATTAGCTGTATAAGTAACTGTAGCTAGATTTCTTTCATTGCTAGAATTCAATCTTGCTTCAGGAGAAAATACAAAGCTAGCATATACATCTATTTTTTCATTCCATTTACGATTATACAAACCTCCAAAGTTAAATGATGCTCCAGAAATTTTTGAAATATTTCGCTCCCTCGATCCTAATTGCACTATTGAAAGACCTTCGATACTTTCGTTTTCAATATTACCAAAATTATATTGAACATCTGCACCAAAACTTAAATTTTTATTTACCGAATATGCTCCTCCAAAAAATACTTTATTAACATTTCCTTCTCCTGAAAAAGTCTTTTTTATTTGTTGTCCCTCATTATTTGTTGTTACATTTTGAATTTTGTAACCTACTGCACTATATGGTAAAACCCCAAACGAAGCTCCAAATTTACCCATAGGAATACCTATTGCTAAATAATCTAAACTTGTTCTTTTTGCTTTTCCATCTTCAGTTTCATTCTTTAGATTCGTAAAAGTTGTTGTACCTCCAACAGCTAAAGTTGTCAATTTTAAATGCGAATATGACGCAGGATTTAACAGATTAAGACTAATACTATCTCCTTGAATACCCAAACCTCCCATTGCTCTTGAACTTTGTGTCCCTCTAAATTTCACCTCGCCTAATCCGTAGTAAGAATATGGTGAAGACGTATTTTCTTGCGAGTAACCAATAACACTAAATATAAGCGCTACAAAAACTATTAATTTTTTAGTCATTTTCTGTTTGTACATAAGTAAATAATAAGCTCAAACTCTCAATTAGAAAATTTGAATTGGCAAATATGGTGCTTTTTAATCTTTTAGCCAAAAAATCTGCATCGCCTCCTGTTAAAATTATTGTTAAATCTGTATATTTATGAAAATATTGTGAAGCAAAACCTTCTATCTCATGAATCACACCGTTAATAATTCCCGAATGAATTGACTCATTTGTTGAGTTTCCAATAAAAAAACCAGGAAGTTCTTTTTTTAATAACGGTAATTTTGCTGTGTAATTGTGTAAACTATTATATCTAAGATTTATCCCTGGAGATATTGCTCCTCCAAAATAATTATTTTCATCATCTATAAAATCGTATGTTATACATGTTCCTGCATCAATAATTAAACAATTTTTATTTGGAAATTGTATTGCTGCTCCAGCCATTAGAACTATTCTATCAATTCCTAAAGTTAATGGAGTGCTGTATTTATTAGAAAAAGGCAATTTCGTCTGAGGAGTTACAACCATTAAATCTGAGTTGTTTTTTATCAAATTAAAACAATCATTATCTAAAATTCCGACTGAAGAAGATATTGAATTTGATATTTTTGGAAAATCATTAAAAATTTTTTCAATTTTTTTTAAAGCTTCTTCTTTTAAGAAAACATCTTGATATAGAATCATATTATTCTCAAAGACAGCACACTTAATTCTTGTATTACCAATATCTATAGTTAAAAGCATGATTATTTTTTTCGGTTTGCAAATATACGAAATGATTTTTTCTTTAAAATGTTTTGGATATTTAAAAAAGCATCCTATATTTGCACTCGCTAAAACAAAGCAATGGTACCTTAGCTCAGTTGGTAGAGCAATGGACTGAAAATCCATGTGTCCCTGGTTCGATTCCTGGAGGTACCACAAAAAAGTCTTGATTTAATAAATGAAATCAAGACTTTTTTTTGAATTACAACACCATTTCTTCATAAGTTAAAATAGTAGTATATCCTTTTTGAATAAAGTAATCTTTAGGGTTGTCTTTAGACAACACCATTACAAAATCGCCTCCCCAAGCACCTAAACTTTTCACAACTCCTTTAAAATCTGGAAACAGCATTTCTTTTACTGTTTCTGTTTCTAAAACATCACTCATTATTGCTTGATGTTTCTCCATTAGTAACGCAAAATCTCTTCCTTCTGTTACTTTTAAGGCTTCTTGTGTAATATTATTTATTTTAGAAATTACTTTATCTACTTTATGTTGTTTCGTAATATAATTTGATATTGCTGATTTACTACTTTGTTTCTGATTCAGATAAACAAAATGTATATTTTCTTTAAATAAAGGATTGAAATCTACAATTTCATATTTTGGTTTATTTGCTTCTATAGCATAAATAATAGGCTTATTATTTTGTGCACAAGCAACATCATATCCACTACCTCCAAAGCTTTCCTTTATTAATTGAAAAGCATCTATTTGTAACCAATGCGCTATGTTATTAATTAACGTTGATGACGTTCCTAATCCCCAAAGCCTTGGAAAAGTGAGATGCGTTTTTATTTCGTATCCACTTGATTTTTCAATAAAAGTAGGATTTTGGACATAAGCTTGATATAAAATTTCTAATAATGTATTTTTTATTTTTGAATTGGTTTCTTGAGTTTGTTTGTTTTTTATTTCTTCAAAACTTAAAACATCTTCAAACCATATACTCTTGTCTGAATCATAGCTTATCCAATTAATTTGCTTATTTTTTCCTTGATTAATAATTAAATTTTGTCCAAATTTTGTTGGTACTGCTAATGCTTGAGCTCCATCTAAAACGACATATTCTCCTGTTAATAACAGCTTTCCATTACTATAAAAAATTTGTTCTTGCATTACTTTTATGTTTTAGCCCTGATGGAAGCGACATCCTTTTTTATATTAAATGTATTTAAAATAAAAAAGATATAGCGTACAGCAGGAAAAGCTTCTTAAAAAATATTTTATTTTCTTAGATTATCTAAATAATCCACCACTAAGCTATGAGAAATAGCTGTGTTTTTAAAATAATCTAACACTTGTGTTTTTTCTTCTTTTGTTGCTTGATGTTGATTTAAAATGTTATTGATATGCATTTTCATGTGTCCTTGTTGAATTCCTGTTGTAGTTAAGGAACGAACTGCTGCAAAATTTTGAGCTAATCCTGTAACTGCTACAATCTTCATTAATTCTTCAGCACTAGGATTTCCTAACATTTCTAGTGAAAATTTCACTAATGGATGCAATGATGTTAATCCTCCAACAGTTCCTAGTGCTAATGGGATATCTATCCAAAATCTAAAAATTCCATTTTCTATTTCTGCATGAGATAAGCTTCTATATTGTCCTGTTTTACTTGCATAAGCATGAACTCCTGCTTCAATAGCTCTAAAATCGTTACCTGTAGCAAGAACCACTGCATCGATTCCGTTCATAATTCCTTTATTATGTGTCACTGCTCTATAAGGTTCTATTTCTGCTATTTTAACAGCATTTACAAACTTCTCTGCAAATTCTTTAGAGTCTATCAACTCGTCTTCACTCATGTTTTCTATTGAACAAGACACTTCTGCTCTTACAAGACAATTAGGAACATAGTTACTTAGAATACTCATTATTACTTGAATATTTTTTTCGTCTTCATTGAAGCTAACGAAGTTTTGCGCTTCGTTTTCTAATGTTTTTGCAAATTGCTCAAGACAGGTATTGATGAAATTTGCTCCCATGCTATCTTTTGTATTGAATGTAGCATGTAATTGATAATAATTCTCTAGTTCTGATGTTTTATCAATTAATTGAATATCCAAAATTCCACCTCCTCGTTTTTGCATATTCTTAGTAAAACTTTCAGTATATAAAAAGAATTTTGGTTTTATTTCAGTAAAGAAATCTTGTAATTTTTCTACACTTCCTTTAAATAAGAAGTGCACTTGACCTATTTTTTCTGTATTTATAACTGTAGCTTTAAAACCGCCTCTTTCTCCCCAGAATTTAGCTGCTTTTGATGCGGCTGCCACAACTGAACTTTCTTCAATAGCCATAGGAACTGTATAATGTTTCCCATTAATAATGAAGTTTGGAGCTACTCCATAAGGCAAATAAAAATTTGTTATGGTGTTTTCTATAAATTCATCGTGTAGTTTTTGCAAGTTTTCACTTGCATTCCAATATTGTTTTACAAGTTTTTTAGATTCTTCTGGATTTGAGAAATAGGTTTCTACTATCCAATTTATTTTCTCTTCTTTTGATAGTTTTGAAAACCCTTTTATATTTTGAGTCATAAATTTATATTCTTAATATAACTGCAAAGATACTAAATGGATATTTTTTGTAATGTATTTATCCATTTTATTAATGTGTTTTCAAAAAGCTCTTTATCTATTGGTTTTAGTATAAAATCGTTCATTCCTATATCTAAACATTTTTCTTTTTCTCCTGTTATGACTCCGGCTGTAAGTGCAATAATAATTACTTCAGAATTTATTTTTCTTATTTCTTCTGTTGTTTCATATCCATTCATCACTGGCATTTGAATATCCATTAAGATAATTTCAGGACTTGTATTTTTAAAAATTTCTATTGCTTCTAAACCGTTGTTTGCTTCGTGTATTATTATGTTTGAAAAGTTTCTGTTGATTAACGTTTTTGTAAGCAGCATATTAACTTTATTGTCTTCTACAACTAGGATGCTTATTTTGTTTATTAATGATTCTTTGTTTATTAGCTTTTCTTTAACGTTCCTTTTAATTGGGTTATTTATTTTATTTAAATAGTTTTGAAGAACATGAATTTTTAATGGCTTTATTATATTTTGAATATTATTAAAGTTTTTACTTGCAATAAAGTCTGATGTTGAATTTTGCATTATCAACAGGTGTGTTTTCTTTCTAAGGTTAACAATATCTATAATTTCCAGAATGGTTTTTCTTGACAAAAACTCATAATCAACTAAGATTAAATCGTATTCTTTTCCTTCTCTTATTATTTCTACAGCATTACTTTTTGTAGATATTGTTTTGCATGGTATATCTAAACTTTTGAACATTCTCTTAATAACATCACATACTAATCTATTATCTTCTACAACAAGTGCGTTTTTAAATCTATTGTTGTATAATATGGTATGATTTTCACAAAGTTCTGTTTTTAATTCTACTTCAAAATTAAAAGTACTTCCTTTCTTAATATCGCTTTCTATTTGTAGTTGAGAATTCATTAATTTTAACAAACTATTTGTGATTGAAAGACCCAATCCTGTTCCTCCAAAATTCCTTGTTGTAGAACTATCTTCTTGAGAAAACGCTTCTAATATTTTATCTTTATTTTCAGGTTTTATCCCTATCCCTGTGTCTTTTACCTGAAAATTGATAATTGAAGTATCATTTTCTGTTTTTTGTGCTGTTACATTTAATTCTATTTGACCTTTTAATGTGAACTTAACAGCATTACTTAATAAGTTTTGTAATATTTGTTTTAACCTAACTTCATCTGTCCAAATTACGCACTGAATATTCTCTTCTACATTTACAATTATTTCAATATTTTTTTGATGTGCTGTAAATTTAACCATGTCTACAGACTGATTAATTATATTATACAGATTTGTTTTACTCTCATCTAATGTTAGTTTTCCTGCTTCTATTTTTGACAAGTCTAACACATCATTAACAACATCTAATAATGATTCGGCAGATTGATTTACTGTTTGCAAATATTGACTTTGTATTTCTGTTATATTTGTATTAAGCAATAATTTACTAAACCCTATTATTCCGTTTAAAGGGGTTCGTATTTCATGACTCATATTTGCCAAGAATTCTGATTTTGCTTTATTTGAAGTTTCTGCCAACTCTTTGGCTAAAATGGCTTCTTCTGCTTTTTTCCGTTCTGTAACATCTATTAATACTCCTTCTAGATATTCAATTTTATTATCTATTAGAATGGCTTCTCCGTGCTCTTCAACCCATATTATTGTACCATCTTTTTTAATTAATCTTGATGTTACTAAAAAGGCTTTTTGGTTTTTTACTGCGATATCAATTTCTTTTATAGCCTTTTCTCTATCTTCTGGATGATATAAGTCTAAAAGTTTAACATCTCCTTCAAAAAAATCAGCCATTGAGTAGCCTGTTAATTTTTCAATTTCTTTGTTTAAATATACTTTAGATCGGTTTTTGTCAAATTTTACTAAATAAACTGCTCCTGGGATATTATTCGCTAATAGTTTAAACTTTTCTTCGCTTTCTTGTAGCGCTTTTTCGTTATTAATTCTTATTATAGTTGTTGCAATATTATTTGCCAATGTTTCCAAAATTGTGATTTCCTCATCATCCCAGTTTCTATCTATATGAAAATTATCAAGACCTAAATAACCTATTAACCCATCAACATGAAACACAGGAACTAATAGAACTGATTGAATACCTCTTTTTCTTAATCTTTCTTTCAAAAGTGTATTCTCTAATTTACTTGTAATAATTTTAAATGATTTGTTTTCTAATAATGTATTAAACATATCTGCATACTCATCTGCCTGAAAATTTTGAAAATTGGGATTGTTTAAATTTAAAACATTACCTTTTACAAACCATTCAAATTTTTGATTCACTACATTATTTATTTGCTCATATTTGTAGAAGCATATTCTATCTGCATTTATAGCTTTTGTTAAACTTCCTAATGATTCATCAAAAATATCATCTATACTTTCTTTTTGAATTAATTTATTCGTATATCGCGATAATTGTGTTAGAATATTGTTTTTATAAATAATTCTATCTTCTAATTTTCTTGTTTTTGTAATATCTCTTAAAACACATGAAAAACCAGATACTTTGTTTTCTAAATCATATTTAATCCTCACTTTTTGCGAAAACCATAAAAGCTCTTTGTCTTTATTTCTTATAGGAATTACATAAGAATCAAAATCTGTTTGATTGTCTAATTTTTGTCTATAGAACTCTTGTACTTTCTTTTTTTCCTTTGGAGATAAAAATTCTGCAAAATGCCTTCCTACAATTTCACTTTGATCATAGCCTAAAACTCTTTTTGAAGCATCATTAATCAGCGTAATAATTCCTTCTTTATTGGCATCATATATTATATCAGGTGCATTTTCAATTAATGTTTGGTATTCTTTTTCTGCTATAATTTTCTGAGTAACATCGAGTCCTGTGGCAATAAATAAATTACTAGAATACTTAAAATCGCTCCATTGAATATATTTATAATCTCCTGATTTTGCTCTAAGTTTTCTTGTATAAACAGAATTAGGAATATATTTTATATTATAGTCGACATCTTCAAAATCACTATCCTTTGTTAGGCTCCAGAAGCCTTTACCCATTACTTCTTCAATTTGATAACCTAATACCTTAATAATTGAATCACTACAAAAAACAACATTCCCAAACTTATCACAAGCTATGGTAATAAAGTTTGATTGATTAATAATATCGTTTGTAAAAACTAATTTATCATACGTATTTAAAAAATTAATTCGTCTAGAAAAATTGATTATTACAATTATGAATGTAGCGCTTATTAGTTGAATGTAAACTCCTTTATTTTCTGTTTCAATAATAAAAAAACACAATAGAGTTGCCAAAACAATAAGAATGTAAATAATATAGTTCCTGAATTTTTTAAAGACATTGTATGAAAAGAACACTAACAACAGAAACTCTGAAAAGTTGACAAATGAGATTTCTGAATAAATTAGATTATTAAATACAATAACTGTTATTGCTATAAAAAAGAAAGTGAATATTTTATCTAGATTTCCTTTAACTATTTTTATTGATGAAAGAAAGTAAATAAACAACGATATGAACCCTAAAATTGTTTTAACAATTAATTCTTTTTCATCATATGTTTCAAATATATAATATGCAATTTGAGTGAAAATTATAATAATTCCAAAATATAAAAAATAACTTTTTAAGTCGAACTGCATCTCGTTTTCAGAAATATTCTTAACAAAATCTTTATTGTATTTTGATGAATCTTTTATCAAATAATTAAAAGCAATTATTGTTAATGAGCATAAAAGAAAAACAAACCACCAAGAAGTATAAAAAGGTGGTGTAATATTAAAAGTGTAAGATGTTTTATGTCCTAAATCATTTCCTAGAGCATCAACTTCTTTTACATAAAAAGTATAGTTCCCTGGTTGAAGATTATGATAGTTAATTTCTTTGCTTTTTGTTGGTTTTGTCCATATTTTATTTAATCCCTTTAGCCTATACGAATAATAATTATTCTCTGCTAAAGAGTTATTTATTTGTCCTATTTGAAAAGAAAGTGTGTTTTCTTTATGAGTAAAACTAATATTCTCTCTAGGAACGTTAAAGTATTTATTTTCTTCAGCAACGTAATCTTTATTATTAACTAATAAATTTGTGATAAAAATTGGTGTTGCTATTTTAGATTTTCTGTTTTTAAAATAATACTTATAAAGCCCTTTTACTGTTCCTAAATAGACATTCCCATTTTTATCTATAAAATCTGATTTTGTATTCGTTTCGATACCATCAAACATATTGCTTGAACTCAAATTTTCTATATTAAGAATGTTCCCGTTTTTATCCGCAATAATTCTTTCTAATCCTAAATTAGAACCAATCAATACATTATCTTCAATTGCTGTTAAAGTATATATTAATGTAGATGATAATCCGTCATTTGTTCCAAATGATTTTACAACGCCATTATTATATGAATAAACTTTATTTGTACCACTATACCATATTGTATTGTATTTGTCTTTTGTTACTAAAAACAATAAATCATGTATAATTTTTTTTTTAACTTTAAAATGTTTTTTATCATAACTTACTTCGCAAAGACCTAATGATGTAGAAACCAGCCATGAATTGTCTCCAATTTGAATTGAATTATAACAAACACTTCCTTTTGAATTTTTAAATAATTTTGCAACTAGATTAAATTTTGAATCAACAATTAATAATCCATCTCCATTTGTTGCAATCCAAAATCGATCTTGATTATCTTGAGTAATTGCTAATACATTAATTTTTGGAATAAGCGATATAACTTTATTGTCATGATATTTATATAATCCGTTTTCAGCCCCTATAAGGATTACATCATTTTTAGCCTTTTTTAAAACACTTACCCTTTCATTAAATTCTATTTTCTTCTTATGTTTTAATGTAGAGGTGTTTTCTTCTGTAAATATATTTAATCCATTTTCTCTGCTATAAACAAATAAATCATTTCCCTTTTCCGTAATTGCAAATATTGACTTTGAACTTAATCCAGAATGATGGTTGTATTTTACAAATGTCTGATCACTAAACTGAATTACGCCTAAATAATTTGATCCTAAAAACAAACACCCATTATCTTCAAAAATGGTATTTACTTCAGATTGTGGAAACCCCTTTTCTTCATCAATAATTAAATAACTATCTTTTCCATAGACAATCCCTATTCCTCCTAGGTTTTTACCTGATACCCATATATCACCAGAATTAGTCTTATAAATATTATTAATATAAAAATTAGAATTATCTGCTTTCTTAACTGTTGTAATCTTATGTTTATATCTATATTTCCCCTTATCAAATTGAATTATAAAAACATTTCCTTTATTATCTCCTAAATAATAAAATGTATTTTTATTTCCTGAAATACAAACATCGTTATCTGTAAAATCTAAAATAAAAAATTTACTGTCTGAAAATTGATAGAGTCCATTATTGGTAGCAACAAGAAGATTATTCTCGTCTAATTGTGTTACTGTATTTATACTAGATATTTTTTTATCAACAATATCGATTATTGGATGAATTCTTAGATTTTCATCAATTTCATAAATACGATTAGTTGTAATACCATATATTTTAGTATCTGTTTTTATAATTTTTTTAAATACATCTAACCTACCATTATAACTAGGATATTTGATTCCTTTTATAATTTTTTTTCCATTAAAAACCAACAACCCTCTAAACTTTGTGGTAAGTATTAAATTCTTGTCATCACTTTCAATTATATCTGTAATGAAAAAATTTTCTAAGCCTTTAAATTTATTATAATTTACAAATTGGTTACCATCATAACGTATTAATCCTGCTCCTTCGGTTCCATACCAAAAAAGCCCATCACTACTCTTAAATATTTTGTTGACAGAAGAAGAAGGAAATCCTTTCTCTTGATTAATTATTTCAAAATTATATTGCTGACTTTGTATAGGGCAAGAAAGCAAAAAAAATGAAAATAAAATTAAATGGTAAAGTTTAATCATATTTGGAAAATAGTAGGGGCAGTTAACCCTATAAAAGTATAAAAAAAAAGCATAGACACCAAAATAAGTTAAATTTCATGCATATGTCATAAAAAATCCCTATTATTGGGGGTTTTTTAATAAAAGATTTAATATGTCATTAAGGAAAATTACTACTTTTTTATTGTTAGTCGCTTCGTTTTCAATTGTTGCACAACAAAACATTACGCTTGAAGAAATTTGGTCTGGAGCCTTTAGAACAAAAGGGATGGATGAACTTCATGCAATGAAAAACACAAATCAATATACAATCTTAAATTTTGATAGAAGTTCAAGGTCGATGCAAATAGATTTATATGATTTTGGAACTCTTGAAAAAGTAAACAACATAATTGACACAAAAAACCACAAAGAACTTCAATCTATAGATAGCTACACTTTTGATAAGACAGAGAATAAAATTCTTATTGCTACAAATTCTAATCCAATTTTTAGACATTCTTTTACCGCTGATTATTTTGTGTATGATATTTCATCAAAAAAACTAACAAAATTTACTGATAAAAAAATTCAAGAGCCTACTTTTTCTTCTGATGGTTCAAAAATAGCTTATGCATTTGAAAACAACTTATATGTTTATGATGTAATTTCTCAAACCCATTTACAAATCACAAATGATGGCAAGAAAAATGCTATTATCAATGGTATAACTGATTGGGTTTATGAAGAAGAATTTGCTTTTGTAAAAGCTTATGACTGGAATACTTCAGGTGAAAAAATTGCATTTATTCGATTTGATGAAACAAATGTTCCTGAATTCTCAATGGATTTATACAACGAAGGACTATATCCTACGCAATCTGTTTTCAAATATCCTAAAGCAGGAGAAAAAAACGCAATTGTTTCACTACACATTTATGATTTAAAAACAAATACAACTAAAAAAATTAATTTAGGAAATTATACAGACTTTTATATTCCAAGAATTAAATGGACAAATGACAATAATACTCTAAGCGTTCATGTGATGAATCGCCATCAAAACAACCTAGATTTACATTTTGTTGATGCAAATTCTGGAAATACTCAGATAATTCTAAACGAAAAGGATAAGGCATATATAGACGTTACTGACAATCTTACTTTCTTAGAAGATAATAGTTTCATCTGGACTTCTGAAAAAGATGGATATAACCACATTTATCATTATGATAAAAATGGAA
This sequence comes from Flavobacterium sp. 316, assembly GCF_000967805.1. Lineage (NCBI taxonomy): Bacteria > Pseudomonadati > Bacteroidota > Flavobacteriia > Flavobacteriales > Flavobacteriaceae > Flavobacterium > Flavobacterium sp. 316. Next base: position 154,615 of record NZ_JYGZ01000004.1, read on the forward strand.
AACTAAAAAAACAAATTACTTCTGGAAACTGGGAAGTAACCAATTATTATGGTTTTGACGAAAAAAACAAAACTATTTATTATCAATCCGTTGAAAATGGATCAATTAATCGCGATGTTTATTCCATTAAAATAAATGGAAAATCTAAAACAAGATTATCTTCTAAAACAGGGACAAACAATGCTATTTTTAGCCCTAATTTTCAATATTTCATAAATACTTATTCTAGCGCAATAAATGCCCCTACATTTACTTTAAATGAATCAAAAACAGGAGCATTAATAAAGCAAATTGTAATAAACAATGAAATAGAAGAAAAACTAGCGCAATACAATATTGCTCCAAAAGAATTTTTCACTCTAACTACTTCTAAAGGAAATGAATTAAATGCATGGATGATTAAACCTAAAAACTTTGATACTTCAAAAAAATATCCAGTATTTATGTATCAATATTCAGGACCAGGATCACAATCTGTAGCGAATCAATGGAATTCATCAAATGATTATTGGTATTACATGTTAGCCCAAAAAGGATACATAATAGTTTGCGTAGATGGAAGAGGTACTGGTTACAAAGGAGCCGAATTTAAAAAAGTTACGTATAAAGAATTAGGCAAATATGAAGTAGAAGATCAAATTGACGCTGCGAAAATAATTGGAAACTATTCATACGTGGACAAATCAAGAATTGGTATTTTTGGCTGGAGTTATGGTGGTTTTATGAGTAGTAATTGTATATTAAAAGGAAATGATGTATTTAAAACAGCAATTGCTGTTGCTCCAGTTACTAGTTGGAGATATTATGATAGTGTTTACACAGAAAGATACATGCAAACTCCTCAAGAAAATGCAAGTGGTTATGACGACAATTCCCCTATTAATCATGTTGAAAAACTAAAAGGAAATTATCTATTAATTCATGGAACTGCGGATGACAATGTACATGTACAAAATACCATGAAAATGATTGAAGCTTTAGTACAAGCAAATAAACAATTTGACTGGGCTATATATCCTGATAAAAATCATGGAATTTATGGTGGAAAAACTAGACTTCAACTATATACAAAAATGACTAACTTTATCTTAGAAAAGCTATAACATGAACAGTATTACTGATAAACAGCCTGAATTATTTGGACATCCTAAAGGTTTATTTTATTTGTTCTTCGCAGAACTTTGGGAAAGATTTAGTTTTTATGGAATGAGAGCATTACTAATGCTTTACATGGTTAACGAAATCTTTAAAGCTTTAGCCGAAAGAGATGTAGCTGCTGCTGCTGTTTATGCTTCATATGGCTCACTAGTTTACGCTTCAACTGTTATAGGTGGTCGTATTTCTGATAAAATTTTAGGAATGCGTAGCTCTATTTTTCTTGGTGGAATTTTAATGTCTCTAGGTCATTTTGTCTTAGCAATTGAAAATGACATTGCTTTTTTCCTTGCATTAGCATTCATTGTTGTAGGAAATGGCTTTTTTAAACCAAACATTTCAACTTTCGTTGGTTCATTATACGAAGATGGAGACAGAAGAAAAGATTCTGGATTTACCATTTTTTATATGGGAATTAACATTGGAGGATTTGCTGCACCACTACTATGTGGTTGGCTAGGACAAACGTATGGCTGGCATTATGGTTTTGGTTTAGCAGGATTAGGAATGCTTACTGGATTACTTTTCTTTTGGAGCGGAATAAAAAAGAATGTTTTTGGAGACAAAGGATTACCACCAAATAAAGAAATCTATGAAAAGAAAATTTTAGGAATTCCTCAAAAAACATTTATCCCAATCGTTGCTTTTTTATGCGCACCTATAATAGCATTTTTATTAGCTAGTTATAAATCTATTGGAAAAGAAGATTCTTTTTTAGGAGACCAAAATATCGTAAATATCTTATTTAAAGTTATTGGAGTATTAATTTTTATTTACCTATTCATTATTCTTAAGAATTCAAGTATAGAAGAAAGAAAAAAATTAATTATGGCTATCTTAATTACATTTTTCATGACTCTTTTTTGGGGATTCCATGAGTTGTCTGGAAGTGTAATCACTCTATTTGCAGACAGAAATGTAAATTTAAATGGCATCATGAATGCTAGTCAAACAAATTCATTAAACTCATTAGTTATTATAGCCCTCTCTATTCCAATTTCACTACTTTGGGCTTATCTATCTAAGAAAAACCTTAATCCTAGAACACCTTATAAATTTGGCTTTGGACTAATCTTAGCTGGATTAAGTTTCTATATTCTTTCATTAAGTGGCGCAAGTGCAGATGAGAATGGAATGGTTCCTTTCTCATACCTTTTAATAATGTATTTTATAATTTCAATTGGAGAATTATTCATGTCTCCTGTTGGACTATCCAAAATAACCGATTTATCACCAAAACGCATTGTCGCTTTCATGATGGGAATTTGGTTTCTATCTTCTGCCTACGCATTTCAAATTGTAGGATTTATTTCAAAACAACTAGCTGTTGAAAGTACAGATATTAACGTAGGAGGATTAGAAACACTTTCTATTTATACTAATGGATTTGATTTAATAGCAAAATATTCTCTTGGAGCTGGATTATTAGTCCTTATCTTTTCACCATTAATGAAAAAATTAATGGGCAATGTTCATTAATCAAACAACTACAATTTAACCAGAAAAACCATAATATGACCAATACAACAATAAAAGAGAAAACTTTTTTTGGACATCCCAGAGCTTTATTCATCTTATTTTTTACAGAGATGTGGGAGCGATTCTCATTTTACGGAATGAAAGCTTTATTAATTTTTTACCTAACAAAGTATCACTTATTTTCTGATGATTCTGGAAATTTATTGATTGGAAGTTATGCAGCATTAGTTTATGCAGTTCCTGTTATTGGAGGATTTATTGCAGATAAATATTTAGGTTTTAGAAAAGCTATTGTTTTTGGTGGAATTATGCTTGTTTTAGGACATTTAGGAATGGCTTATGAGGGAAATGCTGCCACACAATCTATTACAGGAGAAATTATAAGAGATAACACGGCCTTACAAATTTTTTACTTTTCACTAGCCTTAATTATTTTAGGTGTAGGGTTTCTAAAAGCTAATATCTCTTCTTTAGTAGGAGAATTATATACTGTTGGAGATAAACGACGAGACTCTGGGTTCACACTATTCTACATGGGTATAAATCTAGGTTCTCTCTTAGCAACAATTGTTTGTGTATGGTTAGGAGAAGCTTATGGTTGGAGTTATGGATTTGGTGCTGCTGGAATTGGAATGTTTTTCGGATTATTAACCTTTATCTCAGGTAAGAAATTATTAATGGGTAAAGGAGAATCTAACAATCCAGCCTTTTTAGAACAAAAATCATTTGGACTTAAAAACGAGTGGTTAATTTATATTGGAAGTATTTTATCTACATTAATATTTTGGCAAATGGTACAAAATCATGATGCTGTTTCAATAGCTTTACAAGTCGCTGGTGCTGTTTCATTTTTATATATTGTATATTATGCTGCAACAAAATTAGACGGAAAAGCTCGTGAACAATTAATAGCATTAACTATTTTAATCATTTTCACTATTGTCTTTTGGGCTCTGTTTGAGCAAGCCTATACTTCTATGAACCTTTTTGCTGATAGAATTTTAGATCGACATATCTTTGGTTTTGAATTATCAGCAGGACAATTCCTGAGTTTCAATTCCTTATTCATAATTTCATTAGCACCTGTTTTTGCTTGGTTATGGGTAAAATTAGGAAAATATAACCCAAATACAGCCGTTAAATTTTCATTAGCATTAATGTTAGTAGGATTAGGTTTTGGCGCTTTAGTAATGGGGATCAATGTCTCTGGATTAGGAAAAGTAGCTGCTATATGGTTAATCTTAGCTTACCTTTTACATACATGCGGAGAATTAAGTTTATCACCTGTTGGACTTTCTGCGGTTACTAAATTATCCCCAGTAAAAATTGTTGGTTTCATGATGGGGGTTTGGTTCTTAGCAACTGCTAGTTCAGAATTTATAGCTTCTGTATTAGCAAACATAGCTTCTGTAGATACTACAAACGGAACCGCACCAGATTTAAATTTAGCAAAACAAAGTTATTTGAAACTATTTGAATATTTATTTTATACAGGACTTGGATTTGGAGTTTTATTACTAGCTCTTTCTCCAGTTATCAAAAAATTAATGCACGGAGTAGATAAAGAATTAAACAATTAATATTATGAGTCAAAATTCAACAGATCAATTTTTTAAAAATCCTGTCCTAGGACATCCAGCAGGGCTATTTGTATTATTTTTCACAGAAATGTGGGAACGTTTTTCTTTTTATGGAATGCGTTCACTATTAATATTATTTTTAACAGCTTCTTTTACTAGTGGTGGCTGGGAATGGACAAGAGAAAATGCGTCTGCACTTTTTGGTTCTTATGTAGGTTTAGTTTACCTATCAACCATGTTAGGTGGATATTTTGCTGATAAAATTATTGGTTTTAGATGGGCTGTTGTAGTTGGTGCTGTTTTAATGACTTTAGGACATGCTTCTATGGCTGTTGAAACGGAATTTTCAATTTATTTAGGACTTATTTTATTAGTTTTCGGAAATGGTTTCTTTAAACCAAATATGACTTCAATAATTTCTGAAATGTACAAAGACAGACCGGAAAAGAAAGATGGTGCTTACACATTATTCTATATGGGTGTAAATGCTGGTGCATTCTTTGGAATTCTACTTTGTGGTTATTTAGGTGAAAAAGTAGGTTGGAGTTATGGTTTCGGTTTAGCTGGAATTTTTATGTTCTTTGGAATGTTACAATTTTGGTTATCTCAAAACATCTTTGGAGACATTGGATTAAAACCAACAGCAGAAAGTAAAGCAAAATCTGAAGCTGCTGACACAGATGCAAGAAACCCATTCACTAAGTTAGAATTAGGTATTATTGCTGTTTGTTCAATATTAGGTCTATTATGGATCATTAACGATCCTGCTTCTAAAATTTCTGGTGGAGCTGTAAATATATTCGGATTTTTAGGAGAAAATGGAAACAACATTGCTATAGTAACAGCACTATTATTGTTTATTTACTTATTAGTGACTCGTTTAATGAAGTATTCTCAAATTACAAGAGAAAAATTAATTGCAGTAACTTTCTTTGCTTTTTTAACCATTTTCTTTTGGGCAATTTTCGAACAATCTCCAAACTCATTAACAATCTTTGCTAGTGATTATACAGATAGAGTATTAGAAGGTAATTGGAGTACATTCTTTCTATTTATTAACACATTAATTACAATTGTCCCTTTAGCAATTATAACGTGGGTTTTATATTTATTATTCAAACAAACATTCAAAAATTACGCAATTGCAAATATTATTTTAGCTACCAGTTTTGTTATTATTTGGACAATCGCAATTTGGATGTTGATTAAAGATTTTTACACCGCAGGGTTTATAACATTGTCAGATTCAACTTTAGAGATGCTAAAAATTGAAAAAGTTACAAAAGCAATTACAGAAGTTCCTGCAACATGGTTTTCAACATTAAACTCTTTGTTCATTATTTCATTAGCTCCATTATTTTCTAAATGGTGGGAAAGTAAATACAATCCAAATGCAAATATGAAATATGGTATTGGAATGGGATTATTAGCATTAGGAATGGCTTGTGTTGCAATTGGAGCAACAGGAATTGAGCCAGGTGCTAAAACTGCTTCTGTAAGTATGATTTGGTTAATTTTAGTATATTTATTCCATACAATGGGTGAGCTGTGTATTTCTCCTGTAGGATTGTCTTACGTGAGTAAATTAGTTCCAGCTAGAATGATTGCTTTTATGTTTGGTGTTTGGTATTTAGCTGTAGCAATTGGTATGAAAGGTGCGGGTATGTTTGGAGAAAAAATTGATAAAATTGCTAATGAATCAGGGTTAAGTTCTTTCTTCTGGATGTTAACAATAATTTCTTTAGTAATGGCTGCTTTGTCAATATTAATGACGCCAGTTATCAAAAAACTAATGCACGGTGTTAGATAACAAACAAAATTTGGCATCTTTTTTGTCTAATTTTGTTATAATAAATTAAATGATTATGAAAAAAATACTCTTAATACTCTTTTTTATAAGTTTCAGTATTAGCAATGCTCAGGAATTAACATGGCATACTGATATGAGTAAAGCATCTGAATTAGCAATCAAAGAGAAAAAACCTATGCTCTTGTTTTTTACTGGTTCAGATTGGTGTGGTTGGTGTATTCGTTTACAGAAAGAGGTTTTAAAAACGACCGAATTTGAAAAATGGGCAAAAGAAAATGTAGTTTTAGTAGAACTAGATTTTCCAAAAAGAACACCTCAAGATGAAACAATTAAAGCTCAAAACCATCAACTACAAAATATGTTTCAAGTAAGGGGCTATCCTACTGTTTGGTTTGTTACTCCTGAAAAAAAGGAAGGAAAAATGAACTTAAGCGGTCTTGGAAATACTGGCTATGTTGCTGGAGGACCAGAAAAATGGTTAACTGTGGCAAAAGGAATTGTTTCTAAAACAGAAGAAAAATAATCTATCATTTTAATAACCTATAAAATCCCTTTTCTACCGTTGTATGAAAAGGGATTTTTTCTTGTTCACATGTTTCTTTCCATTTCTTTATTTTGTAAAAAGAATTACTATTATCTGCAATAATTACCTTTGGTTTTACCTCTTTAATTAATCTTCTTAAATTAATTTTTGGACTTTGAATTAAAACAATTACATCTGGTTTCAATTTTGTTTTATAAATAGACATGCTATCAATAATTAATATCCTTTCTTCATTATAATTTAATACATTTTGTAATGGAATTATATGAACACTATCTGTAAATGTTCCACGAGAATAATCGTTTATTAATCCCTTATTTTCTTCTATAGAATTAGTAAATACATTTATTTTGTTTCCTTCTTTTATAGATATTAAACTTTTTTTACTATTAAAAACTAATAATTCATCAGCCTTGTTCTCTTCTGTTTTTATAAAAATGAAAGACAATTGAAAAATTAAAATTGCAAAAGCACAATTCCTAAAAGTATTCCATTTTGGGTTATATATCCAATAAATCAAAGTCCCAATAAATAAATATAATAAAACTGTTAAAAATGCTGAAAATGAAATATTTTCCACAATTCCATTCTTTATTTTTGAAATCATGGTAATATAACTATTCATTATAGATATAAAAATGACAAGTAATTTACCGCAAAGCAATGCAAATGGTTTAAAAATAAAATTCAACAACAATGTGAAACTTCCAAAAATTAGTATACAACTAGCCAAAGGAATAACAACAATATTTGCTACTAAAAACAATAATGGTAATTGATTAAAATAATACAAACTTAGTGGCAAAACACCTATTTGAGCAGCTAATGAAACTAGAATAATATCTATAAAATAAATTCCTATTTTATTCTTTGTAAAATAACATCTCTTATAAAATGGTTGAAACAAAAGTATAGATATTACAGCAGCATAACTTAATTGAAATCCTATATCAAAAACAAAATTTGGATTAAAAATGAGTAATATTAAAGCTGAAACTGCTACTGCATTGTAAACATTATTTTGTTGATTATAATAACTACCAATACTAACAAATGTAAACAAAGTAACTGCTCTTGTTACCGAAGCTGGCAAACCTGTTAAAAAAGCAAATAGCCACAAAAAACTTAAAATAGCTATCATTTTGAGAGTTTTCCCATATTTAATCTTCTCAATCGGTTTTAGAACAAATGCTAGAAAGAAATAAAGAATACCTATATGAAGTCCAGAAATAGCTAAAACATGTATAACTCCAGCCTTAGAATATTTATCAATAGTTTCTCTATCCATATAACTTCGTTGTCCTAATAATAAAGCATCTAATATTGATCTTATAGTTTCATCATATTTGCGATCAGTGAAACTATTCCTTAAGTTTAATCTTAAATTTTGTATATAATAATCAAAGTTCTTAGTGAGTTTAATTTTCACAATCTCTCCTTTATTACAAAATACTTGGTGAAATATGTTTTGCTTTTCTAAATATTCTGAATAATCAAATTGATATGGATTACGAGATTTTTGTATCGGTTGAATCTTTTTATTAATCCATATTTCCTGACCTACACTGAGTTGTTCTTTGTTTTCTTTTGAATAATATAAAAGAATTTTACCTAATGCTTCTGTTTTATTACACTGGTTTATTTTTAAAAGATATTTATTGTATTTACTATTTGGTTTTATTACAGAAGTGATAGTACCTCTCAATTCATTATTTTCACTTTTCATTATCTTAGAATAATGATTTTTATAATGTATTTCTTCATGTAAATAATGAGAAAACACTCCTAAGGAGATTACAAATGAATAACAACAAATTCCAAATAATATGTTTTGAAAAAGTTGTTTTTTTGCTCTTAGAAAGGCATAAACAAAAACTAAAAAAGAGATTGAAAGAAAAATTAAGATTACTAAAAATGGTAACCTTAAAAAATGATTTGCTAAAATTCCTAATACAAAGCTGACCGTAATTGTTATTATTGGGAACTTAAGTAGCTTCATCTTTATTAGTCTAAAACACGATTTATTTGAGCAAATGTTTTAGAATAATATGCATCCAAAGTTGAAGAAACAATAACACCCCTTTTTGTAGATGAATGGATGAATTTAATTTCATCATTTACAATTTCCGTAATAATTCCTACATGGTTAATAACGCTTCTTCCATTTGTTTTGAAAAAAATTAAATCACCAGGTTGTGCTTCATTTTTTTTAATTTTTTGACCATGTCTAGACATATCAATAGATGTTCTTGGCAAAGAAATATCATAATTCCCATAAGTACTAAAAACAAGTCCTGAGCAATCCATCCCTGTTTTTGTTGTTCCTCCAGTTCTATATTTAACACCTAAATTATCTAATGCATCATTAATAATTTTATTCGCTAAAGAATTTGTAGCTTTTTTTTCTAGCTTTCTTCCTTTGTCATCTTTATCAACAATCTCTTCATTCTCTCTCTTTTCTGATGATTTAGTTCTGTTTGATTTTACAGTTTTAGTTCTTCCATCTTCAGAATAACTATAAATCCCTTTTTCTTTTGCTTCTTTTTTTGAAGTAATAATATTTGATTGCGTTTTACAACTTACAATGCTAATTAAAACGATAAAAACGAGTATTTTTTTCAAAATATATTATAATATTAATCTTTTAATTTTTACGAATTTTTTCTTGAAATAGGTTTCCATCAGTGATGAAATCATAACACCTTTACTTGAAGACGCATGGATAAATCTAATATCACCTTTACAATTTTCAATTACTATTCCTACATGTGAAATACTTCTTCTCCTATTGGTTTTAAAGAAAATTAAATCTCCTATATCTGCTTTTTCTCTTTTAATTTTTTCACCTAATTTGCTTTGCTCTATAGATGTTCTTGGAAGTAAAAAATTATTTTTTTTATAGGCTTTATAAATCAAAGCAGAACAATCTATTCCGTCTTTACTCATTCCACCATAATGATATGGAGTTCCAATATAAACTCTTGCGCTATCTATAATTTTAATACGAGTAAGAAAAATGTCAATATCTTTTACAACTTCTGCAAATCTTTTTTTCTCTTTTTCTTTAAATCGTTTTTTTAGAAAAAATGATTTTTCGGTTTTAACGGCAGACTTATCTGCTTTGATATTATTTTTAGGATTTAATAAACCTAAATAATCATCAAAAACAACTACTTTTTTAATCTCATTATCAGCAGTTTCATCTGTTAAAACAGATTGTGCTTTTCCACTAATTATAAACAAGCAGCATAGTAATAGCAATCCTTTTTTCAAACCTAAGTGTGTATTTTTGCTAAAATAAAGATTATTTCTTTAATGAGGAAACAATTAATTGAGCAGTTTTATCACTAGCGCCTGTTCCTCCTAACTTTTCTTCTAAAACAGAGTACGCTTCAATCATTTTCTTTCTGCCTTTTTCATCAAGAATTTTACTCAATTCTTTCTTTAAATTTTTGGAATTAAATTTATCTTGAATAAGCTCAGTAACAACTTCTTTATCCATAATTAAATTAACTAAAGAAATGTATTTCAAAGTGATAATACGTTTTGCAATTTGATATGACACCCAACTTCCTTTATAACAAACTACTTCAGGGACTTTAAAAAGTGCCGTTTCTAATGTTGCTGTTCCAGAAGTAACTAATGCAGCACGAGAAACACTCAATAAATCATACGTTTTGTTTGATATAAAATGAACATTCTCATTCTTTAAAAACGTTTGATAGAAAGAATATTCTTGACTAGGAGCTCCTGCAATGACAAATTGATAATCTGGAAAATCTTTTACTATTGATAACATTCCTGAAAGCATTTTTGTAATTTCTTGCTTTCTACTACCTGGTAAAAGTGCAATTATAGGTTTATCATCTAAGTTATTTTCCTTTCGAAAATTAACTTCATTTACTTCTGTTCTATTATGTATAGCATCAATTAATGGATGACCTACAAATTTTACTGGAAAATGATGCTTCTTCTCATAAAAGTCTTTTTCAAACGGAAGAATTACGTACATAAAATCTACGTCTCGTTTTATAGCTTTAATTCTATTTTCTTTCCAAGCCCATATTTGAGGTGAAATATAGTAGTGTGTTGGTATTTTTCTCTCCTTTGCCCAAGTAGCAATTCTCATATTAAAACCTGGATAATCGATAAAAATTATAGCATCTGGTTGAAATTGTTCGATGTCTTTTTTGCATACTTTGATGTTATTCAAAATCGTTTGCAAATTCATTACTACTTCTATAAATCCCATAAAAGCAAGATCACGATAGTGCTTTACTAATGTTCCTCCTGTTTTTTGCATTAAATCTCCACCCCAAAAACGAATTTCGGCATTTGGGTCTTCTTTAAAAATAGATTTCATCAGATTAGAACCGTGCAAATCTCCTGATGCTTCACCTGCAATTATGTAATATTTCATTCTTTAATTCTAATAATTAAATAAGCTACAATCTACTAATTCGTTATTTACAAAAGTTATAATCCACAACTTGCCATACTCTTCTTCGCTCAACTCTTTATATTTGTAACTTCCTATAAATTGATTAACCAAAGCAGGAATTGTATTTGAATGTCCTGCTATTACTATGGTTTTTCCTTGTTCTTTCTTTACTATATTCTTAGCAAATTCAACATCTCTAGCATCATAATTAGTAATTTCTATTTTCTTTTTATCTGAAATTACTCCTAATGTTTTTTGCGTTCTTAGATAAGGTGTTGCATACAATCTGTCAATAGAAAAATCATTAAGCATAAACGCTAACTTTTTTGCTCTTTCTTCTCCTTCTATTGATAAAGCAGGATTTTTAGTTCCGTCCTTTTCTTTTTCAGCATGACGAACTAATATTATTTTTGTTATCGTCTTTTCTTTTGAAAAGTCTTTAGAGTTTACATTATTTTGCGAATGAACTAAGCTTGCAAAGCAAAAATTAATAATAAGTAAAAAAATAATATTTTTCATTGTTATAAAAGTAATGTTGTAATTGTTATAATAAACATTGCCAAGATAATTCCTCTTGCCATCAAATCTTTATTCTTTTTCAATAATAAGAAAAAAACAACAACATTTGGTATTGCACCTAGTGTTATAACTTTTCCTATCATTCCTGCACTTTTCATTATTTTAAATCCTTCTACAAAACCTTGTTCTGTAAAAAACTGAAGCGCTATAAAAGTTCCTATTAAAGCTCCTAATAAACCAATTATTAACCCTATGAATAAATCTTTTTTCTTCATTTTAAATCCCAATTATTTAGCGTTTTTATTACCTGATGAGCTGTTAAATCAAATTGAACTGGTACAACAGAAACATAATTATTTTCTAAAGCCCATTCATCTGTATCTTCTCCTTCATCTTTATTTACAAATTCCCCTGTTAACCAGTAATATTCTTTTCCTTGTGGGTTTGTTCTTTTATCAAATTCTTCAACCCACATTGCTTTTGCTTGTCGACAAACTTTAATTCCATTTATTACTCCTTTTGAAGCTTTAGGAAAATTAACATTTAAAACAACACCTTCAGGTAACCCATTTTTCAGAACTTCTTGTGTTATTTTTTTAACATATTCTCTTGTCGGTTCAAAATTTGTCTCCCAACTATAGTCTAAATGTGAAAAACCAATAGCTGGAATTCCTTCAATACCTGCCTCAACAGCAGCACTCATTGTACCCGAATAAATAACATTTATAGAAGAATTTGATCCATGATTAATTCCAGAAACACATAAATCTGGTTTCTTTTTTAAAATTTCATGAACAGCCATTTTAACACAGTCAACTGGTGTTCCAGAACAACTATATTCATGTTCAATTTCTTTATCTAAATTTACTTTATCAATGTGTAGTGTATTATTTATTGTTATCGCATGTCCCATTCCACTTTGAGGACTATCAGGCGCTACAACTATTACCTCTCCAATTTCTTTCATTACATCAATTAAGAAACGGATACCAGGTGCTACTATACTATCATCATTAGTTACAAGTATAAGTGGTTTTTTCATTTATTTTTTTCTGCTAATTTAAATAATTTAAATGGAAACCAAATTCAATAATATAAATATAAAGTTTTTAATTTTTAACAAAAAATTGTCGTAAATTGCGAGATATGGCATGATTTTTTATGTAATTTAGTTGAAAATTTTTTTAATGACCCAAATTGTTAATTTTATGAAAAGAAATTATAAGGTTATTTTGTTAATAACTGCCTTATCAGCAGTTCTATGGAGTTTTATACCTACGAAAAAAACCGAAGATCCAGAGAAAGACAAATTACTTTTGGAACTACTAACTTATGTCTTGGAAAAAGGACATTATAGCCCTGTTGAAATTAATGACAGCTTCTCAAAACAAGTGTACAATAAGTATTTGAATGGAATTGATCCTACAAAACGCTTCTTTTTAGAATCTGATATAAAAGAATTCGATCAATATAAGCAAGTAATTGATGACATGATCAAAAATAAAGACTTGTCGTTTTTTTACTTAACTAATACGCGATTATTAAAACGTATTAAAGAATCGGAATCTATTTATAAATCTATATTATCTAAACCTTTTGATTTCACTATTGATGAAGTTATCAATACTGATTATGAAAAACAGCCTTATGCTAAAAATGATAAAGAATTAAAGAATAGATGGCGTAGACAATTAAAATTATCTGTTCTTTCAACTATCGTTGATAAAGAAAAATTAGAAAAAGACAAAAAAGAAAAAGATCCCAATTATACTAAAAAGCGTTTTTCAGAAATTGAAAAAGAAGCACGTGAAAGCTCTTTAAAATCATTAAATGATTATTTTGATTTTATTGAAAAAGAACTTGATAGCAATGATTGGTATTCAATATTTATAAACTCAATTGTTGAGCAATTTGATCCTCATACTTTTTATTTTTCTCCTGAAGAAAAAGACAAGTTTGACATTAGTATGAGCGGAAAATTCGAAGGAATTGGTGCAAAACTTCAAAAGAAAAATGAAGTAGTTGAAATATCAGAATTAATTTCTGGTGGACCAGCATGGAGAGGAAAAGAACTTGAAGCAGGAGATATAATATTAAAAGTTGCTCAAGGAAGTGAAGATCCTCTTGATATTGCAGGAATGAGACTTGATGATGTTGTAAAAAAGATCAAAGGAGCAAAAGGAACCGAAGTTCGTTTAACTGTTAAAAAAGTAGATGGTACAATTTCTGTAATTTCTATCATTAGAGATGAAGTAGAAACAGAGGAAACATTTGCTAAATCTTCTGTAGTTGAAAAAGATGGTAAAAAATTCGGAATTATTTATCTTCCAAAATTCTACATTAGTTTTGACAACAAAGACGAAAGAGATGCATACAAAGATGTTGCTCTTGAAATTGAGAGACTTAAAAAAGAAAACATTGAAGGTATTATAATGGATTTAAGAGGAAACGGAGGAGGCTCTCTTGAAACTGTTGTAAATATGACGGGATTATTTATAGAACAAGGTCCGGTAGTACAAGTAAAATCATCCGGAAGTAAAAAGGATATTTTATCCGACAAAGATCCTGGTGTTCAATGGACTGGCCCGCTTGTAGTAATGGTTGATAATTTTTCTGCTTCTGCTTCTGAAATTTTCGCAGCAGCAATTCAAGATTACAAAAGAGGTCTTGTTATAGGTAGTAAACATACTTATGGAAAGGGAACAGTTCAAAACCTTATTGATTTAAATCAGTTCGTAAGAAGTAATTCTTATGGAGATTTAGGAGCATTAAAAACTACTACTCAAAAATTCTATAGAATTAATGGTGGATCAACTCAAAGAGAAGGTGTATTAAGCGATATTATTTTACCAGATCGTTTTGCTTATTTAGATATGGGAGAAAGAGATGAGAAAAATTCTTTACCTTGGGACAAAATTGACGCTGCTCCATACAAACCTATTTTTTCAGGATTTGAATCTGTTATTTCTAAAAGCAATGATAGAATAGCTAATAACGAACAATTTAAGTTGATTGATGAAAATGCAAAATGGATTTTTGAAAGAAAAGATGATAATGATTTTGAACTTAGCTTAGAAAAATTTGAAATAAAAATGGAGATTATTGACAATAAACTTAGAAAGTTTAAATCACTTGCTGATTATAAAAACAATCTAACGTTCAATTCACTTCCTTATGAAATTGAAGCTACTCAAAAAGACAACATTTTAAAGGAGAAAAGAGAGCGTTGGCATGAAGAACTTCAAAAAGATATCTATGTTGACGAAGCTTTAAATGTTTTAAGCGATATTGAAAAACTTGATTTCAGAAGTGTTGTTTACTCTAGAAACAAAAAGGGAAAATTTGAAAGATTAGATTAAAAACTATAAATAAAAAATGAGGTTTAACAACCTCATTTTTTTTATACATTAAATTCAACTATAATTCTTGTATAAACAAAACATAATAACCTCAAAAATGTTTTATTAATTTCTTCTACTCCAAAAAATTGAATTTGCCCATCTGCTCTCAAGAGCATATTGTTCATGAAGTTGAACTTTATAGTTTTCAAATACATCTCTCATAATATAATGATAAACATCTAATGCTTCTTCTTTTTTCAAGAGTATATCTGCCAATGCATGTCCGCCATAATATCCTGAAGCAAGAGCCGAGGTAATACCATAAGAAGACAATGGATCAAATGAATAAGCAGCATCTCCTATAGCTAACCAATTTCCTCCAAAAGGTTTTTCTAAATATGTTGTATTTGCTATTCTTGTTGTTATATCAAAAATATTATCTTCCTCTAATCTAGTTTTAAATACTTTTTGACCTAATTGAGAATTATTCATAATATCCAAAATAAAATCTTTTCCTTTATTCTTAGACGGAATCAAATCTAAATCCGTAAAAATCATGACTATCACATTATCCCCTTCTGATGGCGACACGTATATCCATCCATTTTCAAAACTTTCTGTATGAACATAAAACGGGATAGTTGTTTTAATCTGACATTTAAAACTTAATGATGCAAGCTGATCTAGTGTTTTCTTTTCTATTCCTAATTTTCTACACACAGAAGCTTTTCTTCCTGTTGCATCTACAACATAATTACAAAAAAGAGTTAACTCATCTGTTTTCGATTTCAAGACTACTTTTGTAAAATTCTTTTCTTTATTAATAGTATATAATGTATAATCTACCAACCAATTTATTTGATTTCTTTTAGAAATGTCTTGTAATTGTTTTTCGAAATAAGTTCTATTTAAAAGAATCCCTTTATTATACCTATCAAAAAGAAATAATTTTTCATGTAAAACAGACGTTCCCCAAACAGATTTATTCCCATAATACAAATGATGTTTTTCATCTACAAGCAATGATTCTAAACCCATTTTTTGAAATAATGGATAAGCGTTAGGAGGAATACATTCTCCTACTTTTTGATTACTTAACTGATTTGCTTCAACAATAACAGTTGAAATATTCCTAGAATTAAGAGTTAATCCTGCTGCAATACCAGCAGGACCTCCTCCAATAATAATTACATTAAAAAAGTTATTATCTTTCATTTCTACCATAAAATGGTCTTTTCTTAGCTATTTTAGTAGATTCAGCAAATGTTGTTTTTAACATTTTTTCATCTACTGTTACTCTTTCCGCATAACGAACTTGTTCCATTGTTGGATCAATTGAAGTATAAGCCATTCTTGTTTCCTTCCAAACTCTATTTGGTAAAAAATCACTTTCTTGATTCTTATATTCTGTCTCTGCAATAATTCCTAAATCATGCCATTCACTAATCATTTTATTTATTTTTGGTAAATATTGTGTACCAAATTCACGTAACCAATCTTGACGATAATCAAAATGTTTCAATCGCTGTGCAATATTTACTTTTGTATCACTCATTCTACCATAACTATCTTCACTTAATACTTGATTAGGCACTCTTGCTGCCCAAAATGATGGTAAAGGCAAATAAGTTGTAGTATCATATCCAGACAAGCAACTTGCCTCATCTGTTTGCCAAGGCACACCTAACCATCTAGTCAAAGAACCTGGTCCACTTGCCGACAATGGTCCGTCTTCAGACAAAGCAATTGCAGGACTTAATAAGCTTCCATAATCTAAATTTGGCATCTCATTTTCAGGTAATACTTTCAATCTAAAAGGTTTTTCCCACATCAAAGCATTACGCATTGGCCATGTTAATTCAATTCCTGGATGAAAAGGACCTCCTAAACATTCTTCAAATGGAGCTATATTTAAAGCCTCTATTTGTTCTTCCAGAGATAATTCATTAAAAGATTTTATTTTATCTACTTTGACATTATTAAAATCTCCTTTCGCCCATTTTTCAAACCATTTATATTGTGTATTTGTAATTGGTAAATCATCTAAGGCAATATTTGTATAATCTCCAAAACCATCCCCATAAAAAGGAGGTACTTTTTTAGGTTCTGCTACATTACTATTTGGGTTTCTTAACCAATTAAAGATTCTTTCCCTTTCTTCTTTTGAAGATTCAGAAGGATCAGACAACTTATTCAATAACTCTGGATTAGTGAAATCAGAAGGAGAGTTTTTCCCAAAAAGCATGAAAAATCCATGATTTACCCATTGTGTATTTGTCATACGTTCTAAAACTGGATAAATATGCTCCCAAAAATTTACACCATTAGAAGTTGGATCTGGATAATTGAATTTTTCAATAAATAAATTCAACACTACATCATACATGGTTACAACTCCAAATAACCCTGGTCCAAAATTTGGAGGAGTTACAGCAACCATTGCTGGTTCTGCTTCAAATGTTTTGCCATTGAGAACAATAGTTGCCCTAATTGTACCATCAGAAGTATCATCATGCCAACCTACGTTATTTGCAAAGGTTGTTGCTGGTTTATTATCATAAGAAGCAGAGTTTCCATCTCCACCAAAAAACAAAAGCCTTCCTTTATCATCTGTTTCTATTTTTCCTAGTGGTACTTCTTTCCCATAAAACTTCCCTCCTGTTAACTCATATTCTGGTTTATCTTTTTGACTTATTCCATTTATCTTTTTGACTCCTGGATTTATAACCAATTCATCCCTATCACCTCCTTTAACATTTCCATTTCTATATGTTGAAGGAATAGCATATCCTTCTAAATCTAAAGCATTATTGAACTCATACCAAGCTGATTTTACATTGGCAACATGTACTCTCCAATTTATTTGTGCTTCACTTGCTACTATTTCTTTAACAACTTCTCCAGCAGCATTAAATCCGTATACTCTAAACCGAGCAACTTGCTTTTTAACTTTCCCTTCTTTATCTTTAAATCCCCCATCTGGTGTTTCCATAGTATTTGGTAAATCTGAAGCAAAATAATATTCCGAAGAATTTCCAATTCTAGCAATTCCTAGTGGTGGATAAATTGCTACACTTTGAATAACTTGATCTTTTTCCATCTTTTTGTTTGTTTGATTCTTTTCAAAATTACCTAAATAGAGAATTAAAAAAACAGGTAATTATACCTGTTTTCTTTACTTAAATTATTTATACACAAAAGGCTATCTTTTAAATTAGATAGCCTTAAAACAAAACTCTTATTGCAACAATAAGAGTAATTCTTTCATTTTATTTAGTTTGCTTTCAGTAAATTATTTTTAATAAACTGATTTTTTTAATTAACAGAAATAGGTGTTGTTATAAGGAATATAACAACATGTTTTTACTCCATTTACATATATAAAACTTCCATCACCTCCGCAAGATTTTGGTTCTTCTATTGGGTCTCCAGGAATTGGAATTCTTATACCTCCATTAATGCTTTTTTGTTCTTTTTTAGTTAGCTCTTGAGATCCTTTTAATTTTAAAATTGATTTTTTCATTGTTTATTTTTATTTATCTCCATTTACTAAATAGAGAGGTTTTTAATTAAATTAGTTCTTATTAAAATTCTTATAACTATAAATTAACAGATATAATTATTCTGAGAAGGAATATAACAACATGTTTTTACTCCATTAACAAAAATGAAGCTTCCGTCTCCTCCACAACGTTTATCTTCATAAATTGGTCCAATTCCACCACTAATTGTTTTTTGTTCTTTTTTACTTAACTTTTGAGTTCCTTTTAATTCTAAGATACTTTTTAACATAATACTAGGTTTAAAAATTGTTTAATATCCAATCATTTAAAGACACTTGGATTTTTTGTCTGTTTATTTGCTCTATTTAAAAAAATACAATAGTAATTATCATCAATATATCTTACATTCAAATACGATATTACTAATAAAAATGTTATATTATAAATAAAATTTAACCTAAAAATATAAAATATCTTCTTTACAAAAATTAATTTTGTAAAATAATTAACATATTATTAATAATTAAAACCTCTGTTATTTTTAATCACAAAATAATTTTATCAAACCAAAGACAAATATTAATCCTACATCTAAGTTTTTAAATTAAGGATTATTCAATCAGAAAGATTATAATTATTTTATGATATAAAATTTAAAATTATAACATTTTAGGATTGATTTGTTAAAAATCTTTACCTACTTTTGTTAGAAAATATAACCAAATGCTTCGCTTAATTGCGTTGCTTGCAATGACATAATTATGAAACCAGACTTATTTCAAGCTCCAGATTATTATCAATTAGATGATTTATTATCAGATGAGCACAAATTAGTAAGAGACGCAGCTCGTGCATGGGTAAAAAGAGAAGTTTCTCCAATTATAGAAGAATATGCTCAAAAAGCAGAATTCCCAAAACAAATAATTAAAGGATTAGCCGACATAGGTGGTTTTGGCCCATACATTCCTGTAGAATATGGAGGAGCGGGTTTAGATCAAATTTCGTATGGTTTGATTATGCAAGAAATTGAACGTGGTGATAGCGGTGTTCGTTCAACATCATCTGTTCAGTCTTCATTAGTTATGTATCCTATTTGGAAATATGGAAATGAAGAACAACGTATGAAATATCTACCAAAATTAGCCTCTGGAGAATTTATAGGTTGCTTTGGACTTACCGAGCCTGATCATGGTTCAAATCCAGGAGGAATGACAACAAATTATAAAGACATGGGAGATCACTATCTTTTAAATGGCGCAAAGATGTGGATTTCAAATGCACCATTTGCTGACATTGCTGTTGTTTGGGCAAAAAATGAAGAAGGAAGAATTCATGGTCTTATTGTAGAAAGAGGAATGGAAGGATTTTCTACTCCTGAAACTCATAATAAATGGTCACTTCGTGCTTCTGCAACAGGAGAATTAATATTTGATAATGTAAAAGTTCCAAAAGAGAATTTATTACCAAATAAATCTGGATTAGGAGCTCCGCTAGGATGTTTAGATTCCGCTCGTTACGGTATTGCTTGGGGAGCAATTGGAGCAGCAATGGATTGTTATGATACTGCTTTAAGATATTCTAAAGAGCGTATTCAATTTGACAAACCTATTGGTGCAACTCAGTTACAACAAAAGAAACTAGCTGAAATGATTACCGAAATCACAAAAGCTCAATTATTAACATGGAGACTTGGTGTTTTAAGAAATGAAGGAAGAGCTACTTCTGCTCAAATTTCTATGGCAAAACGTAATAATGTAGATATGGCAATACATATTGCTCGTGAGGCCAGACAAATGCTTGGTGGAATGGGTATAACAGGAGAATATTCTATTATGCGCCACATGATGAATTTAGAATCAGTAATTACCTATGAAGGAACTCACGATATACATTTATTAATTACTGGAATGGATGTAACTGGGTTTTCAGCATTTAAATAATACCATAATAGATAAAAATAATATAAAATGCTTCATTATTTGATGAAGCATTTTTATTTTTGGAACATTATTTGCTAAAACTATATTTAGATAGATTTCGTAAATAATTTTAAAAACAAAATATTATGAAAACCCAAACTATTAACCGTAGAATTCAATCGTATAAAGACCAATTATTAAATCACTCTTTATACAATGAAATAAAAAACATTGAAGATTTACATTGTTTTCTTGAAAATCATGTGTTTGCTGTATGGGATTTTATGTCTTTATTAAAAGCCTTACAAAACAAATTAACTTGTACAACAACTCCTTGGCTACCTGTTGGTAATCCTGAAATTCGTTACTTAATAAATGAGATAGTTGTTGCAGAAGAAACCGATGTTGATATAAATGGAAATAGAAAAAGTCATTATGAGCTATATATTGACGCAATGGCAACTTGTGGAGCAAATACAGCTATAATCAAAAACTTTTTAGAAGATGTTGTCACTACGAAAAATATATTTGTAAGTATTAAACAAAGTGATTTACATGATGATATAAAAGCTTTCTTAGATTTTACATTTAGAGTAATCGAGGAAGGAAAACCTCATCAAATAGCTTCTGCTTTCACCTTTGGAAGAGAAGATCTTATTCCTGATATGTTTTCAGCAATTCTTACTAAATTTCAACAAAACTTCCCTGAAATAGATTTATCTGAATTAATCTATTATTTTGAACGTCATATTGAATTAGATGCAGATGAACATGGACCAATGGCAATGAAAATGATTGAGGAATTATGTGAAAATGATGATAAAAAATGGCAAGAAGTTGAAGAAACAGCCATATTAGCGCTTCAAAAGAGAATTAAATTATGGGATGCCATTGAAGAACAAATTCGAAAAAAAGAATTAGCATTGTAACAAAACAATACAAAAGTGGTTTTTGTTTATCTTTACAAAACAAACAAATGCTAAATGTCTTCACAAACTCGATTAACAAAAGCATATAAAGAAGCTAAAAGAGTATCCTTTACAAAGAAGGACAAATTTATTTTGTTTAGTGATTGTCACAGAGGTGATTCTAGTTTTGCAGATGATTTTGCTAATAATAGAAACATTTATTTTCATGCACTCCAACATTATTACAAAGAAGGCTTTACATATATAGAGCTTGGAGATGGAGATGAATTATGGGAAAACTTATTCTTTAAAGATATTTTTGAAGCAAATAAGAATGTTTATATGCTTCTTCAGCAATTTTTCAACAACAATAGGTTACATATGATTTACGGAAATCATGACATGGTATATCGTAATCAAAATGTTGTAAAAAAAACTTTAAGTGAATATTTTGATCAACGAAAAGGAGAAAAAATACCGTTATTCCCAAATATTAAATTTCACGAAGGAATTGTCTTAAAAAACGCAGATAATGATAACCAAGAGTTGTTTTTAACACACGGACATCAAGCTGATTTTATGAATTATGTCGGGTGGAAAATTAATCGCTTTTTAGTTAGAATTCTTTGGAAACCTTTACAAGTTTGGGGAATAAAAGACCCCACAAGTCCTGCTAAAAATTATATTGAACTTATAAAGGTAGAACGTAGAATCAAAAAATGGATTGCTGAAAATAACAATAAAATAACAATTACTGGACATACCCATAGACCACGTTTTCCAAGTCCTAGTGAAAATGCCTTACACTATTTTAATGATGGAAGTTGCGTACATCCTAGAAGCATAACTGGCATCGAAATAGAAAATGGAGCAATTGCTTTAATAAAATGGTTTATCGATACTAAAGAAGATGGAACATTACAAATTAAGAAAGAATACTTAGAAGGACCGGCTAATTTGGAAGATTATAAATAAAATAATAAAGCGAAGAATATTCTTCGCTTTATTATTTTTACTGCTCTGGTGCAATTTCTATTTCAAGACCATCTAAATCTTCAGTAAGGTGAATTTGACAACCTAATCTACTATTTTCTTTAACATGATAGGCTTCGGAAAGCATTGCTTCTTCATCGTCATTCCGTTCTGTTTTCAAAACGTCATTTAAAAGATAACATTGACATGAAGCACACATTGCCATACCTCCACAAACGCCTACTGTTCCTTCCTCTGCTAATTCATAAGAGCGAATAAGCTCCATAACATTCATGTTCATGTCTGTTGGAGCTTGTACTTCATGAATTATACCATTACGATCTGTAATCTTTATAGTAATGTCTGTCATTAGTCTATAGCTTTTACAACTGCTTTTTCTGCTTCTTTTCGTGTACCGTCAAAACCATCAACACCAGATACTGTTGTATATTTCAATACATATCGTTTTCCTGGATTTAACTTATTGTATACACTTTGGCACATCAAGGTTGCCTCATGAAAACCACAAAGAATTAATTTTAACTTACCAGGATAAATATTAACGTCACCAATAGCATAAATTCCTTCAATATTAGTTTGGTAATCTAGCGCATTATTTACTTTGATTGCATTTTTTTCAATCTCTAATCCCCAATTTGCAATAGGTCCTAATTTAGGTGTTAATCCAAAAAGAGGAATAAAATAATCCGCTTCCACATTCATACGAGCTCCATTAACCTCAATATCTATAGACTCTATACGTTCATCCCCTTTAAAACCAACCACTTCTGCTGGTGTAATTAATTTTATTTTATCTTCAGATTTCAGCGCCTGAACTTTTTCAACAGAATCTAAAGCACCTCTAAATTCATTTCTTCTATGTACCAAAGTAACTGATTTTGCTACATTTGACAAGAAAATACTCCAATCTAATGCAGAATCTCCTCCTCCAGCAATCACGATATTTTTTCCACGATATTTTTCAGGATCTTTTACAAAATAATCAACTCCTCTGTCTTCTTTTTCATAGAACTCTATATCTTTTAGTAGAGGTTTTCTAGGTTCAAATGTTCCTAATCCTCCAGCAATTGCAATTGCTTTTGCTTTATGTTTCGTTCCTTCTTTTGTTGTGACAATAAAAGTTCCATCTTCTAACTTATCGATAGTTTCGGCTGTCTCACCAAGAGTAAATCCAGGTTGAAATTGCTTAATTTGTTCCATCAAATTAGTCACCAAATCTCCTGCTAATACTTCCGGATAACCTGGAATATCAAAAATGGGTTTTTTAGGATATAGTTCAGCTAATTGACCTCCTGGCTGAGGTAAGGCATCAATAATGTGACATTTTAATTTTAATAATCCTGCTTCAAAAACAGTAAAAAGTCCTGTAGGACCAGCTCCTATTATTAATATATCAGTTTCTATCATGTTTATAATTGTAAGCTACAAAATAACGAAGTTACTTTGATTTTTAATATGATTTTTATCAGTTTTAGCTATTTTAAAAAGGTTGAAGGCATATTCTATTATTAAAATAAAAAACACAACAAAAACCAACCTTAAAGGCATTATCAACTAATAAATATTTAGTTTGTAATTAATCTTTTTTGAAATAGTTACGCAATATTTTCTACCGTTTCAATTTGTGGAACATATTTTTTAATTGTAGTTTCAACACCTGCTTTCATAGTACTCACACTTAAACTACAACTTGTACACGCTCCTTCTAAACGGACTTTTACATGCTTCTCATCGATTACCTCAACTAGAGAAATATCTCCTCCATCCGAATTTAAGAATGGGCGAATTTCATCTAATGCTTTTTCGATATTTACTATTATTTCTTCTTTATTCATCTTATTTTCCTTTAACAGCAGAACAACCTGCCATTGTCGTTATTTTTATTGCTTCAGTAGCAGGCAAACTTTCATTTCTGCTTACTGTTTCTTGCACTACATTTCTAGCTAAATCTTCAAAAGCTTTTTCTAAAGGAGTTGATGTTTGTAGTGCCGCTGGACGGCCATAATCACCTGCTTCTCTAATACTTTGTACTAATGGAATTTCTCCTAAGAATGGAACTTGTAAATCTATTGCTAAATTTCTAGCACCTTCTTTTCCAAAGATATAATATTTATTGTTTGGTAGTTCTTCTGGTGTAAAATAAGACATGTTTTCAATAATTCCTAAAACAGGCACATTGATACTTTCATTTGCAAACATAGAAACTCCTTTTTTAGCATCTGCAAGTGCTACTGCTTGAGGTGTACTTACCACTACTGCTCCAGTAATTGGTAGTGATTGCATAATTGATAAGTGAATATCTCCTGTTCCTGGTGGCAAATCAATTAGCATGAAATCAATTTCTCCCCAATTAGCATCAAATATCATTTGATTTAAAGCTTTTGCTGCCATTGGTCCTCTCCATATTACAGCTTGATCTGGTTTTGTAAAAAAACCTATAGATAATATTTCAACTCCATAGCTTTGGACAGGTTGCATTTTAGATTTTCCTTCTACTTCTACTGAAACTGGTTTTGCATTTTCAACATCAAACATTATTGGCATTGATGGACCATAGATATCAGCATCTAATACTCCTACTTTAAAGCCCATTTTTGCTAATGTTACTGCAAGGTTTGCAGTAATAGTAGATTTCCCAACTCCTCCTTTTCCTGATGAAACTGCTATAATATTACTAATTCCTGGAATTGCTTTCCCTTTAATTTGATTTGGATTTTCTGGCTTTTCTGGAGCTTCTACTTTAATATTAACTTTTACTTTCGCTTTTTCATACACTTTTTCGTGTATAACTTTAATAATATCAACTTCAGCTCTTTTCTTTATATGTAATGCTGGTGTAGTTAAAACAACGTCTACAACCACCTCATCTCCAAATGTAATTACGTTTTTAACCGCTCCACTTTCTACCATATTTTTTCCTTCTCCTGCAACAGAAATGGTTTCTAAAGCTCCCAGAATTTCTTTTCTATCTAATTTCATTATACTAACGTTTAAATCCTTTAACTATTTAACTAAACTATCAAGGATGTCATTTTTTAAAAGTTTAAATATTTTTTCGTTATTTAAACTGAATCTGAATTGCAAAGATAGGCAGAAGTTTAAAAGTTTAAAAGTTTATATGTTTAAAGTTTGTTAATAGTGAGATAGAAAAAAATTATAATCGCTACTTACAGGTTATTTGAGCGTATTAAATTCATTTTGAAATTAATATATTGTAATTGTAAATCGTTTTTTAAAACATTATATTCTGATGTGAGTACGTTATTTTTAACTGACGAATAAATAAAAGTATCTACTTTGCCTACTACAAATTTTGCTTGTGTAGTAATAAATGAGGCATGAGCAAATGCTAGTACTTCATCTAATTTTTTCTGTAGCGCTAAATAGTTTTGTTTATTTTTTTCTTCTATTTCTAATTGTTGTGCTACTTTTTGATTTTCTTGTTCTATTTTTAAATTTGATTTTTCACTTTCTATTTTAGCCACGTTAATTTTTCTATTGTTCTTGAAACCGTTTAAAATGGGAATATTTAATTGTAATCCTACTTGTTGGTTTTTATTATTCCCCATTTGATTATTAAAACTATCTACAATTACGTCGGGCTGATTTAAAGGCTTATAATAAAACGATGATATTTGATAGAAAGCAGATAATACAGGTAAATTATTTGATCTTTGTAGACTTACTTCTTTTAAATCTCGTTCATAATTGAGTTTTGCTGAAATAATTTTTGGATTATTTATCTCTTTTTCAGTTTCAACATTACTTGCTAATGCTTTTTCTAAAGATACATTTTCAATTATAATATTTGAATAATTTATCAATTGAAATAGTTGTGTTTTCTGTATTGTAAATAATTGTTCTGTTTCGATAACTTGTTTTTCTTCTTGAGACAAGTTAAATTGAATATCATATAAATCGCTTTTAGGTTTACTTCCTGTATTTACTTCTTTAGATATTCTGTCAAAATTAAAAATGGTATTTTTAAGCTGTTCTTTTTGAATTTTCAATAACTCTTGTGTAAAAAGAGCTTGATAGTAGCTTTCTAAAATTTGTAATTTGTATTCATTTTCAATAATTTCTTTTTCTGCTTTAGCTATTTCAATACTAATTTTATTCCTTTTTGAATTAACAATAGCATTAAAATCGAGAAGGTTCATTTGTGCATTTAAATAAAAGTTATCGTATTGAATGTTTGAACTTACTCTTCCATTTGTTGATGGATCAATTGTGGAACCAAAATTATAACTCTGACTTCCAAATAAATTCACAACAGGCAATATTTCATTCAGCATTGAATTTCTTGCTTTCTGAGTTCTTTTTATTTCTAATTGTCTTATCTTTATTTCTATATTATTCTCCAAAGCAGTGTCTATACATTTTTGCAAAGACCAAGTATTTTCTTGGCCTTTTACAAAAAAGCTTATTGTTATGAAAAAGAGACATACAATTATTTTCTTATTCATATTTTAAGTATTTTAAAACATCTACTTTGGTTCCTTGATAAGCTCTAGATAGCACTATTCCTAATGTTAACAACAGTAGAACAATAAAACCGATTATAAAAGGTAGCACTGTAATTCTTATTCTATAGGCAAAATCTTCTAGCCATAAATTTAAAAGATAATAAATAGGGAAAAGCGCTATTAAAAATCCTATAACACAGAATGTAATATATTGTTTTGATAATTCTTTAAGTAATGTATTAGTATTAGCTCCTAATGTTTTTCTAATAGCAATTTCTTTCATTCTTCTTTGAATAGAATAAGATGCTAATGCGAAAAGTCCAAAAAGTGCTATGAGAATAACGACTATATTTAACAATGAAAATAAGTTTTTCATTTTAACAAAACGATCAAAAGTTCTTGCATAGCTTTTATCTACAAAATCATACGCAAATGGATATTCTGTGTCTACTTTATTTACCCAAAATTTTTCAATATCATTAATAGTTTGCTCCATATTATTTGCATCTACTTTCACATAAATTGTGTTTACATTTTGAAGTATCCAATCTATTGTTTTGAAATGAAAAAATGACATTGGTGGAATTTCTGCTTGTGGCCCATATAAATGGAAATCTTTTACCACTCCTACAATTTTAAGTTTATTACCATTCCAATCTATTTCTTTTCCAATCGGATTTTTTTCATTCATCATCTTCAATGCTGTTTCATTTATCATAATTGAATTTATAGTGTCTGATGCGTATTTTTCAGAAAACAGTCGTCCTTCTTTTACATTTACTTTCATCATTTCTAACATTCCAAAATCGATTGCCATGTTTTGCCCTTGAATATTTGCATCATTATATCTAAAACTTGATGATGATGATGCTCCATCTCCAAATTTAAACGCTCCTGTAGAAACTTGCTTTACTCCTTTAATTTTAGAAATTTCTTGTTTTACTGTATTATAGCGCGTAATAAGTTTTTGCCTATAATCTCTTTCTTTATAATCATATGAATTTCTATACGAAATTTCTAATACTTGTTCGCCTTTAAATCCTAAATCTTTATTTAACATAAATTGAACTTGTTCATATACAATATATGATCCTATTATAAAAAATGTAGCAATTGAGAACTGAAGAATAAGCATCCCATTTCGAATCCAAACACCACTTTTACTACGTCCAAAATTACCTTTTAAAACTTTTAATGTTTCGAAATTAGACACATAAATAGCTGGAAAAATACCTGCGAATAAGACTGTTAATAGAAAAACAACTATTAACTGTTGATAGAACTGACTTCCATATATAACTAATTCTTTTCCTAGAAACTCATTGTAATATGGTAATGATAGTTCTACAACTACTAATGACAATAGTATTGACAATAGCACCATTATTATGGTTTCAAAAACAAACTGTTTAATGATATTCATTTTTGAAGCGCCTATTATTTTTCGTATACCTACTTCTTTTGCTCTTTTAACAGCATTAGCCGTAGCTAAATTAATATAGTTTACTACTGACAGGATTAATATTAAAATAGATAATCCCATCAGAATTAATAACATTTGATAATTCCCGTTTCCTTCAGGATATCCATGTGCTTTCGAATGTAGTCTTGAGGTAGAAAGTGGTTCTAAAATATTTTTTATTGATCCATATAATTTTAGATATTCTTCTATTGAAATCCCTTCGCTTTCTGCTTCTTTAGACATTTTATATTTAAGAAAAAGAGAGTTTAGTGCTTTTTCAACTTTTGTCTTTTGAGATGGATCTTTTAATTTTAACAATAATCCAAAATTAAAATTACCCCATTGATCTTTATTCTCTTCTAATTTCTTGTCTATAATATTTGTAACTGCCTCTGGAGCAATTGATGATTTTCCTTCAATTTTATAAATACCTCTTACAACTAATGTTCTTCCAGAATACTGAACTTGCTTTCCTATTGGATCATCATTACCAAATATTCTTTCAGCAACTTCTTCTGAAAGATATATACTTGTGTTATCATGATTTTTAATATTTGAACTTCCTTTAACAAATTCAAAAGGGAAAAATTCAAAAAAATTATTTTGAGCATCAAATATTTTCGCTACTAATTCTTTTTTGTCTTTATAATTTATTATTTCATTATAATACCATGTATTAAAGTAGCAATATGATTCTACTTCTGGTATTTCATCTAGATATTGTGATAACGGACTTGCTGTGTAACCCCATATTAAATCTTCTCCCAAATCACTAATTACTTGATGTATTTTATCTTTATCTGGATTCCAATCATTATAACTTTGCTCATCGTTCCAATATAAAATGGCGAAAATCAATCCAGCTATACCAATACTTAATCCTAAAATATTAAGAAAAGTAAAAAGCTTATTGTTTTTTGCATGATATATAAAAAGGTTTGTCCAATTTTTAAACATAACTATTCGTTTTTTGATTTAATATGATTTTTTAGATTGATGATACCACTTTATTTTTTTGTTATTGAACCTGACGAACTCTTTTCTGTACTTATTTGGGTTGGGTTACCATAAAAAACAATATCCGCACTTGATGATGCTTTTGCATTTATAGATTTTGATACATTTAATATAATATCAGAAGAGCTACTCGCTTCTACTTTTGCATTTTCCACATACAATCCTTCCAAATCACATTCAGATGAGCTACTACTCTTTACTTCTATGTTTTGAGCTTTCCCTTGTAATTTAACGTCACTTGAACTACTTGTCTTGATTTTTATTTCTTTTGATTTAATTGTTGCATCAAGTGTGCTACTTGATGATGCATCAACAGTTAACATTGTACAATTAAAAGTTCCTGTTACGCTTCCAGATGAACTAGATTCTATTTCTAAGTTATCTACTGTATTTTCATTTTCAAGTTTCACATCGGCTGATGAACTTACTTTAATTCCTTTCAATGCAGGGCCTGAAACAGTTACTTTTAGCACTTGGAATTCAACTCCATTTACCCAATTAACATATTTTTTCTTAGTCTGTTTTTTAGTTATTTTTTCTTTTTTATCTCCTGTTTCAACATAAATTTTAAGTGTTTCACCTTCTATCTCAGTTTTAATAAAACTTACCTTTTCTAAATTATCCGAAGTAACAGTTATACTTCTTTCATTTGAAACTGTATAAAACACATCAATTGCATGTGATGCTTTTAACTTTGAAAAATTTCCTACGTTTCTATTTTCTGAAACTTGTGCTATTGAAAACAATCCAATTAAAAAAACAGCTATGGTTGTAATTACTTTTATCATGGTATTATATTTTTAATTAAGAAATGAAAACATCTACATTTTTACTATTGTTTTTCTCGGAAAGGATAACACCATCTTTCATGAAAATAGTTTTTTGAGAAAATGAAGCATCATATTCAGAGTGAGTTACCATTAATATAGTTGCCCCTTGAGCGTGTAAATCAGTCAATAATTCCATTACTTCATTTCCGTTTTTAGAATCCAGATTTCCTGTTGGTTCATCTGCTAGAATAATTTTAGGTTCATTTATTAATGCTCTTGCAACTGCTACTCTTTGTTGTTGTCCACCAGAAAGTTGTTGAGGATAATGCTTTAATCGATGCGAGATTCCTAATCTTTCTGCAATTTTCTCCACTTTTTTCTTTCTTTCAGAAGCTGGAATATCATTATAAATTAAAGGCAATTCTATATTATCATATACCGAAAGTTCATCAATAAGATTAAAATTTTGAAATACAAATCCGATATTTTGCTTTCTCACTTTTGCTTTTTCTTGTTCTTTTAAACCAATCATTTCCTGATTTAATAATTGATAATTACCACTCGATGCACTATCTAAAAGCCCTACTATATTTAAAAGTGTTGATTTTCCACTTCCTGAAGAACCCATTATAGTTACAAACTCTCCTTGATTGATTGTGATTGAAACCTCGTTTAATGCTTTTGTTTCTACTTCTTCTGTTTGAAAAACTTTAGAAAGATTTTGTATTTGTATCATTTTTAGTAATTAGTTTTTAGTTAATTATAGCTTTTTCTTAATTCTCAATATTTAATATTGCTACATCTTTATAATCCTTATAAGAAGATGTAATTACTTTTTCTCCTGGTTGTAATCCTTCTTGAACTTCATAATACAATGGGTTTTCTCTACCTAAGCTTATTGTTCTTCTTTCAGCTTTATTCCCATTCACTACAAAAACCCATTTCCCAGCAGTTTCTCGATAGAAACTTCCCTTAGAAAGCACCATTGTTTTATTTTTCTCTGATAAATTAATACGTACTCCAAAAGAAATTCCTTGATTTAATTCTAGATTATCATTATTTATAAAATTCAATTCTACTATAAATCTACCTTCTTTCACTTCAGAAATCACTTTAGAAATCTGAACTTCAACAGGTTTTCCTTTAAAATCTATTGACCCTTTTTGACCTTCTGACACTTTATTTAAATAAAATTCATCTACATCAGCTACCAATTTATATCCTTTCATTACATCTATAGTTCCAATACTATTTCCTTGTATAAACGTTTTTCCTAATATTGGCTCAAACGATGATAATCGACCTGAAAGTGGTGCTGTAATTAAAAAATTGTTTTTGTTTTTTCTTAAAATAGATAAACTCTGATTCATAATGCCAATTGATTGGTTCAGTTGACTAATTTGAATTTGATTAGCTTGTTTTTCTTTCGTAACACTTTGCTTAATGATATCCATTCGTTCTTTTTGAAATCGATAATTTTCTTGTGTTACTATCCATTCATTTTTAGCAATAATTTCTTGATTGAATAGTTTTTTATTTAATTCATATAAGTTTTTTGCATCTTGAAAATCGTGTTCTATACTAATTAAATCTTTTGCTAAATTTAATTCTTGATTGCGCAAATCGAGCTTTGCTTTGTTTAAATTATTAATTTGCTCAATTATAGCTGTTTCCTGTTGCATATAATTCAATTCTGTATTTGGATTATACAAGCGAACTAAAGGCTGCCCTTCTTTAACTAAATCGCCATTTTCAACATAAATTTCCTGAACAGCTCCACCTTCAATAACATTAACTAACATTGCATTTAATGGAGTTACTTTGGCTTGAAAAACAATAAAATCCTCAAAAAAATCAGATGAAACTGTTTTAATGGTTATTTCTGCTTTTTTTACATTCAAACTTCTCTTTTTAGTAATTGATGTAAACACAAAATAAATCAAAAGTAAAATTATTGGTATAACTACAAGTAACTTCTTTTTTTTATTATTTTTACGCTTAATGACTGTGTCCATTATTTAAATTTTCTAAAAACAGAAGCAATTTCGTGCCAAAAATTTAAAGACCACAACATACTGATTTAAAACATATTGTATTTAAATCAAAAAACAAAATGTTCGTTTTCGAACACCATTTGTACGATACTGAACACTTTATAAAATTGCAAAAACAGTCCTTTTATAAAATAATCATTAATAAAAGATTAATATGGAAACATTTGACTGATGAAAAACAATAAAAATGAAGAAAACACAAGCCAATATATTAATAATTGATGACCAAGATGACATTCTTTTTGCTGCAAGAATTCTTTTAAAGAAGCATTTTGAAACTATTTATACACTAAACGATCCTAAGAATGTGATTCAACTTTTAGCTAACAACACTATTGATGTAGTTTTATTAGACATGAATTATCGTATTGGTTTTGAAGATGGAAAAGAAGGTTTATTTTTTTTAAAAGAAATACAAAAATTATCTCCTAAAACGATTGTTATTTTAATGACAGCTTTTGGAAAAGTTGAAACGGCTGTTGAAGGTTTAAAATCAGGTGCTTTTGATTATGTTTTAAAACCTTGGGATAATGATAAATTATTAGAATCAGTAAAAAAAGGAGTTGACGAATCGAGAAAACGCCAAAAAAGAGATATTCAAAAAAATGAAGTTTCTAGTTATTTCATTGGCACATCACCAGTTATTAAAAAAGCATATTCTTTAGCTGAAAAAGTAGCTAAAACAGATGCAAATGTTCTGGTTTTAGGAGAAAATGGAACTGGAAAATATGTTTTAGCACATCATATCCATTTAACTTCTAGTCGAAAAGACAATCCTTTCATCCATGTAGATTTAGGATCATTAAACGAGAATATTTTTGAAAGCGAATTATTTGGTTATGCAAAAGGTGCTTTTACAGATGCTAAAAATGATACTGCTGGTCGATTTGAATCTGCTCAAAAAGGAACTATTTTTTTAGATGAAATTGGTAATGTTCCAATTCATTTACAAGCTAAATTATTACAAGTAATTCAAACCAAAACTGTAACTCGCCTTGGAGAATCTAAATCAAGACCTTTGGATGTAAGAATTATTACTGCAACTAATTTAGATTTGAAACAAGAAGTTACAGAGAAAAATTTCCGAGAAGATTTGTTTTATCGCATTAATACTATGGAAATTTTATTACCTCCTTTAAGAGAACGTGTTGTAGACAAAATTCCATTAGCCCAATTTTTATTAGAAAAAATGATGATAAAGTATGAAAAAAGCAATATCACATTTGAAGAGAATGCCTTAGAACAAATAAAAAAGCATGCTTGGAATGGAAACATTCGAGAAATGGAAAATCGTATTGAAAGGGCTATTATACTTTGTGAAAACAACAATATTAAAGTTTCGGATTTAGATTTAGAAGTAATTACTCCTTATGATAACAATCAGGATGATTTTCATCTTTCTGATATTGAAAAAAACACTATTGAAAAAGCACTGTTTAAAAATGAATATAATATAAGTAAATCTGCTGAAGAATTAGGCTTATCAAGAGCTTCTTTGTATAGAAGAATAGAAAAATACAACATAATAATACCTTAATATGTTCTCAAACTTTAAAATATATAATCAAATCTTTGTTCGAATATTAATTATTCTAATTTGTTTTGGTTGTAGTGCTTATGTGTTTCAATATGGTTTAATATATACTTCTATTTTCATTTGCGTAGTTACTTTCTTAATTATTGTAGAGCTTTATTTATACATAAAAAATGCTTTTGTTTTTTACGACAAGACAATTCAGGCTATTTTACAAAATGATTTTTCTGCTGATTTTTCAAAACACAAATCCTTTACTAGTTATGCTAGTTTATTCAAATTATATGAAAATTTAAAAGAAAACCAGAACGAACAAATTTCAAAAGATATTATTTATCGTTCTATTTTAAACAATATTGAAACAGGTATTTTAATATTACAAAAGGAAAAGGAAGACTGGAATATTTTTTTAATGAATGATTATTTTTCTACTCATTTCAAAGTCCCAAAAGTTTCCAAATGGCATTATCTTAAAAATCAACTACCTTCACTTTGTAGTATAATTGAAGAACAAAATTTCAAT
Source organism: Flavobacterium sp. 316 (assembly GCF_000967805.1). Lineage (NCBI taxonomy): Bacteria > Pseudomonadati > Bacteroidota > Flavobacteriia > Flavobacteriales > Flavobacteriaceae > Flavobacterium > Flavobacterium sp. 316. Next base: position 188,633 of record NZ_JYGZ01000004.1, read on the forward strand.
GAAATTAAAACTTCATTACAGATTAGGGTTAACAAACAAGACACGCAAACCTTTGTAATGCAATCTTCTCGAACTAGAACCTTTCAACAAGAATATTATGTAGTTTTATTAGATTCTATTCAAAAAGTAGTGGAGAAAAAAGAAAAAGAGGCATGGATTAATTTAATGAAAGTTATTTCTCATGAGTTATTAAATTCATTAACTCCTATTCGTTCATTATCACAAAACTTACATGAATTAGTACAACAAGAAACTCTTTCAAATGAAGATTTAGATGACATGAAACAAAGTGTACAAACAATGCTAAATAGAAGTAATCATCTACAACAATTTGTGGAAAGCTACCGAAAACTAGCTATGTTACCTACTCCACAGAAAGAAAAAGTAGCGTTAACTGAAATTATTCAAAATGGTTTACAACTTATGGCTCCATTATTCAAAAAAGAGAACATTGAAGTTCAAAATTTAGTCTCATTTAACCGTTGGCTTTTTGTTGATAAATTACAAATAGAACAAGTTCTTATTAATCTATTAACCAATAGTATGTATGCTTTGTCTAACAAAACAAACAGACTAATTACGCTTTCTGCCGAAACTAAAGAAAAAAGACTTTTTATTACAATAACTGACACAGGAAATGGTGTTGAGCCCGAAATTGAAGATAAAATTTTCCTACCTTTTTTCACTACTCGAAAAGAAGGAGCAGGAATTGGGCTCACTTTATCTAAAAATATAATTGAAGCTCATGGTGGTTATTTAACGTATCAGAATAATGATGGTAAAACTACTTTTGTAATTTGCCTGATGGAATAATTACAAGTCTAATTATTAACTGCTAATTTCAGGTTCCCAAAAATGCTTTTCAAAATTGATAATTTGATTATCTATAACTTTTACACCTTCATTTTCGAGCAATTGTGCCATCAAGTTTGTACCGTCAAAATGATGTTTTCCAGTGAGCAACCCTTTTCTATTTACAACTCTGTGTGCTGGCACATCTTCCATATCGTGACTTGCATTCATAGCATAACCTACCATTCTAGCAGATCGAACAGCACCAATTGCTTTTGCAATTGCTCCATAAGATGTTACTTTCCCTTCTGGAATTTGCCGAACAATATCATAAACTCGTTCAAAAAAATTATCTTTATTTGATTTTTCTTTAGTCAATTTTATCCTGATATCATTTTATAAATTGATGAAATTGCTACAATTCCAGTAATTGCAGCTATGAAAAAATTAATATTTCTAATTAAGAAACCTACTTTATGTTCTATTTTTCTGAATAATGAAGCATAGATATAAAAAACTAATAAAGTGCCTAAACCAGCACCCAAAATAAAAAGCAAGTTTGAAATGGTTGAAAAATCAAAAATATTTTTGGATGACAATGTTAAACTTGCAAAAACATAATATGGAATAGCAAACATGTTTAAAGAAGATAGCATTACTCCATAAAAAAAACGGTTTTTTTTACTTTTAATTTCTACTTCTTTTTTAGGCTTTTTTGCTCTAAAGCCTCCATATATAAAAAACAAAGTAAGAGCTATAAAGATAACTACTGCAAATTTCTTCAAATTATCACTGATAGCAGGATGACTTTCTAAAAATTTTGCAAAATATAATCCTAAAAAACATTGAATTAAAACAATGAATCCTGCTCCATATCCAAATAATAATCCTGTTTTTTTACTTTCATTTACACTTATTTTTGCCACCATCATATTAAGCATACCAGGCGGAATAATTCCTATAAACGCTATTAGAAAGCCTAATAATAAAGGCAGCAAATAAGTCATACTATTTTATTTTAAATTGAATATAAGTAATAGGCTTATTCTGCTCTAAATATTGACTTTCATAAAAAGTTTGAATTTTAATTACCTCATCTGGAGCTCCTTCATTTTTATATACATTATGATTCGCATATAAAACTTCATGTCCTTCTCCGTGTAAAAGTCCTAATGTATAACCATGCATGAATTCACTATCTGTTTTTAAATGCATCAACCCATCAGCTTTTAATACTTTTTTATAGCTTTGTAAAAACTCAGTATTTGTCATTCTATGTTTTGTACGCTTATATTTTATTTGCGGATCTGGGAATGTAATCCATATTTCATCTACTTCATTTTCATTAAAACAATGTTCGATAAGTTCAATTTGCGTTCTTAAAAAACCTACATTTTTCATTCCGTTTTCAACAGCAGTCTTAGCTCCTCTCCAAAAACGAGCTCCTTTTATATCAATTCCGATAAAATTTTTATTTGGATATTTTTCTGCTAAACCTACTGAATACTCGCCTTTTCCACAACCCAATTCTAACACAATTGGATTATCATTTTTAAAAAACTCACTATTCCATTTTCCTTTTAACGGAAAACTATCTGAAACTACTTCTTCTCTTGTAGGTTGAAAAACATTCGTAAATGTTTCATTCTCTTTAAATCTTTTAAGTTTATTCTTACTTCCCACGTGTTTTATAATTTTTGGTAAAATTAATGAAATAAAGTTTTAATAATCTTTGATTAACTTTAATTAAAGATAAAATTTTTTATTTTGTAAAAACATTTTATTTTGAAAAGAAGAAAAGTTGAGGTTGTTGTCATTTCTGATGTTCATCTAGGAACCTATGGTTGTCATGCAAAAGAATTGCTTGCCTATTTATCATCTATAAAACCCAAAACTTTAATTCTAAATGGAGATATTATAGATATTTGGCAATTTAGAAAGTCTTATTTTCCTGCTAATCATCTAAAAGTCATAAAAAAAATAATCTCTTTAAGCTCCAAAGGAACAAAAGTATATTATTTAACAGGAAATCATGACGAATTTTTACGAAAATTTACTGATTTGCATCTTGGAAACCTAAGCTTATTAAATAAATTAGTTTTAGAATTAGATGGAGAAAAAGCTTGGTTTTTCCATGGAGATGTATTTGATTCTTCAATAACTCATGCAAAATGGCTTGCAAAATTAGGAGGTTGGGGTTATGATTTATTAATATTAATAAATCGTTTTTTAAATTGGATTTTAGCCAAAGCGAAGAAAGAGCCTTATTCTCTATCTAAAAAAATAAAAAACAATGTAAAGTCTGCTGTGAAATTTATTTCTAATTTTGAAAAAGTCTGCACTGAGTTAGCTATAGAAAACAATTATAAGTATGTTATTTGCGGACACATTCATGAGCCCAAAATAGAGCACATAGAAACAACTAAAGGAAAAACTGTATATTTAAACTCCGGAGATTGGGTAGAAAATCTAACTTCACTTGAATATAATAATAAAAAGTGGAAGCTATATAAACATAAGACAACTGAAGATTTTTCTAATGAAGAATCCTTTTTCGAATATGAAAACAAACTCGCTGAACAATTTATTTCTGTTCTAAAATAATAAATTTATAAGATTTCATCAATGAAAAACAGAATCCTTGTTGCACCATTAAACTGGGGATTGGGTCATGCAACTCGATGCATACCCATAATTCGAGCTTTAGAAAAAAGTGGCTTTGAACCTGTAATTGCTTCTGATGGAATTGCATTAGAATTATTAAAAAAAGAATTTGCTCATCTAATTACACTTGAATTACCTTCATATCAAATAAAATATTCAGAAAAAGGAAAAAATTTTAAAATAAAACTTTTCTCTCAACTTCCTACTATTATAAAAGCAATAAAAGCGGAAAGAATAGCCACTGAAAATATAATTAAAGAATATAATATTTCTGGATTAATATCGGATAATAGATTAGGTGTTTATTCTAAAAACATTCCTTCTGTTTTCATTACTCATCAATTAAATGTTTTAACAGGCAATACTACTTGGATAAGTACAAAAATACATCATCATTACATAAAAAAATACAATGAATGCTGGGTTCCTGATATGGAAAAAAAACCAAATTTATCTGGAAAATTAGGCCATTTAGAAGATCCTTTCAGTTCTTTAAAATATATTGGTCCATTAAGCAGATTACATAAAAAAGTTACTAAAAACAAGTATGAATTAATGGTAATTCTTTCAGGACCTGAACCGCAAAGAACATTATTAGAAAAAAAACTGATAACAGAGTTAGAAAACTATACTCATAAAACGTTGTTTATAAAAGGTATTATTGAAGATAAACAAAGCACTTATGAGGAAAAAAATATTACCTATTATAACTTCATGAATAGTGAGCAACTTGAGATAGCTTTTAATGAAAGTTCTACTATTTTATGTCGATCTGGTTATACAACAATCATGGATTTAGCTCAATTAGGGAAAAAAGCATTTTTCATTCCAACACCAGGACAATATGAACAAGAATATTTAGCTAAGAAACTTAAACAAGAAAATATAGCTCCGAGTTGTAATCAAGATAACTTTAGCATTGAAAAACTTGAACAAATAAATAGCTATAAAGGATTTTTAAACTTTTCTACTGAAATAAGCTGGAAAAAATTATTTAGTCTTTTCCAAGGTAAATGAAAATTCAGATCCAATTCCAAATTGGCTTTCTATGTATATCTTTTCATTATGTCCTTCAATAATATGCTTTACAATTGCTAATCCTAAACCAGATCCTCCTTCGCTTCTAGCACCACTTTTATCAACTCTATAAAATCTTTCAAATAGTCTAGAAATATGTTGCTTCTCTATTCCTTCACCATTATCTGTAATCCTAACAATTATTTTATTATTCACTAAATCTTCAATACTTACCTCAGTAGTTCCTCCTTGTTTTCCATATTTGATGGAATTCATAACCAAATTTGTAACTACTTGTTGTACTTTTTCTTGATCAGCTATTACTGTAATGGGTTTATACTTGGCATCAAAAGTCAGTAATATGTTTTTCTTTGAAGCTCTCATTTCTAATAGTTCAAAAACATTTTGAACTACCTCTACAATATTAAATTCTGAAAGCTCTAAGTTTATATCTCCTGTTTCTAGTTTTGTTATTAAATCCAAATCTTTAACAATATAGATAAGTCTTTCAACTCCTTTTTCTGCTCTTTGTAAATATTTTTTTCGAATGTTTTTATCATCCATTGCTCCATCTAAAAGAGTTAGTAAATAACCTTGAACAGTAAACAATGGTGTTTTTAATTCATGTGATACATTTCCTAAAAATTCTCTACGGTATTCTTCTCTAATCTTTAATGTTTCTATTTCTAACTTTTTATCTTTCGCAAACTTTTGTACTTCTCTCGTTAAAGTAGCCATATCTGTTGTTACAGGCTGATTTCTAAAAGATGCGTTTTCTAATAGCGATACATCGTCATAGATTTTTTTTACTCTTCTATATATGAATCTTTCAACTCGATATTGTAAAACAAAAAAAGAAAAAGAAAATACTGAAAAAGAAAAGCAAACCACGAACCAAACACTTGCCTTTAAATAAAAAAAGTTTAATAAATACAATAACCCTGAAGAAAAAAGGGTTATATATACTGCTGATTTAACAGCAAACTTGTATGATTTTTTAAAATTAATGACCATTAAAACTCTAATTTGTAACCAACTCCTTTTATAGTTTTAAAGAAATCATCCCCTATTTTTTCTCTTAATTTACGAATATGAACATCTATTGTTCTTCCTCCTACTACAACTTCATTACCCCAAACTTTGTCTAAAATTTCTTCTCTTGTAAAAACCTTTCCAGGCTTAGTCGCTAAAAGGTAAAACAGTTCAAATTCTTTTCTAGGAAGTACTATCTCTTCATCTTGACGAATGATTTTATATTCTTCTCTATTAATTTCAATATCACCTACTTTTAAAGTATCAGTAGCAGAAACATCATCTTTCAACCTTCTTAAAAGCGCTTTTACTTTGCTAACCAAAACTTTAGGCTTTATAGGCTTTGCAATATAATCATCCGCACCTGCATCAAAGCCTGCAACCTGAGAATAATCTTCAGATCTAGCAGTCAAGAAAGTGATGATTGTATTCTCTAATTCTGAAAATTTTCTAATATTTTCACATGCTTCAATACCATCCATTTCAGGCATCATAACATCCATAATTATTAAATGTGGAAGCTCTTTTTTTGCCTTAGCAACAGCTTCTTTTCCATTTGAAGCAGTTACAATTTGATAGCCTTCTTGTGACAAATTATAACCAATAATCTCTAAGATATCTGGCTCATCATCAACTAATAAAATCTTAATTTCTCTTTTTTTCATAATATAATAAAGTTCTCTTTATTGATTGTAAAGGTAAATATAATATGAAACCTATCAAGCTCTTAACGATAATTTAATGACTTAACATTTAAGTAACGTTTATAAAACTTTTTTATAACTTGAGAGTAACAGTTTGATAATCTTGTTAGAGTTCCTTTGCACCAAATTTCAACAACACAATAATGAAACTACAATTTTTATTAAGCTTTTTATTTATTAGCCTTTACTCTTTCGGCCAAACAGGAACAGTAACAGGAGTTATTTTAGATAAAGAATTCAACAACGAGCCATTACCTTTTGCTAATATAGTAATAAAAGGAACAACAATTGGCACTTCAACAGATGACATGGGAAAATATACACTATCTGTTAAGCCAGGAAGTTATGTTTTAGAAATTGGATATCTAGGTTACGAAACAAAAGAAATCCCTTTTACAATTAAAGCTGGAGAAAAAAAAGTAATTAATCACACACTTGAAGCAAGTGGTGTTCAATTACAAGATGTAGTAATAACACATTCTGTAACTAAAGAAAGCGAGCAAGCTTTACTACAAGAGCAACAAAAAGCGGTTGAAATCAAACAAGCGATAGGAGCTGAGGAGATTTCTAAAAAAGGTATTAGCGATGTAGCATCGGCAGTAACTAAAACAACAGGAATTACAAAACAAGAAGGTTCAGGAAACATTTATGTTCGTGGATTAGGAGATCGATATAATACTACTACAATGAATGGATTGCCATTACCATCTAACAATCCAACTAAAAAGAATATTAGCTTAGATATTTTCTCTACAGATATTGTTGAATATATTGGCATTGATAAAACATTCAATTACAAAAATTATGGTGATTTTGCAGGAGCAAATATTGATATTGTTTCTAAAAATTACAAAGGTAGCGGAACACTAGAAATAGGAACTGGTTTTGGAGTAAACTCAAATGCAATTAAACAAGATAAATTCTATTTACAAGATGGTCCAAGTTTTCATGGATTCAGCAATCAAAAATATCCTAACAACCCTTTTAGTGGTTACAATTTTAATACCAGTTGGGACAAAAGAGCTCAAACACCAATAAATAGCTCATTTTATTTAAGAGGAGGCGATTCATATTCAGTAAGTGAAAATGGAAAATTAAGCTTCTTTATCAATTCTTCTTTCGACAATGGATATACATTCAAAGAAGGAGTTTCAAGAGGAAGTGTTAATGTACAAGGAGTTGCAAAAAGAGATTTATTTAAGCAATCATACAATTATCAAACAAACACTAATTTGATGGCTAACGTCAATTATAAAATAAACAACAATAACAATTTACGCTTTAATTCCATGTATATTAATTCTTCTAATCAAAAACACGAAGAATATACAGGAATAATTGACATTTTTGATATTGCTGCAAATGGTGGTGGATTTATTAGACGTTCTACTTTTGAAAGAACATCTTTATTAGTAAATCAACTACTTGGAGAACATACATTTTCAGATAGAATTGATTTAAACTGGGGAACATCATACAACATGATGAAAAATATTGTTCCAGACAGAATGCAGAATACTTTTATTCCTGTTAATGATAATGGAGATTTGTCAAATATAAAAGTTGCTGAAAATAATCAATCTGAAAACCACAGATATTATCAAGAAATGACTGATGATGAAGTTGCTGCTAATGCTAATTTATCTTATAAATTCAGTAAAGATGGTGATAAATACAAAGGAAAAGTAATTGCAGGATATAGTATAAGATATAAGAAATTAAATTTTGATGCAACACAATTTAACTTTGACATTCAAACCGTCGCGCAACCAACAATCGACTTAAATAACATTGATGGCTATTTCAATCAAAACAACTTCAATGCTGGGTTATTTGTGATAGAAACGTTTAATGGTGGATTAGGAGATCCTAATGCTCTTAACCCTCAAAATTTTAATGGCCAACAAATTATTTCTGCTGGTTATGGAGCTATTGAATATCAATTCAATCCAAAACTATATGTAATTGCAGGTTTCCGTTCTGAATTTATCATTCAAGATATCAAATACAAAACAGCTCTTGCTCCACAAGGAGGAAAAAAGAACTTTGACACAATGGAATATTTGCCAATGATTACTGCAAAATATGAACTTAATGAAAAACAAAACTTAAAAATTGCAGCAAGTAAAACATATACATTACCACAGTTTAAAGAAAGAGCTCCTTTCCAATTTGAAGAAGTAAATCAAGTATATTTTGGTAATCCATATTTATATAACTCTACAGATTACAATTTCGATTTAAAATGGGAATTTTTTCCTAAAAGCGGAGAAATTATCTCTTTAACAACTTTTGGAAAATACATTCAAAATCCAATAAACGAAGTAACTGTTGCTTCTGCTACAAATGATATTTCTTATGTAAACTCTGGCGAAAAAGCAATTGGATTAGGAGCTGAAATTGAATTCAGAAAAAATATTCTTTCAAGAGAAAACCTTTCTACAAATGAAAAAACAGATCTTTCTTTTGGATTAAATATATCATACATGAATACAAATCAAGATTTTGATAAAGAAAAAGTTTTAAATGAAACAGAAGGAACTATCAATGTTGCGTTCACAGAAAAAGAAGGAAAACTAACAGGTGCCTCAGATCTATTAATAAATTCAGACATTAGTTTTAGTAAAGATTTTAAAAATGATTCTGGACTACAATCAACATTAGCTTTTAGTTATTTTTCAGATAGAAACTTTGCTATTGGTTCTTATGGAAAAGGGAATCTTATTGATAGTAAAGTAGGAACATTCGATTTTGTTTTAAAATATAAATTAAACAAAAACTTAGGCCTAGGTTTTACTGTCAAAAATATTACAAACCCTACAATTGAGCGTTACCAAGACATTCAAAACGTAGTAGTAGATTCATATAAGAAAGGCCAAAATTATAGTTTTTCGTTAAAATACGAATTCTAAACATCTTTTTAACATTAAAGAAACATAGGCTAGTTTTTATAAAAACTAGCCTATTTCTTTTTAACACACTAATAACATTGAGATAAAATTCAAGTAGCATATACCTACTACTTTTGATTCAAATATTAAATAACACAATTACAATGAAAAAATTACTTTTATCAACCTTAGCTATTACAGCTTTATTGATGACTTCATGTTCAAGAGATGATGATTCTAATGAAACTACACAAACATTTGATCCAAGCAACTTTAAAGGTGTTTTAACAGCAGGTCAGTCTTTAACATTAGACCCAGCCGTTACATACAAATTAACAGGTTCTTTAGTAGTTAAAGCAGATGCTACTCTTACAATACCAGCAGGAACTAGAATTGAAGCAACAGGAGGAACATCTTCTTACATTGCTGTAGCACAAGATGCTTTAATATACATCAACGGAACAGAGACTAATCCAGTTATTATGACAAGTGGAAAAACAAATCCTGCTCCTGGTGATTGGGGTGGATTAGTAGTTTGCGGAAAAGCAAGAACAAATAAAGGTGGAGCTAATGGAGAAACAGCAACTGCAGAAGTTTCTGATTTAACTTATGGTGGTTCTGACAACAATGATAGTTCTGGTATCATTCGCTACTTAAGAATTGAATATACTGGTGCTGCATTTACAAATCAAAAAGAATTCAACGGATTATCATTATTTGGTGTAGGTTCTGGAACAACTGTTGAATATGTTCAAGCTTACAAAAGTGGTGATGATGGAATCGAATTTTTCGGTGGATCTGTAAACGCTAAATATTTAATCGCTTTACATAGTGAAGATGATGCTGTTGACTTTGCAGACGGATATTCTGGAACTTTAGAAAATGTTTTCATAAAAGATGTTGCAAAAGCTGGTGTTGAAGGTTCTAACAATGGAGATAATGGAGATGCATTACCAACTACAAATGCAACTTTAAAGAACTTCACAATCTTAAAAGGTTCTTTAAACGGTGAGGAACATGGAATGTATATCAAAGAAGGTGGAGGAAAATGGAATGCTCAAAATATTTATATTCAAGATTTTAGTAAAGGTATAAAAATCAAGCCTGCTGCTGAAGATGCTCCTGCAAACACAAATGTAGATAATGGTTTTGTAATATTCAATCCAATACAATTTGTAAATGTTGCTGGTTCTAAATCTGAATATTCAGGAACAAACACAACATACCTTACAGAAGGGAATAATACTGGTGCAGGAAATGGTGCAGAAACACCTTCTTGGGCACAAGGTTGGACTACAGGATTATAATAAAATCTATATAAAAAGTTAAAAATCCCTCAGTTGAGGGATTTTTTTATTTGGCATTGTTATTGTAATTAAAAAATTCATTATATTTACACTTAAATACTTACGTCAGTGATAAAAAAATACTTTTATATTATTCTTTTCGGTGCTTTTCTATTTTCTGTGAATACTTATTCTCAGGATTCAAAAAATGGCACAACCAGAACTCAAGAGCTAACTATTGAGGGTTTAACTATTTATCCAAACCCTACAAATACAGGAAAAATAAATATTTCATCAAAACTTTCTTTAGAAAAGAAAGTAGAAATTTTTGATGTACTAGGAAAAAAAGTGTTTGAAACAATTACCACTACAAAAGAAATAAACATTAGCACACTAAATCCTGGTGTGTATATTGTAAAAATAAGAGAAGCAGAAGCTTCTGCTACACGAAAACTAATTATCAATTAATTACGTTTTACAACCATATAAACCTTAACCTTTATTTTACATCGCTATTTTCTTTCAAAAGAAAATTAGTTATTATATTTGTATTAAAATTTAAACTTAAAAAAATGAAAAAACTTTACTTTTTATCTTTAATTCTTATATCCTCTTTGTCTTATAGTCAAATATTATCAGACGATTTCAATTATACAGATGGGGATTTACTAACTAATAATGGCTGGAGTGCATTTAGTGGTACAGGAACTCAATCAATTGATGTAGGAACAGCGAATGGTCTTGTTTACTCAGATTATTCTGGAACTACAGGATTTACTGCTGCTGTCGAGGGAAATGCTGCTCAATTAGATAATACTGGAGAAGATGTCAACAAAACATTTACCGCAGTTACAAGTGGAGCTATTTATTATTCATTTCTTGTAAATGTAAATTCTGGAACAACTGGATACTTTGCAGGTTTAAACACCACTGGAACCACTTTTGGTAATAGAGTATTTGTAAAACCATCTTCTACAGCAGGTAAAATAAACTTTGGTATTTCAAACACCTCAACAGCTAATTATTCAACAACAGATTTCGATTTAAATACAACTTATTTAATTATTGTAAAATATGATGTAACTACTACTGGGAGTTACAGTATGTGGGTAAAAACTTCTGGAGTTCCTGCTACTGAAGTTGCTGCTGGCTCACCTGAAGTAACTAATTCTGGATCGGGTTCTGCAACAATTTCTGGATTCTTTTTTAGACAATATTCAGCTACACAAAATTTAACTATAGATGGTCTAAGAATGTATTCAACTTGGTTTAACACGACGCCTTGTGATTTAGTTCTTGATGCAGAATCAACTAATTGTGATGCAATAACAACTTCATTAGATACTTACACAGCAACCATCCCGTTTACAGGAGGTGGAACAGCTTCATATACATTAAATACGACAAGTGGTACAATTAGTGGTGATGATCCTAGCTCTTCTACTTCAGGCAACATCATCATAAGTGGCGTAACAGAAACTACAGATATAACATTAACTATTTCTGGCGGTTGCAATATAGTGAAAAATATTTCTTCTCCGGAATGCAAACCTATTAACACCCTTCCTTACAATGAACCATTCAATTACACAGTTGGAAACTCATTAGGTTTAGAACAAATGTGGACAAATGTTAATACTGGTGATGATATAGTAATTGCTTCTGGAAGTTTAACTTATGAAAGCCTAGTTGGTACTGGTAACTCTGCATCATTTGCTGGAACTGGTATAGACTGTTTCACACCATTTACGAGTACAACAAATGGAACACTTTATGCTGGTTTTATGTTTAGCGTAACTGATTTATCTGGTGTAACCGATACTAATGAAACATATTTTGCTGTTTTGACCGATGCAGCGCAATCATTCCAAGCAAGATTATTTACAAAAAAAGTAGGTACTCAATATCAAGTAGGATTTGATTCAGCATCAACAACTACAAATTATGATGTAACATTAAGAAATGAAGGCGATGTGGTCTATGTCATTATTGGATATGATTTTACAGGTAATGTTTTAAATGCATGGATTAATCCTGATTTATCAACATTTAACTCAAGTACACCTGCAACATTAACAAATACACCTACTGCTGCAATCACTGAGTTAGGAGGTTTTTTATTGAGACAACAAGCTGATGTAAATACTCCTGCAATTACATTTGACGAATTAAAGATAACAGTTAATGATACTGACTTTTTATCAACAAATTCTTTCAATACAATTGAAGGCTTAACAATGTATCCAAACCCAGTTTCTGGAAATGTTTTACATTTTTCTTCTACAGCAAATGCTAACATGAGTGTTCAAATTTTTGATATCGTAGGAAAAGAAGTAATCAATACTAAAGTAATCAATAACACAATAAATACAGCTAACTTAAATGCTGGTATGTATATTGTAAAAATTACAGAAGAAGGAAAAACAGCTACTAGAAAATTAGTTGTTAAATAATTTTTCTTAAAAAATACATTCTTAAAAGCATCAACATATCGTTGGTGCTTTTTTTATTTTATATTTTTGCATTGTTCTAAAAATTATTTAGCAACACAAAAACACTATGATTTCAACAGAAGATATCTTTACCATTTCAAGCAAAAAAGATTTTGAAAAACTAACGCTCAAAGTTTTCAGACATCAATATGACAACAATATTCTTTATAAGAACTTTTGTGATCTTCTAAAAAAAGATAAATCTAATGTGAAATCATTATTAGATATTCCATTTCTTCCCATTCAGTTTTTTAAAAGTCATGATATCATAAGCTCCAGAGAAGCCATACAAGAAACATTTACAAGTAGTGGAACAACTGGAATGCAAACCAGCAATCATTTTGTTACAGATGTTTCAATCTATGAGCAAAGTTATCGCAATGCCTTTTCTGAATTTTATGGCAATATTGAAGATTATTGCGTTTTAGCCTTACTTCCATCTTATTTAGAGCGTGAAGGCTCTTCACTAATCTACATGATTGATGATTTAATTAAAAGTAGCAACCATCCAGATTCAGGATTTTATTTAAATAATCTTAACGAATTAGCAATCAAATTAGCTGAACTAGATAAATCGGGTCAAAATGTAATTCTAATTGGTGTGACTTATGCCTTATTAGATTTGATTGAACTACATCAATTTGAGTTAAATAACACGATTGTCATGGAAACTGGTGGTATGAAAGGCAAACGAAAAGAGATTATTCGAGAAGAGCTACATGAAATCTTATGTCAAGGATTTGGAGTTCCTGTGATTCATTCTGAATATGGCATGACCGAATTATTATCACAAGCTTACTCTTTAGGAAACGGTATTTTTGAATGTCCACCATGGATGCAGATTTTAATTAGAGATACCGAAGATGCTTTATCTTATATTGATTATGGAAAAACTGGCGGTGTAAATGTAATAGATTTAGCAAATATTAATTCATGCTCTTTTATTGCCACACAAGATTTAGGAAAAAAATATCCCAACCATTCTTTCGAAGTGTTGGGACGTTTTGACAATTCTGATATTAGAGGTTGTAATTTGATGGTTTTGTAAACTATACTACTCTAATTACATAATAATTCTTTTTCCCTTTTTGCAATAACAAAAACTGATTATTAATTAAATCATCTGTTGTTATAGCTCGTTCTTCTTTTACTTTTTCTTTATTTAAAGAAACTGCATTCTGCTTTAGTTCTCTTCTAGCTTCACCATTTGAAGCTAAAAAATTAGTTTTAGTTGCCAATGCAGCAACCATATCTAATCCTTCTTCAAAATCTTTTCTTGAAATTTCTGCCATTGGAATTCCTTCAAAAACCTCCAATAAAGCTTTTTCAGATAAAGCATTTAATCCATCCATATCTTTGCTAAAAAAAGCATTAGAAGCAAAAATAGCACTCTCCAAATCTTCTTTTGAATGCACTAATAATGTTAGTTCTTCTGCTAATCTTTTTTGCAACACTCTCAAGTGTGGAGCTTCATTATGTTCTGCAATCAACTTAACTACCGTTTCTTCATCTAAAAATGTGAAGATTTTAATATATTTTTCAGCATCAACATCAGTCGTATTTAACCAAAATTGATAAAATTTATATGGTGATGTTTTATCAGCATCCAACCATACATTTCCACCTTCTGATTTTCCGAATTTTGAACCGTCTGCTTTAGTTATTAAAGGACAAGTCATAGCATATGCTTTAGAACGCTCTTCGTTATCTACGTTCATTCTACGAACCAGTTCTGTTCCTGTTGTAATATTTCCCCATTGATCACTTCCTCCCATTTGCAACAAACAGTTATACTCTTTATTTAAATGATAGAAATCATATCCTTGAATTAATTGATATGTAAATTCTGTAAAACTCATTCCTTCTCCTCCTTCTTCTCCACTCAAACGTTTTTTTACAGAATCTTTAGCCATCATATAGTTAACCGTAATACGTTTACCTACATCACGGGCAAAATTGATAAAAGAGAAATCTTTCATCCAATCATAATTATTTACTAGTATAGGCGCTGTTTCATCTTTCGCATCAAAATCTAAAAAGCGAGATAAAACACCCTTTATACCATTAACATTATGATTTAACGTTACTTCATCTAATAAATTACGCTCATTTGATTTTCCTGATGGATCTCCAATCATTCCTGTTGCACCACCAACCAATGCAATAGGCCTATGTCCAAATTTCCTTAAATGCATTAATAAAATAATAGGAACTAAACTTCCAATGTGTAGTGAATCTGAAGTAGGATCAAAACCAATATAAACCGTTGTTGGTTCTTTTACTAATTGTTCTTCTGTTCCTGGCATCATATCATGGATAAGCCCTCTCCAACGTAATTCTTCTACTAGATTTTTCATTCTTTAAAATTTGTACAAATATAACAATTTGAATAGCATTGACAATATTCAATTGTAATTGCGATATTGAAATTTCATTAAATAAAAAATCTAATTATCTTTACAAAATGATATTAGTTACAGGTGCTACAGGATTAGTAGGTTCTCACTTACTTGTGAAATTACTTCAAGAGAATGAGGTAGTAAAAGCCTTATATCGAAATAAGGAAAATATAGAAAAAGTAAGAAATGTTTTTCGATATAAAAATCAATTGAACTTATTTGATAAAATTAATTGGATAGAAGGCAATATAAACGACATTCCATCACTTAACAAAGCCTTTGAAAACATAAGACAAGTATACCATTGTGCTGCTCTTATTTCATTTGATCCAAATGATGAGGAAGAATTAAGAAAAACAAATATTGAAGGAACAGCAAATATTGTAAACTGTTGCATTGATTTTAAAGTTGATAAACTTTGTTACATAAGTTCTATCGCAGCTCTTGGAGACGCAAAAGAGAACGAGTACACTATAACAGAAGAAACTGAATGGAATTCGGAAAAATTTCATAGTGATTATGCTATCTCAAAATATGGAGCAGAAATGGAAATATGGAGAGGTTTTCAAGAAGGATTAAAAGTAGTTATTCTAAATCCTGGAGTAATTTTTGGCTATGGTTTTCCAAAACAAGGAAGTAGTGCTTTCTTTAATTCTATAAAAAAAGGGCTTGCATTTTATACAAAAGGAAAAATAGGAATTGTTGCCGTTGAAGATGTCGTAAACTGTGCTGTAATACTAACAAATAAGAATTATAACGGCCAACGATATACTATAGTTTCTGAAAACATTACATTAGAATCTATTTTATTTACAATTGCTGATGCAATGAATACAAAAAGACCTTTTTTGTATGCTAATAAAACAGTTACAAACATTGCTTGTAAATTAGACTGGCTATTATCTAAAATAACAGGAAGAAAAAGAGGCTTCACAAAAACCTCATCAAAATCATCACATTCCACTACTATTTACAGTAACTCAAAAATAACTGAAACGCTTGATTATAATTTTTTAGACATGACTAATTATCTTACTCTTTTGTCTCAAGAGTTTTAGTCAAGTTCTTTTCTTTCAATAACCCACCTTTAACTCCTTCGTGTTTAATCAAAGTATCTGTTTCCGCTTTTAACTGATCAATTCTTTCTAAGACCTCTTTATGCATGTCTCGATATTTTCTAGAATCTGAAGCATAATAACGTTGATTTTGATAATAAGTAGTACTATCAATACTGTATTTTGTATAAATATAATTTTTTATTCTAACGTTATTCTCTGTTAGTTTATCTGGTAAATACGATTCCGAAGCTTGAAGTATTGCTGTATCAAACAAGATATCCACCATTACTTTCTCATCCAAAAGAGTATCAGGTTCAGGTACTGGTTTTTCTGAACAAGAGAAAAGGATAATACTAAAAATTAAAAAAGTTATTTTTTTCATCTAACATTCTTTTATTTATTCTCTTTCAAATAACAAACGTTTTGCTGCTTTTACTTCTTTTATTTTCCCATTTACATGAACCAATTTCCCATTAACAAAAGTATGTGTAACCCTAGATTTAAAATTAGTCCCTTCAAATGGAGACCATCCACATTTATACAATATATTTTCTTTCATTACATTCCATGGCAAATGTGGATTTATAATAGCTAAATCGGCATAATATCCTTCTTTAATAAAGCCTCTTTTTTCAATCTTAAATATCTTAGCTGGATTATGACACATTTTTTCCACTACTTTCTCTACTGATATTTTCTCTTTATGAACAGCCTCAAACATTGCTACAACAGCATGTTGAACAAGTGGTCCACCAGAAGGACAAGAAGTATATGGATTCTTTTTCTCTTCTAATGTATGAGGAGCATGATCTGTTGCTATAACATCTATTCTATCATCTAATAGCGCTTCCCACAAAGCATCTTTATCTGCTTCTGTTTTCACAGCAGGATTCCATTTTATAAAAGCCTTTTTAGTATCATAATCTTTATCTGAAAACCAAAGATGATGTACACAAACTTCCGCAGTGATTTGTTTCTCTTCTAACGGAATTTTATTTGTAAACAAACTCATTTCTTTCTGAGTTGACAAATGAAAAACATGAAGTCTTGCTCCTGTCTTTTTAGCCAATTCAATTGCTTTTGATGAAGACAGATAACAAGCTTCATCACTTCTTATTAAATGATGATACTTCATGGGTATATCATCACCATATTCTTCTTTATATTTTTCTAAATTTCTTTTTATAGTAGCTTCATCTTCACAATGAACTGCGATAAGCATTTTAGTTGAAGAAAATATTTTTTCTAACACTTCTTGATTATCAACTAGCATATTTCCTGTTGAAGATCCTAAAAACAATTTAATTCCAGCAACATTTCTAGGATTTGTTTTTAATACTTCTTCTAAATTATCATTTGTTCCTCCCATCATAAAAGAATAATTCGCAAATGATGTTTCGGCTGCTATTTGATATTTTTCTTCTAAAAGTTCTTGCGTAACAGCATTCGGAACAGTGTTCGGTTGTTCAATAAAAGATGTTATTCCTCCTGCAATTGCTGCTCTACTTTCCGATGCGATTGTTCCTTTATGTGTTAAACCTGGTTCTCTAAAATGAACCTGATCATCAATAGCCCCTGGAATCAAATAGCTTCCTTCTGCGTCAATAATAATACATTCTGACGATTTAGGGCTAATTTTATCTGCTATTTCTTTAATGAATTCGTCTTCAATTAACACATCTCCTTCAAAAACAACTCCTTCATTTACAATCTTTGCATTTCTAATTAAAAAGGTACTCATTATAATTTATTAAATAATTTTCTTATACGTAACATTATTACTCCAAAAACAGCTTCTCTGATTATAGAACTGCTCATTTTCGAAACTCCTTTTGTCCTATCTGTAAAGATAATTGGCACTTCAACAATATTGAATTTTTGAACATAAGCTCTATATTTCATTTCTATTTGAAACGCATAACCTATAAACTTTATTCTATCTAACTTAATATTTTCTAAAACATTTTTTTTATAACAGATAAATCCAGCAGTCGCATCGTGAATTTTCATACCTGTAATAAGCTTCACGTATATAGAAGCAAAATAAGACATTAATACTCTATTTAATGGCCAATTAACTACATTAACTCCTGTTGAGTACCTTGATCCAATGGCTACATCTGCATTTTTATCTTTACACGCTTCTAATAATCGTTCTAAATCATTTGGATTATGAGAAAAATCGGCATCCATTTCAAAAATATACTCATATTCATTTGACAAAGCCCATTTAAATCCATGAACATAGGCTGTTCCTAATCCTGATTTTTTATTTCTGACTTCTAAAAATAATCTATCTTTATATTTAGTTTGTAGCTCTTTAACTTTTACATAAGTTCCATCAGGAGAATTGTCGTCTACAATTAAAATATGAAAAGATGTCGTTAAAGAAAAAACAGCATCTATAATACTTTCAATATTTTCAATTTCATTATACGTAGGTATTACTACTATTGCTTTTGTCATTTTACAACACTTTTTCGAATGCAAAAATAAACTATTTATCAAGTTTATTTCATAATAATATTATAATAATATTAATGACATTAATTTTTGTAATTTTGCCAAACATGTTAGCAATTCAATTTCAAGATAGGATTATAAATTTTAAAGACTGGGCAACGATATTGTTTGTCCTTAGCTTTGTTATAATTGCAATTAACAAAAACATATTTGAAGTTCGTTTTAACGAATTTATAAGACTTGCAATATCTAACAAATATACTAAAATTTACAAAGACAGTAATAATGTGAGAAGCACTTTCACTGCTTCCATGTTTTTTGTGCAGTTATTTTCTTTTTCTTTTTTTATATTACTATTCCTAAAACACTTTATATTTCACGAAAACAGTGACAAAATAGTTTTTTTACAAATTTTTACTTTTTTAGGTGTTTTTATCCTATCAAAATATTTAATTGAGAAAATCATAGCTACAACCTTTAAAATGGAAGAGTTTGTAGATCAATTTAATCTTTTAAAAGTAAGTTATAGAACTTATTTCAGTTTACTACTTTTACCAATAAATATCATTCTTTTTTATAACCCCGAAACAAATAAAAGTTGGGTTTATCTTTCATTGGCTGCCATTATAATTATTACAAATTTTATTATTTACATTATAACCCTAAAAACATATCAAAATTTGGTAATTCGTAAAATATTTTATTTTATTTTATATCTTTGCACCCTTGAAATAGCACCTTACTATTTTATGTATTATTTTATTACAAAAAACTAGATCAAAACGTATGTCAAATTTAAAAGTGAAAACAATATTGGTTTCACAACCAGAGCCTAAGGTAGAGAACTCTCCCTATTTTGAACTACAAAATAAACTCAAAGTTAAAGTTGACTTCAGAACTTTTATTCACGTAGAAGGTGTCCCTGCAAAAGAAGTAAGAGCGCAAAAAATAGATTTAAAAAATTTTACCGCTATTATATTAACTAGCAGAAATTCTGTTGATCACTTCTTTAGAGTTGCAGAGGAAATGCGTTATAAAGTTCCTGAGGACATGAAATATTTCTGTCAATCTGAAGCTGTCGCATTTTACCTACAACGATATGTTGTCTACAGAAAACGTAAAATATACGTTGGTCAGAAAGATTTTATTGATTTAGCACCTTTAATCAAAAAGTATAAAGATGAGAAATTCTTATTACCTGCTTCAGATCAGCTAAATTATGATATTCCACAAACTTTAGACAACTTGAAAGTTTCATGGACTCCAGCAATTTTTTACAGAACAATAATGAGCGACTTATCAGATTTAAAAGATGTATATTATGACATCTTAGCATTCTTTAGTCCTACAGGTATTAAATCTCTTTTCAAAAATTTTCCAGACTTTAAACAGAACAATACTCGTATTGCTGTTTTTGGAACTACAACTCAAAAAGAAGCTCTTGATAGCGGATTAAGAGTTGACATTATGGCTCCAACTCCTGGAACACCTTCTATGACAGGAGCTTTAGAAAAATACATTCTTGAAGTTAACAAAGGAAAGTAATCAAAAAGTTTATCCTATACAGAGTATATTATATAATACAAAAAAAGCGTTCTAAAATTTTAGAACGCTTTTTTTATAGACAGAATCTAATATAATTATTATAATTGAGGTCCTGCTTTAACAAGATTTTTCCCTTCGGTATTATCTGTATATTGTTCGAAATTCTTAATAAATCTAGCAGCTAAATCATTTGCTTTTTCTTCCCATTTAGAAGCCGATTCATAAGTGTCTCTTGGATCTAAAATTGCAGGGTTAACTTTATTTAACACAACAGGAACTTCAAAATTAAATATCGGTACTGTTTTCGTTTCAACTTCTTCAATAGAACCATCTAATATAGCATCAATAATAGCTCTTGTATCTTTTATAGAAATACGTTTCCCTGTTCCATTCCATCCTGTATTAACCATATATGCTGTAGCATTATGCTCTTCCATTTTCTTAACCAATTCTTCTCCATACTTTGTTGGATGTAAAGACAAGAATGCTTTTCCAAAACATGCCGAAAAAGTAGGTTGAGGCTCTGTAACTCCTCTTTCCGTTCCTGCTAATTTAGCTGTAAACCCAGACAAGAAATAATATTTAGTCTGTTCTGGAGTTAATTTAGATACTGGAGGCATTACTCCAAAAGCATCTGCTGTTAAGAAAATTACTTTTGTTGCATGACCTGCTTTAGAAACGGGTTTAACAATATTATCAATATGATTGATTGGATATGAAACACGTGTATTTTGAGTAACAGAACCATCTGTAAAATCGATTTTACCATTAGCATCTAAAGTCACATTTTCCAACAAAGCATCTTTACGAATTGCTCTATAAATATCTGGCTCATTTTCAGCGCTTAGATCAATTGTTTTAGCATAACAACCTCCTTCAAAATTAAAAACACCATCATTATCCCATCCATGTTCATCGTCTCCAATTAATTCACGTTTAGGATCTGTAGAAAGTGTTGTTTTTCCTGTTCCAGACAAACCAAAGAAAACGGCAACATCACCATCTTTCCCTTTATTTGCAGAACAGTGCATTGATGCAACTCCTTGTAAAGGCAAGTAATAGTTCATCATAGAGAACATTCCTTTTTTCATTTCTCCTCCATACCAAGTACCTCCTATTAACTGAATTCTTTCTGTTAAATTGAAAGCCACATAAACCTCAGAATTCAATCCGTGTTTTTCATAATCTTTAAAAGACGTTTTAGACGCATTCATAACTATAAAATCTGGTTCTCCAAAATTTTCTAATTCTTCTGCTGTAGGTCTAATAAACATGTTTTTAACGAAATGTGCTTGCCAAGCAACTTCCATTACAAAACGAACTTTTAAACGAGTATTCTCATTTGCACCACAAAAAGCATCAACAACATATAATTTTTTATCTGATAATTGATTGATTGTAGTTTCTTTTAATGCATTCCAAGTATCTTGAGAAATTCCTTTATTGTCATTAACTGCTTTATCAGAAGTCCACCAAATAGTATCTTTTGTAGTATCATCTTTTACAATATACTTATCTTTAGGAGAACGACCTGTAAACTCTCCAGTCATTACATTAACAGCTCCTAATTCAGACAATTGTCCTTTTTCAAAGCCTTTTAATTCTTCTGCAAGCTCTTCTTTATATAAAAATTCATACGAAGGATTATAAATAACTTGTGATACATTTTTAATTCCATATTTCTCTAACGAAATCGATTTCGCAGGTTGGGTGTAACTGTTCATAAAAAATGAGTTATGTTGTGTTTATTTAAAGGTGTAAAATTATAAATTTAATTTTAGAATCAAGTGTTAAATGCTATTTTTTACCAAAACACTATAAAACATGTACCCCCATGAAGCAATTAAAAAAAGTCCCCCAATAGGTGTTATAGGCCCTAATACTTTTGTTTTTATTAATGTTATGCTACTTGTTGATAATAAATATATTGACCCTGAAAACAGCAAAACACCTATTAATACTAAATAAAAAATAATCATTTTCTCTTTTAAACTTAAAAAATTAGCAGTGGAAACAAACAATAGAAACAATGCATGATACATTTGATACCTTACTCCTACTTCAAAAGTAGACAAAGCTTCCGCTGTTAAACTTTTTTTTAATCCATGAGCACCAAACGCTCCTAATATTATTGCTACCAATCCTAATACAAGTGCCGTTAAAAGAATTTTCTTATCCATTAGTTCTATTTTCGTGTAAAGATAAAAAATAATAAATGAGTATTTTAAAGTTAAAGAAAAGCAATAATTCTATTTTAAACACCAACTATAAGAGATCCTTTATAACTCCACTCTCTCTAAAAAATTAACGATTCTTTTTTTAAATAAACTTTAACTTTTAGGCACTCATTCTCATATCCTTTTTTTCTAAATTGTGACCTATTTAAAATTAACTAATACATTACAATGAAAATTAATTTTGTTAAAACAAAAAAAGTCCTTTTCCCTACACTTTTAATTTGTTTGTTTTTATTCCAAAATCAAACTATAGAAGCACAAAGTAAAAGAAAGAAAGAGAAGGAGAAAGAAGCGAGCTTATTAGCTGCAAAAGCAAAAAAGCCCGAAAAAAAGACTATTGAAGAATTAGTAAAACAAAGCAAAAAAATTGAAGGCTTGTTTACTATTTATCAAGACACTGTAACAGGTAGCATTCAAATGTTAATTAACGAAGACCAAATTGACAAAGAATATATTTACTTTAATCAAATTGCAGATGGTGTATCTGATGCGGGAAGCTTTAGAGGTTCATATAATGACTCAAAGGTATTTAAGATTCAAAAATACTTCGATAAGATAGAATTTATCACACAAAACACTTCTTATTATTTTGACCCAAACAATCCTATTTCAAAATCACAAAAGGCTAATTTGAGTGAAGGAAATATGTCTAGTGAAAAGATTTTAGCTCATGATAGTGATAAAAAATTATATTTAATATCAGCCAATGATCTATTCCTTAAAGAAACACTTTCACAAATTAAACCTTCAAGATCTCCATTAGCATCTCCACATTCCTTTTCTCTTGGAAATTTAGATAAAGACAAAACAAAGATAAATTCAATTAGAAATTATCCTGAAAATACAGACATAGCAGTTGAATATATTTACAGCAATCAATCTGTATTAAATGGCGGTTCTAATGCTGTGTCTGACGCAAGAAACGTAAGCATAAAAGTATATCATAGTTTAATTTCAATGCCAGAAAACAATTATGAAGTACGATTTGACGACCCAAGAGTTGGTTTTTTCACTACTCAAGTTGACGATCAAACGTCTACCTCTTCAACAGCATATAGAGATTTAGTTCACAGATGGAATTTAGTAAAAAAAGATCCTAATGCAGCATTATCTGAACCAGTAACTCCAATAACATGGTGGATTGAAAACACAACGCCTATTGAATGGAGAGAAACCATAACAGAAGGTGTATTAAAATGGAATATCGCTTTTGAAAAAGCAGGATTTAAAAATGCTATGGTTGTGAAAGTGCAACCTGATGATGCTACATGGGATGCTGGAGACATTAGATATAATGTATTAAGATGGACTTCATCTCCTAATCCTCCATTTGGTGGTTACGGACCAAGTTTTGTAAATCCAAAAACAGGAGAAATCTTAGGTGCCGATATCATGCTTGAATATGTTCACTTTACAAACAGAGTACTATATGATAAAATATTTGATTTATCTTCGTCTTCAGCAGAAGCATATCCTATATCTTCTCAAAAAAACAATCCAAAAATGTGTTCTCTAGGGCATGTTATGCATGAAAACAGAATGTTTGGTCAAGCCTTATTATCTTCAGCAGCTACTTCTGATTTAGAAATGGCTAGAATGAAAAAAGAGTCAATGATAGCATTAATCATGCACGAGGTTGGTCATACTTTAGGATTAAATCATAATATGAAAGCAAGTCATTTATTCTCTCCTGAAGAATTAAGTAATCCTGATTTTATAAAAGGGAAAGCTTTAACGGGTTCTGTAATGGATTATGCTGACATTAATATAACTTTAGACAGAACAAAACAAGGACAATACTACGATACTTCTGTTGGGCCTTATGATATTTGGGCAATACAATTTGGTTACACTCCTTTCAAATCGGAATCAGAAAAAGTTAATTTGCTTAATAAATCGACTCAACCTGAATTAATTTTCGGAAATGATGCAGATGATATGCGCGCACCAGGAAAAGCCATTGACCCAAGGGTAATGATAGGTGATTTATCAAATGATCCTATTTCTTATTCAATTGGTCGATTCAAACTTGTTGACAATATGATGAAGAATGCTAAAACAAAATTTTCAAAAACAGGAGAATCGTATCAAGAGTTAAGAAGAATTTATTATATACTTAGTAATCAGAAAAATGTTTCCGCTGGTGTTATTTCTAGATTTATTGGAGGCGTATATGTTGACAGAGCAATGTCTGGGCAAATAAATGCTACACAACCTTATACTCCTGTAAGCTTAGATGACCAAAAAAGAGCAATGAACGCATTGGAAACATACGTATTTGCTCCTGATGCATTTAAAGCACCTAATGAACTTTACAATTATTTAGCTTTACAAAGAAGAGGATATAATTTTTTCAATGGTCCTGAAGATCCGAAAATTCATAGTCAAGTATTAAACTATCAAAATAATATTTTAAACCATATTTTACATCCTAATACTCTACAGCGTATTGTTGATTCTGAATTATATGGAAATCAATACAAACTATCAATGTTTATGACTGATTTAAACAATGCAATATTTAAAGCAGACACTAATAGTAACATCAATACATTTAGACAGAATTTACAAATTGAATATACTAATAGACTTATCAACATATTAAAAGATGATAAGAAAAACATGTATTCTAATGTTGTAAAATCTATGGCTTTATATAACATTAAAAACATCAAAAGAATGATGTCTCCTTCTACTCCTGTAGACATCTCTACAAAAGCACATAAAGAATATATCACTACTTTAATCAATAACAACTTAGAAGAGGTTAAATAAACAATATTCTATAAAAAAGACAACCGATTATCAAAAAAGATAGTCGGTTTTTTTATTTATTCTCTTATCAATTGTAAACTTATTTTTAATAAAAATATTTCAATTGTAATTCTTAAAATATTTTTTATAAATATAACATTTCACTACCTTCGTGTGATATTTTTACAAAACCTACCATGAGAAACATATTAATAATAGGTGCGGGAAGATCTGCTTCCTCATTAATAAAATATTTATTAGATAAGTCAGAGAAAGAGCAATTACAACTTACTATTGCTGATTTATCACTAGAATTAGCCGAAAAAAAAGCGAACAATCATAAAAATGCTAGAGCAATAGAATTTGATATTTTTAATGAAAAACAGCGCCATGAAGAAATTCAAAAAGCTACAATAATCATATCAATGTTACCTGCTCACATGCATATTGAAGTAGCAAAAGACTGTATTACATATAAAAAACATATGGTTACAGCTTCCTACATTAGTCCTGCAATGCAAGAATTAGATGATTTAGCCAAAGAAAATGGATTAGTTCTAATGAATGAGATCGGACTTGATCCTGGTATAGATCACATGAGTGCCATGAAAGTAATTGATGAGATTAGAGACAATGGTGGAAAGATAATGCTTTTTGAATCATTTTGTGGAGGACTTGTTGCTCCAGAAAGCGATAATAACCTTTGGAACTACAAATTCACTTGGAACCCAAGAAATGTGGTTTTAGCAGGTCAAGGTGGTGCCGCAAAATTTATTCAAGAAGGAACTTATAAATATATTCCATATAATAAATTATTTAGAAGAACTGAGTTTCTTGAAATTGAAGGATATGGTCGTTTTGAAGGATATGCGAATAGAGACTCTCTAAAATATAGAAGTGTTTACAAATTAGACAATGCCTTAACAGTTTATAGAGGAACTATTAGAAGAGTAGGATATTCAAGAGCTTGGGATATTTTAGTTCAACTTGGAATGACTGATGATTCTTATATCATTGAAAATTCTGAAGAGATGACATATCGTGAATTCACAAACTCATTTCTACCTTATCATCCTACTGACACTGTTGAAATTAAACTTAGACATGCTCAAAAAATTGACCAAGATGATATTATTTGGGACAAACTTTTAGAATTAGACATTTTTAACGGAAACAAAAAAGTAGAATTAAAAAACGCGACTCCTGCTCAAATTTTAGAAAAAATTCTTTCTGAAAAATGGACATTACAACCAGAAGATAAAGACATGATTGTGATGTATCATAAATTTGGATATGAAATAAATGGTGAGAAAAAACAAATAGATTCTACAATGGTTTGCATAGGAGATGACCAAACCTATACCGCAATGGCTAAAACAGTTGGTTTACCTGTTGCAATTGCAGCCATCAAAATTTTAAATGGAGAAATTAAAACACCTGGTGTACAACTACCTATTGCTAAAGAAGTTTATATTCCCATTTTAAAAGAATTAGAAGAATATGGTGTTCTATTTAATGAAACTGAGAAAGAATATATGGGCTACAATCCTTTAAATGTTAGCAGCTAATTAAAAATCATTAAAATCCGAAAATTTCAATTAATTCTCGGATTTTTGTTTTAAAACAGTATTCTTTTATTTAATTTTACTTTACAAATAAAAGAATATGAAGATAAATCAGTTACAAATTGAAATTGATGGAATTGACAAAGAAATTCTACGAGATTTAATGCATGATGCTCGAAAACCCATTTTGCAAATCGCAAATAAAATTGGTATTTCTGGAGCAGCAATACATCAACGATTAAGAAAATTAGAACAAGCAGGCGTAATATCTGGTTCAAAATTCGTTATCGATATCAAAGTTTTGGGTTATTCAACCATGGCTTTTGTAGGTGTTTATCTTGACAAAGCATCTAGCAATGCAGAAGCTGTTCGCGAATTAAAAAAAATACCCGAAGTATTAGAATGTCATTATACTACTGGAAATTGGAGTATTCTTATAAAAATAATATGTAGAGATAATGAGCATTTAATGCAATTACTAAACAAAAAAATTCAAGCTATAAAAGGAGTTTCAAGAACTGAAACTTTTATTTCCTTAGATCAGCAAATTGATCGACAAATACAATTATAAAAAAAACTCCGATTTTAAAATCGGAGTTTTTACTTTATTTTTAATCTCTAGATCCTAAAATTCTATATGCCCAATATAAAAGTGATGCTAAAGCTCCAAGCGCTGCAACTACATAAGTTCTAGCTGCCCATTTTAATGAATCTTCTGCTCCTGCATATTCTTCTTGACTTAGCATGTTTTTATTTTTCAACCAAGCTAATGCTCTATTACTAGCGTCATATTCTACTGGCAAGGTAACAAAACTAAACGCTGTAGCAATTGCCATTAATATTAATCCTGCAACTGCAACATAAAATCCGATACTTGATTTTGAAGCAAAACCTAAAATTAATCCTCCCATTATCAACCATTGTGACATACTTGAGGAAACATTTACCATAGGAACCATTTTTGATCGCATGGTTAACCAACTATAGGCTTGTGCGTGCTGAACAGCATGTCCACATTCATGGGCAGCAACAGCCGCAGCCGCAGCATTTCTTTGATTATAAACAGCTTCTGACAAATTTACTGTTTTGTTAATCGGGTTATAATGATCTGTTAATTGCCCTGAAGTAGAAATTACTTTTACATCTCTAATCCCATTATCAGCTAACATTTTTTCTGCAATTTCAGCACCACTCATTCCATTTCTCAAATGAATTTTAGAATAATGTGCAAACTTACTTTTCAATTTTGAACTAACTAACCAACTAAAAAGAGCTATTCCTCCAATTAATATTAAATATGTAAAATCCATAGTTTTTGTTTTTATTTCTTAAAATTACAAAATAAATAACAAATTGTATTCCAATATTTTAAAGATGTCAGTTTGTCATTTTTAAAAAAATGTTAAAATTTATTTGTTTTTTAATCTCTCAATTGCGACTGTTTCAATTTATGAAGCGTTCATAAGTTCTTTGTTCTTTTTTGCTTCCTCAAATAACTGTCTTCTTAAATTTTGCTCACGTTCAATACAAACCCTTCTATAAGAGTCATATTCTTTTTCTAAATCTTTCAATAGCGATTTAGAATTATTCGTTATTTTATTAGCTGCTTTAAATTTAAAAAGCAAAACAAGAGATACTAACAACGTTCCAATAAACAATGTCCACATTACAATGGAATAGTTTTTCTTATCTATTAAGAAACCTAAAAAACTAATACTTGCTTTTTCATTCAACAATACTTCATTTGATTTTTTAAGTTCATTCATTTGATTTTGCAATCCTAAAATTTTATCCTCATTCACCTTTAATTCTTTTCTAAGTGAAGCTTGTGTATTTTGTTCTTGTCGTATATAATTATTTAATGTAGATTGAAAATTACTAATTGCTCCTTTTTCAATTACTTTATAATTTTTATAGCTTGATGATACATCTAGCAATCTAGTTAAGTCATTTGATACTTTTTTACTCTTTTCTTGTGCATTTAACGATAATAAGCTAGCACAAAAAAGGCACATTACTAAAACTGATTTTCTTGTTATTTTCTTCATTGATTTAAATTTGGGGGAATTAATAAAAATTTATTTGGTTTGTTTCTTTACAAGAAAGTAAAAAACCCGATTTTATTGTATTAAATTTTAGTTTTAACGCTTTTTATAAATCTTTTTTACTTATTAAGAAGAAAAATCGAACAAAAATTATCAATAACATATTAATATCCTAGGCACAAGAATATAGAAACAAGATATTTTTATAAAAAAGAGCGACAATTATTATGTATTTATTTCTATTTTATTTATTATCTTTATTGAAACAATAAAACAAACAAACATGAAAAAAACAGTTTTAAATTTAAAAGGGACAAAAGAATTGTCGTCTAATGAGCAAAAACAAATACAAGGTGGTGTCATTAGAGATTGGGACAAATGTTGTATAAAACCAGATTCTCCTCCTTATCCTCCATACGGATGTGAGTATTGGAAATTATGTGCTGAATTTTAATCTTGTAATTTCTTAACAAGAATAAAAGAGGCTGTCTAAAAAGACAGCCTCTTTTTATGTTTATATTCTAACTATGTTCATTTCGTTTTAGGAATGTTTTAGAAGTCCAATATTTTTGTGATTTTTTTTCAAAAAGAAAATAAAATCACAAGATTAATTTCTTAAAAAAATAGCAGCTTAGAGCTAATGGAAATTTATTTGTCTTTTTTAGAAATCTCAAATTGTAAATCTATGCGTTTTATGCTTTTAACCCGTTTTAATGTTTCTCCTTCTCTTTGCACACGTACTTTAAAGATTATATTATGCTGATTAAAACAAAAAAAGACTGTCCAAAAAGTAATTTCCAGACAGTCTCTTTGCTTTATAAAACTCTTTTATTATCCCACTAAATTGATAATTTTTCCAGGAACAATAATTACTTTATTAGGTGTTCTTCCTTGTAATTGTGCTTGTGTTCTTTCATCTGCCATTACAATTTCTTCAATTTGCTCTTTTGTTAAATCTAAAGGCAAATTAATTTTAAATCGCATTTTACCATTAAAAGAAACTGGATATTCTTTCTCAGATTCTACTAAATATTTGGGTTCGAAAATTGGAAAAGCAACCGTTGCTATTGAACCTTCATTACCTAAAGCACTCCATAACTCTTCTGCAATATGTGGTGCATAAGGAGAAATTACGATTGCTAACGGTTCTAAAATGGCTCTATGATGACATTTTAAAGTGACCAACTCATTTACACAAATCATAAATTGTGACACTGAAGTATTGAATGAGAAATTCTCGATATCTTCTGTAACTTTTTTGATGGTTTTGTGTAACGATTTGTACATTTCAGCCGATGGCTCTTCATTGGTTACAATTGAACCGTTATCATCAAAATACAAACGCCATAATTTTTTAAGGAAACCAAAAACACCTGTTATACCTGCTGTATTCCAAGGTTTTGCTTGTTCCAATGGTCCCAAAAACATTTCATACAAACGCAAAGTATCTGCACCATATTCATTACAAATATCATCTGGATTGACAACATTGTATTTTGATTTTGACATTTTTTCTACTTCGCGACCTACAATGTATTTTCCATCTTCTAAAATAAATTCTGCATCAGAATAATCTTTATTTAACGGATGTGCTTTAAATTTTTGAATATCTAACTCATTTGTAATATCATTTATTACAGATAAATCAACGTGAATAGGTAAAAACAAAAATTCTACATCAATAGTTATTTTTATAACTTTCGTGTCAGATAAAATTTTAATTGAATTACCAAAGCTTTCAATTAAATTAATTTCTTCACTTGAAAACTTGTCTGAATTTATAGTTTTTAAATTGTCATCTAATAAAATTATTTTAAAAGAATTTTCTGCAAATTCAAATTCTAAACTTCTAATGTTATGTTTTGAAGTTATTTTAGTAAAACTTACATAATCATTCTTAGAAATAAATATGCTTTTAGCTTCTAAACTTTCAATTGTAGAAATTGAAATTCTTGATGGATTCAACCTATAAGCAAAAGCACTCATTCCCAAAATCATTCCTTGATTGATTAATTTTTTGAATGGTTCTTCTGTTGGGGCAAAACCTCTATCTTTTAAGAATTTGTTCCAAAAACGGGAATATAATAAATGTCCAGTTGCATGTTCGCTTCCTCCTATATATAAATCTACGTTTTGCCAATAGGCTAAAGCTTCTTTACTTGCAAAATCTTCTTTATTGTGAGCATCCATATAACGCATCCAATACCAAGAAGAACCAGCCCAACCTGGCATCGTATTTAATTCTAAAGGAAAAACACTAGTGTTATTTATTTTGTCATTACTTACCACTTGATTGGTTTCAGTATTCCAAGCCCAAACTGTTGCATTACCTAAAGGTGGTTGCCCATCTTCTGTTGGTAAATATTTTTCTACTTCTGGTAAAGCAATTGGCAAATATTTTTTGTCAATCATTTGTGGTAAACCATTTACATAATATACAGGAAAAGGTTCACCCCAATATCTTTGTCTCGAAAAAACAGCATCACGCAAACGATAATTTGTTTTCCCGTTACCTTGTTTTATATTTTCTAAAGCTTCAATCGCTTTTTTCGTTCCTTCTTTGTAACCTAAACCATTTAAGAAATCCGAATCTACTAATTGGAAACCTTCTTTAGCT
The DNA here is from genome assembly GCF_000967805.1 of Flavobacterium sp. 316. Lineage (NCBI taxonomy): Bacteria > Pseudomonadati > Bacteroidota > Flavobacteriia > Flavobacteriales > Flavobacteriaceae > Flavobacterium > Flavobacterium sp. 316. The sequence goes on from NZ_JYGZ01000004.1 coordinate 220,194, forward strand.
CCAAAAGCTTCTTCCGAAATATCTTGGTCAAAAATATTTTTAATTTCAGGCATTCCATTAGTTCCTTTGAAAAAATTCGCGAAAGCATAATCACGTTCGTCACCACAAGGAACTGCCATAACTGCACCTGTTCCATAGCCTGCTAAAACATAATCGCCAATCCAAACTGGAATTAGCTCTTTTGTAAAAGGGTGTTCAGCATGCGCCCCTGTGAAAACTCCTGAAATAGTTTTCACATCAGCCATTCTTTCTCTTTCCGAACGTTTAGCAGTTGCTTCAATGTAAGATTCAACGGCTGCTTTTTGTTCAGGAGTTGTAATTTTAGCTACCAAATCATGTTCTGGTGCTAAAGTCATAAATGTAACTCCGAAAATAGTATCAGGTCGAGTTGTGAAAACATCAATTACCTCATCATGATTTTTCACATTGAAAGAAACCATTGCTCCAACCGACTTTCCAATCCAGTTTCTTTGAGATTCTTTTAGCGATTCTGTCCAATCGATATCGTTTAACCCTTGAAGTAACCTTTCTGCATAGGCAGAAATTCGCATCGACCATTGAGTCATTTTTTTACGAATAACAGGATGACCACCACGTTCTGAAACTCCGTTTACGATTTCGTCATTGGCTAAAACAGTTCCCAAAGCTGGACACCAGTTTACTTCTGTTTCTGCTAAATACGTTAATCTATATTGTAATAGTATTTTTTGTTGTGCTGACGATGAAAATGCGTTCCACTCGCTTGCCGAAAAAGAAATAATATTATCATCACAAACTGCATTTACAGTAGCGTTTCCTTCTTTTTCAAAAATTGAAATTAAAGTTGAGATGTCTTCTGCCTTATCCGATTCGTTATTATACCAAGAATTGAATAATTGAATAAAAATCCATTGTGTATACTTGTAATAATCAGCATTTGATGTACGTACTTCTCTACTCCAATCGAATGAAAATCCGATTTTATCTAATTGCTCTCTATAACGAGCAATATTTTCTTTAGTTGTTTTGTCTGGATGTTGCCCTGTTTGAATAGCGTATTGTTCAGCAGGCAAACCAAACGAATCATATCCTTGTGGATGCAATACATTAAATCCTTTATGACGTTTGTATCGAGCTACAATATCTGAAGCGATGTAGCCTAGAGGATGTCCAACATGTAATCCGGCTCCTGATGGATAAGGAAACATGTCTAAAACATAATATTTAGGTCTTTCTGAATTATTTGTAGCAGCAAATGTTTGGTTTTCTGCCCAATATTGTTGCCATTTGGCTTCGATTTCGTTTGGATTGTATTTCATTCGTCTTTATTATTTTTGCCTAAGGACTCATGCTGTCGCAAGCTTAAGTCATTCGTCTTTATTATTTTTGCCTAAGGACTCATGCTGTCGCAAGCTTAAGTCATTCGTCTTTATTATTTTTGCCTAAGGACTCATGCTGTCGCAAGCTTAAGTCATTCGCCTTTATTATTTTTTAATTAGAAGTCTTGCTATTATTGCAAGCGCTAATAATTTCATTTTTTATTCTAATTACAAAAATTCTTTTTGTTTCTTTTTAGCCCCGATTGTAGCGATATCCTTTTGATTTGTTTTTGTTAAATAATAGAGCCAATCAAAAGATAAAGCAGAAAGCGGGAAAATGGATTTGTAAAATTCTTAATCCATTCGCTTTTAAAAATTAAGCTGCAAATTTACGTTTATTGTACGAAAGTCAAAACTTTGAACGTTATATTCTATATTTACCAAAATTCTTTTTTATTTTTACAGCATAATTTATAAATTTATATGGCATCTTCATTTGAGACCTATCAAAAACGACGATTGATTTCTTCTTATTTTTCTGTAATTGTAAGTATCTTTTTGGTGCTTTTTTTACTAGGAGCTTTAGGATTGTTTGTTATTAACTCTAAAAAAATAACAAATGATTTTAAAGAAAATATTCCTATGACCGTATTTTTTAAAAATGAAGCTAATGACAGTGTTTTAAAGGCTTTTGATGTTGAAATGAAAAATGCTCGATTCATAAAAGAATATGCTTTTGTACATAAAGATAGTGCTGCAAAAAACAATGTTGATATTGTAGGGAAAGATTTTATGGAATTTTTAGGCTTTAATCCGCTTCAAAACTCTTTCGATATTAATTTAAAAGGAGATTATGTTGTAGCAGATAGCATTAAAAAAATTGAAAGAGATATTAAAAAGAATGAGATGGTTTCTGAAATCATTTATGATAAACAATTAGTAGACTTAGTAAATGATAATGTTAAAAAAATAAGTTTTTGGATTCTTGTTATTAGTGGTTTTTTAGGTATTGTAGCAATGTTATTAATCAATAGTTCGCTTAGACTTTCTATTTATTCGCATCGTTTTACTATTAAGACTATGCAAATGGTAGGCGCTACAAAATCATTTATTAGAAAACCTTTTATTTGGAGAAGTATAAAACTAGGGCTTGTTGGTTCATTACTAGCTATTATTGCTTTAATGGGAGCTGTTTATTACATTGATCAACTATTGCCTTCTTTGAAACTGTCTAAAGATTATGTTTCTTTAGGAATTGTTTTTGGTGGTGTATTACTTATTGGAATCATTATTACATGGGTAAGTACATTTTTTGCAACACAACGTTTTCTAAATTTAAGAACAGACGATTTATATTAAATAATTTATAAAAAATATTTTCAACACAAGATGAAAAACAACGAAAATAACAAACCAGAATTTTTATTTGACAAAGCAAATTATAAAATTCTTTTAATTGGTTTAGCCGTAATCGGAATAGGTTTTATATTGATGACTGGTGGTGGAAGTGATGACCCAAATGTATGGAGTGATGCTATTTTTGATTTTAGAAGAATTCGTTTAGCACCTACTACTGTTTTAATTGGTTTTGGAATTACAATTTATTCTATCTTTAAAAAAGACTAAGAAATAATGAAACAAACCTTTTTATTCTGAGAGTAAAAAGGTTTGTTTATTTTATACAATTTAGTTTAACACAAACTTACTGTTTAATGTTTTTCCTTCTATTTCACATTTAACAATATATATTCCTTTTGCTAAATGTGCTTTGTCTATTTCTATTCGTTTTGTTTTATTTCTCAATTTAAAAATTTCTTTTCCAGTAATATCAAATATTGACAATTGGTTTATATATTGATTTTGACTTTCAAAAACAATTATTGTTTCTTTCACTGCAATTTGTATATCTTGATTTATAAAATCTTGTAAATCTAAAGTACAACCTGTTCCTTCATGACAATCATTAATTTCTTGCCAAACTGAATTTTCTCCCGGAATTTCACCTGCATTTGCCCACCATTGATTTGCCCAAATTTTACATTGATAGTAAACTGTTGTGTTTGCAGTTGGATATGACTGATTGGACATGTATTCTGAAAAACCACAAAAAAGTGTTCCTCCTTGACCAGAACATCCTTCTGCTCCACCTGTATAAGGAGATAAAGAATAATCATTCGCTTCAGAAATAGCTGTATTTACTGGAATACCGTTTAAAACCTTATTTGCAACGTTCATATAAGAATAACCTGAACTATTTAATCCTGTATTGGCCAACAATAGCTGCCATAACATAATCCCATCTTGATCTCCTATTCTTGTGGAATAATTACGAATATGACTTGCTAAATCTGCAACATTTTGATGTGTGTAAGTATAATAAGGTCCCCAAGGTTCATTTGGATAATGCACTCCTGCTGCTACTTTAAAACCATATTGTTCTGCATAATATGCATAAGCGTCATACATTATACTTCTATTAGTACTTCCTCCAGTATTATAGCCTTGAAACGCAATAATGTCAATTTTATCTCCAACAGCTTCAATTACAGGAATCATGTGTCCTGTAGAAGCAAATCCAAAAAGATTTATTCCATTTGTAGCTGCTGTTCCATTATATAAATTAGCATCTGTTTCTCCTGTTACTATATTTCTATTTTCATAAGCAAACGGAGACATTACATCATTATTTGTTTGTCCTCCTAAAGCTCCTACTCCTGCTGGAGCACATGCCAAAATATACCCCTCACTTTTAGGCATTATAGCTCTAGAATTTGTGAAAAAATTGATAAAATGTTGAACATTTGTTGCGTTTCCTATTTCCCCAAAAGAACCATTAGGTTCAAAATCCCAGTCGATACCAACAAAACCTATGTCATCGACCAAATCTTTTATCTGTTGATAATCAATAGCTGAATAAACATTAGAATTCCAATAAGTTTCTCCTCCAATAGATAAAATGACATGAACTCCTTTTTGCTTTAATGCTGAAACACTTTCTTTCAAAGTACAACCATCATAAGGCACTTCTATTCCTGTTCCTGATATATCAAATGAATCTTTTGTATAAGTTAAATTTGGCTTTGCAAATGCAAGAAAAACATAATTCACAAAAGACGGTATTTCTCTTAATTTAGAATTTTGATTTGTGGTTGTCCAATTTTCTGAATAAGATGGAAAATAAGCCAATACAATTGGATTATTAAACGAATGTGTTTGAGAAAAAAAAGGCACACTTAGTAAAAGTGCAAATAACGTGATAGTTGTTTTCATTATGATATTTAAGTTATGTTTAAAACCTACATGTTTTACTTTATACAAATCAATAAAACAGGGGTTAATAGCAGTAATTTTAAATGCCAAAAAAATACAATGATTCTTATCAACTGGTGTCACAAATTTATAAAAAACAATTAACCTTTTTTCAATTATCTTTATTCTATAAAAAAATATACTTTTGTAGCATGAACACATTACAAGCTATTATTCTTGCCATTATTGAAGGAATAACTGAATTTCTACCTGTTTCTTCAACAGGCCACATGATTATTGCCTCTTCCTTTTTTGGAATTGCCGGAGATGATTTCACAAAATTATTCACCATTGTTATACAATTAGGGACAATTCTCTCTGTTGTGGTTCTGTATTTTAAGCGTTTCTTTCAAAGCATTGATTTCTATTTTAAACTATTTGTTGCTTTCATTCCAGCAGTATTTTTTGGACTACTACTAAACGATTTTATAGATGATTTATTAGAAAGTCCAATTGTTGTGGCCATTTCTCTTATTATTGGTGGATTTTTACTTTTAAAAGTAGATGATTGGTTTGGTAATGCTGAAAACACAGAAATATCCTATCTTACTGCTTTAAAAATCGGGTTGTTTCAATGTTTAGCTATGATTCCTGGAGTTTCTAGAAGTGGTGCTAGTATTGTAGGTGGAATGAGCCAGAAACTATCTCGTACAACTGCCGCAGAATTTTCATTTTTTCTTGCTATTCCAACAATGCTTGGCGCAACTGTTAAAAAATTATATGACTACAGCAAATTAGGAGTTGAAATAACAGATCATCAATTAAACTTATTGATTATTGGAAATATTGTAGGTTTTATAGTCGCTCTAATTGCTATAAAATCTTTTATTGGATACTTAACCAAGCACGGTTTTAAAATATTTGGCTACTATAGAATCATTGCAGGAGTTGCTATTTTAATTATTCATTTCTTTGTGCAAAAACTAACTATTATTTAATGCAAGCAGAAGATTATTTAGCTGGACAAGTTTTACTAATTGACAAACCATTACACTGGTCGTCATTTCAGGCAGTAAATAAACTGAAATACTTATTAAAACATCATTATAATTTACCTAAAAAATTTAAAATAGGTCATGCAGGAACGTTAGATCCTTTAGCTACAGGCTTATTAATTATATGTACAGGTAAATTTACCAAAACAATTTCTGACATTCAAAGCCAAGTCAAAGAATACACAGGTACAATAACTATAGGAGCAACAACTCCTTCTTATGATTTAGAAACCGAAATAAATGCTACATTTCCAACGAATCACATTACTCCAGAATTAATTAACGAAACTACCCATCAATTCTTAGGAGAAATAGACCAAAAACCTCCCGTTTTTTCTGCTATAAAAAAAGATGGAAAAAGACTGTATGAACATGCTAGAGCTGGTGAAGAGATAGAAGTTCAATCGAGAAAAACAACTATTTACGAATTTGAAATCACTAGAATTGATTTACCTGAAATTGATTTCAGAGTACAATGTAGTAAAGGGACTTATATTCGTTCTTTAGCTTATGATTTTGGATTAGCTCTAAAATCGGGTGGGCATTTAACAGCTTTACGTAGAACAAAAATTGGTGATTATTCAGTTGATAAAGCTATTTCTCCAGAACAATTTGAACAGCATATTCTAAAAGAAAAAAGCACTTAAACAAGTGCTTTTTCCTTTTTTAATAAACTTATAATTTCATTTTGAGTTGTATTTCCTTTATCATTTAAATACCATTTTTGCAATTCAATTTTCACAGGCTCATCTACTACTCCATTAGCCGCTTTATAATCTGCAATTAATTTACGAGCAGGTTCTGGTCTTGGCCCCCAATCTGCAATTACATCATGCGTCTCAGCGTCTAAAACAATCAACTTTGGAATTGCTTTCCCTCCATTTGTTAAAAAAAGATTCATTAACTCTTCATTATCATCTCTCAAAACTATCTTTAAATCTATATTTTTTGAAGACTCTGCCATTTTATTTATTATAGGCAGTAATTGTGCTGCATCACCACACCATCCTTCTGAAAGAACCAACCAAGTATATTTCTTATCTAAATTTTCTAATCTAAAAAGAGACTCTTCATTAACAACAATTGTTTTATCTAATCTTTTTAACCTTGTTTCATTCAACTCTGAATATTTTAACAAATCTTCAGACTGCGTATGCCCTGTAGATTTTCCTTCACTTATTAATTGACTAACTAATTCTCTATATTCTACGTATGTATATGAATTTAAAAGTGCGTTTTCTATTATTTTTTTCATCTTTATAATATTTATTTGACAAATTTAAAACTAAATTTGAATATTAAATGTTAGTTTAGTTACAAATGGATTTTAAATCAAAAAATATTGGGATTGCATTATCTGGAGGAGGCTCTAAAGGAATTGCTCATGCAGGAACGCTTCAGTTTTTAGAAGACCAAGGTATAAAGCCAAGCATATTATCTGGCACAAGTGCAGGAGCCATTATTGCTGCCTTATATGCTTTTGGAAAATCTCCAGATGAAATTCTGCGTTTTTTTCAATCTATTTACTTTTTTAATTGGAAACATTTTACCCTAAAAAAACCAGGTATCATTGATTCTGATTCTTTTAAAGTTTATTTCAATCAAATATTTGGAGATACTAAAATAGGTGAACTACCCATTCCTATTAAAATTACAGGAACCGATTTAGTAAAAGGGAAATTAAAAATTTTTAATGATGACACAAAAGTAACAGATGCCGTTTTAGCATCAGCCTCTTTTCCTGGAATGTTAACCCCATATAAAATAAACAACAAACTATATAGTGATGGAGGTATTTTAAACCATTTTCCGACCGACTTGCTTTTAGGAAACTGCGACAGCATTATTGGGGTTTACGTAAGTCCTATTCAAAATATTGAAGCAAAAGATTTAAATTCAATAAAATCGATCACATCAAGAGCCTTTGATTTACTATCAGCGCAAGGAAATTATCAAAAGTTTAGTTTATGCGATATAATTATTGAGCCAAAAGAATTAGCAAACTATAGTACTTTTGAAACGAGCAAAACAAAAATGAAAACTATTTTTCAAATTGGTTATGATGAAGCCAAAAAGACTTTTGAAGAATTAAGCCCATAATTTAAACAACATTTTTTTTCTGTAGATATATAATTATATTTGCATCACAAATATAAATAGAAACAACCTGATGAAATACAAAAGAATTCTTCTAAAACTGAGCGGAGAAGCCTTAATGGGAGATAGACAATATGGAATTGACCCTAAACGTTTAGCCGAATATGCTCAAGAAATTAAAGAAATTCATGATAAAGGAGTTGAAATTGCTATCGTTATAGGAGGAGGAAATATTTTTAGAGGTGTAGCAGGTGCTAGTAATGGAATGGATCGTGTTCAGGGAGATTACATGGGAATGCTTGCAACCGTTATTAATGGAATGGCATTACAAGGTGCACTTGAAGAAGCAGGAATGCAAACGCGCTTACAAACAGCTTTAAAAATTGAAGCAATCGCTGAACCTTATATTAAAAGAAAAGCAACAAGACACTTAGAGAAAGGAAGAATTGTTATTTTTGGAGCTGGAACAGGAAATCCATATTTCACAACAGATACAGCAGCAGTTTTAAGAGGAGTAGAAGTTAATGCTGATGTTATATTAAAAGGAACACGTGTTGATGGAGTATATAGTGCTGATCCAGAAAAAGATACAAATGCAACGAAATTTGATTATATTTCATTTGAAGATGTATTAGCAAAAGGATTAAACGTTATGGACACAACTGCGTTTACTCTTAGTCAAGAAAACAAATTACCTATTATTGTTTTTGACATGAACAAAGAAGGGAATTTATTAAAAGTTTGCGAAGGACAAACTATAGGAACAACTGTAACAATATAACAAAATTTAGAATTCAGAATTTAGAATTCAGAAAGTCTAAAAATAAAAAAAAGACATACGATGACTGAAGAAATTAATTTTATAATTGACAGTGCAAGAGAATCAATGGAAGGTTCTATAGCGCATTTAGAAAAAGAATTTTTAAACATTAGAGCAGGTAAAGCTTCTCCGCAAATGCTAGGCGGTGTCTTTGTTGAATACTATGGTTCTCAAACACCTCTATCTCAAGTAGCTAATATAAATGCCCCAGATGCAAGAACATTAACGGTTACTCCATGGGAAAAACCAATGTTACAACCTATAGAAAAAGCAATTATGATTGCAAACTTAGGGTTAAACCCAATGAATAACGGAGACAACATTATTATAAACATCCCTGCTTTAACTGAGGAAAGAAGACGTGATCTTGTAAAACAAGCAAAGGTTGAAGCTGAAGATGCAAAAATAGGTGTTCGTAATGCTCGTAAAGATGCTAACACTGATATTAAAAAAGAAGAAAAAAACGGAACATCTGAAGATATTTGCAAAAAAGCAGAAGAAGACGTTCAAAAGCTAACTGATACTTATATTAAAAAAATTGAAGAACACTTAGTTATTAAAGAAGCTGAAATAATGAAAGTATAGTATTTATAAAATAGACATAAATATAACACAAAAGGGTTGTTCTTAATTAAAGACAACCCTTTTATATTAGTATATTCTTAACCGATAACTATTCTCTTTCAATTCTAGAAATTGAAAATAATATTCTATATTAAAAAAATCATAACACTGAAAACATTATACGCTTTGTTATAATTAACACGCAATATGGTTAAAAAAAAGAAAGTTTATTTTTTAAAACCCTCTATTACTTAAATAAAGAACAAACCAGAGGAAAATCCATAAAGATGCTTGTAAAACATATCGTCAACTGATTTTTCCTGTTTACAATTGTTATTATTTATTCATTTCACCTAATCTCTCCACTTTTTTTAGCCATTTTATTCTAAACTCTTCTTTAGAAAGCCTTATAGGTCCAATAGTTGTAATTCTTACCTTTTTCACTCCAATATAATTCATTGTTCCTTTTTTCATCGCATTATGACTAGGATTTCTATACATCCATTTGTAATACCAAGCAGGCTGATCCAACGTACAAATTAGTCTTGCTGTTTTACCTGTCAAACATTTATCTGACCACAATGAGTCTTTTCTTTTATTAAAAGCAAATCCCGGAAGTAAAATCCTATCTAAAAAGCCTTTCATTATTGCAGGTACAGAACTCCACCAAACAGGATATATCCAAACCAAATGATTAGCCCATTTTATTTTATCCTGCGCATCTAATAAATCTGGTTCCAACTCAGTTCTTTTCCGATATCCAAATTGAAGATTTGGATTAAAATTCAATTCTCTAATATTAATTTCCTTTATTTCAGCACCTACTTTTTCAGCACCTAACTTATACGATTTTGAAAGTGCAAAATTGAAACTTTCCTTATCAGGATGTCCGTTAATAATTAGTATTTTTCTCATTTGTTCTAGAAATAAATTTTTATTTTTTCTTCAAATGAAGTCCCTGTTAAATTACCTACTTTGAAGAATTTATACAGAACAAAACAAGTAGGTACTGTTAAAAATATTGTACAAACAACAAAAGTAACAACACTACAAAAAATAGCTAAAGTTAAAACTCCAATATTTCCAATATAAGGCAATATATCATCTTGATACATCTCCAAATAATTATAAACCCCTAGCGCATAATCATAAAAACGAATTGAAGTTTCGTACACTAACCAAACTGGATAAAACCATTTTCTAATTGATTCCCACCATTTTCCCCAAATTGATTTTAATTTTTTGTTTTTTTCTTCCATTTTTTTATTTTTTTTACAAAAATCCTCTTAATGGAAGAGTTATCATTTGATATAAATCAAATTCGGTTTTTAGGATTTCTTATTCTACTCAAAGTCTCAAGCGTAATTCCTAAATAAGAAGCAATATGCGTTAAAGGGATTCTGTTTGTTATATCAGGATGAATATTTACTAGATGTCTATATCTTTCATCTGCTTTATTAAATTGAATAGTATATAATCTTTCACACAGTCCTAACATGGTTTCGGTCACTACTTTACTAATAAAACGTTCAAAATCATGGTGCTTATTGGACAGATTATCAACAGTATCTCTCGAAAATTCAAAAACTATTGAATCCTCAACAAATTCAACATAATGAGGACTAGGTTCTTTACTAAAAAAACTAACAATTGATGCCATAAACTCATTTTCAAAAGTAAACCAGTCTGAAATATCTTTACCCTCTTTCAAATAATATGCTCTTGCACACCCTTTAACTATTAAATATGCATTTTTAGAAAATTGTCCTTCACGAACTACAATATCACCTTTTTTAAATGTTCCAATTTTTGAATTCGCTATAAAATCTTCTTGACATTGAATCGATAATGGAGAATAAATTTCTCCCATTTTATTTAATATTTTCTCACTATTCATTTTTCTCTAATGTTTGTCAACATTTTACAGCTAAAAGAAGTTGCAATAAGCCAAAACAAATATAATTCAAACTTTTAAAATTTTTAAAAGAATTTGAAAGTCACCTTTCTTTTGTTCATTTGTTTCTGATTTTTATTAGTCTTGGTTTTTTTTTCAATAATCAGTAAAATTCAGATAGTTATTTAAAACCTACATAAACGAAAAACTTCAAAAAAGTAAACTTTATCAAACCAACACAGATTATAAATAAAAAAGCTATTTTTGCAGAAAGCTATTATTTGTAAAAAAATGCATTCAATAATCCAATATCAAGAAACAATAAAAACTCATTTTGAAGAGTTAAAACTAACAAAGGAGCCTAAGAATTTATACGAACCTATCCAATATATTATTTCATTAGGAGGTAAAAAAATGCGTCCTGTTTTAACCTTAATGGCTAGTGAAATTTTTAATGGTTCATTAGAAAATGCAATTCATGCAGCAGCAGCAATTGAAGTATTTCACAACTTTTCATTGATTCACGATGACATTATGGATGATGCTCCTCTAAGAAGAGGTCACCAAACCGTTCATGAAAAATGGAATATAAATACTGGAATCTTATCTGGTGATGCAATGCTAATTTTAGCATATCAATATTTTGAAAATTACGAACCTATAATCTTTCAAAAACTGGCAAAACTTTTCAGTAAAACCGCTTTAGAAGTTTGTGAAGGACAACAATACGATGTTGATTTTGAAACACGTGATGATGTGACGATTTCAGAGTATTTAAAAATGATTGAATACAAAACAGCCGTTTTAGTTGGCGCAGCAATGAAAATGGGAGCTATTGTAGCAGAAACTACAGAAGAAAACGCAAATTTAATATATGATTTTGGATTAAATTTAGGAATTGCTTTTCAACTACAAGATGATTATTTAGATGCATTCGGAGATCCTGAAACTTTTGGAAAACAAGTTGGAGGAGATATTATTGAAAACAAAAAGACATATTTATATTTAAAAGCACTTGCGCAGAGTGATAATGAAGAGAAAGAACAGTTACTACATTTATTTTCTATTCAACCAAACGATAATACAGACAAAATAGAATCTGTTAAAACGATTTTCAATAATTCTGGAGCATCAAAAGAAACACAAATAGCAATAAAAGAATACACATTAAAAGCGTTTGAAACACTTAACAAAATGCATATTTCTAATGAAAAGAAAGAAATATTAAGAACCTTTGGAGAAAAGTTAATGAATAGAAATGTATAAACCACCTATAGATATTGATTCTTTAATTTCTCAAGCAGAGGAAGAACATCTGTACTTTAAATTGATTGAACAAACTAATAAAGACTTTGCATTAGCAAATGAAAGCATAGACATTCCATTAAATATTTTTCCTTTTCAATTTAAAGATTTAGTTCACGAAAAAATATTAAAACTAATACAATTTAAATTCGCTGAGTATTTAAACCTGTTATATATCATTGATGTATCAGAAGAGCAAATCAAAAAATTAGACGGCTCTGATTTAGTACTCCTATCTGAACAAGTTACTTTCTTGATATTGAAAAGAGAATGGCAAAAAGTTTGGTTTCGTAATAAATATTAGATAAAGATTACTTTTAAAACATTAAAAATAAACTCTTACAAAAGGAATCAATGCATCTGCATAAACACCATCGTTGTCTTTATGAAGCACATTATATCTAACGCCTAATGTTACATTATTTGTCCTATAACCCGCTCCAATAAACAAGGCTGTATTCCAAAAATCATCATTAAAATTGCCATAAAATCCATCATATTTAGAATTAACCCTAAGTTGTTCAATTTCAGTAGAAATTTGAATTTCACGAATTGGATTAAATAAAGCAATAATACTTCCTCCGTAAATATTAGATTGATAATATCCTTTTTGTTTCACATAACTATACTGAAGGCCTAAACCAGCAGAAAAATACTCATTGAAATTATAAATTCCACTCGGAGCCACAGTAATATTTGTAAAATTGCTTCCAAATCCTAAACCAAGTCCTCCACCAAATTGTACATTCTCCCAAAAAGGATTTTTTGTTTTAATAGAAGAGTCTTCTTGAGCATTAACTACAAGAAAAGGTGTGATTAAAAAAGCAAAAAAAAGGGATTTTGTTAAAAAGAGAATCAAATTCTTTTTCATAAGCTATTTTCTAAAAAAATTATGTTATAAAAATACAAATTTCTTTAAAAGATTATTACAAATGTTTTACTTTTGTACAATTATTTTTAACCAAATCGTCATTAAGACTGAATTATGGATAGGTTTTCCTTTTTAAACGCAGCACATACTGCATTTTTCGCAGATTTATACGATCAATATTTACAAAACCCAGACACTGTAGAGCCAAGCTGGAGGAGTTTTTTCCAAGGCTTTGATTTTGCTGTAACAAACTATGGTTCACAAGATATTGTTAGTCAAATTACTTCAGGGGATTTTTCATGTGACCATGTTTCTGAAAAATTACATAAGGAGTTTAACGTTCTAAAACTTATAGAAGGATATAGAACACGTGGACATTTATTTACAAAGACTAATCCAGTTAGAGAGCGTAGAACATATTCTCCAACATTAGCATTAGAAAACTTCGGTTTATCGCAAGCTGACTTAACTACTGTTTTTGATGCAGCTAAAATGTTGAATATGCCTTCAAGCACATTAGCCGACATTATCAAACATCTTGAAAGTGTTTACTGCCAATCTATTGGAGTAGAGTTTATGTACATTAGAGATCCTAAAGTACAAGATTGGATAAAAAACAGATTAGATGTAAACGATAATCAGCCTAGTTTTTCTACAGAAAAAAAGAAAAACATCCTTAAAAAACTAAACGAAGCTGTTTCTTTTGAAACATTTCTTCATGCAAAATACGTAGGACAAAAACGTTTTTCATTAGAAGGATGTGAATCTGCTATTCCAGCTCTTGACACTTTAATTGAAGCAGCAGCAGACAAAGGAGTAGAGCAATTTGTAATGGGCATGGCTCATAGAGGTCGTTTAAATGTATTGGCAAACATTTTCGGCAAGAATACTCAAAATATCTTTTCAGAATTCGACGGAAAAGACTATGATGATGACATGTATTTTGATGGAGATGTGAAATACCATTTAGGATTAACATCAGACAGAACAACTAGTTCAGGAAAAAAAATAAACTTAAACTTAGCACCTAACCCATCACACTTAGAGACTGTTGGAGCAGTAATTGAAGGAATTGCAAGAGCTAAACAAGATAAAAATTATCCAAACGATTTCTCTAAAGTATTACCAATTGCAGTACATGGAGATGCAGCCATCGCTGGACAAGGAATTGTTTACGAAATTATTCAAATGGCAAAACTTGATGGATACAAAACTGGTGGAACAATTCACTTAGTAATCAACAATCAAGTTGGTTTTACAACAAATTATTTAGATGCTCGTTCCTCTACATATTGTACAGATATTGCAAAGGTTACACTATCACCTGTTCTTCATGTTAATGCAGATGATGCTGAAGCAGTAGTTCACGCTATGTTATTTGCTTTAGATTACAGAATGGAATTCGGTACAGATGTATTTATAGACTTGTTAGGATATAGAAAATATGGTCATAATGAAGGTGATGAACCAAAATTCACTCAACCGATTTTATATAAAGCGATTTCGAAACATAAAAACGCAAGAGATATCTATGCTGAGAAATTAGAAGCATCTGGAATCATTGATGCTGGTTATGTTAAAGAATTAGAAGCAAAATACAAATCAAAGTTAGATGAAAACCTGGAAGAATCTCGTAAAAAAGACCTTACAGTAATTACTCCATTTATGCAAAATGAATGGACTGGATTTGAACAAGTATCGGATGATGTAATGCTACAAAAAGTAGATACTACTTTCGATAAAGATAAATTAACAGAGATTGCTAAAACAATAACTGAATTACCTTCGGACAAAAAGTTTATTAACAAAATTTCTAAAATTATTAATGCTAGAAAAGAAATGTATTTCGAAACCAATCAATTGTATTGGGAAATGGGAGAGCTTTTAGCATATGGATCATTAATGACAGAAGGATATGATATTCGTATTTCTGGACAAGATGTAGAGCGTGGAACATTCTCTCATCGTCATGCGGTTGTTAAAGTTGAATCTTCAGAAGAAGAAGTAGTATTGCTAAACGATATTAAAGATAAAAAAGGTAATTTTAGTATTTACAATTCTCATCTATCAGAATATGGAGTTGTAGGTTTCGAATATGGTTATGCCTTGGCATCTCCAAAAACATTAACAATTTGGGAAGCACAATTTGGAGATTTTTCAAATGGTGCTCAAATTATGATTGACCAATATATTTCTGCTGGTGAAGACAAATGGAACAATCAAAATGGACTAGTAATGTTATTGCCTCATGGTTATGAAAATCAAGGAGCAGAGCATTCATCAGCTCGTATGGAACGCTATTTACAAATGTGTGCTAAGCACAATATGTATATTGCAGATTGTACAACTCCAGCTAATTTCTTCCACTTGTTGAGAAGACAAATGAAAACTAATTTCCGTAAACCATTAATTGTATTTACACCTAAATTGTTATTGCGTCTTGAAGATGCAGTTTCTACTGTTGAGGATTTAGCAAATGGTCAGTTCCAAGAAGTAATAGACGATCCAAAAGTATCAGATAAAAAAGCAATTAAAACGTTAGTTTTCTGTACAGGAAAGGTATATTATGATATTATTAAGAAACGCAAAGAACTAGAAAGAAACGATGTTGCTGTAGTTCGTTTAGAACAATTGTTTCCTTTAGCAATAGACCAAATAAAAGAGATAATTGCAAGTTATCCAAATGTTGATGACTATGTTTGGGCACAAGAAGAACCAAAAAACATGGGAGCTTATAGTTATATGTTGATGAATTTCGATTTAGTTAAACTTCGTTTAGCATCACCAAAAGCATATAGTGCACCAGCAGCAGGAAGTTATGAACGTTCTAAAAAACGTCAGAAGAATGCTATTGCAATGGTTTTTGATAAAACATTATTTCAATAAATTAACTACCTTTAAAAAGTAGCTAAACAACACAAGTAGAATATAGTCCTAAAAGATTAAAATTATTAAGATATGATTTTAGAAATGAAAGTCCCTTCACCGGGTGAATCAATTACAGAAGTAGAAATTGCAACTTGGTTAGTACAAGATGGTGATTACGTAGAAAAAGATCAAGCTATAGCTGAAGTAGATTCAGATAAAGCAACGTTAGAGTTACCTGCGGAAGCAAGTGGAATTATTACACTTAAAGCTGAAGAAGGTGATGCAGTAGCTGTTGGAGCAATTGTATGTTTAATTGATACAAGTGCTGCAAAACCAGAAGGATCAACATCTGAAGCTCCAAAAACAGAAGCGAAAGTAGAAGAGAAAAAACCAGAAGCTCCAAAAGCAGCTCCAGTTGCTGAAAAAACATATGCTTCTCAAACTCCTTCTCCTGCAGCAAGAAAAATTTTAGACGAGAAAAACATTCAACCTTCTGACATTGTAGGAACAGGGAAAGATGGAAGAATCACTAAAGACGATGCATTAAATGCTGTACCATCAATGGGAACTCCAACAGGTGGATCTCGTGGTTCTGAAAGAACTAAATTATCAATGTTACGTAGAAAAGTAGCAGAGCGTTTAGTTGCAGCTAAAAATGAAACAGCAATGTTAACGACTTTCAATGAAGTTAACATGACACCTATTAATATTATCCGTAATCAATATAAAGATGAATTCAAAGCTAAACACAATGGTGTTGGCTTAGGATATATGTCTTTCTTTACAAAAGCAGTTACAAGGGCTTTACAACTTTATCCAGACGTAAATTCAATGATGGATGGTGATTATAAAGTAGCTTACGACTTTGCTGATATCTCAATTGCAGTTTCTGGACCAAAAGGTTTAATGGTTCCTGTTGTTCGTAATGCAGAAAACTTAACATTTAGAGGTATTGAAGCGGAAATCAAAAGATTAGCACTTAGAGCTCGTGATGGCCAAATTACAGTTGATGATATGACAGGTGGAACATTTACTATTACAAACGGTGGTGTTTTTGGAAGTATGTTATCTACTCCAATTATTAATCCTCCTCAATCTGGAATTTTAGGAATGCACAATATTATTGAGCGTCCAATTGCAGTAAATGGTAAAGTTGAAATTCACCCAATGATGTATGTTGCATTATCTTATGACCACAGAATTATCGACGGTCGTGAGTCTGTAGGATTCTTAGTAGCTGTGAAAGAAGCTTTAGAAAATCCAGTAGAATTATTAATGGATAACAATCCTAAGAAAGCTTTAGAATTATAGTATAAAGTTGTCTTTTAGATTTACAATATTGCCCGACAGATTTAAAAATCTGTCGGTTTTTTTTATATTATAACAAATACAAATAATGATTACTATAATCAATAATAGCTTTTCCATTTAATAAAATATCCGCACCAATAATACCATCTACAGGTTTTGTTTTATATAGTCTTAAAGCTTCATTAACATGACTCATATTGAAAATAATTAAATTAAAATCGCTAGTTTTCCATCTACTTAACTGTAATTTATTGTTTTTAGATAATTGAGTATCCATTCCAATAGCTCCAGCACCAGCAGCTTTGGTCTCAGAATTTTCTGCAAATAATTGGAATTTCTCAATTCCTTCTAGTCCTACACAGCTATTACTTGCACCAGTATCTAATATAAAAGTACCTTTCACTGTATTTATAGAGGCTTTAATTAATAAATGCTGTGTTTTTAAAATAGTAAACTTAATTTTTTTGTATTTCTTTCCTTTTAAGAAATCTTGTAAATCTTCCATAAATCAAAAATAGCACAATACAGGTAATTAATCCTAATAGTAAATAATATAAATATGAGGTTTTAGGAGTATCAATTACACCATAATACACAAAAGCACTCCAATAATAAGGAGATTTTTTAGCATTAGAGATGGATTCATTCTGAAGATAATCTTTTTTAGAATTATAATTAGACTCAAAAAAGGAATGATTATTAAAATAGTTCGTGTAAAAATTAGTCATAATTTCAGCAGTAGCATAATCATTAATTTTCCAAAGACTAAACAAGATATTTTTAGCACCAGCATATTGAAAAGCTCTAGCAATACTGATAGAACCTTCTCCTTTTTGCAACTTCCCTACTCCTGTTTCACAAGCACTTAAAATCACTAAATCAGGATTACAATTTTCAAGTCCGTATAATTCATTGACAAGCATAACATCATCATAGAAAACCAAAGTTGCAGGAGTTGTAAATGAACCACTTGTACCATGTGTCGATAAATGCAAAATGGAATATTGAGTAGTATTCTTTTTGAAGTTCATTCTATTTGCATTTTTATTCATAAACAATACTGCATTATTTTTTTCTAATACTTTCGCTTCATCTATAGAATATTCTAAAAAGGCATTTGTATTTTTAAAAACAGGAAAGAAACCTGCTATTTTATTGTTTTTCTTTGAAGTATTGTTTTGAATATAAAAAGCAGCATTTGTTTGATATGCCATTTTATTTTGGAAGAGTAGAAATGGGATTTTTGAAAAAGTTGTAGTTTCAGATTTATGTGTAACCAATGCATCAAAAGAAATAAAATGTAAAATTCCATCAGGAATAATCACAAGTGTTTTATGTTGTTCTAATTGTTCTAGATTTAAAAGATTGAATAATGAAAATGCAGTTGATGAAAATGCAAGAATATCGTTGTTTATCGCATTTGAATCATCAAAGTAATGAATGAATTTTTGCAATATATCAATGTTCTTTTTATCTAAAGCTATTCTCTCCCAATGAATTTTATTATGATTAAAATAAAATGAATAAAAACAGTCTTTACCCCAAAAATAATATAACATTTGCGCTTTATCCTTCTCTAGCTTTACTTCTAAAGTATCTAATGATAAAGAAAAATCCTCATTCTTTTTAAACGTTTTATTTATTCTCTCATTAACCTCTTTTAATTCGATACTTAACGTAGTTAAATCATCATTTAACTTTACAATCTTCGTTGGATTATCATGTGTAATTTGTAATCTTACATATTCATTAATTAAAGATTCTTGCTTTGAAAGCAATACATTTTGAAGTTTTAAATCTTTATTATTAGGGAATCGTTGAAGTAATGTTTTTTGATTATTTCTTTCTTTTAAAACAGTATTTTTGCTATTTTCAGCATATTTGAATGCCATTTTTAAGAGCAAGCTTGATTTCTCTTTTTCATATTCTTTCCATAATATATCAATACATTTTTCTGTACGCTTTCGGTCTTCAACTTGTTGTAAAATTTGTGATTCTTGTGAAACAAGGTTTTCGTTAATTAAACTACTAGCATGAAAACTTAAATCATAAAATGCCAATTTCCTCGTAGTTGATTTTTCAAGAAATGCTAATCCATCAAAAATGTTTATAAATGCTGTTTCTCCATATATATTGCTTTTTTCAGGAAGTATATTTTGTTTTAAAAACGGTAATAAACTTTTTAAAGCATTCGTATAACTTTGTTTTGCTAATACATTATTGTTAAGTTTTAAAAAAAGAGAAGCTTCATCAATATAAAAATTAGCAATATCACGAGCTGTATTATTTTCATTCTGAAAAAACAGATTTTTTGCTTTTTCAAATTCGCTTCTTGCTAATACTGAATTCCCTTTTTGCAACGAAATAAAGGCTTTGTTTTTTATTGATTGATAATCATCTTTATTAAGTGTTAATAAGCTTGAAGCATCATCATATTTTTTTAAGGCAATATAATTAACTGCTAAATTGTTTTCTAAATCAGCTCTTTGTTTTGTAGAAATGTTTTTATTCTGAAGCTCCTTCTCTAAAATAGAAGCAGCCATTTTGTGATTTCCTGTATTATGATATACAACAGATAAATTTAAAATTGCTGCTGTTTTTTGAAACGAATTCCCTTCTTTCTCTGCTAAAAACAAGTAACTTTTAATAGTGTTTTCTGCAAGAGTATAATTTCCTGTTATAGTGTATAAATGGGCTAAAGGTTTTAAACAATATTCAATAATATCATAGTTTGCCAAATTATTAACCGAGTAGTTTTTCCAAGCAAATTCATACGATTTTATAGCATTATTGATTTGGTTGAATTTCTTTTCATAAAATGCTTTATTACAACTTAAAATAACTAGTGCTAATTGTTCTTCTTTTGTATTAACCTCAGAAACAAATTGATTCTCTTTATTTCTTAATATTTCTAAGCCTGAAATAGATGGTTTAGCAATAAAAGCATCGGTTGCATCATATATTTGATCTTCTAAATTTTGGGAAAACCCTAATATAGAAAAAAAGAAGAGAAACCAGAAAAAATTAAAATTTCCAAATTGCATAAAAGTGCCAAGAATCAAAATCAGTTTTAAAATTTTTATAATATCTAATACCTACACTAGGCCCAATTCTAGCAAAACCAAAAGTTGTGTCTAAAAAAAATTGTGTTTGCACTTCTGTTTTTTCTTTGATAAATTGAGAATTACTTCGAGTTAATTCTCCATATTCATTTCCAGGAACAAAACCAGAAGGTCCCTGAGTAACCTCATAATAACGAATTGTATTAATTCTTTCTAATTCAGATGAAATTATAGTTGTTATATGTGGTCCAAAACCAACTCCTATATAATTATTTATATTATATCGGAGAGAAACAGGAACAGTTTCTATAATTTTTTGTGATTTTTGTGAAGTGTTTTCTCTACCTACAAAAGCATTGTCAATAACAGTTCCATTATTTAAATCAAATGGCCCAACAACTTCTGGATCATTAGAAATAGAGGTTGTTCTCTCACTTTCAAAGTCATGCTTATTTGCATATAACTCGCTTTGCCAATAAAAACGATACGATTTAAATGGTGAAATTGTAATTCCAGTAAAATAACTTCTAGAGTTGTTTAATTTTGGATAATAATTATAACCCGCTTTTACTCCTATAGAAATTCCTGGATTAAATCGAGTTCTAGAATAATTAGTTATAATAGGTTCGTTTTTATCAAATATTATAGATGTTCTACTTTTAGTGGTTTGTTTATGGAAGTCTTTTCCAAATTTCAAACTATATTTTACAAATCCTTTTGTAGAATCTTTCTCTGTTACATTTTTTTGCTGTGTACCAGGCAAATATATGTTTTTGAAAGTAAAAATAATTTGTTTTTGTTTGATAATAGTATCTAAACAACTATATCTTACCTCTTCGTTTTTTGGACAAATTGGACATTCTGGATACATATTTTCTATTTGCAGAGTTGATTTATCAAACATATCAGGGACATCCGTTTCTAAACGAATAGTTCTTGCTGGTCCTTCTCCATCATTTTGAAAACGAGTTTTAAATTTAATCCGTTTAAAACGAACTAATCTATAATTTATAAATAAACCACTAGTAGACATTTTATTAGGATCATGTGATGTTACAATCTCCATTTCCATATCTTTTACTCTGTGATTTTCATAGTTATCATCAGGAACGTAAATGCTTCTTACTTTTAAAATAGCACTTGTGTCTTTAATCATTTCTGGTGTTGTTTTTAAACTGAAGAAAATATTACGTTGCTCATTTGGGTTTAAATTCTTAAATGTTATTTTTTTTCCTTTTTTAAAGACTTGTTTTGCTTCCTCAATACTCAAATGAAGATTCTTTCTTTCTGTTGTATCTTGAAATTTAACAGCAGTGTACATTCTATTCTCAGAAGAAGCATAAGCAGAAAATTGATCGTCATAATCGTTACTATAAACTAAATCACTTCCTAAATCACTAATATTTTCATCATTGTAATTTCTAATTTCAAGTAACTCAAAATTATCATTTTTAAATTCTTTTTCGTTGTAATAAAAATAAATCGTGCCATTAGTTACATATTCTTTTTCATTTTTATAACTCAATGTTATTACAAAATCTTCATCAGGTAGTGGCTCCCTATTTCTCCTTAATTCAATAGGATCTTTTAAAATTTGAATTTCATTGTCCGAAACATCTGCTGTTTCATTTGTTTTCACTTTTTTCGGACGAGTGGTAGGTGTTTTCCCTGTATCATAATTATTAGTAACCCATAATTTTACTTCATAATCACCTGGTTTTTTATAAGTATGCTTTGGTTCTTTTTTAGTACTGTAGCTTCCATCTCCAAACTCCCAATAATAACTATAAAAAGCTTTTGGAGCACCTGCAATTTGATTTAAAGATGGTGTTTCCGAATTAAAAATAAACGTATTTTGGTTCTGACTTGGAAGTATAGTTGCTTTCCTAGTAACTGTATCCTGAACTTTAGTTTGAGAAAAAAGCACACCAGAAGTTATTAAAACAATAAGTGTAGCTATTTTTTTAAACATAATCATCAGATTTTTGGAATTTAAATTAAATATAAGAAAAAGTGATGAGCTATTCATCACTTTTTCAAAAACAAACTTAACTAAATTATGGTAAAGCATTTATATCAGCAATTAATTGCGTTTCATCACCTAAAATTGTTTCAGCAAGAGTAAAATCATAGACCGCATTTTCAGTTATAGTTACAGATTTAATAGCATATCTCCATTGTCCGCTTTCTTCAGTCACAAAAATGACATGACAAGCTAATCCAATTGGGATTTGACCATAATGTTCAGAAAATTGACCTGTAGATGCATTATAAGTATCTAATTTTGCTAAAGCACTACCTTCTCCATCATAATGTAAATAAACAGCACTATTTTCAAAATTATATCCAGAAGGAACAGTTGCTAAAATTTCAGTTTTTGGACCAGTATAATTATAAAATTTGTCAACATTTGTCCAACCGAAGTTATTAAAATAAGCATAGTATGTACCTCCTGCCGTATCTTGTTCAAAGAAAACACCTCCTTGATTTCCATTAGGATCTTCCTGCTCTCTCCAGTCTAAATTTCCATCTTCATCAATAGTTCCATCCCATAGAATCATATCATTTTCAACAGTAGTTAAACTTGCAGGGATTCTCAAATTCATACTACAGTTAATCTCTAATTGTTGTCCGTTTTGGGTAGCATTAATAAAAAATTCTCCGCCAGAAATAAGCATTGCCATATCTCCATTTGGCATCATTCCCATTGTTGTTTTATTGATTACCAACATTGTTCCTCCATCGAAAACCTCTATGTATTTAATAGCAGCTGTTCCTGTAATAGCATTCCCATTCAATGTTAAGCATGAAGGATTAATATCAATTTCAACTCCATTAGCAGAAGTAAAAGTAGTTATCCCATTCGCAGTATTTAATTGGAACTCTTGAGTAATATTCTCTAATGCATCTTCTCTTAATGCGTTAAATTCTGCTGCTGAAGGTAAATCACAAAGTCCATCACAGTCATTATCATCCGATTTTTCACAGCTAGTAAGAATTGTCATTGATAATACAATAATTAATGCGGCTTTAAAAAAAATCGATCTATTTTCCGCTTTTCTGTTTAAAAAAAATAACTTTTTCATAATTTTTGTTTTTAAATTCTATTAATATATCAATCAAAACATTAAAATGTTACCCTACTCCTTTTATTTATTTTCTAATTCTATTGATATCTTTTTATCTTAGCTACTTAAATAAATTGTTCATGGTAGAAAAAAATGCACATCAAGATCAATTATATATAGATGGATTATTAAATAATAATACTAAAATTATTCATGCTATATATAAAAAATTTGCTCCAAAGGTTACTCATTATATAAAAATGAATAATGGAAGTGAAGATGAAGCTCAAGATGTTATTCAAGAAGTATTGATTACAATTTACAATCAGGCAAAACAAAATAATTTAAAAATAACTTGCCCTTTTGATGCTTATTTTTTCCTATTATGTAAAAGAAAATGGTTAAATGAATTGAAAAAATCTTCAAATAAAGAGGTAACATTACAAGATGATAATGTATCTAAAGATGAATCACTTCAAGAAATGCTATTCGAAACAGAACTATTTAATGAAAAACAAGCGTTGTTTGAAAAAATGTTTTTACAATTAGGAGAAAAATGTAAAGAATTACTCAAACTGAGTTTTATATTAAAAACGATGGAAGAAGTAGCAACAACTTTGAATGTTTCTTACGCTTATGCAAGAAAGAAAAAATCACTTTGTACAGGAAAACTAACTGAAATGATTCGAGAATCTATAGAATATAAATCCTTAACGAAACAATAGAATGCAAGAAGATATATATATCCTTTTTGAAAATTATTTACAAAACAAAATGGTTTTCGAAGAAAAAGCTGCTTTTGAAGAGCAACTTCTAAATGATAATGATTTAAGGGAAAAACTAGAATTATACAAAGAGACTAGTCAGTTTTTAAAAACTAAATATTCTCAAGAAGGTAAAATGTTTGAAGAAAACTTAAAGGAAATTGCTAAGAATTATGCTTCTCATGAAACAATTTCTAGCAAACCAAAAGTTATTTCAATACATAAAAAATGGTTTACTATAGCTGCTACAATACTTCTATTCATTTCAATTTGGTTTTTTATTCAAACTTCTAATCCTAAATATGCTGATTATAATGAACATCAAAAAGCATATTTCACAGAAAGAAGTGATGTAAATGAAAGCTTAAAACAAGCTCAAGACGCCTTCAATGCAAAAAATTTCAAAGAAGCTGTTTCTTATTTTGAAAAAATAAAACAAACTAACAATTTAGGACTAGAAGAAGAATTATATTATGCCATTTCATTAATAGAAATCAATCAATATGACCAGGCTGAAAACATATTAAATACATTAAAAAATGGCAAATCGGTATACAAAGAAAAAGCTATTTGGTATTTAGGTCTATCCAAATTGAAACAAAAAGAATATTCAAAATGTAAGGAATACTTAGAATTATTACCTGAAAGTGCAGAAGATTATCAGAAAGCACAACGAATTTTGAAAGAATTATAACACATAAATGAAAAAGAAACCAAAGCTACTGAACATTCAGTAGCTTTTTTGGTTATATACCAATAAAGATTTTAAATTTGCACTCTAAATTTTTTATTTTGAACAATCCTATTACGCTTACAGATACTCATACACATCTATATTCTGAAGAATTTGATCAAGACAGAAATGAAAGTATTCAAAATGCTATTAACGCTGGAGTTTCTCGTTTTTTTATTCCTTCAATTGATTCTAATTATACCCAAAAAATGTATGATTTAGAGCAACAATATCCTGAAAATATATTTTTAATGATAGGCTTACACCCTACTTATGTTAAAGAAAATTATTTAGAAGAATTAGCTCATGTAGAAAAAGAATTAGCTTCAAGAAAATTCTATGCAATAGGAGAAATTGGAATTGATTTATACTGGGATAAAACATTCCTAAAAGAACAACAATATGTTTTTAAACATCAAATACAATTAGCAAAAAAACACAAATTAGCTATCAATATTCATTGTAGAGATGCATTTGATGAAGTATTTGAAGTTTTAGAGAGTGAAAAAAGCGATGACTTATTTGGTATTTTCCATTGTTTTACTGGTGATTTCAAGCAAGCTAAAAAAGCAATAGATTTAAATATGAAATTAGGAATAGGAGGAGTTGCTACCTTTAAAAACGGAAAAATAGACCAATTCTTAAAAGAAATTGATTTGAAAAATATTGTTTTAGAAACAGATTCTCCCTATTTAGCACCAGTGCCTTATCGTGGAAAAAGAAATGAAAGTAGTTATACCTTATTAGTTGCGCAGAAATTAGCAGAAATTTATAACGTGTCAGTAGCAGAAATTGCTAATATTACTACGGAAAATTCGAAAGCAATTTTCGGAATTTAACGAAGAATTTACCGCCATTTATTATTTTTTTTGTTCTTTTGTGTACCGATTTTTTAAAAATCCTTATGTCTAAATTTGATTCTATTCGTCCGTTTTATGATTCTGAGGTTAACGAAGCCTTGTGTTCTTCATTAAATCATCCTATGATGAAAGCGATGATGAATTTTACCTTTCCAGATACTGAAGAAGAAGTTTGGAAAGAACAATTAAAAAAAACACACTCAATACGTGATTTTCAAGTTAATTTTGTGTATCAATCTATAATGAAAGTATTAGAAAAAAGCTCAGATGGATTAACTACTTCTGGCTTTGAAAAATTAGAACCTAATACATCTTATCTTTTTATTTCAAATCATAGAGATATTATTTTAGATACATCATTACTTAATGTTTCATTGTTCGACCATGGATTAGTTATGACAGCTTCTGCAATTGGAGATAATTTAGTACAAAAAGATTTTGTATTAAACTTATCAAAATTAAACAGAAACTTCCTAGTTCAAAGAGGATTAACACCTCGTGAATTACTCCAAAGCTCTAAATTAATGTCTGAATACATGTACCATTTACTATCAAAGGAAAATCGTTCCGTTTGGATTGCGCAAAGAGAAGGACGAACTAAAGATGGAAATGATGCAACACATCAAGGTGTTTTGAAAATGCTAGGAATGGCTTCAGATGAAAAAGAAGTTACCGATTTTTTCAAAAAAATAAAAATCGTTCCAGTCTCTATTTCTTATGAATATGACCCAACCGATGCATTAAAAATGCCACAATTATTAGCACAAGCTAAGGATGAAGTTTATATAAAAAACAAAAATGAAGATTTCATTACACTTCTAAGTGGAATTATAGGGCAAAAAAAACGTATCCATATCCATGTAGGAAATGTTATTAACAAAGAACTTGACTATATTAAAATTCATAATGATAATACAAACAAACAAGTTCAAGCATTAGCTAATGTAATAGACGATTCTATATTACAGCATTATAAATTGTGGCCAACAAACTATATTGCTTATGATATATTAAATAATACCACTCAATATTCACAATTCTACACAACTGAGGAAAAACAATTATTCCAAAGAAGGTTTGAAATGAGAATTGACACAGATAACAAAACACTAAGAGACGGATTTTTGGCAATGTATGCTAATCCAGTTGTAAATAAAATGAAATATAATAATGCCGAATAAGCCACAAATTTTACTTATTTATACTGGAGGAACCATTGGAATGGTTAAGGACTTTTCTACTGGTGCTCTCAAAGCATTTAATTTTAAAAAATTACTTAATAAAATCCCTGAAATACAACTTTTAGATTGTAATATTGACACCATTTCTTTTGAATTTCCAATAGATTCATCTAATATGAATGTTCAGTATTGGCAACAAATAGCAACAATAATAGAAGAAAATTATTCAACATTTGATGGTTTTGTTGTTCTTCATGGTTCTGACACAATGTCTTATAGCGCTTCAGCATTAAGTTTCATGCTTGAAAACCTTGAAAAACCAGTTATTTTCACAGGTTCTCAATTACCAATAGGAGACCTAAGAACGGATGCTAAAGAAAATTTAATTACAGCAATTCAAATTGCTTCATTACAACAAAATGGAGTCGCTATTATTCAAGAAGTTGGCCTGTACTTTGAATATAAACTATACAGAGGAAATAGGACAACCAAAATTAGTGCTGAACATTTTAATGCTTTTGCCTCTCCAAATTTTTCAGAATTAGCAGAGTCAGGAGTCCATTTAAAGATAAATAAAGATATTTTATTAAGAAAAATAGCAAATAAAAAACTAAAAGTCAATAAGAATTTCGATAAAAATGTTGTTATTTTAAAAGTTTTTCCCGGAATTAATGAGGATGTTGTTGAGGCAATCATAAATATAACAAATTTAAAAGGAATTGTTTTAGAAACTTATGGTTCAGGAAATGCTCCTACAGAAAAATGGTTTATAGAAAAATTAAAAAAGGCAATAAATAAAAAAATTCACGTTATAAATGTTACGCAATGTAGTGGAGGTGCTGTCGCTATGGGACAATATGAAACAAGCACACAATTAAGGGACATAGGAGTTATTTCAGGATTTGATATCACAACAGAAGCTGCAATAACAAAATTAATGTATTTATTGGGACAAAAAGTTTCTTTTAACGTATTTAAAACTATTTTTGAAACCAGTTTAAGGGGCGAACTATAGTAAAAAATGCTATTAAAATTTTTATTCCTGAATTTTTTTACGTTATTTAGCGCCCTTGAAATTGACATATCAATGGAGAGGTGTCCGAGAGGTCGAAGGAGCATGCCTGGAAAGTATGTATGCTCCGAAAGAGCATCGAGGGTTCGAATCCCTTCCTCTCCGCGTAAGAAATATTTTTAATTTCATAAATTATTTTATACTTTTAACCAAATTAACTAATTAAATTTAAGAACAAAAGCGATGAAAAGATTATTTTCTATTTTAGCAATCACAGGGCTTATGACTTTTGGTAACATTCAAGCTCAAGATTCTACAGCAACTGAAACACCTGCTACAGAACAAGTTCAAGAAGAAGTAACAACTGATGAAGAAGCTGTAGTTGTTGATGATGCAACAGAAATTGAAGCTGAGCCGACTTTTACTCAAAAAATGAAACAACGTTTCATTGAAGGAGGTCCTGGTTTTATGGGAATTGTATTAATCTGTTTGATTTTAGGATTAGCAATTGCTATTGAAAGAATTATTTATTTAAATCTTTCTACTACAAACTCTAAAAAATTGATTTCTAATGTAGAAGACGCATTAAAATCTGGCGGAGTTGAAGCTGCAAAAGAAGTATGTAGAAATACATCTGGTCCAGTAGCATCTATCTTTTATCAAGGTTTAGATAGACATTCTCATGGAATTGATTCAGCAGAAAAAGCAGTAGTTGCTTATGGTGGTGTTCAAATGGGACAATTAGAGAAAAATGTTTCTTGGATTTCTTTATTTATTGCACTAGCACCGATGTTAGGGTTCATGGGAACTGTAATTGGTATGATTGAAGCATTTGACCAAATTCAATCTGCAGGATCTATGGAACCATCTTTAGTTGCTGGAGGTATTAAAGTTGCCTTATTAACAACTGTATTTGGTCTTATAGTAGCTATTATTTTACAAGTATTTTATAACTATATCATTGCAAAAATTGATTCTATAGTTAATGACATGGAAGATGCTTCAATTAGTTTAATTGACATCTTATCTGATTACAAAAAATAATAACCTTATAAAACGACAATTGTCATGAAATTACACAATTTAACAAAATTTGCAGCTATTGTCATTGCCATTTTAGGTATTATTTTCTTGGCGGGATTAATGTCTTCAAGTGATGATGACGCCAATAATGGCTGGATTTCACCTTTAATATATTTGTCGTATATCGTACTTGTAATTTGTATTGCTATTGTATTGATATATGTTTTGAAAAATTTATTTTCTAACAAAGAAAATTTTAAAAGAACAATAATTTCATTAGGATTATTTTTAGGTGTAATATTGATATCATACGTATTAGCTGGCGATGAAGAAGTTAAAGCTAATGGTATTATGCATTCAGGTTCTACTTCAAAATTAGTAGGAGCTGGTCTAAATGCTTTTTATTTACTTACTCTTGTTGCATTAGGAACAATGGTTTGGGCATTTTTAAATAAACTTAAAAAATAATTATGGCAAAAAGAGAAGCACCAGAGGTAAATGCTGGTTCCATGGC
This sequence comes from Flavobacterium sp. 316, assembly GCF_000967805.1. Lineage (NCBI taxonomy): Bacteria > Pseudomonadati > Bacteroidota > Flavobacteriia > Flavobacteriales > Flavobacteriaceae > Flavobacterium > Flavobacterium sp. 316. Next base: position 249,743 of record NZ_JYGZ01000004.1, read on the forward strand.
AGATATTGCTTTCCTTCTTTTAATCTTCTTCTTGGTCACAACTACCATTGGAGTTGATCAAGGAATCAATAGATTATTGCCTAGATATGAAGAGAACCCTCCTGTGCCACCTATTAATGAAAGAAACATAATGAGAGTTCTTGTTAACATGGACAATCAACTTTTGGTTAATGACCAAGTTATGAAGATTGAAGATGTTAGGCAAGCTGCAATTGATTTCTTAGAAAATAATGGCGATGGGACTTGTACATATTGCGAAGGGAAGAAAAACTCTAAATCTTCTGATAATCCAGATGAGGCAGTAATATCATTAATGAATGATGGGCAAACTAGTTATGAAACGTATATAGCGGTTCAAAATGAATTAGTAGCTGCATATTATTTTTTAAGAGATAGAGAAAGTATGAAACGATATGGAAAGAAATACACTGAATTAGAATACGTTGCAAATGATCCAGCATCAAAAGCAATTGAAGGTCTAGTTGAAGAACTAGAACCGAAAGTAAAGAGAATTCAAGAAATGTTTCCAATGAGACTTTCAGAAGCAGAATCAAAAAAGAACTAATAACCCTTTAAGTTTTAGAAACTATGTCTAAATTTAAAAAGAAAAAAACGGGAGGTACTCCAGGAATTTCTACAGCATCATTACCAGATATTGTGTTTATGCTTTTGTTCTTCTTTATGACTGCTACAACTATGAAAGATAGTGATTTAAAAATCGAGAATCGATTACCAAAAGCAGATCAAACGGCAAAGTTGCATAAGAAACAATATATTATGTATATATATGCTGGTAAACCTAAAGAAGGTTATAAATCATTAGGTTCATCTGATCGTATTCAGTTAAATGATAAAATTTCTACAGTAGGAGATCTTAGAAGTTTTGTAATCACTGAAAGAGCAGAAAGAAATTCTGAAGACGAGAAGTATTTAACAGCATCTTTAAAAATTGACAAAGATGTTAAAATGGCACTAGTACAAGATATTAAAACTGAATTACGTAAAGTAGACCAGTTGAAAGTAAATTATACTACAACTCAAGGAAATCCTATTAAATAAATAAAAGTAAGTATTCTTTTCATTTATAAAATATAAAAGGTACGCGTTTTGCGTACCTTTTTTTATTATTTTTATACCTAATCTTTATAGGTCAATGCGTACAATTATTTTGCTTTTATATATTTTAATGTTTTCAGCATCTTATTCTCAAGATACTGAAAATAAAATCGCTGTAGATTCTTTATTTAGAGAAGATCAATTCTATGTATCATTGAGTTATAATTTGCTTAGAAATAGTCCTAACAACTATTCTCAGTATTCTTTTTCTTCAGGTGTAACATTGGGCTTTTTAAGAGATATGCCAATAACAAAAGATAGAAATTGGTCTATAGGATTAGGTCTTGGCTATTCTTACAATGACATTAAACATAATTTAAAAATTATCCCTTCTTCTCCAAACAACATTTATAGCATAGACAACTCTTATGATAAAAGCAAGCTTATCTTACACTATGCTGAACTACCAATTGAGATTAGATGGAGAAATGCTACATATACTAGTCATAAATTTTGGAGAATATACACTGGGTTTAAGTTTAGTTATCTTTTTGCTAGTAAAAGTATTTTTGAATCAAATTCTGAGAGTTATACAATTAATAGAAGTAACGAAATTGTTAATTTGCAATATGGTCCTTATTTAAGCGTAGGATACAATACCGTAAATCTATATGCTTATTATGGATTAAAATCTCACTTTGGTGATGCCAAAATTGGAGATAAAGACATGAGATTAAATTCTTTTAATGTAGGTTTTATTTTCTATATTTTATAACCAAAAATACCAGAATATCACTTGTGAAAGCACTCCTATAAATCCTCCAACAATTAATTCTATTGGCGTATGGGATTTCATGTAAAGCCTAGATGAAGCAACAAAACCTATACACATAACAGAAAAAGCTATAGTATTAACTAAAGGTAATTCTAAGTGAATAGATAATCCATATACGAATGTTCCCAATGAGCATATTCCAATCATGTGTAAACTGGCTTTAAATCGCAGTAAAACACAAATAAAAGCCAATATTGAGCTTGAAAAACCGCCTAGAAAAAAATAGAACAACTCTGGCAAAGCATTTAATGACGTACTAAACTTTAGTAATAAAAAAAGTAATATTGCTTGTGTCATCAAAGGTAATTTCCGCTCCTTTAAACTGGCTTCTGTAAATGATGCTACAATCCCAAGAGAAATAAAGAGATAATACAATGAAATAGGCAAAAACAAAGTCAAAATACCTACCTGTATTAAAGTTAAAAGAACCTGAGATTCATAAATATAAGTCTGAGACACTATGAAATAAAAAAGAGTTCCATATAAAGAAATAAATATTGGATGAAAAACATAAGAAAATAAAGGTAATACTTTTTTTAAATCCATATTTTAGGAAAATAGCTCTGTTTTTCTAATTTCTATCTATATCTTTTTTCTTAAACGCGCAACAGGAATATCCATTAGTTCTCTATATTTCGCAACAGTCCTTCTAGCAATAGGATATCCTTTTTCTTTTAAAATTTCAGCAAGTTTATCATCAGGCAAAGGCTTTTTCTTATCCTCATCACTTATAACGGTTTCTAGTATTTTTTTAATCTCAATAGTAGAAACATCTTCTCCTTGATCATTTTTCATTGCCTCACTAAAGTAATCTTTAATTAATTTAGTTCCATAAGGAGTGTCTACATATTTACTGTTTGCAACACGTGAAATGGTAGAAATATCCAACCCAACTAAATCAGCAATATCTTTCAATATCATGGGTTTTAGTTTAGTTTCATCTCCATCTAAAAAATATTCTTCTTGATAATGCATTATAGCATTCATGGTAACAAATAATGTTTCTTGTCGCTGTTTTATAGCATCAATAAACCATTTTGCAGAATCTAATTTTTGTTTTATGAACTGAACCGCATCTTTTTGTGAATTAGACTTCTCATTACTATCCTTGTAACTTTGAAGCATTTCCTGATAATCTTTAGAAATATGCAATTCAGGAGCATTACGACCATTTAGCAACAATTCTAATTCGCCATCTACGATTCTAATGGTAAAATCAGGCACAACATGCTCTATAGGCTTCTGATTGCCGTCATATGCACCACCTGGTTTTGGATTTAATTTTTCAATTTCATCTATAGCTTTTCTTAGTTGTTCTTTAGATATCTCATATTTTTGAAGCAGCTTATCATAGTGTTTTTTGGAAAAAGCATCAAATTGATTTTTTATAATATCAATAGCTAATTCAATACTATCTGTAGGCGTTTTGTGCTTTAACTGCAAAAGAAGACATTCCTGCAAATCTCTAGCTGCAACACCAGAAGGCTCTAGTTCTTGTACAATACTTAAAATCTTTTCAACAGTAGCTTCGTTTGTATATATTCCTTGCGTGAAAGCCATATCATCTACTATATCTTGAACAGATCTTCTTATATAGCCCATATCATCAATACTACCAACTAAAAATTCGGCAATATCTCGTTCATCATCACTTAGAATAAATGTATTTAATTGATTTAATAAATCTTGATGAAAAGTGACTCCTGCAATAAAGGGCATACTGTTATCTTCGTCGTCATCACTATAATTATTAGCTTGATATTTATAGTCAGGCGTTTCGTCATTACTTAAATATTCATCAATATTAATATCTTCTGCTTCAATCCTTTCCCCTTCATAATCATCATAATCGTCATTAGAATCCCCATACTCATCATCATAATCTAAATTTTCTTCTTTCCCGTTTTCTAATGCTGGATTTTCTACTAATTCTTCTTGAAGTCTTTGTTCAAATGCTTGTGTAGGCAATTGAATTAACTTCATCAATTGAATTTGTTGAGGAGATAATTTCTGTGATAATTTAAATTGTAAACTTTGTCTTAACATTTTTGTTGAATCGTATAACAGTTAATCGTTTAATCGACTAAACAAATATACGATTAAACGATTAAACATTAAATTAAAATTCTGCGTTTTGTGGTGTTCTCGGGAAAGGAATAACATCTCTAATATTTGTCATTCCAGTTACAAACAATACTAAACGCTCAAATCCTAATCCAAATCCTGAATGTACGGCCGAACCAAATCTTCTAGTATCTAAATACCACCATAATTCTTCTTCTTCAATACCTAAAGCTTTCATTTTTTCAACCAAAACATCTAAACGTTCTTCACGTTGAGAACCTCCAACAATTTCTCCAATTCCTGGGAATAAAATATCCATTGCACGAACCGTTTCTTTACCAGGCTCAGTATTTTCATTTAAACGCATGTAAAATGCTTTAATATTAGCTGGATAATCAAACAATATTACAGGACACTTAAAATGTTTTTCAACTAAAAATCGCTCATGTTCGCTTTGTAAATCTGCACCCCATTCTTCAATAATATAATTGAATTTTTTCTTTTTGTTTGGAGTAGAATTCTTTAAAATATCAATCGCTTCAGTATAAGAAACACGTTTAAAGTTATTTTCTAAAACAAATTTTAATTTTTCAAGCAAACTCATTTCACTGCGTTCCGCTTGTGGTTTAGATTTTTCTTCTTCTAGTAATCTACTTTCTAAGAATTTTAAATCATCTTCACATTTTTCAAGTGTATACTTGATAACATATTTAATAAAATCTTCCGCTAAATCCATATTAGCATCTAAATCATTGAAGGCTACTTCAGGCTCAATCATCCAAAATTCTGCTAAGTGGCGAGAAGTATTAGAATTTTCAGCACGGAAAGTTGGTCCAAAAGTATATATTTGACCTAATGCCATTGCATATGTTTCTCCTTCTAATTGCCCCGAAACAGTTAAATTTGTTTCTTTACCAAAGAAATCTTCTTTATAATTTACTTTTCCTTCTTCTGTTCTTGGAGTTCCATCAAATGGCAATGCTGTAACTTTAAACATTTCACCAGCTCCTTCAGCATCACTACCTGTAATAATAGGTGTATTTACATAGAAAAAACCATTTTCTTGAAAATATTGATGCACAGCAAATGACAATGTAGAACGTACACGCATAATTGCACTAAATGCATTAGTACGAACTCTTAAATGTGCTTGCTCTCTTAAGAACTCTAAACTTGGACGATTTCTTAATTGAATAGGATATTTTTCAGGATCACTATCTCCTAAGATTTCAAGTTTCGTTACCTGTATCTCAACAGATTGTCCTTTACCTTTACTTTCTATTAATGTTCCTGTAACTGAAACAGCAGCACTTGTTGTTATTCTTTTTAATGTTTCTTCAGATGTATTCTCAAAATCAACTACACACTGAATATTATTTATTGTTGAACCATCATTTAAAGCTATAAATTGATTATTTCTAAAGCTTCTTACCCAACCTTTAGCTGTAACTTCCTGTAATGTTTTTGTATTGTTTAAAAGGTCTATAACTTTTGTATGTTTCATTTTGTAAACGTTTTAAAGTGCAAATATAAAATTATTCGTTTTTGTTTTCTTCTTCCTCTTCTTCTTTATCTTCTGCTAAGATATCAATTTTAGGCTCTATAAATTCTTGTTCATTAGCAATTGTTTTTTCTAACGTTAACAACAATGCAGGAAGCAATATTAAATTAGCCAACATAGCAAACAATAAAGTTGCCGCAACTAAGCTACCTAAAGCTACTGTTCCTCCAAAACTTGATAATGTAAATACTGAAAATCCAAAAAACAACACAACAGATGTATAGAACATACTAATTCCAGCTTCCTTAACAGTGTTAAAAACTGACTTTTTTATTTTCCAATTGTTTGCTTTTAATTCTTGTCTGTACTTTGCTAAGAAGTGAATAGTATCATCAACAGAAATTCCAAAGGCAATACTAAAAACTAAAATTGTTGAAGGCTTTATAGGAATCCCAAAAAAGCCCATTACTCCCGCAGTAATTATTAATGGAAGAATATTTGGTAACAATGAAATGATAATCATTTTAAAAGACCTAAACAAATAAGCCATTAGCAATGAAATTAGAAAAATAGCAAAGAGTAATGATAACACTAAGTTTTTTACAAGATAATGTGTTCCTTTTTCAAACACATACGCTTTTCCTGTCATAGTAACAGTATATTGTTCAGAAGGGAAAAGGGTATTTATTTTTTCTTGTAATCGATCTTCAATTTTTTTCATTTTATCAGTTCCAATATCTCGCATAAAAGTAGTAACTCTTGCATATTGCCCTGTACTATCTACATAACTTTTCAGCATGTTTTCATTGCCCTTCTTAGTAGAATTTTTTATATAAGATAAAATAAAAGTTTCCTCTTGTTTTGTAGGCAATTCATAATATTCAGGATTGCCATTATAAAAGGATTGTTTAGCATATTTAACTAAATTTACAACAGAAACTGGTTTTGATAATTCTGGGATTTCTTCTATAGTTTCCTGTAATTCGTTAATTCGCTTTAATGTTGCAGATTTTAATGCTCGCTTTGGTTTCTTTGTGTCAATCATTATTTCCAAAGGCATTACACCGTCAAATTCTTTTTCATAAAACACAATATCTTGAAAAAAACCTGCTTTTTTAGGCATATCTTCAATGATACTTCCTGAAATTTTAATTTGATAAATTCCAATAATACCAAAAACTAACAAGGCTATGGCTGATATATAAATCGCAATAGGATGTTTACGAATAGTATTTTCTATCCACTTAACAAATGAGTTGATATAATTTTTTCCTAAATGCGCTAAATGCTTTTCTTTAGGTAATGGCATATAGCTATATATAATTGGAATGATAATTAAACATAAAAAGAATAAGAAAAGAATATTTAATGAAGCAACAATTCCAAACTCTTTTAAAAGTTCACTATCTGTAATAATAAAAGTTGCAAAACCAGCAGCGGTAGTAAGGTTTGTCATTAAAGTTGCGTTTCCTACTTTAGAAATAACGCGTTGTAATGATTTTGCTTTATTACCATGTTTTTTTATTTCTTGTTGATATTTATTGATCAGAAATATACAATTTGGAATACCTATAACAATAATCAGAGGAGGAATAATTGCTGTTAAAACAGTAATTTCGTAGTTTAATAATCCAAGTGTTCCGAATGACCACATAACACCAATGATTACAATTAACATTGAAATTAATGTAGCTCTAAAACTTCTAAAAAAGAAAAAGAAAAGCAAAGATGTAATTAATAATGCAGCACCTACAAAAAGTCCAATTTCATCAATGATACTTTGAGAGTTTAGAGTTCGGATATAAGGCATTCCCGAAATTTTCAAATCAATTCCAGATGCTTTTTCAAAAGTCTCAATCCTATCATCATTAAGATATTTTATTACAAAATCTTTACGAGCTGAAGTATTTACTATTTTTTTATCAATATATATAGCAAATCGTATCGCTCCTGATTCTTTATTAAAAAGCATTCCTTCATAGAAAGGAAGGTTATTAAAAAACTCCTGCTCCTTTTCTTTAAGATAACTTTCAGAAATTTTTTCATTATTAATAAAAGGAACTAACTTAAAACTTTGTTCAGAAGTATCTTTTTGTAAAACGCGTAAATCCTCAATTGAAAGCGACAATTCAACTGCTTTGTCTTTTTTAATTTCGCCAATGAAATTTTCCCAAAGTTTTATATTTTTTGGGGTAAAAAATGTAGAATCCTTAAAGCCAATAACAATTAAATTCCCTTCTTCTCCAAACTTTTCTAAGAAAGAATTATATTGAATATTTACTTCATGATGATCGGGTAAAAGATTTGCTTCAGTATAAGTAAAACGCATGTTTTTCCACTGAAATGCCATGAAAATAGTAAAAAGGGTAAGAGTAATTAGTAATAATACACGGTTGCGTAAAATTCTACTTGCTATAAAATCCCAAAAACTAGTGGTTAACCATTTTAACATTGCTGAAAAATTTGAAGCGCAAAGGTAATGATTCTTACTTAAATAGTTAGATTACAACAAAAAAAAGAATTAAAACCCAAGATCTATATAATATGATATTTTTAACGATAAATTGTCTTCGATATTTGATAACTGATATGGACCATATCTAAAAAATGCGGTAAGTCCAAAACCTTTAAAAATTTTATTACACTCTACTCCACTTTCAAAGAATCCTTTTTCTAAATAATTGAATTCTAACCCTATGTGCGTATTCTCTTTATTTATTTCTCCCCAAGCCATACGAGTAACTATTGAAAATTCTGGATTTATTCGGTATCCAAGTCTAATTTTATTGAAAGTGTGTTTTAGTTGTAATGAAACGTATTTGTTTGAAAAGAATTCATTGAAATACATCGTCTCAAAACTGTTCTTACCAGCAAATGTTATCCTTTGTAATATAGCGTCTCTGTTAAGATTATTAGGCTGTAAACTATATAAATGCGTTAAAGGAACATCTCCAAAAGCAATTCCTGTTTGCAAAAGGGCAGAACTTTTATGTCCTGAAATAAAAGGAATTTCATAAAATGTTTTAAAATCGATTTTGGTAAAATTAAAATCATTCTCTAGTACATTTGGTAATGTTTGTGTAAATTGAATTGAAAATTTAGGGTGCCTTTTTTCAATCTCAATTCTTTCTTTAGGAGTTTGCATATAACTACTAAATGGATTCCATTGAAAAGCAAGTTGAGCTGTCGTAATATTGTATTTTGTATACGATATCCCTTGATTTATGAAAGTGTAATCAAATTTTGGATCTATTCTACTTTTTGACAATGCAAAATAAGTATCAGATTTTGCAAAATAATTACTTTCTATGAAAACAGATGTTGTTTTATTTGAGTAAAAAGTTGAAATATTAATAGGCCTTGGATCATATATTTTAAATCGACGCGAATCCGTAGCAAAATTAATTTGAGAAATCTCATTTAAATCATCTGTATAAGATGCACTTATCCATGTTTCACTTTTCTTATCTATTAAATATGATGGAGTTATACCAAATTTAAATTCTTTATCTTTTATTCCATAAGCTCCATAAGCAGCTATTTTATATTTTTCAGATAATTCAGTATTCGTTACGCCTCCAATTCCAAGCCTAAAACCTTCAAAATTATTGTATTTTACAAGGCTTCTCAAATCTAAATCCACAAGTTTTATAGGATAATAACCGTTTAATATTTTCTTACCTAAGAAGATTTTTCTTTCAATTTTTTTCGAAAAAGAAAGACTATCGATAGACTTATAAGTATTTAATCTTCTATAATCTAAAGTATCTTTTGAAAATTTAGTCCAATAGTTTTCAGGTTTATCTAATCCTTTTTCATCAATTTCAATTTTAATTCCATTATTTTCGAAATCTATTTCTTTGTTTAATTCAATATCAAAAGGAATAGATTCAATGGTTAAATAAATTTGATCCGTAGCATTTGTATTCGGATTCGTTTCTAATGAAGAATTGAATTTTATTGTGTTTCCTAAGATTTTTATATCGTCAGCATTATTCCCTTTTAAAACAGTAAATTTCCTTTTCTTAGGAAACCAAAGATTCTCTTCTTTTCGATATTCAAAAGTATAATCAGCATTTATATTTACAATACCGTATATCCTATAATAAGCCTTTGCAATGGCAAATGTTTGAGCATCTATATAAAACAACCCTCTTAATCGACTTGATTGAAGTTTTTTTGGCTGAAAGAATATTTTATATGTTTTTCGATTTTGTATTTCAAGAGAATCTACAAGGTAAAAATTATATAATTGACGACCATAATTTGAGATAGGGTTTTGAAGAGGTGTTTCAAGAATTTCAAACGGATTCTCATAAACCGAATAAGAAACTAATTTTAAGCCCAAATATTCATATAACGGATTTTTAAAACCAGCCATTCTACTAGCTAAAACTGTTTCTTTATATCCTGTTTTATTATATTGAATTAAATTTATTTTTTCTGTTTGATATAAATGATGTTTCGTTATCAACTCTTTAAATTTATAATTTGCAGAATCTAATTTTATTTTAGTTTTACTAAAAAGTCTTTTTTTGTAAATGGTATCAATTTTACTTGAAATAGAATCAGGATTAGCCGTAATTAATAAATTTTCATAATTTTTATATTGAAAACTTTTTAAAGCTTTTTCTGGTTGATTTTTCTTCTTGTTTTCAGTAACTTTTTTAACAATTTTATTAACTCGATTATCAGTATATATTTCTACTTTTTTATAAGTATTTAAATCAATAGTCATCTTAATAATTACTAATTCTTCATCTCTCGAAATATATACATTTTTCGTTTGATACCCTTTGTAAGCAATAACTAAAGGTTTGTCAAAAGCTGTAATTTCCATATTAAACTTTCCTTCCCAGTCAGCTGTAATGGTTTTGTTTAGATATTCCACTTTACAAAAAGCAAGCGGAACTCTACTGTCAATATCTATGATTTGCGCTTTAATTCGGGTTTGACTAATAGACAATGTAGAGAAAAAAAGAAAAACGAATAGCGTAAAATACCTCATTAAATTAATTGAATTGATAATAATATTTGAATTGATGATATTGCAAATGTATTCAAAATTAAAAATCTCCAATGTTAATCGAGACTTAAAATTGCACTTAATTTTCAAAAGTTTAATTGACCAAGTATTTTCAGTCAAATTTTAAAGAGCTACAATAAGAAAATCTTACAAATGTATTTTTTAGAATATAATAAATTAAATACAAAAACGACTAATCTTAAATCTATGTTAAATTTATATAAATACTTTGGAAACTATTTTTGTGTTTAAAGTTTCCTGTCTACATTTGCAAAGTATTTTTTAGTAAGTAATCTAATGAAATAATCCAATAAAATGAAAGAGCAAATTTTATCAAAAGCAACTGAAATGTTCGTAACACTTGGTTTTAAAAGTGTTACAATGGATGATATTGCAGCAGAATTAGGAATTTCAAAGAAGACTATCTATCTGCATTTTTCAACAAAACCAGAACTAGTAAAACATGCCACTTTTAGCCTTTTTGAAACAATTTCATGTGGGATAGACTCCATTAGAGCCTTTGAAAAAAACCCTATTGAAGAACTTTTTGAAATAAAAAACTTTGTTTTACAACATTTAAAAGACGAAGGCACTTCTCCCATATATCAATTACAAAAATATTATCCAAAAATATACATTACACTAAGGAGTAAACAATTTGAAAAAATGGACGATTGTATTGTTTATAATTTACAAAAAGGAATTTCCCTAGGCTTATATAGAAAAGAAATAATGGTAGATGCCATAAGTAGATTTTATTTTGCAGGCATGACTTCCATTAAAGATGGAGAATTATTCCCTAATACAATGTTTAACCCAAAAGAATTACAAAATCAATACTTAGAATATCATTTACGTGGTATTTGTAGTCCAAAAGGAATCGAATTTTTAAATCAATTAATAAAAACCAATAATTAAACAATGAAACATAAAATCATTATTATCTTTTTATTGTTTGCGAGCCTTATCAATGCGCAAGAAGAAAAGAAGAGTTATTCTCTTTCTTTACAAGAAGCTATTGAACATGCTTTACAAAACAATTATACTGCAATTAATGCTTCAAAAGATATTGAAATTGCAAAAAAGAAAAAATGGGAAACAACAACTATAGGGTTACCCCAATTAAATGCAAATATTAATTACCAAAACAACTTCGTTTTGCAAAAATCTGTGGTTCCTGCTGAGTTTTTTGGTGGAAATCCTGGTGAATTTGCCGAAGTTGAATTCGGAACAAAACATAATATGACTGCAAATGCAACTTTAAGCCAGTTGATTTTTGATGGTTCTTATTTAGTAGGATTACAATCGGCTAAAGTATATTTAGAAATTTCTCAAAATGCTAAAGAGAAAACAGATTTAGAAATCCGTTCAATTGTAATTAACTCTTATGGAAATGTCCTTCTTGCAAGAGAAAGTGCAAAAGTTTTAAATGAAAATAAAATATCATTAGAAAAAACCTTATTTGAAACAAATGAAACATATAAAAATGGTTTAGTTGAAGAAGAAAATGTAGAGCAACTACAAATTACTTTAAGTCAAGTAAACAGTTCCCTTTCAAATGCAAACAGAAGAGCCGAAATTGCTTTAAATATGTTAAAACTAGTTTTAGGGATTGACATTCAAGAAGACTTACAATTAACAGACAACTTAGACAATTTAGCCACTAAAAACATTGATTTAAGTGTTTTAGGATCAGATTTCAATGTTAACAATACTATTGATTATAAAATAGGTCAAAATAAGGAAGAATCAAATCGTTTATTATTAAAATTAGAAAAAAGTAAAGCATTACCTTCTCTATCTGCAAATGTAAATTTTGGATACAATGCTTTTGGAAACGAATTCCAATTTTTTAATCAAGATCAAAAATGGTTTAATTATTCAAATTTAGGTGTTGCATTAAACATTCCTATTTTTAGTAGCTTAGGACGAACAGCAAAAACGCAACAAGCAAAAATTGCTTACGAACAAGCTAAAACAGAACTAAAAGAAACAGAACAAACTCTACTTTTAGAATATCAAAACACAAAAAGTGATTATGAATATAGCATTGAACAATATTCATTTTCAAAAGAAAACTTACGATTATCTGAAAGAATTGAGAAAAAACAACAAGTAAAATTCAAAGAAGGATTATCAAGCAGTTTTGAATATACAGAAGCTCAACGTCAATTATATTCAGCTCAACAAACCTATCTTCAAGCAATGATAGATGTAATCAACAAAAAAACTGCATTAGATAAAATAACTAACAATAAATAATCAATCATAAAAATGAAAAAGTTTTATATAAGCATCATCACATTAATAGTCCTTTCTTCTTGTGGTGGAGACAAAAAAAATTCTACAGAATCTGTAATTGAGAAAGGAGATCTAAAACAATTAAGAACAAAGCGTACTGAAATTGTTACTCAAGCAGATGCTTTAAATAAGGAATTAGAACTAATAGATGATGCAATTAGTAAATTAGATGTTAATCATAAATTAGCTTTAATTACAACTATTACAGCAAAAGATACTATTTTCAATCATTATCTTGAACTACAGGCTAATGTTCAAACAAAAGAAAACATAGTTTTAAATGCAGAATATGGTGGAACTTTATTACAAGTTTATGTTACTGAAGGACAAAAAGTTACCAAAGGACAAACATTAGCTAAAATTGATGATGGTGGTTTAAGTCAACAATTATCTCAATTAGAAATTCAAGCTAATTTAGCTAAAACTACATTTGAAAGACAACAAAACCTATGGAATCAAAAAATTGGCTCTGAAATTCAATACTTACAAGCTAAATCTTCTTATGAAGCACAATCGAAAGCTGTAGCTCAAATGCGAAATCAATTATCAAAAACAACTGTTAGAGCTCCTTTTAGCGGAACAATTGATGATGTAATTTCAGAAAAAGGATCTGTTGTTGGACCAGGCACTCCAATTGTAAGAATTGTTAGTCTAAACAATATGTATTTAGAAGCTGAAGTTCCTGAAAAATATGTAAGTAGCATTAAAAAAGGTTCTGATGTAATTGTAGATTTCCCAATTTTAGGAGAGTCATTAGACACTAAAATATCTCAAGCTGGAAACTATATTAATCCAGGAAATAGATCTTTCATGATTCAAATTAATGTTCCAAATAAAAATGGAAAAATAAAGCCTAATTTATCTGGGAAAATAAAAATTAAAGATTATACAAATCCAAATTCTATAAGTGTTCCTTTAAGTATCATTTCTGAAAATGCAGAAGGAGAACAATACTTATACATTGCAGAAAATGCAACTAAAGAAGGAGACGCTGTAGCGAAAAAAATAATTATTAAGACAGGAAAAACACAAGGAAACCTAATTGAAGTTTTAGAAGGTGTTAAAGATGGAGATTTAATTATTAAAGAAGGTGCTAGAAGCGTTAAAGACGGACAAAAAGTAACGATTATAAAATAATTCTCATTATGAGTACAAACAATACAGAAAAAGAATTTAAGCTATCATCATGGGCAATTGAAAATAAAATGTCCATTTATGTAATGATGGCATTATTCTTCATCCTTGGTCTTTCAGCTTATTATGGAATGCCAAGAGAAGATTTCCCTGAAATTAAAGAAACTAAAATTTATATTAGCACTCTTTATCCTGGAAATACAGCCGAAGACATTGAACGTCTTATCATAGATCCATTAGAAGAAGAGCTTAAAAACGTTAGTAATGTAATAGAAATTTTATCAACTTCTCAAGAAGATTATGGTATTATTACTATAGAATTCGATGAAAAGATATCGGTTGAAGCTGCAAAACAAAAAGTAAAAGACAAAGTCGATTCTAAAAAGGCAGGTGAAGATTGGCCAACATTTAATGGTGCTAAAGTCGAACCAAATGTTTTCGATTTAAATCTTTCAGAAGAAATTCCGATTCTTAACATCAATCTTTCTGGGGATTATCCTATAAACAAGTTAAAAAAATATGGAGAACATCTAGAAGACGAAATTGAAGGCTTAACCGAAATTAAACAAGTTGATATCCGTGGAGCTCAAGAACAGGAAGTAGAAGTTGCGGTTGATATTTATAAGATGATGGCATCAAAAGTAAGTTTTGATGATGTAATTAATTCTATTCGAAATGGAAATGTAACAATGTCAGCTGGAAATTTAATTGCTAGTGGACAAAGACGTACTATTCGTATTGAAGGTGAAATTGAAAAACCAATTGATTTAGACAATTTTGTTGTAAAAACAACTGGTGGTGCTGTTTACCTAAAGGATATTGCTAATGTGACTTTTAAAGATGTAGACAAAACTACTTACGCAAGAGAATTTGGAAAAAGTGTTGTGATGCTAGACGTTAAAAAACGGGCTGGTAAAAACATGATTGAAGCATCAGAGAAAATTAAAACAATAGTTGCAGAAGCACAAGAAAATGTATTACCAACCGATTTAAAAGTAACATTTGCAAACGATCAATCTTCTCGAACATTAAACCAAGTTGATGATTTAGTTAACAATATCATTTTTGGTATTATACTAGTTGTAGGAGTATTAATGTTCTTCTTAGGATTCAGAAATGCTCTTTTCGTTGGTTTTGCTATTCCAATGTCTATGTTTATGTCATTCATGATTTTAAATGCATTTGGATACACCATGAATACAATGATCCTTTTTGGATTGATTATGGGACTTGGAATGCTTGTTGATAATGGAATTGTGGTAGTAGAAAACGTATATCGATTGATGGACGAAGAAGGGATGAGTCGCATTGAAGCTGCTAAAAAAGGTATTGGTGAAATTGCACTACCTATTATCATCTCAACAGCTACAACTGTTGCCGCCTTTGTACCTCTTGGAATGTGGCCTGGAACAATGGGACAATTCATGAAATATTTCCCAATTACACTTTCAGTAGTGTTAGGTTCATCATTATTTGTTGCTGTTTTCTTCAATTCGGTGATGGTTTCTCAATTTATGGATGTAAATGAAAAAATATTATCTAGAAAGCAACTTATTCGTTTGAGCATTCTTCTAGGTGGATTTGGAATATTTATTCTAATTTTTGGAGGATCAATGCGTGCTTTAGGATCTGTAATGATTGTTACAGCAATTATGTTTTGGCTATATAAATATCTAATTAAAAAATTAACTACTAAGTTCCAAAACTCCATCTTAACACGTTGGGAAAATGGCTATGAAAAATGGTTGCGTTATTTTCTTGGAGGGAAAAAACCTTATTTTGTGGTTATTGGTATGTTTCTTATGTTTTTTATTGTGTTATTCCTTTATTTTGGATGGAGTGTCGGTAGTGGAAGAACTAAAGTAGAATTCTTTCCTGATAACACACCAAATCAAGTAATTGTTTACATAGAGTATCCACAAGGAACAGATATTGAGAAAACAAATATTATTACTAAAGATATTGAGAAACGCGTTTATGCTGTTATGAATTCTGATGATTTCATTGACAAAGAAAATCAAAATTTCAATTACTTAGTTGAATCAGCAGTTTCTCAAGTTGGTGAAGGAGCTGGAAACCCTCAAACTGATGGAGGTTCTTCAGCAGAAATGCCACATAAAGGAAAAATCACCATGTCAATGCGTGAATACAAATTTAGAGATGGTAGAAGTTCTGAAGACTTACGTTTAAAAGTTCAAGAATCATTAAAAGATATTTATCCAGGTGTTTCTATTTCTGTTGAAAAAGATGCTGTTGGTCCACCAGCAGGATACCCAATTAATATAGAAATTAAAGGTGATGATTATACAGAATTAATCGTTACAGCTGAAAGAATGAAAGACTTTCTTAATGGGAAAAATATTCCTGGAATTGACGAATTAAAAGTTGATGTCAATAAAGGAAAACCTGCTATGAAAGTAATGGTTGATAGAGAAAAAGCCGGAGAAATGGGCGTTTCTGCTGGACAAGTTGGAAATCAATTGCGTCGTTCTATTTTTGGAGAAAAAGCCGGAATTTATAAAAAAGATGGAGACGATTATGATATTTATGTTCGTTTCAACGAAGACAATCGCTATAATCAAAGTGCTATTTTTAATCAGAACATCACCTTTAGAGACATGGCTTCTGGACAATTAAAAGAAATTCCCGTTTCAACAGTAGCTACACAGAAAAACACTTCTTCATTTAGTGCTATTAAGCACCGTGATTTAAATCGTGTTGTTGTTTTATATTCTGCTTTATCTCCTGGATTTACAGATGCTGGTGCAGTTGTAACTCAAATTCAATCTGAAATGTCAAACTTCGATGCTCCAAAAACAGTTAAATTTGACTTTACTGGACAAATTGAAGAGCAAAACAAGCAAATGGCTTTCTTAATGGGTGCCTTATTCTCTGGATTAGGATTAATTATGTTAATCTTAGTATTCCAATTCAACTCTATTTCGAAACCATCTATCATTATGGTTGCTGTATTTTTAAGTTTCATCGGAGTATTCTTAGGATTAATGATAACAGGTTGGCCATTTGTAATTATGATGACCATGATGGGAATTATATCGCTCGCTGGTATTGTTGTGAACAATGGAGTTGTCCTCCTCGATTATACTCAATTACTATTAGATCGTAAAACTGAAGAATTAAAATTACCTAAAGGAGCTGTTTTAGATAAGGAACATGTTTTTAATGCCATTGTTAAAGGTGGAAAAGCTCGTTTACGTCCTGTACTTTTAACTGCAATCACAACTGTTTTAGGTTTAATTCCTCTTGCTATTGGATTTAATATTGATTTCTTCTCATTATTTAGCGAGTTTAATCCTAAAATATATATGGGTGGTGATAATGTTATTTTCTGGGGACCTTTAGCATGGACTGTAATCTTCGGATTAGTATTTGCTACATTCCTAACATTAGTAGTTGTCCCTGTATTATTCTATTTAGTAAGCTTATTAAAAATTTGGTTACATAAAAGAAAACACACACAACTAGAAAACATATAAAAAATTCTTTCTCGAATAAAGCAAAATCAAACCACAACAGACTAGTCTGTTGTGGTTTATTGTTTTTATTTAATTACTTGGCTATAAAGAAGAATATCTCCTTCCCTTGGTATTAATATCTTCTTTGTTAATTTCTCTTTTTCAATATAAGCATCTAATTCTACTTTGGTTAAACTACAGTGATTTATAGCATCCATATGAACAGCAATTACTCTTGATAATGGAAAATATTCTACAATTTGTTTAAGCTCAGATTTTGTTAAAGTCATTTCAATATGAGGCTTAAGCACAGGATTAGGTTCTGTAAATTGACACTCTCCTGTATTTGCTATAATAATACTTGGTTTTGCAATTGACAAGCTAGTTTTCAGCTTTTCATCAAATATTGCATCTCCTGTAATAAAGATATTCTCTTCATTATTTTGTAAATTAAATGATGATGACTCTCCAAATGGCATTTCTCCTGTTGCTCCTTTATGATGACTTGCCGAAAATCTTGAAATTGTAATTCCTCTCCAATTAAATGTATTCTGAATTACTTGTACATTATTAAATCCTTTTTCTTTTAATTTATGATCATCACCTGGTTGACAAAAAATCAAAATATTTTTAGGTAAAATTCTTTCAGCTTCTGCATCAAAATGATCAGCATGATAATGTGTAAGCAATATAGCATTTACATCTTTAATTACATCATATTTATCAAAAGGCAAATCGATTGTTGGATTCTTTATTGTATTTGAAAATGGAATTGGAGCTTCAGTACCTTCATCTGCTAAAATTGGATCTATTAGGACTTTAGTGTGCTGGAAACTGATTTTCACGGTTGCATTTCTTATAAATTGTATTTTGGTAGCTTCTTCTGCCTCAATCAATCTTTTTTGTGTGCCTTTAACTCCTACGCAACTCATTGTTAACAAGAGATAAATATTCAATACTCCAATTAAAGCTAGTCTTTTTTGTTTCATTAGTATATAATTTAATGTTTTATAATGGACAAAAGTAAATCGTTACATTCTTTTTAACAAGTAGTTACTTTTTTGTACTGTACTAACTTTTTTGTATGTTTTGTTTAAAATCAGTACTTTTGAGAAGAAAAAAAAAGAAAAAAAAATGAAAGAGCCAAAATTACATTGCCCATTAACTTTTGCAGTAAAAGCTATTAGTGGAAAATGGAAACTTTTTATACTAAGTGTATTATCCAATGGAGATACAAAAAGATATGGTGAGATTAAAAGAGACTGTGAGAACATAACTGAGAAAATGTTAACTAGTCAATTAAGAGAATTAGAGAATGATGATATTATAAACAGAAAAGTTTATGCAGAAGTTCCTCCAAAAGTAGAATATTCATTAACTGAAAGAGGTAAAAAGTTATGTTTAATATTTGACCCTTTATACGAATGGGGAGTTGATTATATCAAAGATATAAAACCTGATCAGGCTTATTTACTTAATCAAAAAAAATCTGAGACATCTTAAAAAAGACACCTCAGATTTGATTATTTATCTAATTAAAATTTATACATCATCAAAATCTACAAAAATATCTGGTGTTGTAGGTTGAGCTTGACAAGTTAATATTAATCCTTCTTCAATTTCTCCATCGGTTAAAATTGAATTTTTCTTCATAATTGCAGCTCCTTTTGTTACTCTTGCAATACAACTACTACAAACTCCTCCTTGACAAGAATATGGAGCATCTACTCCTTGTTTTAATGTGGCTTCTAAAATGGTTTGTTTCTGACTCATTTCAAAAGTAGTTTCTTCATTATCTACAACAACCGTAATCTTTGAATGTCCTTCTAACAATGACGCTGAAGTATTTTCTGATGATGATGTAGTAAACAGTTCAAATTTAATATCTTTTTCAGAAACATGATTTTCTTTTAAAACAGCAGATACTGTATTTATCATTTCTTCTGGACCACATAAGTAATACTTATTAAAAGACTTTTCGCTATGCTTATTGTTTATAATAAAATTAACCGCTGATTTATCTATTCTACCAAAAAGTTCATTTTCAACATTAACTTGACTGTATACATAATGAACAAAAAAACGACCGACATATTCTAAATGCAATGCTTGTAATTCATCATGAAAAATAGCATCCTGAGGTGTTTTATTTCCATAAACTAGTACAAACGTACTCTTTGGTTCTTCTTCTAAAACTGATTTAATAATAGATAAAATAGGTGTTATACCACTTCCCGCAGCAAATGCAGCATAATTCCTTAATCTATCGGCCTGAGGTTCAAAAACAAATTTTCCTTCTGGTAATCCTACTTCGATTACGTTTCCTACACTCAACTTCTCATTTGCAAATTTTGAAAAGAAACCATTCTTTACAGCTTTAATCGCTACTCGTAATTCTCCACTTTTTGGAGATGAACAAATTGAATAAGCCCTTCTCACTTCTTCCCCATCTAATGTTAACTTAAGTGTAACATATTGACCTGAAATAAATTTATAAAACGCTTTTAATTCATCTGGCACATTAAAAAGTATAGAAACACATGATGTGGTTTCTCTTTTTATTTCTTTTATAACTAATTTATAGAATGTTGACATTACTTTAATATTTTATACAAAAATAAGAAACCTAATTAAGAAAAACTGAAAAAATATATACCTAAAAATATTATACATAAGAAATTTATGTATATTTGAGTTTGCTTTTAAAGCTAAAACAAAATCTAATGAAAAACTCTCAACTGTATAAAGGAAGTCTAAATACAATAATAATGAAGCTTCTTGAAGAAAATGGAAGAATGTATGGCTATGAAATTACTCAAAAAGTAAAAGAAATTACAAAAGGTGAATTAAAGATTACTGAAGGTGCTTTATACCCTGCTTTACATAAACTTGAAGCTGAAGAATTGCTCACTGTTGAAGTAGAAAAAGTAGATAATCGTTTACGAAAATATTATAAGTTAACTGAAAAAGGAACTAAAGAGACCATTAATAAGCTTTCTGAATTAGAAGAATTTATAAAAAATATGCAAACTATTGTTAATCCAAAATTGAATTATTAAAATGCAATTAACTACTGAACAAATAAATCGACTATATGAGTTTACACGTCAACATTATGTAGAATGGTACGATTTACAAACAGAACTTGTTGATCATTTAGCCAATGCCATTGAAAAGCAATGGTTAGAAAATCCAAAAATCCCTTTTGAAGATGTACTACAATTAGAGTTTAAAAAATTTGGTGTTTTTGGTTTCATGGATGTTGTAGAAAAAAGACAAGCTTCTTTAAGTAAAAAATACAATATGATTATTTGGAAACATTTTAAAGATTTCTTCAAATTACCTCAAATCATCGGTACTTTCTTAGCAACTTATATTCTATCAAAAATTTTATCTATTCTCTTTTTTGATGCTATATTTCCTATTATATTCCTAACTGGAATTCTAATATCAATTTTCTTTTTTTCTTTTACAAAAAGAAAAATTAATCAACAAAAGAAAGAAGATAAAAAAAGATGGCTTTTTGAAGAAATTATTTATAGTTATGGTCACTTTTCTGGCTTACTATTTATTCCTCTTCAAATAGTAAATGGCGCAAACATTTTTAACGAAACAATAATTGAAAAACCGATTCTATTATTACTTGTTTCATTTATTATTGTTTCCTACTATTTAATAATGTATGTAATCATCAAAATTATACCTTCTAAAGCTGAAGTTTATTTAAAAGAGACATATCCTGAATATGAATTAGTAGATTAATCGTAACAATTTTCAATTTATAGCTACTAATCATATAACTAAACTAACAATCTAAAATATGATTAAACAATTCATTACTTTAGAATGGAAAGCCTTTTTTAGATCATCATCCTTTTCGTCTAATTTGGCTTTAAAAATTCTAATGATTTTTGGGGCAATATACTTTATCGGTACTTTTATCCTATTAGGTATTGGTTCTTATTTTCTAATAGAGAAAGCTGGATTAGAACCTTTTCCTACTATTAATCAATTCATTATTTATTACTTAGTATTTGATTTATTCATACGGTTCTTTTTTCAAAAAATGCCATCACTCACGATTCGTCCTTTTTTAAATCAGAATATTAAAAAGAATAAAATCGTACATTATACTTTAAATAAAACAATACTTTCCTTTTTTAATTTTATTCATTGGTTCTTCTTTATTCCATTTACGATTGTATTAATTAAAGAAGGATTTTCTCCTTTAAACAGTTTGTCTTGGGGCTTAAGCATATTACTTTTAATATACTGCAATAACTTTATTGCTATATTGATAGACAAAAAAGATATTGTCTTTTATATTGTAGCTGCTATTTTCGGAGTTTTAGGAATCCTTCAATACTATGCTGTTTTTGATATTACTCAATACACAAATCTGTTTTTTGAAAACTTCTACAATTATCCTTATACCATTTTGATTCCTTTATTTATTCTTAGTACATTATACTACTTTACTTTTAAATTTTTCAAATCCAACCTTTATTTAGATGCTGGATTATCTGTAAAGCAAGATGATGCAACTACTGAAAATTTCACTTGGCTAGACCAATTAGGAAGTTTAGCTACATTTTTGAAGAATGACATTCGTCTTTTAAAAAGAAACAAAAGAGCAAAATCTACTTTGTTAATGAGTGTTATGTTTCTATTTTATGGGCTACTCTTTTTTACAAAATCAATAGAAGCTTATGATGCTCCTGTTTGGAAAATTTTTGCGGGAATATTTGTTTCTGGTGGTTTTTTATTAAACTTTGGACAGTTTGTTCCAAGTTGGGATAGTTCTTATTATCCTTTAATGATGACACAAAACATAACTTATAGAGATTATTTATCATCAAAATGGTGGCTAATGGTTATTGCAACAGTCATTTCAACATTGTTAGCTTCCTTTTATTTATATTTTGGC
The DNA here is from genome assembly GCF_000967805.1 of Flavobacterium sp. 316. Taxonomy (NCBI): domain Bacteria; kingdom Pseudomonadati; phylum Bacteroidota; class Flavobacteriia; order Flavobacteriales; family Flavobacteriaceae; genus Flavobacterium; species Flavobacterium sp. 316. Next base: position 272,063 of record NZ_JYGZ01000004.1, read on the forward strand.
TGGGAAGTTTATTTAGCTATTGTTGTAGGTGCAATTTTCAATATTGGAGTAAGTTCGCATTTAGTTTTATTAGGTGGTGCTTATATAAAAACACCTATCGATTTAACTTCAAATAAAAATGCTTTTGGAGATAAAAAATCGTTCAACATAAAAACACTATTAATCTCATTACCAAAATTAGTTTTACCAATGGTTGTATATGCAATAGGTCATTATACATTAGGATGGCAATATGGTTACTTATTTGTAGCAATTACTGGTGTTTTAGGTTTTACCCTTAAAAATAAAGTATTTGAACTTATTGAATCTATTTACAAAAAAGAGAAATATGCTACTATTGAAGCATACAAGCAAAAAAAGTAACCTTTTTAATTTTATACGCTAAAAACTTTAAAACATATTATATAATGATACAAGTTTCAAACCTTAAAAAAACATACAACGGAACTACCGTTTTAAATATACAAAATCTTGAAATTCCAAAAGGTCAAAGCTTTGGTTTAGTAGGTAATAATGGTGCTGGAAAAACTACTTTTTTTAGCTTACTTTTAGATTTAATTCAACCTACAGATGGAAAAATAACATCTAATGATATTCAAATAAACACTAGTGAATCATGGAAAGTTTTTACTAGTTCTTTTATTGATGAAACTTTCTTAATAGGCTATCTTACTCCTGAAGAATATTTTTATTTCATAGGAGAATTAAGAGGTTGGAACAAAGCTGATGTAGATAGTTTCCTTAAAAATTATGAAGATTTCTTTAACGGAGAAATTTTAAACAACAAAAAATATTTACGTGATCTATCAAAAGGTAATGCTAAAAAAGCAGGTATTGTAGGTGCTTTAATAGGCAATCCTGAAGTTGTTATTCTTGATGAGCCTTTTGCAAATCTTGATCCTACAACTCAAATTAGATTAAAAAAAATAATTAAATCTTTAGCAGAAGATAAGAACACTACTGTTTTAGTATCTAGTCATGATCTACAACACACTGTTGAAGTTTCAGATAGAATTGTAGTCCTAGAAAAAGGTGATGTTGTGAAAGATTTAATTCCTACTACAGAAACACTAAAAGAATTAGAAATGTTTTTTTCAGCTTAAAAAAGTAATTAAAAAAATCCGATTAAAGTTTTAATCGGATTTTTTTAAAATTTATGAGAATAATGCTTTTAGCTCTGTAGCTTCGCTAGGCATCATTTTTCCTGCTAAAACTAAACTTAATTGTTTTCTTCTTAAAGCAGCTTCAAATCTTTCTTTTTCTAGTTCTGTTTGAGGCTCAATTGGCGCTACTTGCACTGGTCTTCCTGTTTCATCTACTGCTACAAATGTATAAATAGCTTCATTTGCCTTATTTTTAACTCCAGATTCCCTATCTTCAATCCATACATCTATAAAAATCTCCATTGATGTATTAAATGTTCTAGAAACCTTAGATTCAACTGTCACAACACTTCCTAGAGGAATTGCTCTATTAAAAGCCACGTGATTTACTGAAGCAGTTACACAAATCCTTCTAGAATGTCTTCTAGCAGTAATACTTGCTGCTCTATCCATTCTGGCTAATAATTCCCCACCAAAAAGATTGTTTAAAGGATTCGTTTCTCCTGGTAAAACTAAATCAGTTAATGTAGTAACTGATTCTGAAGGGTATTTTGTTTGCATTGTTTTTTTTGCAAAGATAGTAAGCTCATAATAATTCAATACAAAAAAATCCCAAAAAGGGATTTTTTTATTCTATTAAAAGCCATGCATCGGCATTATCTTCCTTATATAGTTTACTTTTTTCAGCTTCAGCTTCTTCAGCAGTTTTAAAACTTCCATAAGCAACAGGCGTCAGTCCATTACTATTTTTGTTTAGCAAATGAGCGTCATAGCCTTGATCTTTTAATATTTTCAATGCTTTTTTAGCATTTTCTTCACTTCTAAAAGCTCCTGCAATTAAATGATATGATAATTTCTCTTCTTTTACTGCCAATTCAACTGTAGCTACAGGATTATCTATAAAAAAAGTTGCTTCCTGAATTTTATCATGCACTTTTTCTTGTACTTCTTTTTGTACCAAAAGTGTATCTATTTTTACTTGTTGATCATATTGAATTTTATACGCTGTAATTCCTGCTCCAAAAAACAAAGTTATAACCGCAGCATATTTCAAAAACGAATAATTTTTCTTCTTTTCTGGTGTAAATACAATAGGAGCTTTAACTTCTATAGCCTCAACTTGTTCTTTTAAAATTTCTCGTTTCATCTCTGGAATAACAAAACTATTTAATCCGAAAGAAGACACTAAGTAATTTATTGAATTTGATGGTTCAAAAACAAAATTAGCTTCACTATTTGTGTATATTTCACCAATGTTTGTTAAAACAACTCTATCTTTATTTTGCAAAGACGACATCCAAAGACTCACTTCAAAATTAATTTTTTCTAAAGCTTCTTCATAAGTGATTTTTTCTTGTAATGAAATATGATTTGCTAATAACCCATCATTATTTTTAATATTTACATTAAAAAATACATTTTTTCTAGGCGGAATAAAGGTACATGCGCTTCCACTTATCTGTGCCGACTGATTTTCAGTAACAAAAGCACCAAAACCAGGAATAGTAACACACTGATAACGATATAATAAATCCGATATATATTTGTCTAACATCATAAACACAAAGTTAAGCAATCAATAGACTTCTCAAAAAATTATTAACAAATTTTATTAACAATTGAAAAAACATAAAACAGTTTAAAATTTTGAAGAAATATATCGTCTTTCCTTTTTATCTTTGACAATCTTTCTTAAAAGAATTTACTATGAAACAAATGAAGTTTTTTATATTTATATTTTTCACAATCACTCTTTATAATTGTGGAAATAAAGCTGAGACAAATTCTACAGAAAAAAACACTCAAATAGTAGATGCTGATTTAACTTTAAAAGGGAAAGACCTTTTTGAAGGAAAAGGCACTTGTATTGCTTGTCATAAACCTACTTCAAAAGTTATTGGCCCTAGCATTAAAGAGATTGCCACAATTTATAAAAAATCAAATGGCAACATTATTGCTTTCCTAAAAGAAGAGAGCGAACCTATTGTAGACAAAAATCAATATGAAGTAATGAAGACAAATTTCTCTATTACAAAAAAAATGTCGGAAGAAGAGCTAAAAGCTTTAGAAGCTTATATGCTTAGCTTTGCCGATTAATCAATAACCATTTTAAAACCAATTCTAGGTATATTTTCAATTTTCACTTTCTCTTCCTCTTTTAAAATTTTTCGCAATCTAGAAATAAATACATCTAAGCTTCTTCCTGAAAAATAATCATCATTTCCCCATAATGAAGTCAGAATTTTTTCTCTTTTTAAAACGGTATTAACATTATCTAAAAAAAGTTTCAAAAGTGCAGATTCTCTTTCTGTTAGTGTTAGTTCTTCTTTATCATTTCTTAATAAATAATTTTCAAATTCAAACACATAAGAACCTATTGTATAGCTTTTATTGTTTTTTTCTATTGTTTTTTGACTTCTATGAAGAAAAATTTCAATTTTAAGTATAAGCTCTTCAATTGAATATGGCTTAACCAAATAATCATCAGCGCCTAATCTTAATCCTTTAAGTTTATCTTCTTTCATTGTCTTTGCAGAAAGAAAAATAATAGGAATCTCCTCGTCTCTTTTTCTAATTTCTGTGGCAATTTCAAAACCATCCATATCTGGAAGCATAATATCTAAAACACATAAATCAAAACTTTCTTTACAAAATAATTCAAAAGCTATAGCTCCATTATTACAATGAACCACGTCAAAATATTGTTCTAAATTATCTGATGTTAAAAAAGCCAATGTTTCATCATCCTCAACATATAAAATACGTTTCTTATTCATAGATATCCGTTTTAGGTATTTGTATTGAAATGGTTAAACCTGTTTCTGTAGAACTTGCACTTATTTTCCAATTGTGTAATTGGCAAATTTTCTTCACATAAGCTAATCCTATTCCAAAGCCTTCTATTTCTTTGCTATCTTTTCTTTCTACTCTATAAAATTTATCAAAAATAAATGGCAAGTCTTTTTCAGATACACCATCTCCATTATCTGAAATAGATAAAGTAACATATTTTACATTATCATTAATCATCATAGTTACATCTGGATTTCCTTTAGTATATTTTATAGCGTTATCCACAATATTATATAAAATATTATAAAAATGAAATTCATCTGCCAAAACTGTATATTTTTTCGGGAACAACAATGTAAAAGTAATTTCTCTTGAATACTTTAAAAGAATGTTTTCTTTTATTAATTTCACAATGTTGCTTAACTCAACTTTAGTCTTATTTAATTGAATATTATGACTATCCGTTTTTGCTAATGATAAAATTTGCTCAATATGCTGATTTAATTTTTTACTCTGATTGATTATTATTTCTATATATTTTGAGAGTTTTGGACTTTTTTTAATTTCATCTTGAGAATTAGCATAATTTGATGCAATTAAAATGGAAGCTAATGGTGTTTTAAACTCATGTGTCATATTATTGATAAAATCATTTTGCAAAACAGTATATCTTTTTTGCTTTAACATTAATAAGACCGAATAAACATATATTATAAGTACAATAAACAAAACTACCGTATATATCCAATATTGTTTTAAACTACTGAAATAATTTTGCTTTAATGTAGGAAACCGAATCGCAAAATAATATATTAAATCATGATTTTTAGTAAAACAATCTTCACATTTTTTACTTGTATCTCCATCTGCATCAATATAATTACCATACACCATATTATTTGATCCACAATCATATATTGCATATTCAAAATCTAAATCTAGATTTACTCTATTGAATTCTTTTTTTAAATAAAATTCTAAAATATTATTTTCAAACACATCATTTACATTTACAACATAATAATTATGTGCTATTTTCTTTATTTGATTACTAACTATTAACTCTGAATTATTATCAATATAAATTCTTTCAACTACATCACGCAAAGCATAATGTATCTTACTTTCTACTTCCTTTTTTTCAAATGAATATGCTTGGTTAAGTAAAAAAAACTGCATTATAATCACTCCTAGAATAGCAAAAAAACCTATAAATATTACAATATTAAATCTACTTAATTTCATTTATAAAATGGATTAGTTTCTTTCTCAACATCTTCAATTATCATATAATATTACAAGAAATTATTGTTCCACATCTTCTGTTAACATGTCGTTAACAATCATTATGGGTTGATTAACAACAAAATTAGCATTCCTTTTTAACTTTGTAGAACAAAATTATTAAAATAAAAATTCAAACATATGAAAACTATTAAATTATCAATTGTTGCATTATTCATCTCAACAATATCATTTGCTCAATCAGCAGTAACTAAAGCACCTTCAACTATTGCACAAACAAAAACTTCTGCAATCAAATGGGCTGCTGAAACACATGAATTTGGAGATATTGAAAAAGGGAAGCCAGTATCATATGAATTTACATTTACAAATACTACTAATGAAACTATTTTAGTAACAAATGTAAAGCCTTCTTGTGGATGTACTGCTACAAATTACACTAAAACACCTGTTAAGCCAGGTGAAAAAGGAACAGTTACAGCTACATACAATGCTGCATCTCCTGGAAATTTTCATAAAACAGTGACTGTAACTACTAGTGAAGAAGGAGCAGCTCCAAAAGTTTTAATCATTAAAGGAAAAGTAATTGCTGAAAACGCTAAAGAAGGAAAATCAGTAATGTTTAAATAATAAAACAACAATTTTTTTATATCTTACTTTTAAGAAACCATCTTTTTATTAAGATGGTTTTTTTTATCTTTATAAAATGGAAACCGTTTTTATAAATACACCTTTAGGAACTGCAAAAATAAAAGGAGATGAGGAAGGCATTTCAGTTATTTCAATTTTACAAGAAGGAGAAATTACAAAAAATATCCCTCTTGAACTTAAAGAAGCAGTAAAACAATTAAATGAATACTTTGAAGGTAATCGCACTCATTTCACCTTCACATTGAACCCAAAAGGAACTGATTTTCAACAAAAAGTATGGAAGTTATTATTAAATATTCCTCATGGTAAAACCATTTCATATTTAGAACTATCTAAACAATTAGGAGACGTAAAAGCAATTAGAGCTGTTGCATCAGCAAATGGAAAAAACCCTCTTTGGATTGTTGTTCCATGCCATCGTGTTATTGGATCTGATGGTTCTCTCACTGGTTATGCTGGCGGTTTATGGCGGAAAAAATGGCTTCTAGATCATGAAAACCCTATAAAACAACAAAGTCTTTTCTAAAAATTTTAAACGACCAATGTTTTTTGTTACTTTTATGTCACAAACATATAAGTGTCTTATGAAATTTTTAAAACAATTCTTCAAATGGTTATCTATTATAATAGTTTCCATTATCATATTAATGTATATTTTCGATGTAGATTATTTATTAAGAGCCGTACGAACAATTTATTTTAGAGGTTACACAACTGCATTCTTAGAAGATTATACTCATTTTCCTAATAGAGAAATAAAAAAAGGAGTTGCCCAACCATGGAATATTACTAAAGATTACAACACAATACCTGCTACAGAAACACTAGAAAAAACGCATAAAGAACTCAAAACCGCTTCTTTTTTAATTATACAAAACGATAGTATTTTTCATGAAAGTTATTTTGATGGATATACTAAAGATTCCAAATCCAACTCTTTTTCAATGGCAAAAAGTGTCATTACAATGGCATTAGGAAAAGCTATCATGGAAGGGAAAATAAAAAATTTAGATCAAAAAGTTGTTGATTTTTTTCCAGAATTGAAAGGAAAATTCGCAAAAGAAGTAACAGTTGGTGACTTATCTTCTATGGCTTCAGGATTAAGTTGGGATGAAAAATATTATAGCCCATTTTCAATTGTTACTAGAGCTTATTTTGATGATGATTTAAAAAAAGTAATTCTAGGGTTAGAAATTAATGAGAAACCTGGACAATCATTTAAATATTTAAGCGGATCAACTCAACTATTAGCCATGTGTATTGAAAAAGCAACTGGGGAATATGTTTCTGATTATGTTTCAAAACATTTTTGGCAACCTATGGGAGCTGAAAATGAAGCTTTGTGGCAATTAGACCATGAGAATGATGGTATTGAAAAAGCATATTGCTGTATTGCTAGTAATGCTAGAGATTTTGCTCGTTTTGGTAAACTCTATTTAAACAATGGAAACTGGAACGGAAAGCAATTATTAGATTCCACTTTTGTTCAAAAATGCATTACACCTCGTTTCCCTGAAAGTTCTGAATATGGTTATGGCTGGTGGCTAAATAAAATTAACAATAAAAGCCTTTATTATATGCGTGGTCATTTAGGACAATTTGTTATTATTATCCCAGAAGACAAACTAATTATTGTTCGTTTAGGTCACATTAAAGGATTACAGACGGAAACCGACCCACATAGTAATGATTTGTATACTTATGTACAAGAAGCTTATAAAATGTTAAATCAAAGAAAGAATCAAAATTAGATTTAAAGAAATTATTCATGATTGAAAAAATAAACCTCAATAATATTCTCTTTTTAGATATAGAAACAGTTCCTGAATATGATAATTATTTAGGTTTGGACGAAGAAGCTAAGAAGCTATGGGAACATAAAACACAATACCAACGAAAAGACGAAGTAACTGCTGAAGATTTTTATGAAAGAGCAGGAATTTGGGCTGAGTTTGGAAAAATTATTACTATTTCTGTCGGTTATTTTACAAATAAAGCCGATATAAGAAATTTTAGAGTTACTAGTTTTTGGGGAGAAGAAAAGAAAATACTACAAGATTTCTCTAATTTACTAAATAACCACTTTAATCAACCTCAACATGTTATATGTGGTCATAATGCCAAAGAATTTGACATTCCATTTATTGCTCGAAGAATGATTATAAACAGTGTTGCTTTACCTGATAAATTAAATCTTTTTGGGAAAAAACCTTGGGAAGTAGCTCATTTAGACACATTAGAATTATGGAAATTTGGAGACTATAAGCATTTTACCTCATTAAAACTATTGACAAAAATTTTAGGTGTTCCTTCTCCAAAAGACGACATTGATGGTAGTGAAGTAGCTTATGTTTTTTATGTAGAAAAAGATATAGATCGCATTATTACATATTGCGAAAAAGATGTAATTGCTGTTGCTCAAATTTTTCTTCGATTTCGTAGAGAAGAATTATTAATTGATGAAGAAATTATTCATGTATAAAAAAAGGACTTTAAAAGTCCTTTTTTTATACATGAATTAAATGTAAATTACTTCTTTATAATAATTTTTCTTGTTGTTTTATTATCTCCATTCTCAAGAGTTAAGAAATAAACTCCATCTATTAATGTCTCAACACTTAATATAATATTGATATCAAAAGATTTATTTTTCAACATCAATCGCCCTTGGATATCATATAATGCAAAATTTGTTTCTCCTTCCAAAGAATTATTCAAATCAACATTAATACTATTTTTTGCAGGATTAGGATATATATTAATATCTGATAAAATATTCTTTCTTATATTTAAAGATTCTTCTAAATTACAAAAAGACAATGTTACGCCATTAATACTTCCTCCATCTCCATTAAACGGATCTTCTACTCTTAATATCCAAGTACCATCAGCACTTAATCCATTTAATTCACTTAAAGTTTCATAAGGTCTCACAATACCTGTTATTGTTGGAGCAGATTGGTTACATGTTAAATCCGTACCTGAATCATCTAGTGTACAATTAATATCGTTGCCACTTCCACATGGTTGACTAAACAACGTAATTACCGGACTTCCTATTGAAGCAGGTCCTTCTAAATAATAAGTTGCATCTTGAACATAGGTATGTGAAATATCCAAATCAACATTAATATCGCCTATCAATAATCCTCCTGTAACTTCAATTGGAACTGAAGCAGAGCTATTTGCCACAGTAGCTATTACTGCATCTGAAAAATCATTTGCTATAAATGAAAATCCACATATCAATTTCCCTGTTTTAAAGTTAAAAACATTTGCATTAGTATTAGAACCAATTCCACATCTATTGGAAGGAATTACTCTCCAATAATAGGTTGTTTCTTCATTTAAACCTTCCAACAAATAATTTGTAACAGATACTACTTCATTAACAAGTAATGTTGCAAAATTAGACGATGTTGAAACCTCTAAATTATAAGATTCTGCATTATTGTTACCTTCCCATTCTAATACTAATGAAGGAGCAAGAGTGTTTTGTGAATTTGAAGGCGAATTTAAAACAATAGGTTGAAAAACCGCAGAGTAGATCTCCAATGTTTTATACCTTGCTTCTGTCTCAAACCCGTTATCTCCTAAAACACCTATTCTATATTCATCAGGAACAACATTAACAAGTCCTGATATAGTCATAGTAACTACTCCATTCGTACTAAGACTAGCTGGATTAAAAGTAGCAATTGCTCCATTTGGTAAATCGACTGCGGAAAACATTGTTGTTCCTGTTCCATTCTGCTTATAATCAAACAAGTAAACAGCATCCGAATTATCACAAACCGTTAAATCATCTGACTTAGATATTAATGAAAAATTTGATGATATACCTGTAATAACTAATGAAAAGTCTTGGTTATTATTAACTAAATTTCCTTTATGCGTTATTGTTATTTGATACTCACCAGCAACAGGAGCATCAATTTTAATTTGTTCTACATTATCAACATCATTATCTTCACTTCTAATTGCTAAATCATTTGGATTATTTTGCAGTTTCCAAGGATAATATATTACTCCATCTTTCGTGATTTTAATATCTAAATTATTTACTAATGCAGGAGTAGGATCATTATCTGGGCGATTACCATTATTTACTTCTCCAGGTAGATCAGTCCAAGTAATTGAAGCTATTAAAGGGTTTACACCATCAGATATAACTGTCTTAGAAAATGTTTGTCCTTGCAATAAATTTTCTTCCGAAACCCATGAATCCAAACCATTATTCGTCAATACTTCAGCTGCTTTTTTAGCATTTAATAATCCCCAACCAAAATTTGCATCTGGCCCCACATTCCCAGCATCATCAGCAGTATGGCAAGCCAATCCTTTTAATGTAGCTGCTTTTAAAAAATTATTCGTTATATTTCTATTATGTTGTTGTAATAATAGCAAAGTACCTGCTACATTAGGACTTGCCATAGATGTTCCTGTTCTAGAAGAAGTAGCTATATCGCTTGAACTATCTGTAGATGTTAACGCTGTTCCATTACCTGTAATGTCTGGTTTTATTCTTCTATCATCAGTAGGACCTTGACTACTAGAAGAATTAATCTGTACACTAATTAAAGTTCCATCAACTGAAACATTAGCGTCTCTACCGTTAGCAACAATCAAACTATTTTTAGATGTTTTATCTCCTGTTAACTTATCAAAACCAAAAGCTATCGGGTTCGCATTATCATTATTATTTCCTTCATTCCCAGCAGACATTACTGGCAAAAAATATGGTGCTAAATAAGCTATTTCATCCCAATTTCTAGATCCTGAAGTATATGCTCCAATATACCATGCTGGCTGAACTGTTCCTGTAGAACTAGTTACAGGAATTCCGTATGAATGGTTAGATATTAACATTCCTCCTAATGCTTCATTTGCTGCCTCACTCTCATCATTTGTCCAATTAAATGTTCTTGCTGTAGCCTGAAAAGCCATTCCTTTTGCTGTAGCTGAAGCATCAGACGCAATTACAGTTCCTGTTACGTGTGTTGCATGAGGACTATATGTTGTTCCTGTAGCATCATCAACCGTTATAACTCTATTTTCAAATAAACTATGAGTCCGTCTAACAGTTCCTCCATCCCAAACTCTTGCTACCATTCCTTGTCCATTCAAATTCAACCCCAAACTCCCTCCGCTATTTAAATGATTCGCTCTAGTAGATTTTGCTGCATTAACATTTGTGGTTGAATAATAAACCGGATATCCATCAGGTGTTAATTTCATTAACTCCTCAAAAGTACCATCAACTTTCTCAACAATTATTGGCCATCCTTCTATTTTAGCAACTTTAATTGCTTCTTCTTTTTCTTGCTTTTCTAACTTTTCAAAAAAAACAGACCTGGTTTTAATTTTTTCAATATCATATTTTTTTATAATTTTAGGAATATCATCTTTTGTTTGAGCGAAAGAAAATGATGCAAAAAGAATAAAAAAACACATTTTAAGTATTTTTTGTATCATAATACGTTGTGTTGTGTTAAAAAAAATAAAAATAGCCAATTATTTATTTAAAAAAATAAATAATGACAATATTTAAACACAAATCATTCAACTATTTTACTTGTCATTTATATTTGTACTATAAATTGTATATTTACAAAAAATCAAGTTATGGTATTAAGTAGATTTTGGCTAGCTATTTTCGTCTCATCAATTGCTTTTATAATTATAGGATTATTCACTTCAAAATATTATTCTATTGATTATGTTCTAAATGGTAAAAAAGACGAGCCTATATTAATTGCTGAAAAATATTTAAAAGACATTCCTCAGTTTATTCAAGATAGTATTCAAAATTCTTCTGAAAAAACTTTTGTTTTAAATTACAATACAAAAGATGCCGACACTACCTATATATATAACAAACAAACTGTTAAATTATATAGTGGTATTCAACAATCTGATGGATTATTACCAATGTGTAAAAGCAGTTTAATGGATTTAATCCTTCCGCTAATTGCATATCTAGCTTTTTTCTGTGGAATTATGGAATTATTAATTATTTCTGGAGCATCTGAAAAACTAGCTAAAAAATTGAGCCCTATGTTTGCTAAAGTTTTTCCATCTATCCCTAAAAATCATGAATCTATTTCTTATATGACCTTAAATTTTGCAGCTAACTTTTTAGGATTAGATTCTGCTGCGACCCCTTTTGGATTAAAAGCCATGCAAAGTTTACAAGAATTAAATGAAGACAAAGATAAAGCAAGTGACTCTCAAATTATGTTTATGTGTTTACATGCTGCTGGATTAACTTTGATTCCAACATCTATAATTGGATATCGTGCGGCTGAAAATGCTGCAAATCCTGCTGATGTGATGTTACCTTGTATAATTACCTCATTTGTAGGAACGATTGCTGCTTTTTTATTAGTTGGTATGAAACAAAAAATCAATTTTAAAAGCACTTCTTTATTAGCTGTTTTAATGGGATTGATTGGAGCTATAATTGGTCTATTATTCTATGTAAACACCTTAGATTTAATAGGTAAAAATTATTTTACCGCTAATTTATCTGGCGTATTATTATTAGCAATCATTGGTTTTACTTTAATTTTTTCCTTCATTAACGAGAAAAAGTTCACTGCTCAAAAAACAACTATGTTTGACACTTTTGTTGTAGGGGCAAATAATGGATTAAAAACTGGTGTAATGATTTTTCCTTATGTAATGGGAATGCTTGTTGCCATTTCTCTATTGAGAAATAGTGGTTTATTTGAAATTATAAGTTACGGAATTTCTTTTGTTTTTGCTCATTTAGGTGTAGCCAAAGAAATTACAGACTCACTACCTGTTGCTATTTTAAGACCATTTAGTTCTGGTGGTTCTCGTGGTTTTATGATTGATGCAATGCGCACTTTTGGTCCAGACTCATTTGCTGGTCGTTTAAGTTGTATTTTTCAATGTAGTGCAGAAACTACTTTTTATGTTATAGCTGTCTATTTTGGTTCTGTAAGTATCAAAAACACACGTTATACTTTAGGCATGATGTTATTAATTGATTTAATTTGTGTTATTACTGGAATTTTAGTGGCAAGTTGGTTTTTTTAAACTTTTACATTAATCCATTTCCCTCTTTTATACATCATAATACTCATTATTGTGATTAATGCTTCTGCTACAGGAATTGCAATAAAAACACCTGTAGCCTCAAATTTAAAAGTATATGAAAGCATATAAGCTAAAGGAATTTGAATTAACCAAAACCCTACAAAATTTATCCAAGTAGGAGTTATAGTATCTCCTGCTCCATTAAAAGCATTATTAAGCACCATCCCTATTCCATAAAAAAGATAACCATAACTTACAATTTGTAATGCCGAATAAGCTATTTCAATAATATATATATCGTTTGTAAAAAACTGAATCATTTCTTTCCCAAAAAGCAAACACAAGATCATTACTATAGCTAAAAAAATAACATTATATTTTGTAGTTAAAACAACTGCTTCTCTAACTCTTTCTTTATGTTTTGCTCCTAAATTTAACCCTACCAATGTTGCAGTAGCATTACTCAATCCCCAAGCTGGCAACATAAAAAACATCATAATTCGTATTGCAGTTTGAAATCCAGATGATCCATTTTCTCCACCTGTTTTTGCTACAATTTGTGATAAAAATATCCAACTACATGATGCTATTACATATTGCATAACTCCTGGTGTTGATACTTTAATAAGCGACATAATTACTTTATATTTTGGTTTAATATATTTCATTTTAATAGTTATCAATCTTACTTTAAAAAACAAAAAATACAATTGATAAAAAACACCTAATGCTCTTCCTATTGCAGTAGCTAGTGCAGCTCCTACAATTCCCATTTCAGGAATAAATCCGTAACCATTAATTAAAACAGGACATAAAACAATATTACAAATGTTTGCAAACCATAAACTTTTCATGGCTAATGCAGGATTTCCAACTCCTCTAAAAATTCCATTTATAAGAAAGATTAGTATAATAAAAACACTACTTCCTAAAATAATTTTAGGATATAAAATACCATACGCAATTGACTGATTTGATGCGCCTAAAAAAACAAATATTTCTTCTGAATATAAAACACCTACAACACTAATTATTATCGAAATAAAAACAGATATAAGAATAGATTGCATTGCAACTACTCCTGCTTTTTTCGTTTTTCTCTCTCCTACTCTTCTAGATATAATTGCAGTGGTTGCTACACTCAGTCCAATAGAAATAGAATAAATAATAGTATTTATAGACTCCGTTAGTCCTATAATCTGAATTGCTAAATTACTTTTGTCTAAATGTCCTACAAAATACAAGTCTACTAAAGCAAAAACAGATTCTAGAACCAATTCTAAAACCATCGGAATAGCTAAGAAGAGAATGGCTTTATTCATATTCATACTAGTAAAGTCATGATTTCCATCTCCATTTAATACTTCTCGCAAAAAATTTATTATTCTCTTCATTTTATATATTTATAAAACTTCTTATTTATAATTAACCAATGGGTTTTGCAACTTTCCTACAAACTGCAAACTATCTGTTGGTGCTGTTAAATCTAGCATTTGTTTATTATTCTTTAATTGTAGACGATTTAAACAACAAGCATCAAATTCATTCACGAACAAATCAAATTTATTAAATTGCGATTGTAATTCTGGATAATCATTTTTATAATTATGAATACATTTTGCTACTAATTTCCAAAATTCGTTTTCAAATATAATCTCATTTTCATGAAGAATTGAAGCAAGAAATCTAAAAAAAAATTCAAAAACATCATTTAATATGCAAAGTACCTTTAATGAGTCATCCATATCAACATAGATACGTTTTGCTTTTTCAGGCAATGGTATTTTAGTATTAAAAAGCATTATCTCTTCAGTAATATCTTTCATTATTGCTTTTGTAGGAATATTATTTTCTAATACTAAAATTACATTTTCTCCATGAGGCATAAATACTATTTCATACTGATAAAAACAATGAAGTAATGGAGAAAGATAACAATCTAAATAACGATTAATCCATTCTTTAGCTGAAATTCCTGAAGATTGAATAAGCTGTTTTACAAAAGATTCTCCTTCATTATCGATATGTAATAAAGCAGCCATTGTCATACATTTTTCATTCTTTTCAAGTTTTGGAATAGGACTTTCTCTCCACAATGTTGCTAACATTTTATTATGTGCAATTCCTCTTCCAAGAGGTTCATATAAAAAGTTTCTATATCCTAAGGTTGCTACTTCTCCCAACAATATAAACCTTTTACCTTGCAAATAATTATCTTCCTTTACTAAATTATCAATCCATTGCGTAATTGCAGGTGTACTTTCCATATAATAAGGAGAAAGTCCTCGCATAAATCCCATATTTACTACAGAAAGAGCTGTTTTTGCATAATTTTTTTCTGGATTACTTATATTGAAAAAAGTACGTATCGATTGTTGAGCTGAATAAATATCTTTTCCATATCCTAAACAAATTAAATTTTCTGAAGCAATATCATGAGAAAAAATTAATGTTAATTTATTAAACCATTGCCAAGGATGAACAGGGAAAAAGAAAAAATCATCTTTATTACGTCCTTTATTTTTAATTCTATTTTCAAATTCTATTTGTGTTTCCTCATCTAATTCTTGTTGTATAAGTTTTTTATAACTCAAGGTGTCAATACTTGAAAAAGTTGCTCTACTTTTATGTCCTGCTAACCAAATTAATTGGACAGGAGCATTTGCTTCTGGAGAATATTGCATAAAATCAAGGCTATTAAATCCGTTTTTACCGCTATTTGCTAGAAAACACGGATGACCTTCTGTCATAGCATGTTCTATCTCTTGATAATCTTGATTAACTAATTCCTTTGCTGAGTATTTTTGATTTTCAATTTTAAATGCTGTGCTATAAATAGTACTTGTAATTTCTTCCAGATATGTTGGTAACAATATTTCTGGAATATCAAAAACATCTTTAAACTCAATTATAAAATCTGGAAGAGATAAAGTCACTTCTTTATCTTTAGTCATTTTTTTAATACTTTCTGATACTATTGCCCAATGATTCAAGGACAAAATAGAAGCCTTAAAACTGTATTTATTATTTTTATCAGGTGTATAAACAATATACTCATTATTCTCGTTTGGAATTGGGTTTATTAATAATTCATGAGCAAATTCGCTAAGTGCTTTTTTAACTAATTGCCTATTTGCCTTGTCCCAATTACTTTTAGTTATATGTTTAATAGTATCATTTGGAGTAATTAAAATGGTATTATTCATAATTATAATTTTTCTAAGGCTTTGTAATAGTCTTCACGAGTACAAAATTCTAAATGTGCTTTTTTATGTGGAAGTTCTACAATTCTTTGAAAAACAAAGCCTGCTTTTTTATTAAGTTGATGGATTTTATAATTTCGAGCATCTGGTTCTACTACTATTCGTTTTACTTCACTATCATTAAATATAAAATCAAGTATAACGGTAAAAATAGACCATGTGAAGTTTTTAATTGGGTTTTCTGATGGAGCTACTAAAATGTGCATACCTCGATCTCCTTTTTCCACATTGTAATAGTTGTTAATTACATCTTCCTTTGGATTATAACATTCTAATAAAAAAGATATTATTCCATTAAAGGTTCCTATATAAACTTGAGTGTTTTTAACTATTTTTTCATAGGCTATTTTAACCTCATCAAAAGAAAAACCCATCATTCCCCAATAAATTGCATATTCTTTATTTACCCATTTATGAATAGCTTCAATGTCTTTTTCTAAATTTATAGGTCTTAATTCAAAAGTTCCGATTTCAGAAATATTTTTAGTAAAAACAACTTCTTCCAAAGTATCTTTAGTAAGATGTTTACTTGTATTTATCATTATATATTGAAAAAAATTAAACCGTTACTTTTTTATAAGGAGCTATTGGATTTTGTAATTTTCCTTTAAATTGTAATAAAGCAACAGGATCATCAAGATCTATCATTGTTTTATTATTGTTTATTTGCAAACGGTTTAAACATGATAATTCAAACTGTGTTTCAAATAAATCATACTGTTCAAATTTTCCTGCAAGATGCGGCTGTGTTTCTTGATAATCATGAATACATTCGGCAACTAATTCCCAAAAACGATTTTCATTATAATTTGCATATTCAACTAATATACTCGACATGAATCGGAAAAAACCATCAAAGACATCTATAAAAATGGATAATAATTTAACATTTTCAGGTACTTCTGCATAAATTCGGCTAATATTTTCAGGAATTTCAACTTCAGGATTTAGAATTACAGCTTCTTCTGTTATATCTTTTATAAACGAACGAATGGGAATATGATTTTTAAATCCTAATATTATGTTTTCTCCATGTGGCATAAATACTAAATCATACTGGTAGAAACAATGTAGTAATGGACTTAGATATACTTTAAAATATTCTTTCAACCACAAATCAATTTCTAAAGAAGATGCTTTTATAATTTCTGGCAACAAAGCTTTTCCATCATTATCTACGTGTAACAAAGCTGCCATTGTCATTAATTGTTCTTCTTTTTGTAAAAAAGAAACAGGGCTTTCTCTCCACAATGATGCTATCATTTTATTATATGGATTGTGCTTTCCATAATCTTCAAAATAAGGATTAATATAACTTATTGAAGCAATTTCTCCTAACATTTCAAAATTCACATCTTGTAAATATTTGTCTTTCCCTAATAATTTATTCAACCATTCTGCCATTTCTGGTGCTGTTCCTAAATAATATACAGGTAACCCACGCATGAATCCCATATTCAATATTGAAAGTGATGTTTTTGTGTAAAATTTCTTAGGATTGCTAATATTAAATAAAGTTCTGATAGATTGTTGTGCTTGATACAAATCTGGACTATATCCAACACATATTAATTTCCCTTTTGCTATTTCTGGAGAAAAAATATTCGCTAATTTATTAAACCATTGCCATGGATGAATAGGAATAAAATAATATTCTTCTGGATTTTTTCCTTGTTTTTTGATTATATCATTAAACTTTTCAATTGTATCATTATCTAGTTCATGCGATAATAGCGTTTTGTATTCTAACTCTTTTGTTCCTGAATAAATTGTTCTATCAATATGACCTGCTAACCAAAGGATTTGAAATGGATTTCCTGTTTCAGGTGTAAAAGCCTTGTAATCCATACTATTAAATCCTATTCTCCCATTATTAGCCACAAAACCTGGATGTCCTTCAGTCATAGACTGTTCAATAGTTTGAAAATCTGCTTTTACTAACTCTTTAGCTGTTAAAAACTCTTTACCTAATTTATAAGCACTGCCATATAATGTACTAATAATTTCTTCTATATAAGACGGAAACAATTCTTCACTTATTCCTATATTTTCTTTGAATTCAGATATAAAATGTATGGCATCAATTTCTATTTCCACACCATTACGTTCTTTTATTATAGAATTGCTATCAATTATTAAATGATTTAAAGCAAGTAGCTTTGCTTTAAAAGAATATTTTATTTGATTATCATCTGTTGTTAAACAATACTTATTCCAATTATCTTGTTTTTTTTCTACTTTAGGATGTAATAATAATTCATGTGAAAATTCGCAAATTGCTTTTTTAACTAATAATTTATTTGCTTTTTCCCAAACTTCTGAATTGATATGTTGAACTGCTTGTTCTGGAAATTCTATTTGATTATGATATAGCATTTTTGTTTGTTTTAAATTGAATGTATCTATTGCTTTTACAAATTGCTCTCTTGTACAAAAGGCTAAAAGTGCTGTTTTATGGGGTAATTCTATCATTTTATCATCTACAAATCCTACGCGATGACAGATGTTAAACATTTTTTTATTTCGAATATCAGGTTCTACAACAACTCGTTGTATTCTTAAATCGTTAAATATGAATTTCAGAATACTTGAAAAAATATGCCACGTAAATTGATGAATCGGTTTTGTTGTTGGAGCAACAATAATATGTATTCCGCAATCATACTCTTTAACAGAATAATAATTACTAATACTGTCGTATTTTGGGTTATACCTTTCTAATAAGAACGATATATTACCATTCACTAGTCCTATAAAAACATCTGAATGTTTTGTTATTTTTTCATATTCTTGTTTCACTTCTTCCATTTTCTTCCCTTGCATTCCCCAATATTGTGCATATTCACGATTTACCCAGTCATGTATAATAGTTATATCTTTTTCAAGATATAGAGGTCTGAACTCAATAAGACCAAAGTTTGGGATAAAATTAGCGTAGACAATGCTATTCTCTTTTATCTTCATTAATCTATTATCTGTATTCATTTTTATATTGTTTTAATAATATATGATTTTACTATTTCTTCAATTATTCGATTAACTGAGCTTTAGATTGTTTTATTTTTTGAAAACGTAATAGTTTCGTATTTGTTAGTTTGTTTTTACAATTTAAAAAAGCAGCATTTACCATTAAAGTCAACAAGGTCATTACTGGTATTAATAGAGCAACTGTTATCTGATTGTGTTCCCAAAATCCAAAAACATACATTCCCCAATTAATAATTATCCATTGTATTACATACAAACTAGTTACATTTTTACTTAAGTAAGTTATTCCTTTAAAAAGTGTCTTATATTCTCCTATTAATATTGTAAGGATATTTGAAATCCATAAAAACAGTAACATTACACCCATTAATACTATGCTTCCACCTGGTCCTAAGTGATAATAATCACCAAAATGATATTCAGGGTTTATCTTAATCAATATTGCACCTACTAAAATGAATACGATTCCTTGTATTGCAATTTTTTTAAAAAAAGTATTTTCATTCTCTTTAAGTTCTTTGTACCATTTTCCTAAAAAAATACCTATTAAAATGAATGAACTCCAAGGAAAAACAGGAAAGTAAACATTGAATTTATTACTAAAGAAGAGATCACATAAATAGTCTATTCCTGCAATACCTATTCTATATCCACTCATTTCTTTAGAGAGAGAAATAATTATTAGTCCTATTATCAAAGGAATCCATTTATTCTGACTAAAATGATTAATACATGCAATAATAAAAAGTGTAATTCCTGCAAGTTGTAAAATATCTCCTAAACATAAGAAAAACAATGCCGAATCAAGTGTTTGAGATATTAGTCCGTATGCCTCAACAAACCTTTGTGGAAGTCCTCCAAAAATATATTCTGGCACCCAAAATTTTAATATATTTAATCCATAACCTATTAAAAGAATTATTAATGCTCTTTTACATATTGCACTAAAATGTTGTCTACTCGATTGGTTAAATGAAATTCCCATTATTACAAGAAACATAGGTGTTCCTCTTCCCATCCATAAAATAATTTCTCCTAAAAGTGTTTGGGTTTGAGTTTGAATACTTCCATATATAAGCATGGTGTGAACAATGATAACCAATAAAACACTAATTCCTCGTGCAAAGTCAATAGCTGCTATTCTTTTCTTCTCCATATCTTTATTAAAGAATTAATTCAAATACTTCTGAAGAGATTACTTCTTCTTTTTCTACTCCGAATTGTTGAAATGCAATTTGCTTTTCAATAGAATAATATTCTTTTCCTGTTAGTTCTTTAATGATATAAGAATTTCTATAGCATGCCATTCCTAAATCTGGAGTAACAAAACCATGAGTATGTAACTCTGCATTTTGAACAAATATTTCATTAGCATTTACATCTATACTATAATTTCTATGAGTAGCAAATCGTTCTTTTTTATCCCACTTAATTCTATTTTTAATTCCGTTAAGAAATTCTGGAAGTTTATAGTTATATCCTGTTGCTAAGATTAGCGCTTCCGTAGTATGACGATATTTTTTATCTTGCTCTATTTGATGAAGTTCTAATTCAAAATATCCTGTTTCTTTGTTATAATTAGATTTTATACATTCTGAATTTGTTCTTAAATTAACATCTATTTCTTTAATCACTTTTTTACTATATATAGTATCAAAAATATTCCCTATTAAATCTTTATTAATTCCTTTATACAATATTTTTTGTTCTTTTAACAATTCTTCTCTTTTGTTTTCGGGTAAATTATAAAAATAGTCTACATACTCTGGAGAAGTCATTTCAAGAGTTAATTTACTATAGTCCATTGGGAAAAATCGAGGAGAACGTGTTATCCAATTTAATTGATATTCATATACATCTATTTCTTGTAGTAAATCATTAAAAACTTCTGCTGCACTTTGACCACTACCTAAAACTGTAATTGATTTTTGCTTTTGTAACTCTTCTTTATTTTGAATATATGCAGAAGAATGAATTGCTTTTTCTTTTAGTATTTCACATGATTTTGGAACATGAGGAGATGTTCCAGTTCCTAGAATGAGCTTTTTAGTATTATAAGTCTTTATATCGTTTGTTTTTGTGCATTTTGTGGTTACACTATATAATGCATCTGATTCATTATAATCTATTTGTATAACTTCAGTACTAAAAAACACATTAGGCAATTTTTTTATTGCCCATTGACAATATTGATTGTATTCGTTTCGTAATAATAAAAAGTTTTCTCTAATATAAAAAGAATACATTTTCCCTTGTTCTTTACTATAATTTAAAAAGCTAAATGGGCTTGTTGGGTCAGCTAATGTAACTAAATCAGCAAGAAACGGAATTTGCAATGTTGTATCTTGTAATAACATTCCTGGATGCCAATTAAAAGATTCATTTTTATCAAAAAAAACACCATTCAAATTTTCAATTGGTTGTGTTAAACATGCCAGTCCTAAATTGAATGGACCAACACCTATGGCTATAAAATCGTATGTTATATTTTTCATTTTTATTAATTTTTTAAAGAATATTGTTGTCCGTGATGAATAATAAGTGCTATTACTTCTTCAATATCCTGAGTTGTTGTAAGCGGATTAAGCAATGTGAATTTCAAGAAAACCTCATCATTTACTTTAGTACTGGTTATAATTGCTTTCCCTTCATTAAAAATTGCTTTTCTTATGTAACTATTTAAATTACAATAAGAAACATCATTCCCAAAAAATGGAGTATATCTAAAAACAATTGCACTAATTTCTGGATTGTGTATCATTTCAAAATCTTTTCTTTCTCTCAAAAAGTTTGCTGTGAACTGAGCATTTTCAACTGCTTTTTCTAAATATGAACTTAATCCTTCTACTCCAATAATTCTTAATGTGAACCATAGTTTAAGTGCATCAAAACGTCTAGTAGTTTGTATTGATTTCTTAACCATATTTGGAATTCCTTCTTCTTCTTGTTCTTTAGAATTAAGGTAATCTGCATGATATTTTATATAATCTACAAATGACTTATCTCTCATAAAAAAGCCACTTGAACTTACTGGTTGATAAAATGTTTTGTGATAATCTATAGTAGCAGAATCAGACAATTCAATTCCTTTTAGTTTATTTTTATGTGTCTCACTTATTAATAAACCACCTCCATAAGCTGCATCTACATGAAACCATAAAGAATTTTTCTTCGCAATTCTTGAAATCTCTATTAATGGATCAATTGAACCAAAATCTGTTGTTCCTGCGGTTCCTACAATTGCAATAGGTATATTTCCTAGCTCTTTTTGTTTTCTTATAGCTTGTTCTAACTTTGTAATATTCATTTTAAAATCAGAATCAACAGAAACTGGAACTACTGCATTTTGCCCTAATCCAAGTAAACTTAAATTCTTCTTTAAACTAAAATGACTTACTTCTGAACATAATATTTTAAATTTTGAAGCTTCGGAAGGTAATCCATCCATCTTTGGATCAATATCATAATTGTTTTTTATATAATAATCCCTAGCTAATAAAAGCCCCATTAAGTTAGATTGAGTTCCACCACTTGTAAAAATGCCATCTCCTTCTTTTGGATATCCCATAATTCCTAGAGTCCACTCGATTAATTTTAGTTCAATAAATGTGCCTCCTGTACTTTGATCCCAAGTATCCATAGAAGAATTAAGAGATGAAATAAACGCTTCTGCAACTAGTGTTGGTGTTAAAATAGGGCAATTTAAGTGTGCTATATATTTAGGATTATGAAAATGAACACAATCATTTAAATAAATTTCTTTCAGTTCTTCTAAAACATAATTCAATGAGTGTTGTCCTTTAAAATTTTCAAGTTTTATACTTTCAATTCTTTCTTTTATATTTTTAATAGAAGTTCCTGTAAAAGGAGTTTTTCTCTTTTTAACATGCTTACTTATAACATGAATTGCTTTTTTCATGCTATTTTTATAATTTGTAATACTACTTTTTTCATTTGAGAAAACATATTGTTTAAAGATATCTTGGCTTATTATAGCCTCATTTGTGTTTTGATTAGTTTGCTTGACAATGTTCATTTTTTATTTTTATTTAGATTAATTCTAAAAAGAGAAACAAAATTAGAGTCAAAATAAATAGAAACAAATACTAAAATAATGGTAATTTAATTGATTATTGAGAGTATTTAAAAATACCATTTTTGGAGTAGATTCTTTTAAACAATACTACTTTTTAATGCATATAAAACAAGCTTAGATGTTGAATTTGCACTAGTTTTTTTCATTATATTTTTTCTATGAGTACGAAAAGTATGAACACTTATAAATAAAATTGAAGCAATTTGATTTCCTGTTTTCCCTTGAGCTATTAATTTTAATATTTCAATTTCCCGAGTTGTTAAATGATTGCAATCATTCTGTTGTTTAACAAGGTTATTTTCTAAAACGCTATTTAAAATTTGATTACATATATATCTATCATTCCTCTGTATTTTAATTAATGCTTCATAAAACACTTGTTCTTGACTATTCTTACAGATATAACCACTTATCTCCTTTTTATACAGAAACTCATCTTCAAACTCGTTGTGAAAACACGTAATAATTATAATTCTACACGTAGGGAATAATTTATTTATATTTAAAACATCTCTTTTCTCTATATCAATTACATTATTAACATCTATAAAAAGATAATCTATTTCTGTATTATTAAGGGTTTTTATCAATTCTCTCTTTGTTGACAATTCAGTAATTGTCAAACTATTAAAATGTTTCTTCAATACATGTTTTAGCCCTATCCTATATAAATTTTGGCTATCTGCAATAATAATATTTGATTTCATTTTTTATTTATTTAGACTTGATAAAAATAATAATATTTTTTAACTTTTCTTTATTAAATTATAATTAGTCTTTTATAAAACTGAAACTATTTACTTTAGAATAATTATAAAATATACCTAAAATTTGAAAAGCAGAAAAGAATCACTTCGTAATTTTTAAACATTCCGTAACTTTACGCTTCTAAAAACTAATACAATGGATTTTATATACCAAGACCCTTATCTTATTGAAAAAGATGATACTAAATACAAAAAAATATCTTCTGAATTTGTAAAAGTAGAAAAACTAGGAGATCGAGAAATTTTAACAATTGATCCAAAAGGATTAGAACTTCTTTCTGAAGTAGCTATGAATGATGTTTCGTTTATGCTTAGAACGAAACATTTACAAAGTTTGCAAAATATTTTAAATGATCCTGAAGCAACAGATAATGATCGTTTTGTTGCCTATAATTTATTACAAAATGCTTCTGTAGCAATTGATGGTGAACTTCCTTCTTGTCAAGATACAGGAACTGCTATTGTAATGGGGAAAAAAGGAGAAAATGTTTATACTGGTGTTGATGATGCTGAATGGTTATCCAAAGGAATTTTCAACACGTATCAAAAGAAAAATTTACGTTATTCTCAGATTGTGCCTATTAGCATGTTTGAAGAAAAAAACTCTGGATCAAATCTTCCTGCTCAAATAGATATTTATGCAAAAAAAGGGAATTCTTATGAGTTTTTATTTTTAGCAAAAGGTGGTGGTTCTGCTAATAAAACTTTTCTATATCAAAAAACAAAATCGTTATTGAATGAAAAATCGATGGACGAGTTTATTCGTGAAAAAATTAAAGATTTAGGAACCTCAGCTTGTCCTCCTTACCATTTAGCTTTAGTTATTGGCGGAACTTCAGCAGAAGCAAATTTAGCTGCTGTAAAAAAAGCTTCTGCAGGTTATTTTGATCATTTACCTACATCTGGAAATATGTCTGGACAAGCTTTTAGAGATTTAGAATGGGAAAAAAGAGTACAAAAAATTTGTCAAGAAAGTGCTATTGGAGCTCAGTTTGGAGGAAAATATTTCACTCATGATGTTCGTGTAATTCGCTTACCTCGTCATGCTGCTTCTTGTCCTGTAGGATTAGGTGTATCATGTTCTGCTGACAGAAATATTAAAGGAAAAATTACTAAAGAGGGTATCTTTGTAGAACAATTAGAAACTAATCCAGGTCAGTTTTTACCTAAAGTTGCTCCTCATTTAGAAGAACCTGTTATTATTGATTTAGATAAACCAATGAAAGAAATATTGGCTGAATTAACAAAATATCCTATTAAAACTCGTTTGAAATTAAATGGAACAGTTATAGTAGCTCGCGATATTGCTCATGCCAAAATAAAAGAATTGTTAGATTCTGGTAAACCAATGCCTGAATACTTCAAAAACCATCCAATATATTATGCTGGTCCTGCAAAAACTCCTGAAGGAATGCCATCTGGAAGTTTTGGTCCTACTACTGCTGGAAGAATGGACCCTTATGTAGATGAATTTCAAGCTGCTGGCGGAAGTATGATTATGCTTGCTAAAGGAAATCGATCACAACAAGTTACAAATGCTTGTGCTAAATATGGTGGATTTTATTTAGGTTCTATAGGTGGTCCTGCGGCAATTTTAGCAAAAGACAATATTTTAAAAGTTGAAGTAGTCGATTTTGAAGAACTTGGAATGGAAGCTGTACGAAAAATTACAGTTAAAGATTTTCCTGCTTTTATTATCACTGATGATAAAGGAAATGATTTCTTTGCCAATCTGTAATAATTCTTAGTTTGATTATAATATAAAAAGGCTGTCTAAAAAATTTAGAACAGCCTTTTTCACTTAACTTAACTCAAAAAACTTACTCTTTAATAAACTTATTTGTTATTTTC
Source organism: Flavobacterium sp. 316 (assembly GCF_000967805.1). Lineage (NCBI taxonomy): Bacteria > Pseudomonadati > Bacteroidota > Flavobacteriia > Flavobacteriales > Flavobacteriaceae > Flavobacterium > Flavobacterium sp. 316. Next base: position 297,885 of record NZ_JYGZ01000004.1, read on the forward strand.
TCTTTGTAGGTGTTTAATTCTATAACATAAACTCCTGTACTTAATTTTGATACATTAACCTGATTATCTTTAATTTGACCTTCTAAAACTAGTTGCCCAAATAAATTAAACACTTTATAATCTTTCATTCCATCATTAGAAATAACATTTAAAACATCACCCTTTACTGGATTTGGATACATTTCAAAATCAATTCCTTGTTTAATTTCTGTTACAGTATTGATATTTGAAACTAAACCTGTTGTTCCTACACAAAAATTTGTTGATTGGCTTGCTCCAAAATTTCCCCCAGAAGCTAAAGTAGTTCCTCCAGATGTTACAGTATAGCTCCCATTACCATACGAACAACACATTCCATCTCCATAGGTATCATTAATTTTAAAAGTATAACATCCAGCGGCTAAACATTTTGTAATAGTCAACGAAGAACCATCAGCTTGACTACCATAAGTTCCTCCTGATTCTACTACTTGACTTGCTGAATTTAATATCTGCCAACTTGTTTCTTCAGGATAATTATCAAAAGTTAAATTTACATTTACATTAGTACAGGTTGGAGGATTTACTATTCCAGTTGATAATGAAATATCATCTACTGCAATATCACCTTGCCAGGTTGTCCCTGTTGAACCTACAAATCTTAACCTAACCGTATCTCCTGCATAAGAAGCTAAATCAACTGAAGCATCTAACCATGAATTTCCTTGATTTCCAGATTTTGTCCAAACATCAGTCCATGATGTTCCATTAGTGCTAGCTTGTAATTTTAATCCTCCCATACCAGCAACCCCATACATGTGATATTTAAAAGTAAATGTCGCTGAAGAAGTACTACTCAGGTCATAACAAGGTGAGTTTAATATTGTTGATTTGTTTGAATAATTAGGACTTGAAGCTTCTACATATACATAATATGTGCCTTGAGCAGCACCAGAAGGTCCTGTATTAGTAGATGGTGTTCCGTTTGAATTAATTATCCAATCGAAATCATCTCCTGATCCTTGTGTCCATGCTCCCAAAGTATTTTCAAATCCTTCAGAATAAGGAAAAGTTGTTATTGTTGTTGAACATGTTGTTGGGTTTCCTCCACCTGAATAAGCTGAACCAACTCCTACTGCATAAAAAGCATTAGTTGTTGCAATTACCTCAGCAGATGCATCTCCATATAAATCTATAGCTGCTTGAATACCATAAGTACGTGCGTTAGCAAAAGTTGAATTAGCCGATAAATATACACTCTCTAATCTATAAGCAATGTTTGCAGCCTTATCCATTCCAATTCCTGTAACATTATATGGACTTCCAATATCATTAGTTCCTGATTTTCCTTGAACCAAAATGTAAAACCAATGATTTAATACACCACTATTTGTATGAACTCCACAATAATCATTTGATTGTGTTGGTGTTCCACAGTTTGGATTTTTCCAATAGGTTCCTCCATAAGTATCAGGTTGTCCTTCACTTTTAGGATTACTCATTGAACGAAGTGATGTATGACCAGAACGTCTCTCTATATCTTCCCCAATTAACCAAGTTTGCTTATTAGGCGCTGCATAAAACTCTACTGTTGCACCCCAAATATCTGAAAACCCTTCATTTAAAGCTCCAGATTCTCTTTGATAAGCTAAATTTGCGGTATATGTACACACTGCATGTCCTATTTCATGAGCAGCTACATCTAATGAGGTTAATATATCAAAATAGGTTCCACTACCATCTCCATAAGTCATTCTTGAACCATCCCAAAATGCATTATCATAATTAGAACTATAATGCACATAACTATTAATTGCTGCTCCAGAATTATTAAAACTATTTCTATTGTGTTTTGAACTCCAATAATCGTAAGTCATTTCTGCTCCCCAATGCGCATCTAATGCTCCATTATCTTTGTTTGCGCTATGTTCGGCTGTTGTCCAATTGTTATCATTATCCGTAAAATTAACCGCTGAACCATAATTAGTTCCTGTATTCATATCGTACGTATTAACACCATTACCTCTCGTATTATCTTTTAGAATATAACTTCCGCCACTTAATGTTGTCTCAATATTTTTACTTCCACTATACCTTGTTGCAGCAGTACCTGTAATCAAAGTTTCTAGTGTTTTTGTAATAGCAAAACTATTATCATTTGATATACATGCATGATTTTTAGTAAATAAATGAGCTGATCCATGTCCAAAATTTGTTGCATGCTTAATTGTTGCATTGTAAAATAAAATTTTACCTGATTTTGCATCAACATAAACATCTCCTCTACTCACTGGATTTGTTGAATAAATATCAAATTTATAAGCTAATATTAATTGTGCATTTTCTCTTTCAATACCAATATTTCCCATATCAGGAAGCAATACCAATTCACCTTGAGGTTTAGTATAATTTATTAAAGATGATTCTTTTTTGTCTTCCCATAAAAAAGAACTTCCTCCTACTGCTTTTTTGGCAAGTTCTAATGCAGTACTACTATTCAATATTGGATTTAAATCAACTGTTTTAACATTATACACGTCTCCACTCATTGAGATAATTTTCCCCTTATTAGAATGGATTGTATACGTTGCAAATTCTATTTTTACAGAGCTGTAATACAGTTGAAACTTTTCATGAACAATTCCTAAATTATCTACTTCATCCTTAATTTTTACAAAATTAAAATCTGTTCCTAGTTTAAGATTTTCTTTTAGAACGCTTTGAAAGTCTTTATTTGATACATTTGAATTCTCATTAAAGATTATCAATGCAGGTTGCCCTTTTTCATCATATACTTTCTCCTTCACATTTTTATCTAAAACCTGAGCTGTGGATAAAAATGATGAAGAAAAAAGCAGGACAATTCCGAGGTTTTTTTGCCATCTGTTTTTCATAATTAATTAGTTTTTAATTGTTTGGTTAGAAAAACAAAGGTAGATAAGAATAAAAATATAATTTTACAACAAAGCTATATTTTTTGTTAAATTATATTAAAATATTCAGTTTTTTAATATAATTATTATAAAATAATAAAAATTATTCAACAAAAAGAACCAATCCTTTTAAATAATGACCTTCAGGATGATATATATTTATAGGATGATCTGGTCCTTGAGATAATTTATGAAGTACTCTAATATTTCTTCCTGTTTCAATTGCTGCTGCTGCTATGGTATTATAAAACAAAACATCATCAATTACTTGCGAGCAAGAAAAAGTAAATAAAATTCCTTTTGGTGCTAATGCTTTTAATCCCGCTATATTAAGTCTTTTATATGCTTGAGTTGCTGTATGTTTGCTTTTTATGCTTTTTGCAAATGCTGGAGGATCCAATATTATTACATCATACTCTTTATGATTCTCTTTCATATACTCAAAAACATCAGAAGCAACTGGTTTATGATTTGCATTTGGAAAATTTAATTCCATATTTTTATCTGCCAAATCAACTGCTTTTTGAGAAATATCAACAGATGTTACTAACTCTGCACCTGCACTCATAGCATATATTGAAAAACCACCTGTATAACAAAACGTATTCAACACTTTTTTTCCTTTAGCATATTCACTCAATAATTTTCTATTATCTCTCTGATCAAGAAAAAAACCAGTTTTTTGACCTTCTACCCAATTGACAGCAAATTTTATATTATTCTCTTTTGCAATAGTTTCTGATGTATCACCATATAAAAAGAAATCATTTCCTGTCTGTGGCAATGTTCCACTACTTTTACAATAGATTGTTTCACAATATTCGGGAAAATTAACCTTGATAATTTTTGCAATTTCTTCGATTTGCAAATAAATCCCCGAAGAATGCGCTTGAATAACCCAGTTTTTATTATAATAGTCTACTATTAGCCCTGGAATTCCATCTCCTTCTCCATGTATTAATCGAAAAGCATTTGTTTCATTAAAATCAAGTAGTTTTGTTCTAAGGCTCCATGCTGATTCTAACTTAACTTTCCAAAAATCAGTATCAAATACTTCATCTTTAAAAGTTAATAATCGGACAACAATACTTCCTCTATCACTAAAAAAACCTGTTCCAAGATGCTTCTCATTATTATCTACAACATCCACCATTTCTCCATCATACAACTCTTTACTTACTCCATAAACTGCTCCGCTAAAAACCCAAGGATGACGTCTAAGTATTGACTTTTCTTTTCCTTGCTTTAATATCACTTTTGAAAAACTCATTTCTTTTTTTTACAAAACTAATCTAAGTTTTCGGAATAAAAAAACGCCTTGAAAATCAAGGCGTTTTTATAAAATTAATCAAAAATTATTCTTTTACAAATTTTTTAGAAATCGTTTTCTGTCCATCATTTACTTCTACTATATACATTCCAGAAGATAACTTAGAAACATCTATTCCTGACTCAATATTGTTTCCAGATTTTACTTTTTGACCTACTAAATTATATATTGAAAAAGTAACTGCTCTATTATCATATACATTTATATTTAACATATTTTGAACAGGATTTGGGAACAAATTAAAATCATAATTTCCACTATTATTTCCTAATTCTTCATTTGTGTTTACAAAATTAAGAGCCGCAGAACCTCCGATATTTACTGTATAATCTTCTACTTCACCATAAGAAAAAGTTTCACAAGCTGTTGAGTTCGAATTATATTTCATTTGAATTCTCATTCTTGTATTTCCTGACAAAGCCGTTGAAGGAACTGTAAAAGTTGAATATAGTGTTCCACTACTTGTAGATGATCCATTTACAACTCTCTCTGAACTTTCAAAAGTTCCATTTTTATTATAATCAATCCAAACAGACCAATATTCATTATACGATGATCCTGTGAAGCCAGCACTAAAGTTTATAGTATTTGATCCATAAGGCAAGTTTGCCACTAAACTAGTAAAATCTCCATATCCTCCATTAGCCCCTGTAGAATTTGACACATTATTTAACCCTACAAAATCAATAAATTCATCTGCAACACTATTCCCTTTAGATGTACAATATGTCACTGTAGAACCTCCTAAAGTAGAAAAAAGCTTAGAAGCCGAATATGCTGAAGTTCCTGAATCTGGACATATACTTCTTACTTGCGCTTCATAATCTGTACTTGAAGAAAGTCCTGTAAGAACTAATCCATTAGAAGCCGAAGCAACCGTTGTCCAAGTTGACGATGTTGTAGTTTTATATCTAACTTCATACGTTGCCCCTACTACTGAAGACCAGCTTAATGAAGTACTAGATGATGTTGTATTTGAATTATTTAAATTTAAAGGAGTAGTAGCATTACAAACTGTAGATGTATTTGTAATTCCCGTAACAATTAAAGTATAATTTTGACTACCTCCTGATAATGAAGAACCTTTATGTGTAACCGTTATTGTATATTGACCTGAAGCATTAGACACATCTATTCTTTCAAAATTATCTTTAACATTATCTCCTAATCCGTTAGTATTTACTCCTGTTAATCTCCATGGAAAATACGTTGTACCAGATTTCGTAATTCTAATATCTAAATCATTAACCAATTTTGCAGTTGATGAGTTAGTAGCTGTAGTAGCTGTTCCCGCAGGATCTGTCCAACTAATAGACGCTAATAAATCATTAATTCCATCACTATTAACTGTTACTGAATAAGACTGACCAGGCTGTAATGTTCTTTGGCTCACTATTGATTGATTTCCATTTTGAGATATTGCTTGTGCCGCTCTTTTTGCATTTAAAAGTCCCCATCCATAGATTGCATCAGGACCATTAGAACCCGCATCATCAGCAGTATGCATCGCCACTCCTTTTAATGTTGCCGAACGCATAAAACTTCCATTTATATTATTATAATGCTGTTGTAACAACAATAAGGTACCTGCAACATTAGGAGAAGCCATTGACGTTCCTGATATTGATTGATATGCTGTATCACTATTTTGATATGTTGAATAAACACTTGTACCATTACCTGTAATATCTGGCTTAATTCTTAAATCATCTGTTGGACCTTGGCTACTACCACCGTTTATTGAAACTGAAATAAGATTTCCACTAGAATCAATATTTGCATCTTGTGCGTTCGCAACAACCAAGTTATTTTTTGAAGTTGAATGACCTGTTAATTTATCATATTGAGGAAAACTGCTATTTAATGGCTGTGAGTTATAATTAGTTCCTCCATCATTTCCTGCAGCTACAACCATTAAATAATTAGGTGCGTTATACATTAAATTATCCCAATCTCTAGAATCATTAATATATGCTCCAAAATAATAATCCGGAACAAGATCTGAACGGAATCCGTATGAATGGTTAGAAATAAGCATCCCATTTGCCGCAGCACTAGTCGCTTCAGACAAATCATTATTCCACATATACCCTCTTACTCTAGATTGCGGAGCCATTCCTTTTGCATTTGCTACTACACCAGAAGCTGCGATAGTCCCTGTAACATGCGCTGCATGAAAATTTAACTGAGTTCCTCCTTCAGATGCTGCATCTTCAACACTTACACGATTTGATCCGCCAGCACCATCATATTCTTGGTGTGTTACTCTAGCATGACCACCGTCCCAAACATAAGCAATCATGTTTTGTCCATTTAAATTTAATCCTAAACTTCCACCTGAGTGAAGGTGATTGGCTCTTGTAGATTTTGCTGCTGCAACATTAAAAGTGCTATAATAAATTAAACTTCCGTCTGCATCTACTCTTTGTAGCTCTGCATAGCCTCCATCTTTTAAATTAACATATATTGGTATATTGTTACTTTTTGCAAATTCAATTGCAGCCTTTTTATTAGCTTTTTCTTTTTCAAGAAATGAATTTGACATTTTTGTGATTTGCTGAACATTATATTCATTTGTAATTTGTTTTCTCTCCATTTCTGTTTGTCCAAAAGAATTTGACATAGAGAATAACAGGCCTGCAAATAGCAGCCTACTGAAATAGTTTTTTCTTACCATAATAAAAATAGTTGTTTGTTGTTTATTTTGTTTGATATTTATAAATACGCTGCGAATTTAACAAAAAAATAACATTAAATTCAACAAACAGTTATTTCTACCAATAAATATCACTTTATTTTAAGTATTTTAACAAATTTTTAAGTGTTCTGGCAAAATGTAACAAAAAAAGCCATGTTTTTCAACACAGCTTTTATAAATATTTAAATATTAGAAACTTACAATATCATTTCTGGAATTTCCCCTTCAATTATTAAAGTTCCTTCAGTTGCCTTTTTAATATCATCAACAGAAACTCCTGGTGCCCTTTCTAGTAACTTAAATCCTTTTTCAGTAATTTCTATTACTGCTAATTCAGTAACAATTTTTTTAACACACTTAACACCTGTTAATGGAAGTGAACAACTTTTAAGAAGCTTAGATTCACCTGCTTTATTTACATGCATCATCGCTACAATTATATTCTCTGCTGATGCAACCAAATCCATTGCTCCTCCCATTCCTTTAACCATTTTCCCTGGAATTTTCCAGTTTGCAATATCTCCATTTTCGGAAACTTCCATTGCTCCTAAAATTGTTAAATCTACTTTTTGACTACGAATCATTCCAAAACTAAAAGCAGAATCGAAAAAACTAGCCCCTGGTAAAGTAGTTATAGTTTGTTTTCCTGCATTTATAATATCTGCATCTTCCTCTCCTTCAAAAGGGAAAGGCCCCATTCCTAAAACACCGTTTTCACTTTGAAATTCTACAGAAATATCTTCCCTAACATAATTTGCAACTAATGTTGGGATTCCAATACCTAGGTTTACGTAATAACCATCTTTTACTTCTTTAGCAATTCTTTGCGCTATTTGATTTTTATCTAATGCCATGATTATTTTTGTCTTACAGTTCGTTGCTCAATTCTCTTTTCAAACTTTTCTCCTTTAAAAATACGGTTTACCATAATTCCTGGAATATGAATTTGATTCGGATCTAAAGTTCCTGCTGGAACTAATTCTTCAACCTCAGCAATTGTAATTTTCCCTGCTCCTGCCATTACAGCATTAAAGTTTCTGGCCGTTCCTTTAAAGATAAGATTTCCAGCTTCATCTCCCTTCCACGCTTTTACTATAGCAAAATCTGCTTTAAAAGCATGTTCCATAACGTGCATTTTACCATTAAAATCTCTCACTTCTTTTCCTTCTGCCACTTCAGTTCCATAACCTGCAGGCGTGAAAAAAGCCGGAATACCTGCTTGAGCCGCACGACATTTCTCTGCTAATGTCCCTTGCGGTGTTAATTCCACTTCTAGTTCTCCAGAAAGCATTTGTCTTTCAAACTCTGCATTTTCTCCTACATAAGAAGAAATCATTTTCTTTATTTGACGATTTTGCAACAATAACCCTAATCCAAAATCATCAACTCCTGCATTATTTGATATGCAAGTTAAATCTGTAACTCTTTTACTTACTAATTCAGCAATACTGTTTTCAGGAATTCCACAAAGCCCAAAACCTCCCAACATTATAGTCATTCCATTCTCAATCCCTTGTAAAGCCTCTTCAACGTTATTTACTCTACGATTAATCATAATATTTTCTATGTTTATTTAAAGATCAAATTCATTCATATCTGGAGCATCAACATCAATAGAATCTGTAGTAACTTTCGCCTTATCACAGTCTACACTAATAGAAATCTTATCAGGTCTTTCAAATGCACCTTTAGAGACATTTAATTCTTTATCCTTATAACATTTATCCATAAACAATCCCCATATTGGTAATGCCATTGTCGCTCCTTGTCCAAAATTTGTACTTCTAAAGTGTGCAGCTCTATCTTCATTTCCAACCCATATTCCCGCAGAAAGATTAGGCACCATACCTATAAACCAACCATCTGAATTATTCTGAGTAGTTCCTGTTTTCCCTGCTATTGGATTATTAAATTTATATTTATAATTTGTCAATCCTCTTACACTTCCGTTTCTAAGACGCGCACTTGTTCCTGATTGCACTACCCCTTCCATTAACTTTACTATAGCATAAGCTACATCTTTATTCATTACATCTTTAGACTCTGGAATAATTTGCTCTAAAATCACACCGTTTTTATCTTCAATTCTTGTAATAAATGTTGGTTTTATATAAACTCCTTGATTAACAAAAGTACTAAACGCCCCAACCATTTCACTCACTGTAATTTCTACAGCACCTAATGCAATTGCTGGTTGTTCTGGAATATCTGTAGTAACACCTAAGTCATGTGCCATATTAACAACTGCTTTAGGACCTACTCTATCCATCAACTTAGCCGAAACTGTATTTATAGAATTAGCCAAACAAAACTTCAAGTCTTTCATCCCATAATATTTATGACTTGAGTTTCTTGGTGTCCAACTAGATGATATTCCCCATCTTCCTTTTGGCATTGTGAATGGACCATCAATAATAGAATCACATGGAGACATCCCTAATTGCTCAATAGCAGTTGAATAAACAAACGGTTTAAATGTTGAACCTACTTGTCTTGCTCCTTGTCCAACATGATCATACTGAAAATATTTATAATTATTCCCACCAACCCATGCCTTTATATGACCTGTTTGCGGCTCCATTGCCATCATTCCAGTTTGAAGCATATGTTTGTAATAAATAATAGAATCTCTTGGTGTCATTATGGTGTCTTTTTCACCTTTCCAAGAGAATATTTTCATTTTTGCTTTAACTTCAAAAGATTTTAGAATTTCAGCATCCGACTTTCCGTCTTCTTTTAAAATTCTCCATCTCTCAGAGTTTTTCATTGATCTCTTAATTATTTTTTCAGTTTCTACATCAGATAGATTAACAAAAGGCGCATTTTTCTTTCCTTTTGCCAGTTCAAAAAACTTAGCTTGTAAATTTGTCAAATGTTCTTCTACTGATTCTTCCGCATACTTTTGCATACGCGAATCAATCGTTGTGTATATTTTTAAACCGTCTCTATATATATCATACTCAGAACCATCATCTTTTTTATGCTCTTTAACCCAGTCTTTCATATACCCCTTTAGATATTCTCTAAAATATGTTGCAATTCCTTCATTATGGCTTTCAGGCTTAAAATCAAGAACAAGTGGTGTGTTTTGCAATTCTATTTTTTTTGCTTCTGTTAAAAAACCACTTCTAACCATTTGCCCTAAAACAGTGTTTCTTCTATCTAGAACTAATTTCTTTCTAGTTTCACGATTGGGATTAAACCAAGAAGGATTTGTTAACATTCCGACAAGAACTGCTCCTTCTTCAACTTTTAAATCTTTAGGTTCTTTATTAAAATAGATTTTTGAAGCTGAACGAATACCTATAGCTCCATTTACAAAATCTACCTGATTTAAATACATTGCAATGATTTCCTTTTTTGTGTATTGTCTTTCCAAACGAACTGCAATGATCCATTCTTTTATTTTTTGAACAACAGCAACAATTTTATTTCTAGAACGTTCCCCATGAAACAACAACTTCGCTAACTGCTGACTAATAGTACTTGCTCCTCCATCGGTTCCTAGTTTTACAATTGCCCTTATTGTTCCTCTTGGATCAATTCCAGAATGCTCATAAAAACGCTCATCTTCTGTAGCAATTAAAGCATTTATAAGATCTTTAGGTAAATCTTCATATTTCACAGGAATCCTATTTTGAGTATAGAATTTTCCTAAAACCACTCCATCAGAAGATATGATTTCTGTAGCTACATTAGAATCAGGATTTTCTAAATTTTCAAAAGTTGGCATTGCTCCAAAAAAACCCCATGAAGCAAATAAAAATAATAGAATTACACTTGTAAGACCAAACAAAAAAGTCTTCCAAAAAATCTTAATATATTTAGAGTAATTATTAGTTTCTTTTTTTTTCGTAGCCATAATTATTTTGTTTTTTCAATTCTGAAACCTATATCTGTAACTCCTTTTAATTCTTCAATTCCTGAAACACTACCTGTTTCTCTTAGTGCATGTTGAATTTTTACAGTATACTTCCCTGCTTGCTTAAATTTAAAATTTTCTTGATACCACAATTTACTTTCTTTAATGTCCGAAAAACCTTCTCCTAATAATGACCCATCAGGCTTTGTCATTGCAAATTCCAAAGTATCAATTTTTACTAAACTATCAGGCTGCTTAAGCGACACTATAAGAAACAAGTTATTAAATGGATACTCATTTGTATTTCGAATATTTAGAAATAAATTATATGGATTTATTGTATCTTTTTGATCAAAAACAAACTGAATAGTATCTGTTGTTTCCCAATTTCCATTAACTCCTTTGTATTCATCAAATACTCTTTTTTTATCACAAGAAAAAAAGAGTACAAAAATTATAAAAAATAATACTGCGTTATTCCTTTTTAGAATCATTTTTAAAATTTGTTGGTTTACGACGCTTTTTATTCTTATTATTAGTCTTATTATTACTGTTTTTATTAGGTTTTTTTCTTGTTTTATTATCAAAACGAGTCAAACTATCTTGTCCTACTACATTTTGAAAATTATTTTCAATTTCTTTAGCGGTTTCAATCACAAAATCTTCAATAGCCTCAACTTTTTTACTATCTTTATTTATAGCTATAATCTCCTTTACATTAGCAACGGATAAAACATGCCAATGAGCTGGTTGATTTTCATAAGAAAACCACATTAATTCTTTAAAAATGTCTACTTTTTGGCAATTTGCATTCCCTTTTTCTGTAAAAAGTTTAGTGTCTAAATCAGGAAATTCTTTTAATGCATCTAAATATGTATCTAATTCATAATTCAAACAGCATTTTAACTTTCCACATTGTCCTGCTAATTTTTGAGGATTCAACGACAATTGTTGATATCTTGCCGCTGAAGTATTAACACTTCTAAAATCAGTTAACCATGTTGAACAACAAAGCTCTCTTCCACAAGATCCAATACCTCCTAATCGAGAAGCTTCTTGACGAAACCCGACTTGCTTCATTTCAATTCGAATACTAAACTCACGAGCGAAATCTTTGATTAATTGGCGAAAATCGACTCTATCATTTGCTGTATAATAAAAGGTTGCTTTTGAGCCATCTCCCTGAAATTCAACATCTGATATTTTCATTTCCAAGTTTAGCGCAATTGCCAGCTCTCGGGCTTTCATTCTAACAATCTCTTCTTTCTTTCTCGCTTCGCTCCATATATCTATGTCTTTTTGAGACGCCTTTCTGTATATTTTTGGTAATTCACTCTCAATTGGAACATTTTTCTTTTTCATTTGAATTTTTACTAATTCTCCTGATAAAGACACGATTCCAACATCATGTCCTGGTGAAGATTCTGTTGCAATAACATCTCCCATTGAAAGAGTTAACTTTTCTGTATTTCTAAAAAACTCCTTTCTACCATTTTTAAATCTTACTTCTACACAGTCAAACGGTTCTTGACCTTGTGGTAATGTCATATTTGATAACCAATCAAAAACAGTTAATTTATTGCAGCTTCCGGTGCCACACGACCCTTTATTGTTACATCCCTTAGGAACACCATCGGTTGTTCCTGTCGAACAGTTATTACATGCCATAATTTGAATATATATTGATTGCGCTTGTAAACAGCACTACTTGTCTAAAACGTATTTGGTTGTAAAGATAGTATAATTTTGTTAATGGTTTCAAGCTAAAAATTACACAAAAAAGAAAACCTATTTACATGGTAACGTAAATAGGTTTTATATAGTACATTTTTAATTATTTTTCAGACTTCTTTAATTGAAATAATTTTAACCGGACATGCTTTAACGGCCAACTCTCCATCTTCAAAAATTGTATGATCTGGCGATTTCAATGTAAAAAATCCTTTTGCGTCATTTGAGTTCAACAACACTGTTTTACCGTCTTTTTTTGACATCTGAAATAAATTAGGAGCCATTTCTACACAGTAATTACACCCAATACATTTATCTCTTTGTAACGTTACAACAACCATTAACTTGCTACAATTTTATACATTTTATCCGACAAACGAATTCTAAAAGGCACTTTTAAAGTACAACTATCTCCTTTTATTGCTTTTTCAGCATCTACATCATTCACGTACATTTCTTCTAAAACCAGCTCTTGTGCACCTGTACTTGGTCCTGTAATTAAAATTTTATCTCCTTTTTTAATATCGTAAGCTTCAATTTTAAATTCTGCAATATTAGATTTCGGAAAATAATGCATTCCTTTCCCCACATACACTTTCTTTTGTGTAGCACTAGATCCAGGATTATCTGACCATTCTCCTAGCTTTTGACCTAAGTAATAACCACTCCAAAAACCACGATTATAAACAGTTGCTAAAGTTTGCATCCATACATCAACTTTTTCTTTTGTAAAGACACCTTCATAATACGCATCAATAGCTTCTCTATAAGTTTTTATAACTGTCGCCACATAATCAGCAGCTCTACCTCTACCTTCAATTTTTAACACTTTTATTCCCGAATCTATTACTTGATCTAAGAAATCCAAAGTACATAGATCCTTAGGGGACATTAAATACTCATTATCTACTTCAATTTCAAAACCAGATTCCTGATCTATAACTGTGTATTTTTTTCTGCAATTTTGCTTACACGCTCCTCTATTTGCAGAAGAATTATGCGAATGCAAGCTCAGGTAGCATTTCCCAGAAACTGCCATACACAAAGCACCATGTCCGAAAATTTCAATTTCTACCAAATTTCCACTTGGCCCTTTTATTTCTTCCTTTTCTATATTGGCTGTGATATTTTTTACTTGACGTAAACTTAATTCTCTAGACAATACAATTGTATCAGCAAACATAGCATAAAACTTAACTGTTTCAATATTTGTTACATTCAACTGCGTGGAAATATGCACTTCAATTCCCATTGTTTTTGCCGTCATTATTACCGCCTGATCTGAAGCGATAACTGCTGTAATGCCCGCCTCTTTAACCTTAGACAAAAGCGTTTTTACAACTGACAAATCATGGTCGTAAATAATTGTATTTAACGTTAAATAGGTTCTAACGTTTTTTTCATTACATCTTCGAGCAATTTCTGGTAAATCTTCTAAAACAAAATTCACTGTTGCACGAGCCCGCATATTCAATTGCTCCACTCCAAAATAGATTGAATCACAACCATTATCTAGAGCTGCCTGCATCGATTCGAAATTTCCAGCAGGAGCCATCAATTCAATTTTTCCAGAAGTAGTCATTACTTAATAATTTTAAATAATTTATCTGAAAGTCTAACTCTAAAAGGAACTTCAAAAGTTATTTTATCTCCTTTTTTAGCCACATCAGTCTCTTTTCCGTTTACCAACATTTTATCTAAAATCAATTCTTGATTCCCTGTTGTTGGACCTGAAATTAAAATCTTGTCTCCTATTTTTATTTCTTGATTTTCTACAATAAAAAGTCCAATTTCTGCTTTCACATAATAATGTTCTGCTTTCCCTACCAAAACTTTTTTTATTGCTATTTTTTGACGAATACTATTTGTTTTTGAAACTTTAGCTAATGGCTTATCTTCTAAATCACCACTTTTTTTGAATTTTAAAACTTTAGATTTCCCTTTTTTGAAAACCATATTTCCGTTTTGAATTCCACTTCTTAACTTAACCTGTTCCACCAATGGCAGATGAATAGTTTCTAAACATTCGGCAGAACAACAATTTTGCATACTCTCTTTACAACTATCACACTGTATAAAAAGCAAATGACAACCATCATTTTCACAATTTGTATGATTATCACATGGAGCACCACATTGATGGCATTGAGCAATAATATCGTCTGTTATTCTTTCTCCTAATCGATGATCAAAAACAAAATTTTTACCTATAAATTTACTTTCTAATCCTTCTATTTTTACTTGTCGTGCATATTCAATAATTCCACCTTCTAATTGATACACATTTTTAAACCCTTGGTGTTTAAAATAAGCACTTGCTTTTTCACAACGAATACCTCCAGTACAATACATTAGAAGATTTTTCTCTTCTTTATATTGATTTAACTGCTCGTTAATTATTGGCAAACTCTCTCTAAATGTATCTACATCTGGTGTAATTGCTCCTTTAAAATGTCCAATCTCACTTTCATAATGATTCCTAAAATCAACTACAATAGTGTTTGGGTCTTCTAAAAGAGTATTAAATTCTTTTGCTTTAAGATGAATGCCTTTGTTCGTAACATCAAATGTATCATCATTCAATCCATCAGCGACTATTTTATGGCGTACTTTAATTGTAAGTTTTAAAAAAGAATGATCATCTTGCTCTATTGCTACATTGAGTCTTATTCCTTTCATAAAAGAATAAACCTCTAGTGTATCTCTAAAAGTTTCAAAGTTTTCTGCCGGAACGCTCATTTGAGCGTTTATTCCTTCATGTGCAACATAAATTCTACCTAGAGCATCAAGTGCATTCCAAGCAATAAATAAATCATCACGAAATTTTTTTGGATCTTCAATTTTGGCATACGCATAGAAAGACAAAGTTAGCCTTTGTTGTCCTGCTTGATCGATAAGCTCAACTCTTTCTTCTGCGCTTAATGTGTTATACAGTTGCATGCTATAAACGTATTTAAGTGAGAAAATAATTTAATCCTAAATGGAAGGATTTGACGCCAAAGATACATTTTTATTTTAAAATCTAAAAAAGGCTATTCTTACTTTCAAAAAACAATAACATTAACCTATAAAATAATTACAAATTAATAAAAAGTTTAGTCCTGCTTTTCGTTTAATTTGTGTCCTACAAATAAGGAAGTTTACATAACACTTGGGCTTACATTGGTTCCATCTACTTTTTTACTGATCAATTGTCCTATAAACTTCCCAAAAAATCGATACATCTTTTATGACAATTTTTACAATAAAACTGTTGCTTTTTGTTTTTTGTAAAGCCATTCTTTATTAAGTTTTTAGTTTTACAGTTTGGGCAAATTAAGCTATCACTAATTCTGGAATTCCTAGAAAAAAGTGGACAAATTTTAATCGACCCTAAGCTGCCATTTTTAAATTGTTATTGATTAATTTTTGATACTCTAAAATAGTTAAAATAACACAATGAAGCATCCTTTTTTTTAAAGTAGTACACGAAATTCCGGAATTTCGTGTTGTTTTTATGTTGTGATTTTTTTTTATTTTTAAAATAAAAAAAAATCACACGAGTAAATTGAGTGTCTTTAGCAAGGGTGATACTTCATATCAAAGGTTAGGATAGAGGGAGCAAATAGTATGGAAAAGTAATAGTATTTAAAAAGACAACAAATTGTATTAACCAAACGAAGAATCGCTGTATAGCTATATTAGGATTAATTTAATAAACTGTATAATTATTTTAGGATGAGTCAAAGACGGTGATACTCCCTATCAACCCCGTATATACCCCTTATCAAAGTCGTAGTTGTGGTACCCCATGACTTATTTTCTTTTGCGGTTTTTAGTAAAAAACAAGAGTAGAAAGAAAAATGTAACCATAGATAAAATAGTTTTAACGCTTTTTCATTTATTTTTTCATTTTTTAATCCTCATAGTCCTAAAAAGTAATATCAAATTCATTAGATTTGCTTTTTTAAAATTTAAAAAATTATGTTACAGGTAACTTACATTAGAGAAAACAAGGAAGACGTTATCAAGAGATTAGCAAAAAGAAACATAGATGCTAAAGACTTGGTAGAACTAGTTGTAGAATTAGATGAAAAAAGAAGAGCTACACAAGTAGAACTAGACAACATTCTTGCAGAATCCAACAAAGTATCTAAAGACATAGGAGCCCTAATGAAGAATGGAGAAAAAGCAAAAGCTGAAATTTTAAAAGAAAAAACAGCTCAGTTTAAAGAACAAACAAAAGAGCTAACAGAAACTTTAAATACAGTAGCTACTCAATTACAAGATGAGTTATATAAACTACCAAATATTCCCGCAGAAATTGTTCCAGTAGGAAAAACACCCGAAGAAAATATAAACATATTTGAAGAAGGTGAAATACCAAAACTACACCAAGGTGCATTGCCTCATTGGGAATTAGTAAAAAAATACGACATTATTGATTTTGATTTAGGAGCAAAAATTACAGGAGCCGGTTTCCCTGTTTACAAAGGAAAAGGTGCTAAATTACAACGTGCTTTAATCACTTACTTTTTAGACAAGAATACCGATGCCGGTTATCAAGAATTTCAAGTACCTCATTTGGTAAACGAAGCTTCAGGTTATGGAACAGGTCAATTGCCCGACAAAGAAGGACAAATGTATCATGCAACAGAAGATAATCTATATTTAATTCCTACAGCAGAAGTCCCTGTTACTAACCTATTTAGAGATGTCTTAGTAACAGAAAACGAATTACCAATACTTTGCACAGCCTACACACCCTGTTTCCGTAGAGAAGCAGGGTCTTATGGTTCACATGTAAGAGGATTAAATCGTTTACACCAATTTGATAAAGTAGAAATTGTTCGTGTTGAACATCCTGATAATTCATACACAGCATTAGACGGAATGGTAGAACATGTAAAAGAAATTTTACGCGAACTTAAATTACCATATCGTATTTTAAGATTATGTGGTGGAGATATGGGATTTGCAGCAGCATTAACCTATGATTTCGAAGTATTCTCAACAGCACAAGATCGCTGGTTAGAAATATCATCTGTCTCTAACTTTGAAACATTTCAATCAAATCGATTAAAATTACGTTTTAAAGACAAAGAAGGCAAAAACCATTTAGCACACACTTTAAACGGAAGCTCATTAGCATTGCCTAGAGTTTTAGCAGGTATAATTGAAAACTATCAAACACCAGAAGGAATCGTTATTCCAGAAGTATTAAGAAAATATACAGGGTTTGATATTATAAACTAAAACGTTAATCTTACTAAAATAATGTACTAATTTGACACAAAAATGTGTTACTTTAGTACATTATTTGTTTTCTAAAGAAAAATGAAAAACTACCTTCTGCTAATAACATTATTTATTTCACTAATTGCAACATCACAAAATGAGCAATTAGCAATTGATTATTATGAAAAAGGAGAGTTTGACAAAGCCCTTACTCTACTAGAACAAATAGCAGCAAAACAACCCTCAAATTATGCTTATTTCCAAAGAATAACAGATTGCTACCAACAATTAAAACAATTTGACAAAGCTGAAAAAACAATAGAAGCTAGAAAAGCTAAATACTACCAACCTTTATTATATGTAGATTTAGGATATAATTTTCAACTTCAAAATGAAAATGCAAAAGCTAAAAAAAATTACGAATTAGCCATTGAAGCCGTTGAAGAAAGACCAAACTATGCGTATCAAATAGGAAATATATTCGAAAAAAAAGCACTTCTAGAGTGGGCATTAAAAGCCTATGAAACAGGAACAAAAGGCGATCCAAATCTTAACTTTGATTATCAAATAGCACTACTACAAGGACAATTAGGAAACATTGAATTAATGGCCGATAAACTATTAGATTATGCCTATCAAAAACAAGAAAACACCCCAATTGTTCAAAACTACTTAACCCGATTCATCGCAGACGAAGCAAATGAAACATTTTTAAGCTATCTAAAAAAGACCCTGCTTTTAAGAACACAAAAAACACCCGATGCATATTGGAACCAGTTTTTAAGCTGGCTATATGTGCAACAAAAAGAATACGGAAAAGCTTTCATTCAAGAACGTGCTATTTACAAAAGAAATCCTGAAACCTTTGACAACATAGTTGCACTGGCAAACATGGCTGTAGAAGACAATCAGAGTGAAGACGCCATCCCTATTCTACAATTTATAATAGACAACACAAACGACTTAAGTTGGAAAATTTCTGCTCACACCCTTTTAATGAAAATTAAAATCAAAGAAGCAAAACAAGAAGATTACCCTAAAATTAAAGAAGAATTAGACACCTTATTAAAACAATACAATTACAATCCATATTCATTAGATCTAATCAAATTAATAGCACATTTTGAAGCCTTCAATTTAAACAACACAGAAGAAGCCATTTCTTTATTAAACAAAGCATTAGAACTCTCATTTAGCACTAGAGAAAAAGCAAAAGTAAAACTAGAACTTGCCGATATACTAGTATATAATGAAAAATTCAATCAAGCTATTCTATATTATGCACAAGTAGAAGACAATGTTAAAAATGATGCTTTAGCACATGAAGCTAGCATGAAAATGGCAAAAGCAAATTATTACAAAAACGATTTCGACTGGGCACTACAACAAGTAAAAATATTAAAACAATCTTCTAGTTTATTAATTGCAAATGATGCTGTTGAACTCTATTTATTAATTCAAGACAATTCCTATGAAGATAGCACAAGAGTAGCCCTAACCGCTTTCTCAAAAGCCGATTTGTTATTATATCAAAACAAAGAAACAGAAGCACTACAAGCATTTTTAAATATTTTAGAAAAAAACAAAGGCGACAGTATTGAAGACGAAACATTACTTAAAATAGCCACCATATATAGTAGAAAAAAAGAATATCAAAAAGCACTCACCTATTACAAAATGATATTAGACAATCATGCTGACGGAATTTATATAGACGAAGCCTTATACTTTTCGGCCGAAATCTATCAAAAAGAACTTAATGATATAGAAAATGCCAAACCCTTATATGAAAAAATTGTATTTGAACATTCTGATAGTATATATTTTACCGAAGCCAGAAAACAATTTAGAATGTTAAGAGGTGATAACACTATATAATTCATTAGATTCTAATACCTTTGTTTCCAATTTTAATAAACATAAAAGCATAAAATGATAATATATAACGTTACAATAAACATTGATAAAAGCGTACACGATCAATGGTTACAATGGATGAGAAATAAACACATTGACGATGTTTTAGCCACTGGTCTTTTCACAAGTGCAAGAATGGTGAAAGTATTAGTTGATGAAGAAATGGGCGGCACAACTTACTCTGTTCAATATTTCACCGATTCCAGATCAAAACTAGAAGATTATTATAAAAATCACGCACCACGATTACGTCAAGAAGGATTTGAACTTTTTGCAGATAAAATGCTAGCCTTTAGAACGGAGCTAGAAATAATGAGTGAACATTATGGAAGAGAAAACTAACTCTCCAAAAAAATTAAAATACAATTCTTGTCTTTCTCTGAAGTTATGATTTACTTTTTTCTAACTTCTTTTTTCTAACTTCTAACTTCTAAATATGTCAGTAAAAGCAAAAAAACACCTAGGACAACATTTCTTAAAAGATGAAAGTGTTGCAAAAAATATAGCCAATACTTTATCTTACAAAGGATATGAAAAAATCCTTGAAATAGGACCAGGAATGGGTGTGCTTACTAAATATCTTTTGGACAAACCAATTGAAACAAATGTTATTGAGATTGACACAGAATCAGTAACCTATTTAGAAGAAAATTATCCAAAATTACATGGACATATTATCTCAAAAGACTTTTTAAAGTATAATTTAAATGAAGTTTTTAATAACGAACAATTTGCCATTATTGGTAACTTCCCTTATAATATTTCTACACAAATTGTTTTCAAAACATTAGAAATGAGAGACCAAATACCTGAATTTTCAGGAATGTTTCAAAAAGAAGTAGCCGAACGCATTTGTGAAAAAAAAGGAAGTAAAGTATATGGCATCTTATCCGTTTTAGCCCAAGCTTTCTATGATGCAGAATATCTTTTCACAGTTGATGAGCATGTTTTCGATCCACCACCAAAAGTAAAATCAGGTGTATTGCGATTAACCCGAAAAGAAAACTACAAATTACCTTGCGATGAAAAGTTATTCTTTCAAGTCGTAAAATTAGCTTTTAACCAACGAAGAAAAACCATGCGAAATAGCCTTAAAAGCATGATAAATTCTGATAATTTAAAAGAAGATAGTATCTTTGACCTGCGTCCGGAACAACTTTCGTACGAACAATTCATAAATCTTACTCAAAAAATAGCAGCCGATGGAGTTTAAAATCAGTAAAGAACTTTTAGAACAATTAGAATCTCTTATTCAGGAAAATAAAGAACAAAGCGTTTTAGAATTACTTCAAGAAGTTCACTTTGCTGATATTGCCGAAATCATGGAAGAACTAGAAACCCATGAGGCTATTTATATTTTTAACGCATTAGATTCTGAAAAAACAGCAGAAATCCTACTCGAATTAGATGAAGAAGTTCGTGAAAAAATCCTTCGAAGCCTTTCTGCCAAAGAAATTGCAGAAGAAATCGACGAATTAAGTACCGATGATGCTGCCGATATTATTGCCGAATTACCACAATCTAGAAAAGAAGAAGTAATATCAGAATTAGAAGACGTAGAACATGCAAAAGACATTGTTGACTTATTGCGTTATGATGAAGATTCTGCGGGTGGATTAATGGCAAAAGAATTAGTCAAAGTAAATGAAAATTGGAACGTACTTACATGTGTAAAAGAGATGCGAGCCCAAGCAGAAAACGTTTCTCGGGTACATTCAATATATGTTGTAGATGATGAAAACAGATTAAAAGGACGACTTTCACTAAAAGATTTATTAACCACCTCTACAAAAACACCCATTAGCGAAGTATATATTCCAAAAGTAGACTATGTAAAAGTAAATACTGAAAATGTAGAAGTTGCTAGAATTATGCAAAAATATGACTTAGAAGCCATTCCAGTTGTAGACGAATTAGGAAGACTTGTAGGCAGAATCACCATTGATGATATTGTCGATGTCATCAAAGAAGAAGCAGATAAAGATTATCAATTAGCAGCCGGTATTTCGCAAGACGTAGAAGCAGATGACAGCATATTAGAGTTAACCAAAGCTCGTTTGCCATGGCTAGTTTTAGCACTATTTGGAGGATTTATTTCTGTTCGAGTATTAGGATTATATGAACCTGCAATGAAAATTCATCCTGAATTATTTTTCTTCACACCTTTAATTGCTGCAATGGCAGGAAATGTAGGAGTACAATCCTCAGCAATTATCGTACAAGGTTTAGCAAACAACGCATTATCAGGATCTTTATTAAATCGATTACTAAAAGAACTTTCATTAAGTCTATTAAACGGATTAATATTAGCCATTATACTTATTATAGGAAGCCATTTTTTATTAAACATTGACTTTATAACAGGCTTAACCGTTTCATTAGCACTACTCTCAGTAATAATTACAGCTTCATTAATAGGCACATTTATTCCCATTATTTTAGACAAATATGGTATTGATCCCGCACTTGCAACAGGGCCTTTTATTACAACCAGTAATGATATTATGGGAATTATTATTTTCTTTACAATTGCTAAAGTAATTTTAGGATTTTAATACCGCTTCCTATTTTCTTCCCCAGAAAACTTTTATATAATAAAATATTTTCATGAATTCAAATTATAGCTATCTTTAGCCCTTTATTTTAAAAAATGCAATCAAATCAAATTAAAATCCTTCATATAGATAGCAATCATCCGTTATTATGGAGCCAACTTGAACTAGCTGGTTTCCAAAACGAATCAGACTATATTTCTTCTAAAGAAGCTATCGAATCCAAGATTCAAAATTATCATGGAATTGTAATAAGAAGTCGTTTTAAAATTGATAAAACATTTCTAGACAAAGCCTTAAACCTTCAATTTATTGCTAGAGTTGGAGCTGGTTTAGAAAGTATTGATTGCGAATATGCAGAAAACAAAGGAATTCACTTAATTGCAGCTCCAGAAGGAAATAGAAATGCCGTTGGAGAACATGCCTTAGGAATGATTCTATCTTTGTTTAATAACTTAAACCAAGCAAATACTGAAGTCAAAACAGGACAATGGAATCGTGAAGCTAATCGCGGACATGAATTAGATGGTAAAACCATAGGCATTATAGGCTATGGCAACATGGGAAAAGCATTTGCCAAAAAACTAAGAGGTTTTGATGTAGAAGTATTATGTTATGATATAAAAGAAAATGTTGGAGACGAAAATGCAAAACAAGTTTCTTTAGCAGAATTCCAACAAAAAGTAGAAGTTTTAAGCTTACACACACCTTGGACTCCTACAACGGATAAAATGATAAATGAAACCTTTATTAATTCATTTTCAAAACCATTTTGGATTATTAATACTGCCAGAGGTAAAAACATTGTCACAGCCGACCTAGTAAAAGCTTTACAAGCTAATAAAATTTTAGGAGCTGGCTTAGATGTACTAGAATATGAAAAATTATCTTTTGAGAATTTATTTGATGAAGAAAGCAAGAATAAAGACTTTGAATACCTTAGACAAGCAAACAATGTTTTACTAACACCTCATATTGCAGGTTGGACATTTGAAAGTCATGAAAAATTAGCTCAAACAATAGTAAACAAAATAAAAGCCATTTATTTTACCCCTGAAAAAGAAGAAGATAAAGAAATTCGAGTAACAGGGATAGGAGGCTTCTTTTTTAAATCTGAAAACCCAAAAGAACTTAAAGATTGGTATAAAAATCATTTAGGCTTAAATACAGACGATTACGGTTGTACTTTTTGGTGGAAAGATAAAAAAGGGAATAATTGCA
Organism: Flavobacterium sp. 316; assembly: GCF_000967805.1. NCBI lineage: Bacteria > Pseudomonadati > Bacteroidota > Flavobacteriia > Flavobacteriales > Flavobacteriaceae > Flavobacterium > Flavobacterium sp. 316. Next base: position 321,325 of record NZ_JYGZ01000004.1, read on the forward strand.
GTACACAATGGAGCCCTTTCAAAAAAGACACAAACTACTTTGAACCATCAACAAAAGAATTTATGCAAAACTTTCGAGTAGCTAACTTAGAAAGTTTAATACAAAAATTACATCAAGAAGGTGTAACAATTATAGGAGAAATGCAGACTTATGAATATGGAAAGTTTGCATGGATACTAGACGGAGAAGGAAACAAAATTGAACTTTGGGAACCGATTGACTCCGCTTTTGAATAGAAAATTAATCAACTAAATATACAAATGGAAACAACAAAAATTGAAACATGGAATAAGCCTAACAATATTCCAGAATTTAAAGTAGAACCTATAATGGTACTTTTTCTAAGCTTTATTACTTGCGGATTGTATTTAATTTATTGGAATATAAAAATCGCAGAAGTAGTAAATGCAGTTACAAATAAAGAATTAATTTCTACACCAGTAGCCGTTTTTTCAGGCTGTTGTTTACCTGTTAATCTTTATTTCTATTATATTTTAGGGAAAGAAGGTATGCCATCTGTTTACAAAATCACAGGAGAGATTGAAAAAGATCAATCTACTTTATTAATCATTTTAGGTTTGTTTTTCCCATTTGCAGCAGCAATGATTGTTCAAGGAGATATTAATAGACTTTACAATAATTAATTACAATTTCAAAATTTGTAAAATATAGAATTTATGGAATAATTGGAGCTATTTTAACTCTGATTATTCCATTATTTATTAGTTTTAATAATCCTAATGACACTTTAGATCACAAGCAATCTTTTTGTCCTTTAAAGATGACTACAGGTTTTCCTTGCCCATCTTGTGGAATTACAAAATCATTGGTTTATACTTATAAAGGGAATATTGAAAAAGCTATTAACTACCATGCTTATGGTCCTTTTGTAATTACTTTTTGTTTCTTTATAATCATTCTTTTTTCTGCAGAGTTAATCACTAAGAAAAAGTATCTAAACAAGTATTTATACAGCAAAAAATTAGCTTACTTTTTAGCTATAACTTTGCTACTCTACCATACCTATAGATTGATTCATTTTATTAAAGACAATACGTTAGATGATATTAAAAAAGAATCTATTTGGTATTAAACTTTAACAACCTCCTTTTTCTTTTCTTTCTAATTCAGCCTGAAACTCCTCCATCACAGGTTTAACAGTGCTTTCAGGAATATCAGAAATTCTTATATACATCAAACCATCAACTGCATTATTAAATAAAGGGTCAACATTAAAAGCTACAACACGTGCGTTTTGCTTAATATATTTCTTAATTAATACAGGTAAACGTAGGTTTCCAGGTTCTACCTCATCAATAATTTTATCAAACTTATTTAAATCTGCTTCAGTTTCATTAAAAACAAAATCTTTATCAGCATCTTTTAGTTTTACTTTATACTCTTTTTTAGGATGAATGTATTGTGCTATATAAGGATCATAATAATGTGATTTCATGAACTCAATCATTAATGATTTTGAAAATTCAGAAAACTGATTACTAATACTAACACCACCTATTAAGAACTTATGTTCTGGATAGCGCAATGTAGTGTGTACAATTCCTTTCCAAAGCAAGAATAAAGGCATTGGTTTTTGTTGATATTCACTAATAATGAAAGCACGTCCCATTTCGATAGATTTACTCATCATATCGTATAATTCTGGCTCAAAACGGAATAAATCATGTAAATAAAAACCATCCACACCATATTTTGGATATATATGAGAACCTAGACCCATTCTATAAGCTCCAGCAATCATTTGGGCTTCTTCATCCCATAAAAACATATGATGATAATACTTATCGTATTTATCTAAATCAATCGATTCATTAGTCCCTTCCCCTACTTCTCTAAAAGTAATTTCTCTTAAACGACCTATTTCATGAAGAATATTTGGAATTTTATCAGCCGTAACTAAGAAAACCTCATAATTTTTACTTTGTAATAATCGACAATCTTCTTCTCTTAAAAATGTAATTTCTTCTAAGATTTGATTATGATTTGCAGGTTTTACAATTTGCTTAGGACTTTTAGGAATTTTTAATGAGGGCGTTGTTATTAATTTACTTTCTTTTTCAAATGCATTAGAAAGCATATATGTTTTCTTTCTTAAGAATTCACCATAAGTATCAATAGAAGTATATTCATTTTGTTCAGCTACAGAAATAGGCTTCCCTATTCTAACTTTAATCACTCTATTTTTTTGTGTTAAAAGCTCACTTGGTAGTTTAGCTGTTCTTAATGTTTCATTTAACTTTGATAAAAAATAAAAAAGTTTACTGTTTTTGGCATGAAAATATATAGGAATTACAGGAACTTCAGCTTTTTTAATAATCTTTATAGCTCCTTCTTCCCAAGGTTTATCAACCACTATTTTGCCATCTCTATAAGTAGAAACTTCTCCTGCTGGAAATACGCCTAATGGTTTTCCATCAGATAAATGCCTTAATGTTTCTTTAATACCTATAAGACTAGATTTTGCATCCTTATGATTTTCAAAAGGATTTACAGGCATTATATAAGGCTTCATAGGAACAATTCTATGAAGTAAAAAGTTGGCAATAATTTTAAAATTTGGTTCTTTTTCAAGCATTAATTTTAAAAGTAAAATACCATCAATTCCACCAAGAGGATGATTAGAAATAGTAATATAAGCTCCGTCTTTAGGTAAACGTTTTAAGTCTTCCTCTGGAATTTCAAACTTAATTTGAAACTCATCTAATATTGCATTTAAAAAATCCAAATCTTTTAAATGTTTATTTCTATCGTAAATTTTGTTGAGAGTAGATATTTTAAGAACCTTCATCAGTAACCATCCTGAAAAAGTCCCTAGAAAACCATATTTATCAGCATTTATAGCCTTAGCTACTTCTTTGGCCGTTACTAATCCCATTTATTTATTTTTTGAGCGAAAAGCAAAGATAACAATTCTAGCCAATATTGAACAAAAAAACTATTCGATTACAGAAAAACTATTCTCGTTTCATTCTTGTTTAATGTTAATCTCTTATAAAATAGTTGCAAAATCACAGCGGTTTTTAGTACTTTTGGTCAATATCTAAAAACAGAAAATGAAAATAATCTCTTATAACGTAAACGGAATTAGAGCAGCTATAACTAAAGGCTTTTTAGATTGGTTGCAACAAGCAAATCCAGATGTTATTTGTTTGCAAGAAATTAAGGCTAATGAAGATCAAATTCCTACAGATGATATTACAAAAGCAGGATATCCTTATCAGTATTATTTCTCAGCTCAAAAAAGAGGATATAGTGGTGTAGCTATTTTGTCAAAAACAGAACCTAAGAACATTGTTTTAGGCACAGGAATTGACCACATGGATTTTGAAGGAAGAAATGTAAGAGTAGATTTTGATACTGTTTCTGTAATGAGTTTATACTTACCGTCTGGAACAAATATTGACAGACTAGAACATAAGTTCAAATATATGGATGACTTTCAAAATTACATAAATGATTTAAAGAAAGAAATCCCAAATCTTATTATTTGTGGCGATTATAATATTTGTCATGAAGCAATAGATATTCACGATCCTATTCGTAACGCTAAAGTTTCAGGTTTTTTACCTGAAGAAAGAGCTTGGCTAGATGCTTTTATGAAAAGTGGATTCATTGATACCTTTCGTCATCTAAACAAAGAACCTCATAATTATAGTTGGTGGAGCTATAGAGCAAATGCAAGAAACAATAATAAAGGATGGAGAATTGATTATTGTTTAGCTTCATTACCTTTAAAAGAGAGAATAGAAAGAGCTTTAATTTTACCCGAAGCAAAACATTCAGATCATTGTCCTGTTTTAGTAGAGATTAAATAATCTATACTATTTAAAATTTATTCCTACTGTTCGCATATCTTTTATTTATTAAGATAATAATGTCTTTCATTAGGATTAATTATGAACCTATTAACTTAAATATAAAAACAATTAAAATTATGATAAAGAAAGTTGCCCTTGCCATGATAGTTTTAGGATTAACTACTTCATGTGTGTCAAAGAAAATTTACCAAGATTTAGAAAGTAAATATGCCGATTTAAAGAAAGAGCGTAATGCATTAGCTGATGACAAAGAGAGCTTATCAGCGGCAAAGAACCAGTTAGAATTAGACAAAAATAGTTTGCAATCGGAATTAGATAAAGTAAAGGCAGAAAGAGATAAATTAGCAACAGACTATGCTGCAACTAAGAAGAGCTTAGATAATCTAAAATCATCTTATTCCGCTTTAGAAAAAAACAGTAATGATGCTTTAGAAAGCAACATGAAAAAGAATCGTGAATTATTAGCCGAATTAGAAGCAAAACAAAAAACATTAAATGCAGAGCAAGAGCGTTTAGATAAATTAAAAGCAGATTTAGAAGCGTCTTCAAACCGATTAGCTGAATTAGAAAAAATGATGGCTGATAAAGATGCTGCAATGAAAAAACTAAAAGAAACTTTATCTAAAGCATTAAATGCATTTGAAGGAAAAGGTTTAACAGTAGAACAACGTAATGGAAAAGTATATGTTTCAATGGAAAACAAACTACTATTTGAATCGGGAAGTTGGACAGTTGGTACTGAAGGAAAAAAAGCAGTAAAAGCATTAGGAGACGTATTAGGTCAAAATCCAGACATTACCGTTTTAATTGAAGGTCATACTGATAATGATAAAATTGTAGGCAGCATAGGTGGCGGAGTAGAAAGCAATTGGGATTTATCTACAAAAAGAGCTACTGCAATTGTTACTATTTTATCTGAGAATAAAGCTATTGATAAAAAGAATTTAACAGCAGCAGGAAGAGGAGAATTTGCTCCTATAGGTTCAAATGAAACTGCTGAAGGAAAAGCAAAAAACAGAAGAATTGAAATTATCTTAACTCCAAAATTAGATGAAATTTCAAAACTAATGAATGAATTATAATTTTTTATATGGAATACAACAAACAGGCTCAAAGTAATATTTTGAGCCTGTTTGTTTTTTAGAAACTTTGTAACTTTGGCTTTTTAAAGAAAAAATAATGAAATACACAATATTACCTAATACAGCTATTAAAATAAGTAAAGTGTGCTTGGGAACCATGACTTTTGGAAATCAAAACACTGAAAACGAATCACATTCTCAATTAGATTATGCATTAGAAAGAGGTGTTAATTTTATAGACACTGCGGAAATGTACCCTATTGGTGGAAACGAACATATATTTGGAAGTACAGAAAGACATATCGGTTCTTGGATTAAAAAATCAAGAAAACGAAATGATATTATTTTAGCCACAAAAATTGCAGGTCCAAATAGAGGAATGGGATATATTCGTAATCCATTAGATTTTTCTAAAAAAAGCATTACAGAAGCAGTTGAGTTAAGTTTAAAAAATTTACAAACTGACTATATTGATTTGTATCAAATGCATTGGCCTGAACGCATTATGAATATGTTTCAAAAAAGAGGCTTACAAAAAATAGATGCCGATTGGCAATATTCTATTTTAGAAATACTACAGATTTTTGACGGATTAATAAAAGAAGGGAAGATAAAAGCAATAGGTGTTTCAAACGAAAACCCTTATGGTGTAATGCGTTATTTGATTGAAAGTGAAAAGCATGGTTTACCTAAGATTGCAAGTATTCAAAATCCATATTCATTATTAAATAGATTATATGAAGTTGGTTTATCAGAAATTGCAATGCGTGAGAACGTTGGTTTACTTGCCTACTCTCCTCTAGGTTTTGGTGTTCTTACAGGAAAGTATCTAGATGAAATAAAACCAAATTATCGCATGGCTATGTTTCCAAATTTCGTTAGATATACAAATGAGAACTGCCATAAAGCCACAAAATTATATAAGGAGTTAGCCGAATCTAATGGTTTAACTTTAACACAAATGGCTTTAGCTTTTGTCAATCAACAAGACTGTGTTACTTCTACTATTATTGGAGCTACTAATTTAGAACAACTGAAAGATAATATAGACGCTTTTGAAACTTCATTATCAAATGAAATATTAGCTGAAATAGAAAACATTCAGGAGCAAATTCCTAATCCTGCTCCTTAATTTTAACAATAATGATATTTTTTACGTAAATAATTTAACACAAAAGCCTAAAAATCAAGTATTTATACTTGATTTTTTTGTTAAAAAAAAGTTAACTTTGAATAACTTTAAATTTATAATTTATGAAAAAAACATTGACTTTACTTATTTTAAACCTAGCGGCCATTAGTTATGGTCAGCAGAGTTTTGTGCTTGCTGGAGGACAAGCCACGGGATCGGGAGGATCGGTTAGCTACTCTTATGGGCAAATTTTTTATAAAGCCATCAGTGGCTCTAACGGAGAATTGACTCAAGGAGTACAACAAGCAATAGAAATTTATCCTTTATCAACGCCTAGTAGTGCTATCAATATTGATATTACATTGTATCCTAATCCAGCAGTTGCTGAGGCTATTTTGGATTTGAACTTCTCTCAGTTTCAAGAAGAGATGAAGTATGAAGTATTTAGTATAGATGGAAAATTAATTAGAACAGGTTTAATATCATCAAACCAAACAAGCATTGATGTTGATATTTTACCCGCAGCAACTTATTTCCTAAATGTTATGTCTTCAAATAAAATACTTAAAGTATTTAAACTTATTAAAAACAACTAAACAACTACTCAATATGAAAAATAGAATTTTACTTTTTGTATTTTTATTAATAGGTATGTTTTCCTATTCACAATCCCCAGAAGGATTTACTTATCAAGGTGTCGTTAGGGATGCCAGCGATGCTTTAGTGACCAACTCTTCAATAGGAATGAGAATTAGTATTCTACAAACTAGTCCATCAGGTACAGCTATATATGTCGAAACACAAACACCAACTTCAAATATCAATGGTTTAGTGAGTCTAGAAATTGGTTCAGGAACTTTAGTTTCAGGGTCAATAGCAGCGATAGATTGGTCTGCTGGTCCCTATTTTATAAAGACTGAAGCTGATCCAACAGGTGGAACGAATTATACAGTTTCTGGTATTAGTCAAATGATGAGTGTACCTTATGCATTGTATGCAGCAAATTCAGCACCAGGTCCACAAGGACCAGCTGGTGCAGATGGTTTAGATGGTGCAACAGGTCCAATGGGACCACAAGGGCCAGCAGGTAATGATGGTTTAGACGGTGCAACAGGTCCAATGGGTCCACAAGGTCCAGCTGGTAATGATGGTTTAGACGGTGCAACAGGTCCGATGGGTCCACAAGGACCAGCTGGTAATGATGGTTTAGATGGCGCAACAGGTCCGGTGGGACCACAAGGTCCAGCAGGTGCAGATGGTTTAGATGGTGCAACAGGTCCAATGGGACCACAAGGACCAGCAGGTGCAGATGGTTTAGATGGAGCAACAGGTCCGATGGGACCACAAGGACCAGCTGGTAATGATGGTTTAGATGGTGCAACAGGTCCAATGGGACCACAAGGACCAGCTGGTAATGATGGTTTAGATGGCGCAACAGGTCCGATGGGACCACAAGGACCAGCTGGTAATGATGGTTTAGATGGTGCAACAGGTCCAATGGGACCACAAGGACCAGCTGGTAATGATGGTTTAGATGGCGCAACAGGTCCGATGGGACCACAAGGACCAGCTGGTTTAGACGGTGCAGATGGAGCAACAGGTCCAGTAGGACCACAAGGGCCACAGGGACCAGAAGGACCAGCAGGAACTTACACAGCAGGTTCCGGAATTGATATCACTGGAAGTGTTATTAGCGCAACTGGAGGGCCTTCAATGCCAGAATATGCATACGCTTCTATTGGAAACTCAAGTACTCTTGGTGCACAAACATTAACAGCGATGTTTCCAGCTGCTACTTATGTAAATGGAGTTGTAATGAACGGGTCATCTATTACATTACATGCTAATAAAATGTATGAAGTAACAGTAGCATTCTACATCTATAATGCTACGGGTGGACATACTTATAAGATGAAAGACGCTACAAATAGTGCATATCTTGGTACTGAAATTTATTTTGGACAAGGTGGATCGGATATTTCTTACAACATGTCAATGACTAATTTCTTGTTTAAGCCTTCAACTGATGTTAATTTGGAGCTTGAAAAAACACAAGGTACAAATGTTAATTTGATAGGTAGAATTGTTGTAAAGGAAATTAAATAATTTTAAAGCAGTAATTACAAAGAAAGCTGTCCTAAAAGTCAGAAACTTGTTTGTTTTGAATTTATTTCAGAATCTAAGACAAATTCAGATTGATAAAAATTTACTTTTAGGACAGTCTTTTTTTAAATTCTTTTTTTGTCAAATTCATAAAAATTAGATAATTCATTTATTGTACTTAACTCTAGTTTTTTTTACTTGTGTAAGCCTAAACAAAACGATATAGATTATATGTTTTTATTTAGGGTTACAACATTGGAACAATTAAAAGACAGTATAAATGCTTTTGAAGTTTATTGTTAAATGAAATATTAGCTGAAAACAGAAAATATTCAGGAACAAGTTCCTAATCTTGTTCCTTAAAAAAATACGTTTTACGTTTTAATATTCAATAAAAAAGTCCCCAATCAAAATTTGATTGGGGACTTCCTTTTTTATTATAAATTCTGAATTATTTTATCTTTTGGATATTTTACTTTATAACTTATCCTAAATTTCTTTGTTTCATTAGATTTTAAATTGATTTTCCAAGTTAAAACACCTGTTTCTTCATTTACTTTTGCTTTGTCTTTTTCAAGTAATTCAATGATGATTTCTTTATCAGTACTAATTGGGTATTGATCTTTTAATAGCATATCAATACTTTCCTTTTTATTGTTTCTTACTATGATATCATACGTAAATATTTGTTCTTTATATGATGATAAAAACTTTGTTCCTGATTTATCTACAACTTTTTCGCGTTTTATAGAAATCTTTTTATCGCGTCCCATACTTAAGTTTAAGGTGTCGGCTGTTTCGTTTGGATTAATAAATGTTTTACCTACATAGGTTCCTTCAAAGATAATGTTAGCTTCTCCTGGCAATAAATTGAACTTAGAATAATCGTTTATTTCTGCTAATAAAAAGGCTTCTTTTTCCATTTTTGGTACTCCATAATATTTATAAGAAGCAGGTAATTTTATCTCTTTTAAGGCAACGCTATGTGCTTTTCCATTAGATAAAATATCATAAGGAACATCAATATCAAAAGAAATATTCAATTGATTTTCTGAAATGGTTGTATAATCTGAAACGGTGGACTCTTTTAACTCTTCAGCTTCAGCCTTATATTTTTTATCCATTGATTGTATTACATTCATTGAAGCGTTTAAGTTTCTATTATTGTAACCATAATTTGGATTTCCAAAACGTAAAAACCAAGCTTGTAAAATAGGTGCTATATTGCTCTGATTTGGATTTCCACTAGAAAGGGTAAGTTTTACTTTTTTCCAATCGATTCCTGTGTTTTGAGTTACTTGTCCTTTGTATAACATATCAATAGGGCTGCTAATGTTTTCTGCTCTTAAATCATAAAACGGCTGCCAAGATGCTCCTTGCGTTAAATAATTAATATCTAAATCAACCGTTCCAGCAAAATCGTTCATAACTTGAAGAATTAATTTTCCTTTTGATGTTTTTTCTTCATTTTTAGTATTGATTTCAAGTTTAGAATTTAGTTTTGATAATTTCTCTTTTAGTTTGCTTTCTTTTTCAGTATATGTGTTTACTAGATTACTTAATTCAGTGCGTTTTGTATTATAATAATCGACTAATTTCATTAATTCAGTTACACTTAAGGCTGAATTAGCTCCAGAAACTTGCTGGTTTTTATCGAGTAATTCAATTGTTTTATTATAAGAAGTGCGTTGATTATACACTTTGTTTATTTCTTTGGTAACTAAATTGATACTGTCTCTTACTTTTTTAATAGCGGGGTTACTTTCGTCTATTTCATATTCTGAAATATAATTTTTAGTAAACTGAACCGATAAAACAGTAGTATTTTTTGGTGCCTTAATTTGAACTGTGCTTTCGTTTAAATAATCTGCTACGTTTTTAATTACTATTTCACTTGTTCCTTTTGGCAAACTAACGGAAGTTGTTTGTGATAATTCAGCACTATTAACATAAACGGTTGCTGCTTTTACTTTTGCTGTTGTAAAAATAGGTTTTTGTGCAAAAAGTGAAACACTTATTAATAGGGTGAGTCCTAATATTATTTTCTTCATAATGTGCAATTTTATTTATAGAGTATTTTTTTATATAAAAGTTGGAAAACAAATTATAGAATACTTGTTATTTTTCAACACTATATCCTTTGTTTTTACCTAATTCAATAATTGATGTTGCAATAGCATTTCCTAAATCGTCTTGTGTTTTTTGCTTTTTCATTTCATTGTCAATATATTCTTGACGTTTCTTTGCTAAAGTACTTATCTCTTTTTGAATTTTTTCTCTTTCAGCAGATTTTTGGGCAATATAGGCTTTGATTTCTGTTTTATTTTTATCTTTTAATTCCGCAGGTAATTCTTCTTTTTTGATTGTTTCTAATGCTTTTTCATCTTCATTAATTTTGTCTACCAAATCCCAACTATCATTTTTATATACTGTTTTAGATTTACTCACAGAGCGTTCTACATAATTTGCTTTTGATACACTTTCTGCATTAGCGTCTTGCATAGCTTGGTTTCTTTTTTTATCAGCTCCTCTTCTACCGTAACTTACATAAGTTTCATTAATTTTCTGATTGTATTGTGTTATTTGATCGTCATAAGGTGTGTTAATATATTGCACACGTTGGTTTGAATCTATATTAAAATATTTTCCATTACCTGTTATTGCACCATCTTGCCAAAGTGTACTAATTCCTTCTTGTTTATTACCACAAAAGATTGTGTTTACATAAATCTCTTTTTTTAAGGCTTCTTTTATAACTTCTTTATAATTAATGCTTCCTTGATTAAAAGGTTCATTACCTGCAATATAAACTAACTTCATGTTTTTGTTTCCGTCTTTCCATGTTAATTTGGTTACCACATCTTGAATTACAGCACCACAATACTCACTTCCGCCATTTGTACGAAGTGAAAATAGTTTTTCGGAAATTAAATCTAAATCGGTTGTTAAAGGTGCTACTTGTCTTATATAGTTTGCTTCTGATGATAAACCATCGTTACCGTATTCATATAATCCAATTTCAATTTCGGGTGCTTTCCCTTGATATTTTAAAGTAGTTAAAGTGTTCACTATGTTCCATAATCTTGATTTTGCTTGTTCAATTAAACCATCCATACTATTTGAAGTATCTAAAAGTATTGCTACTTGAATTTTATTTTCAGTTGTTCGTTTAATGGTTGTTGTTTCAATTATTGTTTCATTATTAACAAGAGTGTTTGCTTTTGAATTATTGCAACTACCAAAAGTTAATGTTGTTGCTAATAGAGTACTGATGTAAAAGATTTTAGTTTTCATAATTTCCTGTTTTTTTTGATTATTTATTTCAAATGTAGTTTGATAATTATCTCCTTTTTTGGAGACTTGGTGAAAGGTATCTTTGACTTGGTAAACACATTGAAAAATGAATTTTAAAAAAAGTATCTTTACATTATATAATTTAGAGAATAGAAATGCGAAATAATAAAATCATATATATCACTTTTATAATGCTTATACTGTCTTTGGCAACAATGGCCCAAGACACTATCAAGAATAAAAAAATGAATGTTTCTTTATCTAAATCGGTAGAAAAATTAGAGCGCTCTATAGATGCAAATGACGAATACAAAACAGCTAAAAACTATGAAGATTTGGCTTTAGTATATCAAAAAAGAGGAGAATTAGCTAAAGCGGAAGCATTTTATAAAAAAGCACTAGATGGTTTTTCTAAATTAAAAAAAGTAGACGATAAAATGAGGGTAACTCGTTCTATTGCTCAAGTACAAGAAAAACAAAATAAAACTATTCCAGCCATTCAAAATTACAACAATGCTGGGCGTATTGCTAATGATGAAACTTCTCAACAATTAAATTATAATGATGCTAATCGATTACGAAATCAAAGTAATCCTAGAGCGCAATCTGATTATATTAATTCTAACATTCAAATATTAGAAGAAAAGTCAAAAGACAAATTTGTAAAAGAATCTAATAAAGAGGATGTTAATGAAGAAGTGGCTAAGGCTTATGTTCAAAAAGCTGAAGTGAATTTATCAAATGCAGAAGCAGAAGAAGCAATTGAAAGCTATACAACTGCATTAGATTATATAGAAGATAAGCCTGAAGCGATAAAAATAAAGAATAAGATTGCTGCTGTTTATTCTAATGAAAATCAATTTGATAAAGCGTTAGAAATTAATCTAAAGGTATTAGAAGAAGCTAAAAGAAATAATGATTTTGAAACAGAAATAAAACAATTACAACTATTAGCTGATATCTATTTTAAAGCTAAAAATCCTGATGAAGCCATTACTTCTTTAAAGGAATCTTATGCTTTAGCTAGTGAGAAAGGAAATTCTAAAGAAGTAAAAAATAGTTTGAAATTATTATTAGAGTATTACAAATTAAATGGGAAAGACAAAGAAAGTCTTTTACTATATGACGATTTTTTAACCCATTTTGATAAAATTATAGCTTCTGATAGTTCTCTAATTGATGATAAGGTTTTTCAAATTTCGGAAAAGAAAATTCTACAATTAGAAAAAGAAAAGGCTTTGAAAGATGAATTAATTTCTAAAAAAAACACCTTTAATTACTTCTTAATAGGTTCGTTAGCATTACTTTTCATTTTTCTCGCCTTAATCGTAAAAGCCTTATATTCTATTAAAACTAAGAATAAAAAAATAGCATTACAGTCGTTACGTAGAGAGATGAATCCTCATTTCATTTTTAATAGCTTAAATAGTGTGAACCAATTTATTTCGGAAAACAAGGAGCTTGAAGCTAATAAATATTTGACTTCTTATTCTAATTTAATGCGTAACATGATGGAAAACTCTAATAAGGATTTTATAAGTTTGAGTAACGAGATTGAGCAATTAAAAAAGTATTTAGATTTGGAACATCTTCGTTTTCAAGATAAATTTGAATTCCAAGTTATAGTGGATGAAAACCTAGATAGTGAAACTGTTTTTATTCCTAATATGATTTTGCAACCACATCTTGAAAATGCTATTTGGCACGGACTAAGGTACAAAGAAGGTAAAGGGTATTTAGTTTTAAAATTTGAATTAAAACAAAAAGACGTTTTAATAACTATTGATGATGATGGAATAGGTTTAACTCAAAGTAAAAATTTAAAAACAGCAAATCAAAAAGTACATCAATCTAGAGGAATGACTAATACTCTAGAACGTATAAAATTGTTAAATGAATTGTATAAAATGCAGGTTACATTTAAAATAACGGAAAAAGAAAAGCCTAGAACAGGCACAACTGTGCAACTAGTAGTTCCTTTACTTGATAAAATATGAATAGTATACAAAAAATAAAAAGTGTAATTGTAGAAGATGAAGCTGCTGCAAGGGAAGTGTTAAAGAATTATCTTAAAAAATATTGCCCTCAGATAGATGTGATTGGCGAAGCTTCTAATATAAAGGAAGCTGTTCCTTTGTTACATGAAACTCAACCTCAATTGGTTTTTTTAGATGTAGAAATGCCTTTTGGGAATGCTTTTGATGTTTTAGAAGCTTGTAAAGATTTGCAATTTGAAACCATTTTCGTAACTGCTTTTTCAGAATATTCTTTAAAGGCTTTAAATCAAAGTGCTGCTTATTATTTGCTAAAGCCTATAAGTATTGAAGAATTAATTATTGCTGTGAATAAAGTCCAACAACAAATTTCCAATCACGATTTACTCAACCGAAATAAAATCATAGTAGAAAATTTCAGAGAACCCAAACCCGAAAAACAGCAGGTTATTTTACCTACACTAGAAGGTTTTGAAGTGGTGATGATGAAAGACATTGTTAGGTTAAAGGGCAATGGAAATTTTACCGATTTATTTTTAGTAGATGGTTCTAAAAAAATGGTTTGTCGGTTTTTAAAACATTTTTCTGAGATTTTACCTTTGCCATTTATAAGGGTTCATAAATCGCATATTATTAATATTAATTTTGTAAAATCTTACAATAAAGGAGGGTTTATTACCTTACAGGATGAAGCTGAAATTGAGGTTTCAAACACGTATAAAGAAGATTTTTTGAATAAATTTAGATAATACGTTTATTTTATTCTGAACAAACTATGATTATTTTCTTTCTATTTGTATGATTATTTTCAAATAATCAATTATATTTGTACTCTAAACATTTAAACAAATATAATTATGGCAAAAGCAAATGGACTTTTGAAAATTGAAGGAACGATTGATGATTTGACTTTCTACAAAAAAGATGGTAAAAACTTTGTAAGAAGAAAAGGTGGTATTTCTAGAGAACGAATACTAAACGATCCTAGTTTTGTGAGAACTAGGGAAAATGGCGCTGAATTTGCACATAGTGCTAATGCTGGAAAGCTGTTGCGTTTAGCTTTAGGAGCACTTGTTTTTAAGGCGAAAGATAGTAGGCTTGCGAGTAGAATGTTGCAAACGATGTCTAAGATTAAAAATTTGGATACTACTTCTTTAAGGGGTCAACGAAAAGTACAAGTAGGTATTACTACAACTGAGGGAAAACAAACTCTAAGGGGTTTTGATTTTAACTTAAATGCTCCTTTAAAAAAATGTATTGTTTGCTCCTTTTGACTTTGATGATCTAACTGGTATCATTTCTTTTACTGATTTTGTACCCGAAGAGCAATTACAGTTTCCTCAAGGAGCAACACACTTTAGTATGCAAAGTGCTGTTTTACATTTAGATTTTGAAACAGAGGAATCGGAGATTGCTTATAGTGAATTGGTGAATTTACCTATTTCTCTTGTACCAAACTCTACTGTTTTAACACCATCGAGTGTACCTACTGGAGATGGTGTACAATTGTTTTTATTGATGCTTTCTTTTTATCAGGAAGTAAACAATGTGCAATATTCTTTAAAGAATGAGACCTTTAATGTACTTACTGTTATTGAGGTACTTTAAACTTTTGTTAGTACTCCTTGTGATTTAAGCCATTGCAAAGGGTTTTAACATTACTTACAGTTTTTGTGTAATTATAGTTAAACTTTTTGAAAGTTACTTTTTATTGCACTTGCATTATTATTTTTATGTCATTTAAATCCTATTTGTAGGAAGTTTACTAAAACAATCATATAAATTGTTGCACAGTTAACTTTATATCTGAATTTAATTTTACTTAATTTAAATTTTACATGAAACGGTTATTTATTGTTTGTTTATTATTTGTTTCTTTGATGGGAATTTCACAAGTTTATCCCCAAAGAGATAGAGTCATATTTAATTATGATGGTGCGGGTAATCAGAAAAAAAGAGAAATATGCATTAATTGCCTCAGTGCAAGAACTGCAAATGAAGAGTTTAAAGAAATAACTCAGTTAAAAGAGGATGATTTACTACAATTTTCTCCTGAAGATGTTATTTCTTATTATCCTAACCCTGTACAAGAAACGTTGTATTTAAAATGGGAATTGATAAATAATAGTACTGTTTCCAAAATAGATGTTCATTCTTTAAATGGGCAGTTACTAAGCTCTTATAATAGTTTAGAGAAAGAAAATTCAAAGACGATTACTTTTCAAGAATATCCTTCAGGGAGTTATTCTGTAATACTTTATTGTACTAACGGAGTACAAAAACCAATTACTATTATTAAGCAATAATTACAAGTATGAAGAAGTTATTACTATTAATTACGATATTATTAAATTTAGTTTGTTTTTCCCAAGATGAACTAGGAGGCACTCCAGTTGAAGGGATTATTCCTATTAAAAGAATTGAAAGTATTGAAAAAGACGGAAATATAAAAGCGAATCAACAAAAAACAAATGAATCAACAACTTTAACTCCAAGTTCGCCAACGGGTAGTTCTGAGGAAGTAGGTGTAACTGAAGGTCAGCTTTCGGTTTCATTAACAGGTGGAGCAACATATAGTATTCCAATTGCTGTACCACCTGGTATAAATGGAATCGTTCCTCAAATAGCATTAAATTACAATAGTCAAGGAGGAAACGGTTTAGCAGGTTATGGTTGGAATATTTCAGGAGTTTCTGTTATTACTAGAATACCCAGTACAAAATTTCATGATAATACTATTGATGCTGTGGATTTTGATAATTTAGATCGTTTTGCTTTTGATGGTCAAAGATTGATAGTTAAAAACGAAACTGCAGGAGTTTATGGAGCAAATGGGACAATTTATGAAACTGAGGGTTACTCCAATATTCAAATAACATCTTATGGAGCTCACCCTAGTGGACCTAATTTTGGTCCTGCTTATTTTGTTGTCCAATACCCAGATGGTTCTATTGCTCATTATGGAAATTCAACTAATTCGAGGTCGTTAACAGATTGGGCTATAACTTATTGGCAAAATCCACAAGGAGTGAGAATCTCATACAATTATACACTATCAAACAATAGTTTATCAATAAATACTATTAAATATGGTTCAAGATTAACAACTACTCCAATTAATGAAATTTCTTTTGTTTACAAAACAAGACAACGACCAGAGCAAGCATATATTGGAAATCAAATTTTTTTAAGTAGCACTATTTTAAGTGAAATAAAAGTAAAAGGGAATAATATAGGTTTTAGAAATTATTTATTATCTCATGAAATAACATCTTTAGGATATGAGAGATTGAAAAGTATTACAGAAAAAAGTGGAGATAATTCTAAAAGTTTTAACCCCACAGTTTTTAATTATGATACGACAAGTGAAAATATTAACTTTAGTCCTAACGCAACAACCATCAATGTAAATAATGTGAAATCTGATAACTCTGCCACTATATCTGGTGATTTTGATGGTGATGGAGAAATGGATTTTTTATTATATCCTACAACTGGTTCAGATGCAAAAAAGAAATATTGGTTGTACAGTAATATTAACAGCAACAATTTAAACATAGGTTATGAGCATAATATTGGAAGTTTTCAAGAAATTTTCCCTATATCGTGGTTAGGTGGAGGAGCATCCTTAGGCTATAAATTAATGCCTCAACAAGGCTGGTGTGCTATTCAATATGATGCTTCTTCTAATATTACAACATTCAAGAATTATTCTACCGGTACAGTTAGTCCTATATATTTTCAATATGAAAAAACATTTGAATTTCCTCAATTAATATATTATTCCGAACATCCAAGAAGTTGTATTAGCCCTCGTCCCCCTATTCAGCATATTCAAAATATTGCGAAAGAATATGTAAATGGGGATTTTAATGGTGATGGATTAACAGATGTACTTATAATTGAAAAAGACACACAATATACATATGATGGCCCCTGCGATTTGGATGGTAATTTAGTTTCTTATACAAGAAATCGTACTGGAAATGCTTATTTTTTAGATTTAGATAGACGTCTAACTAACAATTATATTAATATTGCGGGTCAGTTACATATAACAGGACTTGATAAATTAGTTGTAGCCGATTTTAATGGAGATGGGAAATCTGACATCTTTGTCTTTAATACAGGAGTTGTTAGGATTTACACATTAGATGACAATAATTATTTGACTTTAATTACAACAAGAAATAATCCAAATATCTCTCTAACTTACCCTATATATATGGGAGATTATAATGGTGATGGTAAAGCAGATTTCATTACACCGACCGCAAATAATAGTAGTATATTTAGCAAATTTTTATCCACAGGAACAGATGTTACATTAAGCATGATAGATTTAGGTGCAGCATCATATTATCAAGGAGCTTATGATGGAAACACAAGCGTTGTTCAGTATATTATACCAAACGATTTTAATAATGATGGTAAGACGGATTTAATTTTTGCTAAGAGCGTTTATAAAACAAGTGGTGAGGTTAATAATGTTTCTCAAAACCGATTTATTTCAGTACGATATTTACATAATAAAGCAGAAAATGAGTTTGAATCAGTTATGTTTACTACAATGATAGATGTTTATGGTTTGAATCATTTCCCAATTCCTGTTTCGTTGTCTTTTGATAAAGCTAATGCTAATAAACAAATTAGTTTTATTTCGAATAATAATATTTATAGTGCAATTTCGTTAAAAGATAATTTAATAGATGTATTGTTAAAAGAAGTTGTTTTGGGAAATGGAGTAAAAGAAGTTATTTCGTATCAATCTCTAAATTATGATCCCACATCTTATGAGAATGCTTTTCAGCCATCAAGTTACACAGCAAATTATCCAAATTTTGATATTGAAGTTGCGAATAATTTTAGAGTTGTCTCTAAGTTAGAGCAGATATCAGCTACTCAATATAAGAAACAAAAATTCAAATATTACGGTGCTGTTACAAATGTAGAAGGGCTTGGTTTTGTAGGATTTAGAGGATTAGCGAGAACCAATTGGTTTAATGATGATAATCCAGTTATTTCTTCAGTTTCTAAACATGATATAACAAAAAGAGGTGCTGTTTCTGAAACTTATTCAGTGTTAGGAGAAACTTATGGTAATTTTACAAGTAATTCTCCAACTAGTTTTATTAATAAAATAAATATGACCTATGTGGATGAATTGTTAGCTAATAAAGTTTTTAAAATTAATAATTCTGTTACAATTTCAGCCAATGGTTTAGAAGGAACATTTAAAGAAACTACCACTACCTATGACACCTACAATAATCCATTAACAACTACTGCTATTTCAAAAAATGGGAGTACGATTGAAAGTACAGAAGTAGTAAATATTGAATATTTTCCTGTTGTAACTAGTCCAACTTATATTGTAGGCAGACTAAAAAAGAAAAACTCATCAGTTACTCATAACGGAGATACAATGACTGGGGAAGAGATTTATGAATATAATTCTGATCATTTAGTTTCAAAAACTCAAAAGAAAGGGCATAACACTAATTATTTAACAGAAGAAAACATCTATGATGTATTTGGAAATATCACACAAAAGAAAATTAGCGCTATAGGATTAACCCCTAGAATAACCAATTTTACTTATGATACTACGGGAAGATTCTTGACGTCTAATACTGATATTGAAGGCTTAATAACTTCATACACTTATAATACCAGTAACGGGCTTCTACTAACACAAACCTTACCTTCTATTCTAGGATATTCACTTACAACAACCTATTTATATGATCTTTGGGGTAAAAAAATAAAAGAAACGGATTATTTAGGTAAAAGCTTGAATTATTTTTATGGATGGCTAAGTCCTGGATCTAGTGGTTTTTTAGCTACACGTGTTTCTGGAGATGATAATTCTGAAAGTTTTGTTTGGTATGATGATTTAGGAAGAAAAATTGCTGAGGGTTTAAGAACTATTAATGATTCTAATAGTTCTGAATCAGCTAATAATTGGAAGACTTTTGAGTTAGATATTTATGATAGGGTTAAAAAAATTTATGAACCTCAATTATCTGGATTTCCTCAATGGTCAGGTTTATTTAGTACTACAACTTATGATACTTACGGTAGAACAACTCAAGTAGTGGAACCTACTGGTAAAACTACTACTATTAACTATAGTGGTTTAACAACAACAACTAGTGATGGGGTAAGTAACACAGCTTCAATTAAAAATTCACTAGGGAGTATTATTTCAATGACTGATAATGGAGGAACTATCACTTATGATTATTTTGCGAATGGAAATTTAAAGAAGTCTATCATTAATGGTTTAGAAACAATAATAGAGCAAGATGGATGGGGCAGAAAAACCAAATTAACTGATCCTTCTGCAGGTATTTATGAGTATGCTTACAATGATTTGGGTGAAATGACAATGGAGATAACACCAAATGGTCAAACGAATTATAAATACGATGATTTTGGTAAGCTAAAAGAAAAAACTATTACTGGCTTAAATACAAACTCTAAAGAAACTTTTACTTATAACAATACAACAAAATTGTTGACAAATTCTAAATTTGAAGATTTTATAAATGATGTAGTAAATATACATGCTTATGGATATGACACATATAAAAGACTAAATTATAAAACTGAAGAGATTTCCACTAGTTTATTACCTCTAGCTTATTATCAACAAGATTTTAATTTTGATTCTTTTGGAAGAGCTGAAAAACAGTCATATCTTATGATTAATTTAGCGGATAGTAAGAATTCTTTCAAAGAAGTAAAGAATACTTATAAAAATGGTTATCATTGGCAAATTTTAGATGCTGTTTCTAACCAAGTTTTATGGCAAACAAATGAAGTAAACGAAAGAGGGCAATTAACTAGTGCTAATTATGGTAATGGATTGGCTTTAAATAAAAGCTATGATCAATATGGTTATATACAACGTTCAAGAGTTTTTACAGCAGTAAGTCCAAATACAGATGTTCTTAATTTATATACAACTTTTGAGCCACAAAGAGGGAATTTAACTTCTAGAACCAATAGTTTATTCAATTGGACTGAAAATTTTGAATATGACACTTTAGATCGATTAACACATTACACTAATGCGCAAGGTATTCAAGTAGAGCAAATTTATGAGAATGATGGTCGTATTAAAGAAAACACATTGGGTCAATATAATTACAGTAATTCGGATAAAAGATATCAGCATACTTCAATAGATATTAACCCATCTTCAAAAGCGTATTATCAAAATAGATTAGGATTATTTAATGATAATATGGAGCAGAAATTAGGTTGGCAAATCTATGAACCTTCCGTATTTAGTTTTGATTCAACTGTGTCACATATAACAGGATCTTCATCTTTAAAGATTGCAAATACAAGTGCTACTGAAAAAGTGGTTCATTCTGAAAATTGGATTGCTATAGATAATGCAGTGCCTACAGAATATACCTACTCTGTATGGGTAAAGAGCGATGGAACTAATCCAGAGGCTGAGATTTTCTTGTTTATGAAAACAGCAAATGAAACAGGATATTATACTTTGGTAGATAGTAAAATAGTAAATACATCTACAGATTGGGTTCAAATTGAGAAAACATTTTTAGTTCCTGCTAGCATTAAGAAATTAAATATTCGTTTAGACAATAATGCAACTGGGGTGTTATGGTTTGATGATGTCCGTATTCGAAAAACAAGTGATGCTGCTCCAATAGAACGAGAATTGAATATCTCCTACAATACATGGAAAAGTCCTTATGAAATAGAAGAAACAGGTGTAGATAAAATTAGTTTTATTTATAATCAAATGAATAAACGTAGTAGTATGTTCTATGGAGGATTACAAGCTGACAAGATGGAACGTCAATATCGTAAACATTATTCTGCTGATGGTAGTATGGAAATAAAACATAACACTGCTACAGGAGAAGTTGAATTTATTACTTATATAGGAGGAGATGGCTACAGTGCGCCAGTAGTATTAAAAAGCGATGGAACAACACAAGAATACTTATATTTGCATAGAGATTACTTAGGGAGTATTATAGCAATAACCAACCAAGCAGGAAGTGTGGTTGAAAAACGTTTGTTTGATGCTTGGGGCGAAGTTATAAAAGTTGTAGATGGTCAAGATACTATTTTAACTGGTTTTGCAGTTTTAGATAGAGGATATACAGGCCATGAACATTTACAAAGTGTTGCTTTAATACACATGAACGGACGTTTGTATGATGCTAAATTGCATCGTTTCTTACAATCTGATAATTTTGTATCTGACCCACATAATACACAGGCCTTTAATAGATATAGTTACGTTCTTAATAATCCTTTAAAATATTCAGATGTAAGTGGAGAATTACCTGTGTTAGTTGCTGCGGCAATTATTGGAGCATTTATTGGAGGAGCAAGTTATGTGGCACATGCCATTCAGACAGGTAATTGGTCTTGGGGAGGATTTGGGATTGCTGTTGGAGTTGGTGCGGTGGTTGGTGTTATAGCACCTCAAGCAATATTTTCAGCTGGTAGTATTGGAGAGTTAGTTATTTCTTCTTTTGCCTCTGGATTTATGCCTGCTATAAATATTCCCATAAACGATCATATAACATTAAGTGCATCGCCATCAATTGCTTTTGGAAATGCTGGTGGTGCAGGTGTAAGTTATGGTGTTACATTTAGTGATGGTGATTTTAGTATTTCTGGAGGTTATGGAATAATGGAATATTCTAATTATAATGGTTTTGGAGCAAACTCAAGAGAGTTTAGGTACTCTGCATTGGTAAGTTATGATGATGGAAAAACAGGTTTTAGTTTAGGAACAAATTTTTGGAGAGGAGATTTTAAACAGCGAACTACCTATTTGGGTTTTAGAAATGGAGATTTTAGGTTTGGATATGAAAATGATGGTAGCCCATTCAGTTATGCAGGTAAAGTATTAAGTAATAATACAGACATGTATCGGACAGCTGCAGCTAGTGTTGGAATTGGAGGTTTTGATTTACAATTAAATATGTTCACTGGTAGAAGTGGTAATGACACTGGGAAAGGGAGAAAAAATGAAAGAAATTCTGAATTTGTTGATTTAGACAATGGGAGATTCAAAAAAGATAGAAGATTAGGTTTGTGGAAAAATTCTGAAGCAGATGCATATAGGTTAGGGGCATTATCTGTAGGTTATAAAGGTTATAAAGTAGGTGTAAATAGTGAGTATGTAAGAGATGTTTTCCAAAATTGGTTTGCTCATAAAATTTTGTCTCCACAACCTGGTTTTAGAATGCTCTCTAATAATTGGAATGGTTATTTCCAATACAATACTCCAATGATAAATAAAGCTACATTATGGTAAGAGGAATAATTATTTTCGTTGTATTTTCAATATTTATTAATTGTACTACAATACACAATAAAAAGCAGTTTACACTTTTAAATCATGAAGAAAAAAATATTAAATTAAAAACCAATGGTTATTATTACTCTGTTTATAATAGAGATTCTATTAGTACTAAAAATAGTGGTAAAGGCATTTATATGAAAATATTATTGAATAATAATACTTTTCATAATGTTGGAAATGGTTATGGAGATGATTGTGGAAAAATAATTGAGTTAGATTGTGAAATAAAAAAGTCAGAGAAAATGCTTTATGAATATCAAAAATATACAGAAAAAAGGAAGAGGGGTAAGAACTATGATATTTGGGATTGGGGCAAGTTTTCCACAAAAAATGATACTATAAAATTGCAATGGTTTTATAATAAGTTTGGGCAATATTATTTAATAGAAGAAATAGGAGAAATAATTGATTCAACTAGTTTTAAATTAGTTAGAGGAATAGATTATGGGGAAAAAACAAGTTGGAATATGGATAGAGTTTATATTTTCAAACCATTTGATGTAGAAAAAATGTATGAAAAAACCCCTTTGTTTAATGAAATTATTGACACCAAATAAGGTTGTCTCATAAATTATGAGCAATTCTTAGAATGGATATTTCAACACAATTAGGCTAACATATTTACATCATGGAAATTAGGTGTTTTATGGTTGTTCTTTTCTCTTTTATTTCTTGTATACATCCAAGTTACAAATTTGATTTAAATAAGGATTGAGATCCAATTCTAAATTCAGAATTGTACACATTTAATGAAAAGGTTACTGATGAAGATTTAAAGTTTTAGATACTACATCTTTTTATATAGAATCATTTGAGTCTTTCTATCCAATTAGTGGTAATAATGCGAGAAGATTTTCAAAGGTGTTTAGGAAAGGTGTTATAGAAAAGGATACAATAAGTATTGATTTTTTTGGAACCACTCATAAATACATAAAGAAAAGCTATAGTGAAATATTTAATTAAAAAATATTTATAATGAAATGAGAAATATAATAATAGCACTCCTGTTCATAAATTATTTTGGTTATTCTCAAAATGATACCGATAAAAAACTTCAATTAGGTGTTTCTTATTCCCTAATGAATGAAGAAACTTTATTTAATAATCCTTTTAGTATGTATGCTAATTATGAAATAAAGCAATGGGATAATATAGGTATAAATGTAGGATTGAAAACATTTTATTTTAGCACAAAGGAAAGCAGTTATCTTTCTGATAAATGGGGGTTTAATCCCAATATTAGTGGCTCTTATTATTTTAAGAACACTAAGTTAAATAGTTATTTTGCAATAGGATATTATTATGATTCTTTCGAAACAGAAGCTACAATAATAGGTACAGCTATAAATCCAAAGCGAAATATTAAAACAAATGGAATGACTTTGGCATCTGGAATGAAGTATTTTGTACATTCCAATTTTTTTATAGATGCTAATCTATCTTTATTTTTTACCAAGATTAAAGACGAATACTATAGAACAGAGACTGGTACGAATACTCTCTTAAACGTTGGAGTTGGAGTAACTTTTTAAATGAAAAGAATTTGAAAAAATATTTATCCATACTGTTTCTTTTATCATTAGTAGCTTCTCAAGCACAAGGAGAAGCCAATAATTGGTATTTTGGTTATAATGCAGCTATTACATTTAATAGTGGTACTCCAGTAGCTTTATTAGATAGTGCGATGCAAGCTTATGAAGGTTGTGCTACCTTATCTGATACTAATGGGCAATTATTGTTTTATACTGATGGTACAAAAGTATTCGATAGAACTCATACCATTATGCCCAACGGTTCTGGTTTACTAGGACATTTAGATTCTACACAGTCAGCTACGATTGTACCTTTACCTAGTTCTACTACTTTGTATTATGTTTTTACTTTGGACCGACAAGCACAAGCTAATGGGTATCGTTATTCTATTATAGATCTTAGTTTAAATGGAGGATTAGGAGCTGTGACCAATAAGAATGTTTTAATTTATGCTCCATCTTGTGAAAAATTAACCGCTGTTAAGCATACTAATGATCAGGATTATTGGATTATAACGCATGGTATAGCAAATAATACTTTTTATAGTCATTTATTAACAAGCTCGGGTTTAAATGCCGCTGTGACTAGTAATGTTGGATTTGTAACTTCTAGTGGAACATCTTATTCGGGAGCAGCTGGAGCCATGAAGATTTCTCCTAATGGAGAAAAAATAGCAGTTTGTTATGCTAAGAGTTCTTCTGTTGATAATAAATTACAAATTTATGATTTTAATCCTGCAACTGGAGTTGTAAGTAATGCTCAAGACTTAATGAGTTATAGCTCGGGATGGATTTATGGTGTTGAATTTTCTCCAAGTGGAGAAGTTCTATATGTGTCTACAAATAATCCTGAGAAACTATTTCAATTTGATTTAACAGCGAGCAATATTCCAAATTCTATCGTTTCAATTTATGAAGATGATGGAATAGGCTATAAATATTATCCACGAGCATTACAATTGGGTCCAGATGGTAAAATCTATATTGCTATGGGAAGTGATCCTTATTTAGGCACAATAAACAACCCTAATACTTTGGGTTTAGGCTGTAATTTTGTTCCTTTTCAAGTGGATTTATTAGGAAGATTACCCGCTTTAGGATTGCCCGTATTTAATCAGTCTT
This sequence comes from Flavobacterium sp. 316, assembly GCF_000967805.1. Lineage (NCBI taxonomy): Bacteria > Pseudomonadati > Bacteroidota > Flavobacteriia > Flavobacteriales > Flavobacteriaceae > Flavobacterium > Flavobacterium sp. 316. The sequence continues at coordinate 346,790 of NZ_JYGZ01000004.1, forward strand.
ATTTTGCACCAGCCATACAAGTAGAAAATACCTGTTTAGGAGAGGCAACACAGTTTCAATTAGGAAATACTTCTGTTACCAGTGCTATATGGGATTTTGGAGATGGCGCTACTTCTAATGAATTAGCACCAAATCACACTTATGCTTCTATAGGTACCTATACTGTAGGTGTTACAGCAGCGAGTAGTTATGGGACAGGAATTACTACACGAGATATTACCATTTCAGCAGTTCCAACTGCAACACAACCCAATGCTGTTTTATCTTGCGATACTAACAACGATGGTTTTTATGCTTTCGATTTAACACAAAACACAACAGCTATCTTAAACGGGCAATCGCCGACTGAATTTGCAGTTCGTTATTATGCCCATGCAACGGACTATGCGAATAAAATTGTGATAAATAATCCTGCTAATTATCAAAATTTAGTAGGATACCAAAGTCAGACCATAGTAGCAGAAGTGTATAATTTAGCCAATGGTAATTGTAATGCCAGCACTACTTTTGACATTCAAGTTTTTGAAACTCCTACTCCATTAACTATTGTTCCTGCTATTAGGGATTGTGATAATACTAGTTTTGGCACAATCCATGATAATCGTATTGTGTTTGATTTAACCCAAAATGAAAGTGCTATTTTAAATGGGCAATCGGCTACTGCTTTTACAGTAAATTATTATATGGATGCGACTTATACCAACTTAATTGTAAATCCAAATAACTATGTAAATACTGATTCTACAGAAACAATTTATGTGCAAGTCACAAATAATTTAAATACCAATTGTATTGGTACCACTTCTTTTGAAATTGAAGTGTATGCTAATCCTGTAATTAATTCGCCAGTTACTTTAAAACAATGTGATGATGACAATGATGGTTTTAGTGCTTTTAATTTAACGGAAGCTGAAAACTTAATTATTGGGAATACAACAGGATTAACCATTGCTTATTTTGAATCTTTTGTTGATGCACAAAACAATAACAATCCTATTGCTAATGCAACAGCCTATACGAATCAAACGGTAAGTACAGCAATTGTTTACGTAAGACTAACAAATGCTACTACTTGCTATAGTATTTCCGAATTAAATTTAGTAGTTTCTACAACACAAATTTCAAACAGTATTCAAGAAACGTTTACGATTTGTGATGATATGACTTCGGGTTCTGATACAGATGGTATTGCTACTTTTAATTTTAGTAGTGTCAATGCACAAATTATAGGACAATATCCGAGTGGTCAATTATTAGATATTACCTATTATCGTAATATAACAGATGCTTTAGCTGAACAAAATGCTATTGGTGACATTTCAAATTATACGAATATTGGCTACCCAAATTCGCAAGACATTTATGTAAGAGTGGATAGTCAAGTAAACAATGATTGTTTGGGGTTAGGCCATCATATTACTTTGATTGTAGAACCTATTCCAATTGTGCAATCACAAAGTTATACGCATTGTGATGATGACCATGATGGACTTTATAGTTTTGATACTACCAATTTACAACGTGATTTGTTGAATGGATTAACTAATGTTACTGTTGCTTATTTTGATGCTTTGGGCAATCCCGTAACCATGACCAATCCTTTTGTTTCTTCTTCACAGGTGTTGACAGCAAGAGTAACTAATACTACTTCAACAGCTTGTTTTTATGAAACTACTATTACTTTTACTGTTGACGATTTACCTGAAGCTTTTGCTGTACCAACAACTCTAACAACTGTTTGTGATGATGAAGTGAATCCTAGTTTACAAAACGGTTTATATGCTTTTGATACTGGTAGTTTTCAAAGTATTATTTTAGGTACACAAACCGGAATGGAAGTCAATTATTATAGTGAAAATGGAACCTTATTATCGAGTCCATTACCTAATCCTTTTATAACGAGTAATCAAAATATAGTAGCAGAAGTCTTTAATCCTCATAATTCTACTTGTACTGCTACAATGACGATTCCTTTTATTGTTAATCAAGTTCCGGAAATAAATTTGCAAGGTGATGGGTTAGTATGTAATGACAATACTACTTTTACACTTGATATTGATGCTGGGTTATTGTCCCCAAATACTCAGAATAATTACACTTACCAATGGTATTTTAATGGAGCTATACTTCTAAATGAAACGAATTATAATTTAACAGTAAATGCAGAAGGTAATTATACGGTAACAGTAACTAATATGACTAACTGTTCTATAACCAGAACTATTATTGTTACCGCTTCCGATATTGCAACTATAGATAACATTCAAATTACTGATTTATCAGATAGTAATTCTATTCTTATTTTAGTATCTGGAGAAGGTAATTATGAGTATAGTTTAGACAACAACACATATCAATCCTCTAATTTATTCAGTAATTTAGAAGCAGGTATTTATACCGTTTATGTGAATGATATTTATGGTTGTGGGATTGCAACAAAAGAAATTAGTGTTTTGGGTATTCCAAAATTCTTCACTCCTAATGATGATGGTTTTAACGACACTTGGAATATTCAAGGGGTAAATGAACACTTAAATGCCAATACGATTATTTATATTTTTGATCGTTATGGAACATTAATAAAACAAATAAGTCCTTTAAGCACTGGCTGGGATGGATTATTTAATGGAAAACCACTACCTTCTTCTGATTATTGGTATGCCATACATTTAGAAAGTGGCAAAACAGTAAAAGGGCATTTTACTTTAAAACGATAATTTACTTATTTTTATAGTTTTGAAATATTATCAGACACTACGGGATTGAGGTTTCAAACACGTATAAAGAAGAGTTTTTGAATAATTTTAGATAATCCGTTTATTTTATTCTGAACAAATTACGATTATTTTCTAATTGTATACTATTTAAATACATTGTGCAAGCTTCCCTAAAAACAGGAAGGCTTACACAAACTATTCCTATGCACATTCCGGACAAATTCCGGACAACATAAAATTCATTTCTCTTACTATATAATCTTCTGATAGTTTGAATATTGGTTTTACATCTACTAAACAAATTACCTTGTGACAGGATTCACAATTAAAATGCAAATGACTATGATAGTGTTTTTCAGGAGTGCATTTTATACAAGCAGCATACTTCACTACACCCTCTATGGTTGAAGTTTTATGTATAAGCCCTTCTTCGTACAACCTGTCCAAAACCCTATAAATAGTTACTCTGTCACATAAGCCACTTAAATGCTGTTGTATCTCTGAATGTGAAAGTGCCTTATCTGACTGTTCTATTAAATTTAAAATCTCGGTTTTTGCTATCGTATTTCTCGGTTTTGCCATATTTATTTATTTCATATAACGCAACTATGTTGCATTATAATAAATTGCTTTATATTTGCAACATTATTGCATTAGCAAATTTAATAAAAATAACTGTAATACCTCATAAAATATGATTACAACAAAAAACCTCTCCAAAAAATACGGTGATTTTACTGCATTGAATAACTTAAACCTCCACATAAACTCAGGTGAGATTTATTGTTTGTTGGGTGCCAATGGAGCTGGAAAATCAACTACCATAAACCTATTGTTGAATTATATCAATCCATCCTCTGGTGAAGCTTCTATAAATGGTAAGGATGTGCAGAAGCACAGTCTTGAAACCAAAAAATACATAGCCTACATTCCAGAGAACCTCATGCTCTACCCGAATCTTACGGCTATGGAGAATCTGGATTACTTCTCGGGAATAGCGGGCATAACACTTCACAACAATACACTTAGCGAACTGCTTACCAAGGCTGGTCTTCAGGCAGATGCTCATAACAAGCCTACAACTGCCTTTTCTAAAGGAATGCGACAGAAAGTAGGAATAGCCATTGCATTGGCCAAACAAGCCAAAGCGTTGTTGTTAGACGAGCCTACCTCTGGATTGGACCCACAAGCGAGTAATGAATTCGGGCAATTGCTTTTACAGCTTCAAAAAGAAGGTGTTGCCATTTTAATGGCCACGCACGACTTGTTTCGGGCAAAAGAAATTGCTACCCATATAGGTATTATGAAAGCGGGAATACTGGAACACGAATTCAAAGCCGAAGAAATTTCCCTACAGAAATTGGAAGAAGTGTATTTGCAAACCATGAATTATAAAGAATTGCTACATGATTAGAAAGACACTACAAAAAGAACTCAAAGAATTATTTCGTGACGGACGTATCCGTATCACAGGTATTATTGTTCTTATACTATTGGGAACGGCTGTCTGGATAAGCAGTAGTCAGTATCAACAAGCCAAAGAAAACTTCGAGATATTTACAACCTCCGAACGGGGTATCTGGAAAAACCAGGGAGAAAAAAATCCGCATTCTGCGGCACACTATGGTACTTATGCCTTTAAACCAGAATATCCATTGGGACTTCTGGATAAAGGCATTGATAAATATGCCGGAACTTCTATCTTCATTGAAGCACATAAACGCAACGAAGCTCAATACAGCCCTATTGCAGACCAAACTGGGTTGGCGCGCTTTGGAGAACTGACCCCCGATTTTATACTGCTGTTTATAATTCCCTTACTCATCATTCTTATGGGGTACAACAGCTACACCAAAGAGAAGGAACAAGGAACAATTTTATTGTTAAAAAGTCAAGGGGTAAAAAAACATAAATTACTTTTGGGAAAATGGTTATCACTCTTTTTGCCCATTGCAGCTATTTCCCTACTGCTTTTTCTAATAGCAGGTATTTTTCTTTCTAACACCAAAGAACTGGAAAATTTTAGTTGGACTTCCTTAGGAATCCTTTTACTGGTGTATTGGGGGTATTATATTGTTTTTATCAACCTTACGCTGTTTGTTTCCAGAATATCCCAAAAGTCCGCTATTTCATTAGTAAGCATGTTAGGTGTGTGGATCGTGTCGTGTTTATTGATACCGAAACTGGCAAGTAACATTTCCGATGCCCAATATCCGTATCCAACCCGACAACAATTTGCTACCGCTATACAAAAGGATAAGGAAGAAGGTCTTGACGGTCACAACCCTTGGAGCGAAGCCGCCAAACAACTTGAGAAAGAAACCCTTGCCAAATATAATGTGGACAGCCTGCATCAATTACCTTTTAATTATGATGGGTATCGAATGCAAAAAGGTGAAGAACACGAGTCGAAGGTTTATAGGAAACATTATCAAAAATTGAGACAACAGTTTGCTCATCAAACCGCAACCTATAGATCGTTATCTGTTTTGTCACCGTTTTTGCCTACTAGGTTTCTTTCTATGGGCGTTGCTCGTACTGATTATTATTCTCACTGGGATTTTGAGGATAAGGTTGAGGATTACCGACTTACCAAAGTTCGTTTTCTGAATGAATACTTTGCCGAGAACTCAACCTATGGTGATTGGGGATTTCTCGCCGATACGCAACTATGGGAAAAGTTGCCGGAGTTTGAATACCAATACCAACCTCTTAAAAACGTAATGGTACAGCAACAATCATCACTAATCATACTTGGCGGATGGTTGTTGGCAACCTTTCTCTTACTGTTCAATTTCAAAAATAAAATTTAACATGTTCACATATAATTTCAAATATGAGATAAAGCTGCTCTTTAGAAATCGTTGGGTACAATTTCTTACGATACTCCTGCTGCTTTTGTTCGTTTTTGCCAGCTATAACGGTAAACAGCGTGTCAATAAAAGAATGTCGGATATAGAGGCTGCACAAACTACGGTTAAAACCTCCGATACCGAGACCTTGGCTACCCTTGAAGCGCTTGAAAAAGGTGAAGACCTTGGATTGAGCCCATGGATAACCCCACAAAATCCGATGAACATTGGCAATATGAACGCTAGGATTGTGGCTATGCCTGCCAATGACATGGCTTTTATGGCCACTGGACAGAGCGATATCTATACCCACTATATCAAGCCTACGGTTTTTGGCGATGATTACGCTCTCAATGTTTCAGAAATGTCGAGCCCCATACAATTATTATTTGGAAGTTTTGACCTCGTCTTTGTTGTGATTTACCTATTACCCTTAATTATCATAGCATTTTCTTTCAATATCCTATCAGAAGAGCGAGAACGGGGCTCGCTCCGTCTATTGGCATCACAACCTATTTCCATTCATAAATGGGTACTTCAAAAACTAGGAATAAGACTATTATGGATGGTTTTGATTATCATACTGGTTACCGTTGTTGTTTTCTTGCTCAACCAAATAGGTTCATTTAATGGCTTTCTACTATTCGTTTTGGCGTGTAGTGTATACATGCTCTTTTGGTTCTCCTTAGCATTTATGGTAAATATCATCATTGGTAAATCAGCACAAAATGCATTTGCATTGCTCGGGTTTTGGATTGTCTTGGTTTTGCTAGTGCCTTCAGCCATCAATCAGTTGAGTCATACCTTATACCCTATTCCACCCAGAAGTTATCTTGTTAATGAGGTTCGTGAGCTAAAGGCAGAAGCTACCAAAAAACAGGATGAGATATTGGATAATTTTCTTCGTGACCATCCGGAATATGCTTCACAAAACAGTGAACAATCGCACAGCTTTTGGCATAATTATATGGCTTCCCAAGATTTGGTAAAAGAGCAATTACAGCCTCTTTTATCTAACTATGAAAAAAACCTTTCTCTAAGACACCAATGGGTAGATAACCTACAATGGCTTTCTCCTGCTATTTTGGTTCAACAAACGCTCATAGACCGAGCCGGTACTTCGAAAACCGACTATGAAAACTATTGGAGCCAGGCAACACAGTTTTCCGAGGAGTGGAAAAGTTATTTTATGCCATTGCTGTACAGTGACCAAACTTTTACGGCTTCGCATTTTAAGCAGTTGCCAGAGTTCGAATATAAGGTTCGCAAATACGATGGTATTTCCACAAGAATATGGGGTGTATTGGTACTTATAACTTTGGTTTTAGGTTTTACCTTTTTTAAGTATAAACTGTCCAAAAACAGAAATGAAATCATATTATAAATAATACTTTTTTTAATCATACGAATGAACAGAATATTATATCTATGGGTCAGTCTATTATTTATGGCTTTTACCCAAAATACAAACGCACAGCACAAACTACAAGGAAAGGTAATGGATGCTAATGGCAAATACCCTTTACAGGAAGTTGCCGTGATGGTCGAAAATACAATATTGGGAACAAATACCGATGCCCAAGGGAATTTTGAAATACCCAATGTTAGCTTTCCTTTAAACTTAAAAATATCTCATGTTGGGTATGAAACTATTACCCTCTCTCTTAAAGAAGCTCCTAAGGATTTTGTCGTAAGGCTTACTGAGCAGCCTCACGAACTGGAAGAAATTGTAGTGGTTTCTTTTGAAGGGAGTAAAAAACTCAAGGAAACGCCTGCCGCTATAAGCAGTATTGGGCAGAGGGATATAAACCGCTATAATTTAACAAGTCCGCAACAAGCCCTCAATACATTACCGGGCATTAAGTTAGAATCGACCACTTTAGGACGTTATTCACTTAAAATACGAGGTGGTAACTTGGGGGCTATTGGACATGCTGATGGTTATAAAACCTATTGGAACGGTATCCCCATCAGTCTGGCAACTGGAAATATTCCGTTGGGTCAATTGGATTTTGGGAGCATTGGAAGCATGAACATTGTTCGTGGCCCATCGGGTAGTATCTACGGTGCCGGTTTAAGCGGTGTAGCACTTTTGGAAAACAGAAAACCCCTATACAAGCAAACAAGTTTTCAAACCGATTTCTTGGGAGCTAGTTATGGTACTTATCGTTATGGGGCAACTTTTGCAACGAGCGGGCAAAATAGCGATTTGCATTTGCAATATTCAAAACTTCATACTGATGGTTATCGTAATGAAGCGGCCTCGGACAATGAATTCATCAACTTAAATGCACGTTTTTTTCCTAGTGAAAAGCAAAGTCTTTCCTTGATTACCCAATACGTAGACCGTAGCTATGGTATTCCTGGAAATCTATCGGCTGAGCAAGTAGTCGAAAATCCTAGGCAATCCACTTTTTCTCGTGAATTGGATAATGGATTAAGAGGCAAAAGCCTATTGGTGGGTGCTGGTCATACCTATCGCTTTAACAATCGTTGGGAAAACAGCACTTCTTTCAGCTATCAGGTCTATGAGGGTGACTTTTTGATAGGGAATGACTTTTTTATGGTAGCAGACAGGAGTATTACCACAGCTTTTTCTGCAAGAACGGCTACAACGTATCGTTTTGATGGTTTTTTTGGGAAGGAAAACTGTCTTGTTTTTGGCGGTGAATACACTCGTGGAATCAATGATGTCAATGAGTTTAGTAACGGATTTCAAAGTCCCATCATTAGTGCAAGGACTTCTACAGACCGTTCTTTTTTGGGATTTAGCCAATTAGAGATGGAATTGCCTGAAGACTTTACCCTTACACTGGGAGCCAGCTACAATAATTTCCAATTGGATTTTGAGGAGCGTTTGGTTGAACTGGACAATCCGCGTTTCTCAAAGGAAGTGAACGATTTTTCTCCCCGAATAGCTTTAACTAAAAAAATAAATGATGCGTTTTTTGTGTATGCGAACATTAGTAAAGGATTTAGTCCTCCACCTAGGGGTGCCTTCGACAACAATGGAACCCAGTTGAACTTCGACCTCGAATCGACCAAAGGATGGAACAAAGAGTTAGGGATTAGGGGAACAACTTTCAAGAACCGTTTATCATTTGATGCAGTATTTTATAGGTTGGACGTAAAAGATGTTATCCTTCCTCGCATTGCAAGTAATATAGGGGGTGTTGAACTTGTTATGAACGAAAACGCTGGAGCTATAGACCGACAAGGTATAGAACTAAGAACTGAATATTTCTTGGTAAAAAATTCTCAACAGTTTTTATCGCGAGCCAGTGTATTTGGTAGTTACACTTACATGGATCATAAGTTTGAGACCTATAATACGGTAGAGATCAATGAAAATGGAGAGACTAATGAAATAAACTTTGATAAAAAAAACATTCCTGGGATTCACCCACATACGTTGGTAGTAGGAACGGATATAGTGACCAAACCAGGGCTTTATTTTAACGGTACATTTTCCTACTATGATAAAGTTTATCTAAACAATGCTAATACGATAACCGACAATCCTTACCGATTGTTCGATGCTAAACTTGGTTTTAAAAAGACCTTAACAAAAGATTTCTTTTTTGATGTATTTGTAGGGGGCAATAATATCTTGGGCGATACATATAGTGCGACTCATCAGTACAATTCGTCTTTCGGGGCATATTACGACCCAGCTCCTGGTAGAAACTTCTATTCTGGAGCTAGTTTAAGGTACATTTTTTAATCGATAAGGAAAGATGGCATTATGGACTTGTAACAAAAAGACGACACAATAATGTACTTCGATATTATTGCTCCATCAAAAATAAGAGATGGAGCAATAATCTATAATTATGGAAAAAAATATCTGAAATTAAAAGGTTCAGAAGATCAACCTTTAACATCAGAAGAATGTAGATTTTTTACATAGAAGCTAGAAAGCCTGATTGGAAAGCCGAAATCGCATTAAAATGATATTATATCTATGAAATGGAAAATTGCAATTAATTTAATTAAGATTGCTAAATTCACCTATTAAACTATTGTTCAACAAGACTTTATAAAATAAAAATACATTTAATATAAATACCAACAAAAAGATATTTCGAGTAAGATAGTCACAGGTTTAGAGCGAATTTTAGAAATTTTTAAGGTTATGCTTTGGGGAAAAAGCAAAATTGGTCAATTTAAGTACCATTCAAATACAGATACTCATTTTTATAACTTTTCATAAAAGAGAACTCTGTAACATAAGTCATCTTACCAAAGAATTTAATGTATTAAAACCAACTGTAAGGGGTTTGCTGTTAAAGTTTTTAGAAAAAAAAGGATTAATCCTGAAAAAAAAATTAACTTTAGACGGTAGAGAAGTTATACTGTGATTTTATCTGACCCAGAAAAAAATAGTATCTCAAAATTTACAATTTCTCCTGTTCTTTAAAAAACCAATTAAACGATTTTTTACCATCTGAATTACAATATTTATTTATGACTTTGAGTCAATTTATTTATAAACTAAATCAAAGTGAAATTCTCCGTGTACAGAGAACTTGTTATGGATTCAGATTTTATAAAAAATCATTATTGCAACTTATTACAGAAAGAACTATTGAATGAAGAAATCAGGATAGATTGTCTCGAATATGAAAATAAATAAAAATTTAATAAAGTAACAATTATAAATCAACATTTATGAAAAAGAACTTTTTAATTATTTTACTATTTAGTTGTAGTATTGCATTTACGCAAAAGAAGAATAGTTTAACCAAAGCAGAAACAGATCAACTTATAACGCAAATCTCAACAAATCTTGAGCAAAATTATTTTGATTCCAAAAAAGCCAAAGCATTAAACAATTTTCTTAAGAAAAAACTGAAGAAAGATGAGTTCTATAACCTTCCTGCAGACTCATTAACTAAAAAGTTAACCTTGCTCCTACGCAACCAAACCAACGATATTCACTTTTATATAGGAAGACTTATTAAACCAGAAGTTCAACAAGATCCCAATAAAAAGTTGCCAAAACAAAACTTTAATGGTGGTTTTACCGAAGTTAAGATTTTGGAAAACAATATTGGTTATATAAAATGGGACAAATGCATTGCCGATGACGATGCTTTTAAGAAAATAAAAAGTGCTTTAGTTTTCCTTGAAGGCGTTGACAAATTAATTATAGACATTTCTGAAAACCCTGGTGGCGACGGACGAAGTGGTGGTTTTATCAATCAACATTTGTATGAAGACCCAAGTTACCAAAGTCTTTTGATGAAAAAATGTGTTGGAGAGGAAAATTGGTACCAAAGTGAGGTGGCATACAATTATTCCGATGCGCCTAAGTTTTTTAACATTCCACTTTACATTATTACCTCTAAAAACACAGGTTCAGCTTCAGAATATTTTGCCTTTACCGCCCAAGAAATGCAAAGAGCCACCATTCTTGGCAAAACAACGGCAGGTGCTGGAAATCCGGTAACGATGGTTACAATGCCTGGGTATTTTATGTATGTACCTGTTTGTGAAATAAAAACCTATGATGGCAAATCCATAGAAGCTAAAGGTGTAGTTCCCGATGTAGAACTTATCTCTGATGATTGGCTGAATGAAACTTTGGATTATGTAAATAAGTAATTTGTACCATTAAAGCTACACAAACAACATCAACAAAAAACTTTAGTTAATTTCAAAGAAACTAGCTTATCTTTTCGCTTCTATTCATAATAATAAATTAAAAAAAATGAAAAATCCCAAATCAATTTTAACTTTAATACTACTCTGCTTTATCTTTTTCTCTTATTCTTCTGATGATAATGATAACATAGAAGCAAGAAAAAATAAAGCGGTAAAATCAAAGAAAGCTTCTGAAATAATAAAAATTGACTATACCTATAATGATGATGGTTTATTATCAAATGCAACTGAAAAAAATTATAACAATACACCTTATAACTATGTCTTAAATTACAACTATGACACCAATGGTAGAGTAATAAGGTAGGATTATCAAGAAACTAACTATAGTAATTCCAACCTTTATAATTATAATTCTGAGGATTGTGATTCGATATAAAAAACTAAACAAATGGATGAACTAAATAATATAATAAAAATTTTCAGAAAAACTATATAGTATAGTTACAGATAATGAGAAAAATTGTTGTATTTTATATAGAGTAAGGCGATCATCACTAATGATTGACGGTAATCCTAAAACCATATGCGAAAAAGAAAATTTGTCCGACATTTTGTTGCAAATCCATGTTATAGCCTTGGAAAACAGCAAAACAGTAGAAAGGTATTTTACTTTGAAGCGATAATTTCCTTATTTTTATAGTTTTGTAATATTATTAGATACTACGGAATTAAGGTTTCAAACACGTATAAAAAAGAGTTTTTGAATACGTTTAAATAATTATAGTTAAAATGAATAAATACATCACAAAAGAGCAAATAAATGAATTTTACACAGAAGGTTTTGTGAAACTGACTAATTGTCTATCACAAGAATTACTCTATAAACTAAATCTTTTTTTTGATGAAGTTATTGCCGATGAAAATGATCATCAAAAGGTAACAATTACAGTTGATGATAAAAAATTCATTACAAATCTTGAATTGTTGTGTTATAAAAACAATTTAGCTTGCTTAGAATTGTTGGGAAATCCTTTTTTGTTAGAAATTGCGCAAGCTATATGTGGTGATGATTTTTTTGCCATTCAGGAATTTGCTGTACTTAAGAATTTAGGAGATAATTTACCTGTTTTATGGCATCAAGACATGATGCATAAAAGAACTGGAAATTGTTTTACTGTAGGCATTTATATTGACAATGCTAATTTAAACGATGGTGCTTTAAGGGTTATTCCTAAAAGTCATTTAAGTAATAAAAACATATGTGATTTAGCAAAAGAAGATTTTATTGAAGTTCCTATGCAACCTGGTGATATCCTTATTCATGATATGATGTTAGCACACAGTTCGGAACCTTTGCAGAAAAACCAAAAAAGAAGGGTGATTTATTTTGAATTTTTATCTGCTAAACAAGTAGAAGTTGAAAATATCTATACAAAAGAACTTGTTGAAAACAGAACAAAGTTATTAGCTCTTGCCATGAGCTATTATAAATTACAAAATCCTTTATCAGAGCAATTTGATTGGAAAAAAAATGATTTTAAATATTGTGAAAAAGAAAAAGAAATACGAGTTCTTTTAAATGAAGTATATTCTATTCCTATAAAAGCAAAACCTTCAAATTATTGTTTTGACTCATTTATCTAAATTAATATAAGTTAACTATTTTTTAAAAAGTGTATACTCTAATTCTTTTTATCCAAATAATTCACTAACTACGTCTTCAATTTTTGAAACTAAAACGACCTTAATTTTTGTGTTTTTTAAAGATATTTTGTTGTGTTTAGAAACTAAGATAGTTGTGAAACCTAGTTTCTCTGCTTCTTGAATGCGTTGGTCAATACGATTTACTGGTCTTATTTCTCCAGAAAGTCCAACTTCACCAGCAAAGCAAAATCCTTCTGCAATAGGAATGTCTTCATTAGAAGACAGAATTGCAGCAACAACAGCTAAATCAATCGCCGTATCTTCTACAGAAATTCCACCTGTAACATTTAGAAAAACATCTTTTGTTCCTAATCTAAACCCTGCTCTTTTTTCCAGAACAGCCAAAATCATATTAAGCCTTTTAGCATTATACCCTGTGGTACTTCGCTGCGGTGTTCCATAGACTGCGGAACTAACAAGGGATTGAATCTCTATCATCAAAGGGCGCATGCCTTCAAGAGTACAAGCAATAGCTGTTCCTGAAAGCTCTTCGTCTTTATGTGAAATCAAAATTTCAGATGGATTATCTACTTCTCTTAATCCATTTCCTAACATTTCATAAATCCCTAGTTCTGCTGTTGATCCGAATCTGTTTTTTAAAGAACGGAGAATTCGATATACGTGATTGCGATCGCCTTCAAATTGTAGTACAGTATCTACCATATGCTCTAAAATTTTTGGTCCTGCAATGGTTCCGTCTTTGGTAATATGTCCAATTAAAATAACAGGAACATTGGTTTCTTTAGCAAATTTAATCAGCTCTGTAGTACATTCTCTAATTTGAGAAATGCTACCCGCTGAAGATTCAATATAATCTGTATGCAAAGTTTGTATAGAATCTATAATAACAATTTCAGGTTGCATCTCCTGAATTTGTTTAAAAATATTCTGTGTTTTGGTTTCGGTAAGGATATAGCAATTATCACTATTTGGCACTATTCGTTCAGCGCGCATTTTAATTTGCTTCTGACTTTCTTCACCTGAAACGTAAAGTGTTTTGTAAGGTAATTTTAAAGAAATTTGAAGTAAAAGTGTGCTTTTTCCTATTCCTGGTTCACCTCCTAAAAGAGTTAATGATCCAGGAACTAAGCCTCCTCCTAATACACGATTTAATTCACTATCTGTAGTATTTAATCTAATTTCTTGGGAGCTATCAATTTCTTTTATAAGCAATGGTTTAGCAGCTTTAACAACAGAGTTAGAGGTTGTTTTCCAAGCTGTTTTTTCTTCCTTTTGAATTACTTCTTCTACAATAGTATTCCATTCTTTACAAGCATGGCACTGTCCTTGCCATTTTGAAAAAGAAGTGCCACAATTTTGACAAAAAAAGGAAGTTTTAATTTTACTCATAATTATTCTCCATCTTTCTTTTCCCCTTCTTCTGAAGTTGGCTCAGCAAGTTCTTCTACTGTAGATTCGTCTTTTTTATCTTTTAAGCTTTCTGCTCTATCAAGCATATACGATTTTGTTAATTCTCTTATATCTGTCAATGTATATGCCTTTCTATATTCTTTTATAGCTTTTTTATATTCTCCAACTTTTTCATAATATAATGCTTGATGAAAAGTTCCTAAAGTAGTTTTTGGGTATTGTTTATCAGCATATTTTCCTAAATCTTGTAATTCTAAATATGCTTTGTTTTTTAAGATTGCAGCTTCAATTGCTTTAAAATCAGTTAAACGAGGTTGAATTTTTAGTCCAAGATTTTGTTCTAAATTAGTATATTTATCAATTAAGTATTGTGTATATCCTTTATCTAATGTTACAATTTTTTCTTGAAATTCAACCATTGAAATAGGTTGATAACCATCAAAAATAAAATACAATGCCTGAGGAATAGCTTGTGCAACTAATGAATAGTGAGATGCTCCTTTAAATTCATCAAAACGGTATTTGAAAGTCTTATTTTGAAGTGCATTAATATTATTATCTAACGCTTTAGCTCCATCATTAATTTCTTTAATATCGCCTTCTCCTGTAGCTTGATAATAAAAAAGAGGTTTCTTTATAATTGCTAATCTTTCTGAAATTCTTTTTTCCATTTCAGGTGCCATTTCAGGTGCTAATGATATATAACCATTAAAAATAGGATTGTCTTTGTATAGGTAAAAATTTAAGAATCCAGCAGTAGTATCATGCCCTGCAATAATTCTAAAAGGTTGTGTTCTAAATTTACTTTCAAGATAAGGTAATAATTCAAATCCGATAAACTCAAAAAAACTTGCTCCTTTTCCAGAAGGTAAACCATTACTGTCAAATTCACTATCATTAAAACGAGTTTCTCCATAATTTTGATTTACTGCTACAATTATCATTTCAGGTAAATCATCCCAATAATTTCCATATTTTACTATTCCTTCAAAAGGAGATAGAAGATATTCTCCATCTAATAAAACTAAAATCGGATATTTTTTATCCGTATCAAACTCATAATTAACTGGAAGAGAAACTGTAAAACTTCTTTCTTCTCCTAACTTTTTTGATTGAATCGTTTCAACTGTTTTTTGAGAAAAAGCAAATGAAGTTATTAAAATAAATAGTAAAAATAATTTAATTTTCATGATGATGTTATAGTGTTTAAATGATATAGCAATATACTAATTAATTTTTATTGAAAATATTCAAAAACAAATAAGAAAATAAACCTAAAATGATTGTTAGTAATGTTTGTGATGTCCAAATAATCCATCCTAATGCTGTTCCTGCATCTTCCGCAATTCCGTATAATAGTAATACTTTGGCAATGGAAATAGGGAAAGCACCAATACCACCATTAGTAAAGCCAACAGCTAAACTTCCAAAAATAAAACCCATTATCACCACATCAAATGAGATGGAAGCTGTTTCTGGAATGGAAAATATACAAACGTAAAACATTAGTAAATAGCAAAACCAGATAAAAAAAGAGTGGAACAAGTATTTCCATTTATTTTTCATTTTTAAGACACTAGTCATTCCTTCAATAAGACCAATGAATTTAGATTTTATTTTCAATATTATTGGCCATTTTGCCCATTTCCAAATAAGTAAGAACGCAAAAAAAGAAATAAAGCCTATTATTGTAATAAAGATTATTCTATTAGGTGAAATATTAGAAAAAATGAAGTGATTAATTTTATCAAATTGTAATAGAAATGCAGTAATTACAAATAATAAAAAAATCAAGAAATCAATAACTCTTTCTGCTACAATTGTTCCAAATCCTTTATCAAAAGGGATACCTTCATATTTTTTTAAAATAATAGCTCTTGTTACCTCTCCAGATCGAGGAATTGTAAGATTCATCAAATATGAAATAGAAACTGCAAAGAAAGAATTATGAAATTTTGGTTCATATCCTAAATGTTGCAAAGAATATTTCCATCTATAAGATCTTGACCAATATCCAAATAAAGATATAATAACTGATAAAAGCACATAAAAATAATCGGCACTTTTAAAGTATACTTTTATCCTTTTAATCTGTTCTTCACTAAAAGAAGAATATTGATAATATATTAATCCAATTCCTATTAATAGAGGAATAAATATTTGCAAAATTTTCTTTAGGGAAGAACTCAAAATTAAGTTAATGAATTATCTTTTTCATTAGGAAACACTAACGAAGGCTTGAAATTTTTAGCTTCTTCAAAGTCCATTGATGCATAAGAAATGATGATAACAATATCTCCACGATGTACCTTTCTTGCTGCCGGGCCATTTAAGGTTATTTCTCCGGTATTTCTAGGGCCTTTTATAGCGTAAGTTTCTAGTCGTTCACCATTGTTTATGTTTACAATTTGAACTTTTTCACCCTCAATAATGTTTGACGCTTCCATTAACGCTTCGTCAATGGTTATGCTGCCTATATAATTCAAATCGGCACCTGTTACGGTTACTCTATGAATTTTTGATTTTACTACTTGAATATGCATGCTGCAAAGTTAATTATTTCGTGTAAATTAAATATTTTTTTTTAAGGAAATATGAAATTCCTATTTCTATATCATAAAGCAGGAGTTACATTGAAATATTATCAATAAGTCTTATGTTATCAATAAAAACAGCTATAAAACCACGATATTTCTTAGTTTTATTTTTCCTCTTACAAGTTAAAAGAGTTGATTCTTCAGCAATTTCAAAATATTCTAGCTTAAAATCAGGCATTTTTTTAAACTTTTCTTCAACTATTTTAACTACTTCATTAGCTGATTTTTTTTGAAACAATTTTTTCGTTTCTTTTAATATTTCATAAATAATTGAGGCTTTTTCTCTCGATTCATCTGACAGTCTTTCATTTCGAGAACTCATCGCTAAACCACTTTTCTCTCTGTAAATTGGACAACCAATAATTGTTACAGGTAAGTTGTGTTTAGAAACCATTTTCTTTACTATTTGTAATTGTTGAAAATCTTTTTCTCCAAAATAAGCATTAGTTGGTTTTATAATTTCAAAAAGTCGCTTTACAATTGTACCTACTCCATTAAAGTGACCTACTCGATGTTTTCCTTCCATTTGAAATTCAAGACCATCATAGCTAAAATCCTGAGACTCGACATTGTTTTCATAAATATCTTTAACTGTAGGATTGTAGATAATTACTTCAGAACTAATTTTTTTTATTTTAGCGACATCAGCCTCTAATGTACGTGGATACTTCTCTAAATCTTCTTTGTTATTAAACTGAGTAGGGTTTACAAAAATACTCATCACTGTAATATCATTTTCTATTAAAGATTTTTCTATTAAAGATAAATGTCCTTTATGCAAAGCACCCATAGTAGGAATAAACCCAATGGTCTTATTTTGATTAATCAAAGGCAATAAATGAGAGGATAAAACTTTGTTTTCAGTAAAAATGAGCATCTTGTTTTATGTTAATTAGTGTGCAAACTTACTATTTTACTAGATAAATCCATAAATTTTTGTAATTTTGCGTGTTTTTTAAAAACAATTGTTAAACAAAAATAGTTATGGAAGAAAAGAGGATATTGTACGTATCATCTGAAGTGGTGCCTTATTTAGCAGAGAATGAAGTCTCGCTACAGTCATATGAATTTCCAAAAATGATTAATGATATTGGAGGTCAAATAAGAATTTTTATGCCTCGATATGGAAATATTAATGAAAGAAGACATCAGCTACATGAAGTTATTCGTTTATCGGGAATGAATTTAGTAGTTAATGATATGGATATGCCTCTAATTATTAAGGTTGCTTCTATTCCTAAAGAAAGAATTCAAGTTTATTTCATTGACAATGATGAGTATTTCAAAAGGAAAGCTACTTTTACTGATGAAGATGGGAATTTATTTCCAGACAATGATGAAAGGGCTATCTTTTTTGCAAAAGGAGTTGTAGAAACTGTAAAAAAATTAAATTGGGTTCCAGATGTAATACATGTTCAAGGATGGATGGCATCATTATTACCAGTATATCTAAAACATTATTATAAAAATGAAGGAATATTTACTGATACAAAAATTATTACTTCAGTTTATAATTTAGGATTTGAAGGAGAATTGAATTCAGAATTAATGAATAAAATGAGTTTTGATAATATATCGGATGATGTTATTTCAACAGTTAAAATGCCAAATTATGAGAACTTAATGAAGTTAACAATTGATCATTCTGACGGTATTGTTATTGGTTCTGAAGGACTAAGCCCAACTTTAACAAAATATATAGAAACTTCCGAAAAACCTTTTTTACCTTTCACACCGAAAGAAAAGCTTAATGAAATTTACACTAGTTTCATTAAAAAACATATTTTATAAATTACGGTATAATTACATGAAAAAAATTGTTTCAAATATAGCTATATTGTTGAGCATAGCCACTATTGTTTCTTGCGATAAAGATTTTAACACAATAGGTTCCGAAGTTATTGGAGATGACCATTTTGATTTTTTAATAAAAGATGATGTTACATTGTCAGCTTATACTAAAAGAACAGGTGCTGTTCAATCAAACAACTTACCAATAAATTCTCTAGGCATATATGTTGACCGTTATTTTGGAACAACGAAATCAACATTTGTAAGCCAATTAGAATTAAACAGTATTGCTCCTTATTTTGGGAATATACGAGAAATACAATCAACAGATTCTATCTATTTATATGTTCCTTATTTTAGCGAACAAACAGCAACAGGTTCTGGAATTGAACCTAATACTTTTGAATTAAAATCAGTTTATGGAGATTCAGATAACGCTACCTTAGATTTAAAGATATTTGAAAATGGTTACTTTCTAAGAAATTATAATGCCGTAGATCCTTCTGTTTCACAAAAATATTATTCAGACGAAAAGACATCTTTAATTGAAAACAATTTAGCAAGTGCACAACTTAATGACGGCTCAAACCTTTCAGAAAACACTCAGTTTAAATTCAATAAAGAGGAAATAATTATCTACAAAACAAATGGTAGTGGAGCTTATTTAGACTCTAATGGAGCTGTGACAACTGATGATTCAAAAAGAGTAGTAAAAGAAAGGTTAGCTCCAGGAATGTGGATTAATCTAAATAAAAGTTTCTTTGAGACTAAAGTTTTAAATGCTCCTGATAGCAAACTGATTAACAATAACTTATTCAAAGAATACTTTAAAGGATTGTATTTTCAAGTTGATGCAAATTCAAGTGGTAATTCTAATGCATTAGCATTACTAGATTTTTCTAAAGCATATATTACAATGCAATATCACACAAAGGAAGCAGCAACAGATGAGTTTAAGAAAAAAACATTTAAATTAAATTTAAAAGGAAATACAATTAATTTCTTTGAAAACACATTTTCATCGGAATACAATGATGAACTAACGAATACTAATGCTCCTAATACAGACGAGTTCTTATACCCAAAAGGAGGTGATGGCTCTGTTGTTTTTATAGATTTATTCGGGGATGATGACGCAGGAGATGATGATTTAATCCCTGAAGAACTAGAAGAATTAAGATCTCAAAACATCCTAATAAACGATGCTTATTTAACTTTTTATGTGAAAAATGAAGAACAAAAAAATTCAACAAGGATTTTCCTATATGATGCAACTAACAATATACCTATCTTAGATTATATTTTTGATAGCTCAACAGCGACAGATCCTGCTAACAACAAATTCTCATATGGAGGAATATTAGAAGTTGTTGAAAATGTTGATACAAAATACAAGATTCGATTAAGTAGTCATATCAACAATTTAATCAAAGGAACAGATCCAGATACAAATAAAAATGTAAGGCTTGGATTATCTGTTACTCAAAATATTAATAACGGAAACAGATATGGCATTAAAGATCCTACACTATTTGGCAATACTAATTTACCAATAGGATCTATAATGAGTCCACTAGGAACTATCTTATACGGGAATCACCCAAGTACTGATCCTAGTAAGAAAATGAAATTTGAAATTTATTACACAAAACCTAATTAATTTTTTATGTGTGGTATCGTAGGTTATATTGGTCATAGAGATGCTTATCCTTTAATAATTAAAGGATTACACAGACTAGAATACAGAGGTTATGATAGTGCCGGAATCGTTTTGTTTGACGGAAAAGATTTAAAATTATCT
Organism: Flavobacterium sp. 316; assembly: GCF_000967805.1. Classification (NCBI taxonomy): domain Bacteria; kingdom Pseudomonadati; phylum Bacteroidota; class Flavobacteriia; order Flavobacteriales; family Flavobacteriaceae; genus Flavobacterium; species Flavobacterium sp. 316. The sequence goes on from NZ_JYGZ01000004.1 coordinate 367,233, forward strand.
AAAACAAAAGGAAAGGTTTCAGACTTGGAATTGAAAGCCGAAAAGGAAGGTACACTACATGGAAATATAGGAATGGGACATACTCGTTGGGCGACTCATGGAGTTCCAAATGATATAAATTCTCACCCACATTGTTCAAACTCTGGAAACATTGTTATTATTCATAATGGTATTATTGAAAATTATGAACCGATAAAAAAAGAATTAATCAAAAGAGGTTATACTTTTAAATCGGACACGGACACTGAAGTTCTAGTCAATTTAATTGAAGATGTTAAGAAGAAAGAAGGATTAGGACTAGGAAAAGCTGTTCAAGTTGCTTTAAATCAGGTTGTTGGAGCTTATGCAATAGCTGTTTTTGATAAAGAGAAACCAAATGAAATTATTGCTGCTCGTCTTGGAAGTCCATTAGCAATAGGTATAGGTGAAGATGAGTTTTTTATTGCATCAGATGCTACACCTTTTATAGAATACACGTCAAATGCTATTTATTTAGAAGATGAAGAAATGGCAATTGTTCGTTTGCATAAACCAATGAAAGTTCGTAAAATTAAAGATGATTCTTTAGTTGAGCCTTATGTCCAAGAACTTCAAATGAATTTGGAGCAAATTGAGAAAGGAGGATATGAACACTTTATGCTAAAAGAAATTTACGAACAGCCAAGTGTTATTAAAGACACATATAGAGGTCGATTATTAGCAAACAAAGGAATTATTCAAATGTCAGGTGTTGAGGATAATATAGAAAAATTTCTTAATGCAGATCGAATTATAATAATTGCATGTGGTACTTCTTGGCATGCTGGATTAGTTGCTGAATATATTATTGAGGAATTTTCCAGAATCCCTGTAGAGGTTGAATATGCGTCAGAATTTAGATATAGAAATCCTATTATAAATGAGAATGATGTAGTAATTGCAATTTCTCAATCAGGAGAAACAGCAGATACATTAGCGGCTATAAAACTAGCAAAAGAAAAAGGAGCATTTGTTTTTGGTGTTTGTAATGTTGTTGGTTCATCTATTTCAAGAGAAACCCATGCAGGAGCTTATACTCATGCTGGTCCAGAAATTGGAGTTGCGTCAACAAAAGCTTTTACAACACAAATTACAATTTTAACCATGTTAGCTTTGCGCTTAGCAAAAGCAAATGGAAAAATGTCAAATTCTGACTATCAAAGATATTTATTAGAACTGGAATTAATTCCAGAAAAAGTAACAGAAGCATTAAATACTAATGATGTAGCAAAGCAAATTGCAGCTATCTATAAAGATGCTCCAAATTGTTTATACTTAGGAAGAGGCTATAATTTTCCAGTTGCCTTAGAAGGAGCCTTAAAACTTAAAGAAATTTCTTATATTCATGCAGAAGGATATCCTGCTGCGGAAATGAAACACGGACCGATTGCTTTAATTGATGAATCAATGCCTGTAGTTGTAATTGCACCAAACAAAGGTCATTATGATAAAGTAGTTAGTAATATTCAAGAAATTAAGTCTAGAAGTGGAAAAATAATCGCTGTAGTTACAAAAGGAGACACACAGGTTAAGGAATTAGCAGATCATGTTATTGAAATTCCAGATACAAGTGAAGCTCTAACACCTTTATTAACAACAATTCCATTACAATTATTATCATATCATATAGCAGTAATGCGAAATTGTAATGTTGATCAACCTAGGAATTTAGCGAAGTCCGTTACTGTAGAATAACAATAAAAAAGCGAGATTTTTAAATTTCGCTTTTTTATTTCAAAAAAACTCAAAAAATTAATTGCAAAATTGTCTACAAAAAAACTATCTTTGCATTCTGAAAAATATATCGGTTTTTCAATACTAAATAGCTATTAAATAAATACATAAGCAATGTCTAAAGTTACAGGAAAAGTTGCAAAAATTATCGGACCAGTTGTTGACGTGGTATTTAACACGGAAAATGCTGAGCTTCCTAAAATTTATGATTCATTAGAAATCACTAAAGCAGACGGAACAAAATTAGTATTAGAAGTACAATCTCACATTGGTGAAGATACTGTTCGTACAATCTCAATGGATTCTACAGATGGTTTATCTAGAGGACAAGAAGTTTTGTCTTTAGGAACTCCAATTCAAATGCCAATTGGTTCAGAAGTATTTGGTCGTTTATTTAATGTAATTGGTGATGCAATTGACGGTTTAGGAGATTTACCTAAAGAAGGTTCAAATGGTTTGCCAATTCACAGACCAGCTCCAAAGTTTGAAGATTTATCAACTTCTACTGAAGTTTTATTTACGGGTATTAAAGTAATTGATTTAATTGAACCTTATGCAAAAGGAGGTAAAATTGGATTGTTTGGTGGTGCTGGAGTAGGTAAAACAGTATTAATTCAGGAGTTGATTAACAATATTGCAAAAGGTCACGGAGGACTTTCTGTATTTGCAGGAGTAGGAGAAAGAACACGTGAAGGAAATGACCTTTTAAGAGAGATGCTAGAATCTGGAATTATCAAATATGGTGATGATTTCATGCACTCTATGGAAAATGGAGGATGGGATTTATCTAAAGTTGATAAAGATATAATGAAAGATTCTAAAGCGACTTTCGTATTCGGACAAATGAATGAGCCACCTGGAGCACGTGCACGTGTTGCTTTATCTGGTTTAACAATTGCTGAATATTTCCGTGATGGAGCCGGAGATGGACAAGGGAAAGATGTACTTTTCTTCGTTGATAACATCTTCCGTTTTACACAAGCTGGATCTGAAGTATCTGCGTTATTAGGACGTATGCCATCTGCAGTAGGTTACCAACCTACATTAGCAACTGAGATGGGTGCGATGCAAGAGCGTATTACTTCTACAAAAACAGGATCTATTACATCAGTACAAGCAGTTTATGTACCTGCGGATGACTTAACTGACCCTGCACCTGCAACAACATTTGCTCACTTAGACGCAACAACAGTATTGTCTCGTAAAATTGCTGAGTTAGGTATTTATCCAGCAGTAGACCCATTAGATTCTACTTCTCGTATCTTAACTCCTCTTATTTTAGGTGACGAGCATTATGATTGTGCACAAAGAGTAAAAGAAATTCTTCAACGTTATAAAGAATTACAAGATATTATTGCAATTCTTGGTATGGAAGAATTATCTGAAGAAGATAAATTAGTCGTTTCTAGAGCGCGTCGTGTACAACGTTTCTTATCTCAACCATTCCACGTAGCTGAACAATTTACAGGATTGAAAGGTGTGTTAGTAGACATTAAAGATACTATTAAAGGATTTAATATGATTATGGATGGTGAATTAGATCATTTACCTGAAGCAGCATTTAACCTTAAAGGAACAATTGAAGAAGCTATTGAAGCTGGAGAAAAAATGTTATCAGAAGCATAACTGAATTAATGAACTACATGTTACGAAAATTAATAATTCATAACTTGTAGTTTGAGATTCGTAATTATAAAAAATTATGATTTTAGAAATAGTATCACCAGAAGCCACATTATTTAAAGGAGAAGTTACTTCAGTAGCCGTTCCTGGTATTAATGGTGAATTTCAAATGTTAAATAATCACGCTCCTATTGTGTCATTATTAGCAAAAGGAAATATAAAAATTAATGCTCAAAATATTAAAATTCAAAAAGAGTTTGTTTCTAAATTCAATAAAATAAATGAGCAAACATTTTGGTTACCTATTAATTCTGGGACTATCGAAATGAAAGAAAATAAAGTTATTGTTTTAGCTGATTAAATCACTTAAAAACAATTAATTACAAGCCTTGCTAACGCAAGGCTTTTTTTGCATTTACTTTACAATTATATTTTTAAATACCCCAAAAAACCATGAAAAAAACCTTACTCATTTTTATGTTATTTTTATGTTATTCGTCGTTTTCACAAGAAAATTGGCAAATAATGATGCATGATAGAAATGCTAATTTTAATGAAATTCAAAAAGATTTTAATATATACTACAAAAAAAATGTGTCAAATTCTAAAAGACTTCCCAAAGGAAAAGGAATTAAACAATTTAAAAGATGGGAATACTATTGGGAAAATAGAGTCGATGAAAATGGTAATTTTCCAAAAGAAGGAAATCTATTAGAAGAAATTAAAAGATATAAAAATTCACATACTAAATTCATAAGTAGAGGGTATTTTGCTGGTTCAGGAAATTGGAAAATTGTAGGCCCTATTTCTTCTCCAAATAACGGAACAGGACAAATCAATGGAAATGGGAGGATAAACTGTATTACATTTCACCCAACAGATCCAAATACTATTTTTGTAGGAGCACCATCAGGTGGTTTTTGGAAATCAATAGATGGTGGAGCAACATGGAAAGAATATTCAAGCGGATTAGTTCGTTTAGGCGTTTCAAGTATTGTTATAGATCCAATAGATCCAAATATTATTTACATTGGAACAGGTGATAGAGATAGTGGTGATGCGCCTGGTTATGGTGTATATAAAAGTATAGATGGAGGAATAACATGGCTTAGTAGTAATACTGGGATGGGAAATAGAACTGTTTATGAAATTTTAATGAATCCAACCAATTCTAACATCTTAATAGCCTCAACAAACGGTAATAGAATATACAAAAGTATAGATGCAGGCGCAAATTGGACTTTTGCCTCTACTAGTTCTTCTATGAAAGATATTGCTTTTAAACCTGGAGATCCAAATACGATATATGCTTCAGGAACAAGTGTAGATGTTTCTACAGATGGAGGAGCAACTTTTACTCAGGTTACTAGTGGCACTCCTATAGGTGTTCAAAGAATTGCTTTAGCCGTTTCTAATAACGAACCAGACTGGGTTTACTTATTAGCTGGTGGAGCTAATGGATTAATAGGTATATATCGCTCAACAGATAGTGGAATAAGTTTTTCAACAAGAACAAACGCACCTAATATTTTAGGGTATAATACAGATGGTTCTGGCACAGCAAGTCAAGCATATTATGACTTAGTCATTGCTGCCGATCCAACTGATGCTAATATCATATACACAGGTGGAGTAAATCTTTGGAAATCGACAGATGGAGGAGTAACAATGAATTGTGTATCATATTGGGTTGGACAAAGTGGAACTATAGACGGAGTTCATGCAGACCAGCACGCTTTAGAATTTTCTCCACATACTAATTTTTTATATAATGGAAATGATGGAGGTGTATATTATTCTTCAAATAATGGAACTGATTGGAATGATATTAGTAGTGGTTTAGCTATTGCACAAGTTTATAAAATTGGCGCATCACAAACAATTGATAATCTAGTTATAAATGGTTATCAAGATAATGGAACAGCAATAAACAGAGGTCCTATATTCTCCACGGAAATAGGTGGTGATGGCATGGAATGTATTATTGATCCAACTAATGAAAACTATATGTATGGAGCCTTATACTATGGAGAAATTCGCAGATCAACAAATGGAGGAACTTCTTTTGGAAATATTACAAGTAGTATCTCTGAAACAGGAGCTTGGGTAACGCCATATAAACTAGATCCTAATAATTCAAATACAATGTTCGCAGGTTATGAAAATATATGGATAAATACTGCTGTGCGTACAGGATCTACTTGGAATCAAATCTCTAATTTTGGAGCAACTTCCAAAATTGTTGATTTAGCAATTGCCCCATCAAATAGTAATATAATGTATGTTTCTAGAAACGGAACAAATAAATTCTACTATACAAATGACGCTTTAGCAGCTTCACCTACTTGGACTAATTTAAACACAAATTTACCTGCTTCATTAGTGCCTAAAGATATTGAAATAGATCCAAATGATCCTAATCATGTTTTTATAGCATTAGGAAATAACATTTATGAATCCACCGATGCAGGATTAAATTGGACAGATATTTCAGGAACACTCCCTAATATTTCATTAAATACTATTGTAATAGATCACTCAAGCCCTGTTAATGCAATGTATGTAGGAATGGATGTAGGAGTATATTATAAAGATGATAATTTGTCCGATTGGGAATCCTTTTCAACTGGATTAGCAAATTTAGAAATTACTGAGTTAGAAATATATTCAAATAACACAGAGTGTAAAAGTAAACTTTATGCTGCTACTTATGGACAAGGCCTTTGGACAAGTGATTTAAAAGATCCTGGAAACATTGCTCCAACTGCTTGTTTTGAATCAGAAACAACAGAAGATTGTATAGGAAATGACTTCATATTAATAGATAAATCTGATTATACACCTACTTCGTGGTCTTGGACAATAACTCCTACTACTTTTACATATATAAACGGAACATCATCTACATCTCAAAATCCTGAAATTAGATTTACTAACGCAGGTACTTATACTGTTGAATTAACAGCAACAAATGCAAATGGCTCTAATACAGAGACTAAAATAGCGTATATTAACATTTATGCCGGAACTATAGCTTCAAATTTTAATGAAGATTTTGAAGGTGAAACACTATGTGCAACTACTACAGATTGTGGTTCAACAACATGTGGTTTAACTGGCTTTTGGTCAAATTTAACAAACGGAAATGATGATGATATCGACTGGAGAGTTGATGAAGGAGGAACTCCTAGTGCCAATACAGGTCCAAACACTGATTTTAATCCTGGTACAGCTACAGGAAATTATATTTATTTAGAAGCATCGTCCTGTTCTAATAAAACAGGAATACTAGAAAGCCAATGCATCGTAATAGACAAGAATTATGATTTCAATTTTGCTTATCATATGTTTGGAGTAAATACAGGTAGCTTACATATCGATTTATTTTCTGATGGAAAATGGCAAGAAAATATCATAACCACTATCTCTGGTAATCAAGGAAATCAATGGAATATAGCTACAGTAAATTTAGCACCATACGTAGGAAAAACAATCAAATTACGAATTAGAGGAATAACAGGTAATGGTTTCGAATCAGATATTGCTATAGATGATATACAATTAGTTTCAAATTGCTCTACTCCTACAACATGGAATGGGACAGCATGGAGTAATGGAACTCCTTCACTAACCATACCAGTAGTAATAGACGGAAATTACAGCACATCTATAAACGGAAATTTTGAATGTTGTAGTTTATTAATAAATTCAGGATTCGAATTAAACATTAATGATTCGAATCATATTGTTGTTGAAAATGATATCGTTAATAATGGGATTTTAAATGTGAAAAACAACGGATCATTAATCCAAATAAATGATATAAATACTAATATTGGAAATATTAATTACGAAAGAACAGCTAATATTCGCCAACAAGACTATGTGTTTTGGTCTTCTCCTATTGAAGGATTTAATGTAGGGGATATTTCTCCTTTAACATCTTCAGAAAACATATACAAATGGGATCCTGTTTTTACAAATGGAAATGGAGGTCAAGGATATTGGGTTAATGCTCCTAATGACGTTATGCTTCCTGGAAATGGTTATATTGTACGCGGACCAAGTAATTTCACGAGTACTGCACAAGATTTTACAGCCGAATTCATTAATGGTTCTCCAAACAATGGAGCTATTTCAACAACTATTTCTAGAGGAAATTATACGGGTGTTGATTATTCAGGAGCAAACTCTATAACAATAACAAGATTTGATGATAACTGGAATTTAATTGGAAACCCATATCCTTCATCTATTAATGTAATTGATTTTCTAAATTTAAATAGCTCAATTATTGAAGGGTCTGTTAGAATCTGGACACATGGAACTCTTCCAAGTACATCTAATCCTAATCCTTTTTATGGGAACTATACAACAAATTATTCTTTGTCAGATTTTATTGTACATAATGGAACAGGAACAGTAAATGGTCCAAATGGTTTTAATGGGTTTATTGCTGGCGGGCAAGGCTTTATGGTTTTAATGAATGATGGTGCTACAGCATCAGATAATATTATTTTTAATAATTCATTGAGAAATAAAACATACACAAACGATCAATTTTATAAAACAAGTCCTTCTTCAGTTGAAAAGAACAGAATTTGGTTAAATTTATCAAATGAAAATGCGGATTCAGATAGAACACTAATTGGCTACTTAGAAGAAGCTACAAATTCAAAAGATAGATTATATGATGCTTTCACAAAAGTAGAGCCAAACGCACAAAAGATATATACTTTTATAGGAAGTGATAAAATGACTATCCAAGCATTTGGACTACCTTTCTCTGATGAAGACACTATTCCGTTAGGTATAAACACACCAACTCCTGGAAATTATACTATTTCAATTCATGCAGTTGATGGATTTTTTACAGGACAACAAATATTTGTCGAAGATACTTTCTTAAACACTATTAATAATATTTCTAATCAACCTTACTCTTTTTATTCTGAAGCAAATGAAATCAATGATCGTTTTATCTTAAGGTTTAATACATCTTTACTTTCTAATATTGATTTTGAAGTAGACCCAAATGATATTATTGTAAGTGGAATAGATCAAATTGAAATAGAATCTAAAAAAGAGAAAATTAAAAATATTGTTATTTATGATGTTTTAGGAAGAAAAGTATTAGATAAGAATAATATCGATGCATATAAATTCAACATAAATTCAATTATAAAATCAGATTCGGCATTATTAATGAAAATTACATTAAGCAATAACCAAATAGCATATAAGAAATTTTTATTTTAAAAAAATATAGCTGTTTTATCTAAATCAAAAGTCCTACAAATAGTAGGACTTTTTTTAATCTATTCTTTCATAAACTTGCTTCTTATTGTCATTTGACAACATCATTCTATTATTCTCTACATAATATTTTGTATGCACAGATTCATTTGTTACAGAGTCAATAAAATACAACAAACCTTTATCTCTATCCGTTTTCCATTTTCCAGATTGCGAATTATTACCGGCAGTACTATTAAAATTTGCATCTTTACTCCCAACGTATGAATCACCTTGCCAATTAATAACAACTCCATTTTCTTTAAATTGAAGAAAAAAATCAGTTGTCATAGAAGTATAAAGCGCTCCTAAACCACTATTAATAACCTCAGTATAACGCCAAGTACCTATTAATCTTTCATCTAATTCCATTGTTTTTTTAATATTAAGTTCATCAACACTTTTGCCTTTAGATACAGTATCTAGCTGAGTAATCTCTTTTTTAATATCTTCATCCCTTGTTAACTTTTCACAGTTTATTAAAAAAAGTAAAAAGAATAAATATGCTATTCTCATCTTCTAAATTTTTAATTAATTTACATTGCTTTATCTCATTAATGTAAAGTTGCAAAACAATAGTTATTTAAAAAAGAGTCTGTTCCCTGTTTATTAATGAGGGAATTTCTAAAATAAAAACAGGTAAAACCACCTTTTTTTAATTAAAAAAATCATGCTAAAGACAGAAAACATTAAAGAGAAATTAATTAAAAGTTCCTTATTTTTGAAAAATGAAACTACCTAAGTTATTACAAAATAAAATCGACAATCGCATTAATAATAATGCTTTACGAACACTTAAAAAACAATCTATTTTAGTTGATTTTGCTTCAAATGATTATTTAGGATTCTCAAAGAATGAAAATATCTTTCACAAAGCGCATGAATTACTAATTCAAAAAAAAGCAACTCAAAACGGAGCTACAGGTTCACGTTTACTTTCTGGTAATCATTTTTTATATGAAGAAACAGAAAGTTTCATCGCACAATTTCATCAATCTGAAAGCGCATTAATATTTAATTCGGGTTACGATGCAAATATTGGCCTATTTAGCTCAGTTCCACAAAGAAATGATATTGTTTTATATGACGAATTTAGTCATGCTTCTATTCGTGATGGTATTCAAATGAGTTTAGCTAAATCTTACAAATTCAAACACAATGATCTAAACGATTTAGAAAAACTGCTTCAACGCTTTGAAAACAAACTTTCAGAAATTTATATTGTTACTGAATCTGTCTTTTCAATGGATGGAGATTCACCAGATATACTAAAATTAGCCAATCTATCAGAAAAACACAATGCACTACTTATCATTGATGAGGCACATTCATTAGGCGTTTTTGGAGATAAAGGACAAGGATTAGTGCAAGAATTAACACTCCAAGATAAAGTTTTTGCACGAATTATGACATTTGGAAAAGGACTTGGTTGTCATGGAGCAGCTATATTAGGAAGTAAGAAACTAAAAGAATATCTAATAAATTTTTCTAGAAGTTTTATTTACACAACTGCACTTCCTCCACACTCTATAGCCACTATTTTAATAGCATATCAAGAATTAGAAAAAAATCAAGAAAAAATTAAAAAACTACAAGAAAACTCTCTTTTTTTTAATCAAAATATTTCTTCAATTTTTAATTCCACAAATTACAATTCAAGTATAAAGTCCATTATTATTTCAGGAAATGAAAGGGTTAAAAATGCTTCTATTTATTTAAACAATAAAGGATTCGATGTAAAACCAATACTTTCTCCAACAGTTTCTGAAGGACAAGAACGACTTCGTTTTTGTTTACATAGTTATAATTCCAAAGAAGAAATAAAAGAAGCTTTATTATCATTAGAAAAACACTTAATAAATACATAAAACATTTTAATTGTCTCTATTGTTTACGACCTTTGCAAGGAAATAAAACATATTAAAATGAAATTATTTATAACAGGCATAGGAACCGATGTAGGAAAAACAATAGCTTCGGCAATACTTGTAGAAGCATTAAAAGCCGATTACTGGAAACCTATTCAGGCAGGTGATTTAGATAATTCAGACACTCATAAGGTTCAAAAATATACTACTAATATTAAAACTGTCTTTCATAAAAACAGTTATGCATTAAATTATCCTGCAAGTCCGCATTACGCTGCTCAACTAGATAATGTTACTATTAATCTTAAAGAGATAAAAGAACCTAAAACAAAAAACCATTTAATCATAGAAGCTGCTGGAGGTCTTTTTGTACCTTTAAATAATGAAAACACTATTGTAGACTTAATTCAACCCGACTATAAAGTAATAATTGTTTCTCGTCATTATTTAGGTAGTATAAATCACACATTATTAACTATAGAAGCCTTACAAAACAGAAAGATTGATATTGCAGGTATAATTTTTAATGGAGAAGAAAATAAAGCAACAGAAGAAATTATTCTTTCAAAATCAGGTTTAAATATGATAGGACGAATAGAGAACGAACCTTATTTTGATAAAAATGTAATTCGTTATTATGCTGATTTATTTCATGAAAATCTCTCACAAATTAATTAATTGCTCATTAGATATTACCCTAAGCTTTTACCTTTGATTTTTAAACACTTAAGAGAATTAATTATATTATACTCTTTCCTTTATTCTATTACAAAATGACTTTATCTGAAAAAGACACATTATACAATTGGCATCCTTATACACAACATAAAACAGCATTTCCTCATCCTGTTATAATTAAAGGAAAAGAAGCATTACTTTGGGATGAAAACGAAAAAGAATATATAGACGCTATTGCATCTTGGTGGGTTAATCCTTTTGGACATAGTAATCCTTTTATAGCTAAAGCTATTTACAAGCAACTAACCGAGTTAGAACATGTCCTTTTTGGTGGATTCACTCATAAACCAGTAATAGAATTGGCTGAAAAGCTATCTCAAATTTTACCTTCAAACCAAAAAAAGTTTTTTTATTCAGATAATGGATCTACAGCAGTAGAAGTAGCTTTAAAAGTAGCTTTACAATACTTTTATAATAAAAAAGAGAAGAAAACTAAAATAATTGCTTTTGAAAATGCTTTTCATGGTGATACTTTTGGCGCAATGGCAGCAAGTGGTATTTCGTTTTTTACAGAAGCTTTTCAAGGTTCTTTATTAGAAGTAACTCGAATTCCTGTTCCAACAAAAGGAAATGAAGAAAAAACCATTCAATTATTTGAAAAATTAACACAATCAAATGAATATGCTGCTTTTATTTTTGAACCCTTAGTACAAGGTGCAGCAGGAATGGTAATGTATTCTAGTTCTGTTTTAGATACAATACTAAGCATTGCCAAAAAAAACAACGTTTTTACTATTGCAGATGAAGTTATGACTGGTTTTGGAAAAACAGGAAAAAATTTCGCTTGCGACTACCTAAAGCAGCAACCCGACATGATGTGCCTTTCAAAAGCACTTACTGGAGGAACAATTCCTATGGCAATAACAAGTTTTACAAATAAAATTTATAATGCCTTTTATGATAATGACACTTCAAAAGCATTGTTCCATGGTCATACTTTTACAGCAAACCCTACTGGTTGTGCAGCCGCTTTAGCCTCAATTGAATTACTAGAAACACCAGAAATACAAAACAATATACATCAAATTTACCAGCAACATTTACTGTTTGAAAAACACATTAAAACGCACCCAAAGGTGAAAACAACAAGATCTCTAGGTGTAATTTTTGCATTGGAAATCCATATTGAAGAACAACAAGATTACTATGGAGAATTACGAAACAAATTATATCGTTTTTTTATTGAAAATGGTATTATTTTAAGACCTGTAGGTAATATTATATACATATTACCACCTTACATTATAACCAAAGAACAACTCGATAAAATTTACAATACCATAGAAAAAGCATTAAACATAGTATAATTTTGTTAGGAGTAAATCTCTAGGTATATTTGCAAACCATTTTCCTGCTGTTTACTATATCTTTAAAAATAATATTTTAAAGGATGTCGTTTCCGTCAGGACTAAAGAAAAACCATAAACCTTTTGAATCAAAAAATTTCCATAACCGCATTAGCTTCTCTTTCCGCATTAGGAAACACAACTGAAGAAATCTGGAATCATTATTTAGACAAGAACAAAACCTTTATTTCTAAGAAAAATATTGGAAACCAAGAAGTTTGGGCAGCAAGTATTTCTGAAAAATTAGAAAACGAAATAAAAGAACTTCAAGAATCCGACACAAAATATAGAAATTTAGATAAATCAGTTCTATATGCTATTTGGGTTTCTCGTTTAGCAATAAAACAAGCAAAATGGACAAAAGAAGATATTTTTGGGATAAACATAGGCTCTTCAAGAGGAGCAACAGGACTTTTTGAACATTATCACGCAGAATTTATTAAAACAAATAAGGTAAGCACTTTAGCATCACCTACAACAACATTAGGAAATATATCCAGTTGGGTAGCAAATGACTTACAAAGTACTGGACCTGAAATTTCACATTCTATCACCTGTTCTACATCATTACATTCACTATTAAATGGAGTGGCATGGATACAATCAGGAATGACCGATAAGTTTCTAATTGGTGGTTCAGAAGCACCTCTAACACCCTTTACAATTGCACAAATGCAAGCCTTAAGCATCTATTCTAGACAAAAAGGCGATTATCCATGTAGAGCTTTCGATTTAAACAAAACCGAGAACACCATGGTAATAGGTGAAGGAGCAAGTGTAATTACTTTAGAAGCAGGGCAAAAAGAAAATGCATTAGCATTTGTAGAAGGAATTGGCTATGCCACAGAAGTTTTAGAACACAATATTTCTATTTCTACAGAAGCAGACTGTTTTCAAAAATCAATGAAAATGGCATTAAAAAACAATTCTTTAGAAGAAATAGATGCCATAATAATGCATGCTCCAGGAACAATAAAAGGAGATACATCAGAATTAAACGCGATAAAAAAAATATTTGGCAATACTCTTCCATTTTTAACTACAAACAAATGGAAAATAGGTCACACATTTGGAGCTTCAGGAATTTTAAGTTTAGAACTCGCCATTTTAATGTTACAAAATCAAGAATTTATAGAAATTCCATTTTATAATCAGGAAAAAAGGAAAGCACCAATAAGAAAAATTTTAGTAAATGCTGTTGGTTTTGGTGGAAATGCTGTAAGTATTTTAATTTCAAAATAGAAAAAATTTACCTCTAAGTGATCAAAAAACGAGATTTTATATCATAATTCAACAAAAAAGTCCCAAAAAAAGGGACTTTCTCGGTTTCATACTCATTGTAAAAGTTTGAAACATCTAACTAAAATTCAAGCCTAACCAAAAGCTTAAAAACTAAAACTAATTCCAGAATACAAACCAACAAAATATGGTTTAAAATTCCCCGAATTGGTATTAAAGGTATTGATTTGGTATTTAAACATAGGTTGGAGGTTTGCATTAAACGATTTCCAAAAACTATATTTAAAACCCAAACCGACATTACTACTAAAATGTATATTGTTTAAATTACTAGCTTTTCCTATATTCATTTCAGATTGATTTGAAACTAATGAAACTGTATTTTTACTTAGAAACAAAGTACTCATCCCTCCAATAAGTTCAATTCCAAATTTCTTATCAATAAGTTTATAACTTACTTCTAAAGGCACTTCAATATATCCCATTTCTTGGTTTAAACTTGCCTCTTTAACATCGCTAAGACCACTAACTTCTGATGCAAATAATGATGCTTGAATTTGAACGGTACTATTATTCTTTAACACTAAAAATTGCGCATTACTGTTTGTTTCAACATTTAATGACGTTGATCGTGCCTGATCTAAAGTATTTGAATAATAAACATTGTTTGTATTATAACTAAGAGCAATAGAATTTATTCCTGTTCTTAAACTTACTTTTTCAGACAAAGCATATTGTATTCCTAAACCATAACTTAGCGAAGTTGAATAACTCTTCGCATTGTCAATAAATTGTTCATCAATAGGAGACCCTTCAGATACCGAATTGAAATAAACGGGAGCAGCATTACTGCTAACTACCCATTTACCTCTTTTCTCTTCTTCTTTTTCAACAGCATTCCTTCCCTCTTCCTTTTCTTTTAGCAATTGTTCTAATGCATTTACATCAGTTTTTACTTCTGCAATCACAATAGTACTATCTTTATCCATCGGTATTGATAATATGTTTTTTCCTTTCTTCTCATCCGTTTTATTACTTGTGTACGGAGTATTAGTACTTATCTCATTAAAAGTCAAAGTGCGTTTCTCATCAAGCTTATTTTCTTCTTTTAAAGATTCATTCCTAGTATTATCAACTAATTTTGTCTTTTCCGCTAATTCTTCTTCATTTATAAATACATTTTGATTTAATTCATCTAAAGAATTAGTTGTACTTTTTAAATTTGATGATTCACTCTTCTTATTACTATTTGCTAAAACAATATTTTCATCATTCTTTACTATTTCATCAACCATATAACTTTCAAAAGAACTTTCATTTCGTTTATCGTTGTTTACTAATTCCGAATTTATTTTATCAGAATACGATTTATTTTGTTCTTTATAATTTGATGCTTTGTTGTCTATATTCTTCTTTAAATTAGATATATTATCATTATTCATGACAACTCTATCTGATTTACTTTTATTTTTTAAAATACGTTCTTTATTATTCAATGATTCATTAGTCGAATTACTCGTGTTCTCTAATGTTGATTCTACTATATTGCTTCCTTTTTCAAATGAACTTTCTACAACATTACCATCAGGTTTCGAATCTACAACAGATTTCTCATTTGAAATATCATCTAAGTTATCCTTTTCTTGAATATCATTTTTTTCTTGAATAACAATACTATTCTCTATTATGTCTACTTCTTTATTTTTATTATTATTTAGAATAAGGAAAAAAGTTAAGAAGAGAGAAGCTGCAATTCCTGATGCTTTAAACCAAAATGGAATACCTCTTTTTCTATCCTTTTTCTTCTCTAATTTTGAAGCAATATTTTCCCAAGCAGCATTTGGAGGAATCTCCTCAAAATCTTTGAATTTTTCTTGAAATAAACGCTCTATATTTTTATTCTCTTTCATTTTATCTTTGGAATTGAAGTTAATTCACTCGCTTCAATCTTGCTTTTTAATATTCCTTTAGCTCTTGCTAAATTAGATTTCGAAGTTCCAATGTTTATCTCTAACATTTCAGCTATTTCTTTATGAGAATAGCCATCCATAACATATAAATTGAAAACTAGTCTATATCTATCTGGTAATTCTTGAATTATCTTAGTTAAAAACTCTAATGATATATTTTCTTCTTCAACCTCAACAACTTCATCTTCTATTACATTTTCCGTTATAATTTCAAAAACACCTTGATTCCGATATTGTTGAAGAATATAATTAATAACAACTCTTTTCGCCCAACCTTCAAATGACCCTTGAAACTTAAATTGATTTATTTTTTCAAATAATAATAAAAAACCTTCTTGTAAATTATCTTGTGCTTCCTCATAGCTCCTAGAATACTTAAGGCAAACAGCAAATATCTTAGGACTTAAAAGTCTATATATTTGCTCAAATGCCTTAGTATCTCCTTGCTTACAATCATTTATGAGGTTGTCAATTATCAAAATGTATTTCTGTTTTTTTAGTCTGTAACTGGTATTTCTACTTCATAAAAAACATCTTCACCATTATCATCTTTTCCTTGCCAAAATTTAAAAGTATAAGACCCACTGTTTTGAACTTGAAAATTAAATGCTGCTTCCGTCAATGTTGGCGCTACAATATTTTGACAATCATTCCTTTCGTAAACAACAGTTTGTACCGCAAAAGTGCGAATATTAAGATCTCTATCATAATAAATACCATTATAAACATGACACGTTGTTGGCCTTTTATATTTAACCTTAATATTATAAGTTTCTCCTCTTTGGAAGCTATCAGGGACATCCACTTCTTCTATAGGTAAAAAATCTAAATGATATTTTTCACCTTCATCAACACTACATGAGTTTAAAATTAAAAACAAACTCAGTAAAAAAAGTATTTTTTTCATAAAACAGTATTTTCTTTTAAGATGTCGAATAATAAAAAAGGTTGCGTCTTAAAATAAAAAAATCACGAAATTTTCGTGATTTTTTTATTTTAAGCATTATTAGCTTTTATAGTTTCTTTTATTTTCTGTTCAAGTTCATCCATTAATTCAGGATTATCTTTTATCAATCCTTTTACAGCATCCCTTCCTTGTCCTAATTTTGTTTCTCCATAGCTAAACCATGAACCACTTTTTTTAACAATTTCAAACTCTACGGCTAGATCTAATACTTCTCCTACTTTAGAAACACCTTCTCCGTACATTATATCAAATTCGGCTGTTCTAAATGGTGGTGCAACCTTATTTTTAACAATTTTAACCTTTGTTCTATTTCCTATTACATTATCACCATCTTTTATTTGTGATGACTTTCTTATATCAACCCTTATAGAAGCATAGAACTTTAAAGCATTACCTCCAGTAGTCGTTTCAGGGTTTCCAAACATAACTCCTATTTTATCACGTAATTGATTAATGAAAAATACGGTACAATTTGTTTTATGAATAGTTCCTGTTAATTTTCTTAAAGCCTGTGACATTAAACGAGCATGTAATCCCATTTTTGAATCCCCCATATCTCCTTCAATCTCACTTTTAGGAGTTAATGCAGCAACAGAGTCAATAACTACAATATCTACAGCACCTGAACGAATTAAACTTTCGGCTATTTCTAAAGCTTGTTCTCCATTATCAGGTTGAGAGATAATTAAATTATCAATATCTATCCCCAATTTTTGAGCATAAAAACGATCAAAAGCATGTTCTGCATCTATAAAAGCAGCAATTCCACCTGCTTTTTGTGCTTCTGCAATAGCATGCAATGTTAAAGTTGTCTTTCCTGATGATTCAGGACCATATATTTCTACGATTCTTCCCTTTGGGTAACCATTAACTCCTAACGCTAAATCTAATCCTAATGAACCAGAAGAGATCGTTTCTACTTCTTCAACAGCAGAATCTCCCATTTTCATTACTGTCCCTTTTCCGTAAGTTTTATCTAATTTATCTAGAGTTAATTGTAAGGCTTTTAACTTTGCTTCTTTATCTGAACTCATATTCTTTATTTTTCGTAAAAATACCTCTTTTTTCTTTTTTTACAATTAATATTTATTAACAACTTAAAAACCAATGAAATATTTTTATCTTATTCTAAAATAACATTTCTTTTTTTATTCATTCAAAGAAAACATTATACAAAGCGTCAAATAAACAGCTATTACCATATTTAAATTATTTTATTTCAAGAACAACAATCTTCTTTTTCTATCTAAAAAACGATACAATTATTTGAAATTTAGTATTTTCGCATCTTTGATTATAGAAAGCAATAATAATGAGCACAAAATTTACTGAATACAAAGGACTTGACTTGCCAAAAGTGGCGTCTGAAGTCCTTGATTTTTGGAAAGAAGAAAACATCTTTGAGAAAAGTGTTACTACAAGAGAAGGGAACCAACCTTATGTTTTTTTTGAAGGACCACCTTCAGCAAATGGATTACCTGGTATTCACCATGTAATGGCTCGTGCTATTAAAGATATTTTTTGCCGTTATAAAACTCAAAAAGGTTTCCAAGTAAAACGTAAAGCAGGTTGGGACACACATGGTCTACCTGTTGAACTAGGTACGGAGAAAGAATTAGGAATTACTAAAGAAGATATAGGTACTAAAATTTCAGTTGAAGAATATAATGAAGCATGTAAGCGTACAGTAATGCGTTATACTGATGTTTGGAACGATTTAACTGAAAAAATGGGTTATTGGGTAGATATGGAAGACCCATATGTGACCTACAAATCAAAATACATGGAATCGGTTTGGTGGTTGTTAAAGCAAATCTACTCGAAAGATTTAATGTACAAAGGCTATACAATCCAACCGTATTCTCCAAAAGCGGGAACAGGATTATCTTCTCACGAGGTAAACCAACCAGGTTCGTATCGTGATGTAACCGATACAACAATTGTAGCGCAGTTTAAAGCAATTGAATCTACTTTACCTAGTTTTTTACAGGGTTTTGGAACGGTTCACTTTTTAGCATGGACAACTACTCCTTGGACATTACCATCGAATACAGCATTGACTGTTGGACCTAAAATCGATTATGTTTTAGTAAAAACATTTAATCAATATACTTTTGAACCAATCAATGTTGTTTTAGCTAAAAATTTAGTGGGAAAACAATTTGGTGGAAAATATTTTGTTGCGGAATCTGAAGAAGATTTTACAAATTACAAAGCAGAACATAAAAAAATACCGTACCAAATTTTAACTGAAGCAAAAGGTGCTGATTTGGTTGGAATTAAATACGAGCAATTATTGCCATTCACTTTGCCATATCAAACACCAGAAAACGCATTCCGTGTAATTTCTGGTGATTTCGTAACGACAGAAGATGGTACGGGTATCGTGCATACTGCGCCTACATTTGGTGCAGATGATGCTAAAGTGGCTAAAGAAGCTACTCCTGAAGTGCCACCTATGTTGGTTTTGGATGAAAATGGGAATCCTGTTCCATTAGTAGATTTACAAGGGAAGTTTGTAAGTCAAATGGGTGATTTTGCAGGGAAATATGTGAAAAATGAGTATTACAACGAAGGAGAAGCACCGGAGAAATCAGTGGATGTTGAAATCGCGATTCGTTTAAAAGAAGAGAATAAAGCCTTTAAGGTTGAGAAATATGTGCACAGTTATCCACATTGCTGGAGAACGGATAAGCCAATTTTATATTATCCATTGGATTCATGGTTTATCAAAATTACGGATGTAAAAGATCGTATGTTTGATTTAAATGAAACGATTAATTGGAAGCCAAAAGCTACTGGAGAAGGTCGTTTTGGTAATTGGTTGAAGAATGCAAACGATTGGAATTTATCACGTTCGCGTTATTGGGGTATTCCATTACCAATTTGGAGAACTGAAGATGGTACAGAAGAGGTAATAATGGGTTCAGTTGAAGAATTGTACAATGCTATTGAAAAGGCAATTGCTGCTGGTTTTATGAGTGAGAATCCTTATAAAGGATTTGAAATTGGGAATATGGATGAAACCAACTACGAATTGGTTGATTTGCATAAAAATGTTGTCGATAATATAATTTTAGTTTCCAATTCGGGTAAACCAATGAAACGCGAAACAGACTTAATTGACGTTTGGTTTGATTCTGGTTCTATGCCGTATGCACAATGGCATTATCCATTTGAAAATAAAGAAAAGATTGAAGGTAATCAAGATTTTCCTGCAGACTTTATTGCGGAAGGTGTTGATCAAACACGTGGGTGGTTTTATACGCTTCACGCAATAGGAACATTGGTTTTTGATAAAGTTGCCTATAAAAACGTAGTGTCAAACGGATTAGTATTGGATAAAAATGGACAAAAAATGTCCAAACGTCTAGGTAATGCAATAGACCCATTTACAACATTAACTGAATATGGCCCAGACGCTACGCGTTGGTACATGATTGCCAATGCAAATCCATGGGATAACTTAAAATTTGATTTAGAAGGAATTGCTGAAGTAAGAAGAAAATTCTTTGGAACACTTTACAATACATATTCATTCTTTGCATTGTATGCAAATATTGACGGCTTTAAATATGAAGAAGCTGAAATTCCTTTAAATGAAAGACCAGAAATTGATCGTTGGATTTTATCAGAGTTGAACACCTTAATTAATGATGTTGATGTGTTTTATGCTGAATATGAACCAACAAAAGCAGCACGTGCTATTTCGGATTTTGTTCAAGAGAATTTAAGTAACTGGTATGTGCGCTTATGTAGAAGACGTTTCTGGAAAGGTGAATATGCTCAAGATAAAATTGCGGCTTATCAAACACTTTATACTTGTTTGATTACAGTTTCTAAATTAGCAGCACCTATAGCCCCATTCTTCATGGATAAGCTTTACAAAGATTTAACACAAGCAACACAGTCAGAAAATTTTGATAGTGTACATTTGGCCGAGTTTCCAAAATACGTTGAAAAGTTTGTTGATAAATCATTAGAAAGCAGAATGTTAAAAGCACAAACAGTTTCTTCACTGGTATTATCACTTCGCAAGAAAGAAATGATTAAAGTGCGTCAGCCGTTGCAAAGAGTAATGATTCCGGTGCTTGACAAAGATTTTAAAGTCGAAATTGAGGCGATTTCTGATCTAATTAAAGCGGAAGTTAACGTAAAAGAAATAGAATTATTAGATGATGCATCTGGTGTGTTAGTAAAACAAATCAAACCTAATTTTAAAGCACTTGGACCGCGATTCGGAAAAGATATGGGATTGATTTCCAAAGAGATACAAAATTTAACACAAGATCAAATAAATATTTTGGATAAAGAAAGTCAATTAACACTTGACATTTCAGGAAAAAGTATTAATTTAACAAGCGAAGATGTTGAGATTTCTTCACAAGACATTCCTGGTTGGTTAGTCGCAAATGCAAACGGTATAACTGTTGCTTTGGATATCACAATTACAGATGAGTTGCGTAATGAAGGTATTGCTAGAGAATTAGTGAATAGAATTCAAAACATTAGAAAAGATTCAGGATTTGAAGTAACTGACAAAATAAAAGTTCATATACAAAACAATAAAGTTATAGAACAAGCCGTTAAGGAAAATGCAGATTACATTAAATCGGAAACATTAACAAATGAACTTATTTTTGTTGAAGAATTAAAAAACGGTACAGAAATTGAGTTTGATGAAGTAAAAACAAGAGTATTAATATCAAAATAAAGCTCCATAAAGGATTCTTTTATTATGATATTAAAATAATAACTTAATATTTTAGAAATTATGGTAGAAGATAAATTAAGATATTCAGATGCTGATTTAGCTGAGTTTAAAGAAATTTTACTTAAGAAAATAGAAAAAGCACAAGCAGACTTAGATTTGATTAGGAGTGCTTATATGAATGATCTAAATAACGGAACAGACGATACCTCCCCAACTTTCAAAGCATTTGAAGAAGGAAGCGAGACTATGTCTAAAGAAGCAAATTCTCAACTAGCAATTCGTCAAGAAAAGTTTATACGCGATTTGAAAAATGCTCTTTTCCGTGTAGAAAATAAAACATATGGAATATGTAAAGTAACAGGTAAATTAATTGGTAAAGAACGCTTAAAAGTAGTTCCTCATGCGACTATGAGCATAGAAGCAAAAAATTTACAACGTTAATCTTTATATAAAATTTTAATTAACGCTCCTGATGGAGCGTTTTTTGTATATTAAAATCATTATTTTTGTTCAAATTTTTATAGAATGACATTAAAGAAAGCCTATTTTTTAGTAATTTCAATTTTACTAATTGACCAAGTATCTAAAATTTATATTAAAACACATTTTTTTATTAATGAAGAAATAAAGGTTTTTGATTGGTTCCGAATCCATTTTATAGAAAATGAAGGAATGGCTTGGGGAGCTGTTATTCCAGGAGAATATGGAAAACTAGTCCTTACTCTATTTAGACTCTTAGTAGTTCCTGGTATTGCATGGTGGCTATGGGATTCTATTAAAAAAGAACAATCAAATTATCTAATTACTGCAATAGCATTAATATTAGCAGGAGCAGTAGGAAACATAATAGATTCTGTGTTCTATGGTGTTATATTTAATGATAGCTATCATCAAGTAGCAACCGCTTTTTCAGACGATCCTTATGGCAAGTGGTTTCATGGAGAAGTTGTAGATATGCTCTATTTTCCATTCTGGGAAGGAAATTTACCTGATTGGTTACCTATATGGGGAGGAAAACAATTTTCTTTTTTTAATGCTATTTTTAATGTTGCTGATATGGCAATTTCAACAGGAGTTGGAATTTTAATAGTCTTTAACAAAAGAGCATTTGGTAAATAAAAATTCTTATTTTATCTACTCAATGTTTTAACAAATCCTAGAATAGAATAATTACTTTAATTAAAACTTACAACATTCTTTTTTCTTCTTTTTCATAAAAAGCGTCAATAGAAAGTTTTTCTTGTTGAGATGCCATAACAGCTAACTCATCACAACGTTCGTTTTGTGGATGATTATTATGTCCTTTTACCCATTTAAAATCTACTTGATGCTTACGATAGGATTTTAAAAAACGTATCCATAAATCTGGATTTTTTTTATCCTTAAAAGATATTTTTTCCCATTGAAAAACCCATCTTTTCTCTACAGCATCAACTACATATTTGGAATCGGAAACCACTAATACTTTCGTTTTTGATTTTTTAAGTTTTTCTAAACCAACAATAACAGCTAATAATTCCATTCTGTTATTAGTTGACAATCGAAATCCTTCATAAAATTCTTTTTTATAAGGAGTTCCAACCATTTCCATGACAACACCATAACCAGCTGGTCCCGGGTTACCTTTTGCAGCACCATCTGTATATATATGGACTTCGTACATTTAAAATTATGAGTTATTAGATATAAATTTTTCTATTACTTCAGGAAAATATTGATGTTCCAATTCTTGTACCTTTTTCGCAACATCTTCTGGAGTTATACAATCTTCAATATTGACACTTTTTTGAAAAATAAATTCTCCTTCGTCATAATTTCCATTTACATAATGAATTGTTATTCCTGTCTCTATTTCTTTATTATCCAAAACTGCCTTATGAACATGCATTCCATACATTCCTTTTCCTCCATAGTTCGGCAATAACGCTGGATGAATATTAATCACTCTCTGAGGATAAAAATTAATTATCTCCTCTGGAAATTTTAATAAAAACCCAGCTAAAACAATTAAATTTGGTTGAATCTCATCTAGTTTTTCTAAAACAGTTCCATCATTAAGCTCTACTTTATTAAACACCACTCCTTGTATATCATGATGTTTTGCCTTTTCCAAAACTTTGGCATGAGGATTGTTTGTAAAGATAGCGACTACGTTCCCAAGACTCGATTTTTTGAAATGTAATATTATCTTTTCGGCATTAGAACCATTACCAGAAGCGAATAGTACTATTTTTTGCATTATCCTGTAATTTTAATTACACAAAAAAAAGAATAATAATTGGTAAAAAATAGAAAAATAGAGTCTTTATTAATTATTTTTTTTAATTTCGTAGTCTTATTTAGTAACAAAAATGTTGTTTTAAAATAAAGTTTTTTATTTTTGCCAACAAATTAAATTAAAAATTAGAGATTATGTCAGACATTGCATCAAGAGTAAAAGCGATTATCGTAGACAAATTAGGTGTTGACGAAAATGAAGTTGTAATTGAAGCTAGCTTCACTAACGATTTAGGAGCTGATTCATTAGACACTGTTGAGTTAATTATGGAGTTCGAAAAAGAATTTGACATTCAAATTCCAGATGATCAAGCTGAAAACATTGCTACTGTAGGTCAAGCTATTTCTTACATCGAAGAAGCTAAGAAATAATATTTTAAGTACCCATAAGTTTTATTCTTATGGGTCTTTTAATTATTTTTTATTTCTTGTTTTTAGAATCTTTTACTTGATTGCCTCTTAAATAGTTACAATACTATTTCAAAAGGTAAAATGTTTAGGATGAGTTTTGTAATTATATTTGTTTATATTTATATCAAAATTTATTCATTTTGTAGAAAACATTGATTGTATTACAATCATAAAATAAAAACTATGTAATACCCATTGTTTCTTTTAGTTTTCATTAAAAGCACTTTGGGTTTTTTTATATAATTAAAAAATTTTTATATGCAATTAAAGCGTGTTGTTGTAACTGGTCTAGGAGCATTAACCCCAATAGGGAATAATGTAGAAGAATACTGGAATGGTTTAATCGAAGGAAAAAGTGGAGCTGCACCTATTACCTATTACGATACAGAAAAACATAAAACCAAATTTGCTTGTCAGGTTAAAAACTTCAATATTGAAGATTTTATAGACCGAAAAGAATCTAGACGTTTAGATAAATTTGCTCAGTACGCTGTCGTTGCTAGTGACGAAGCTATAAAAGACGCTGGAATAACTCACGAAAATGTTAACAAACATAGAGTTGGTGTTATTTGGGGTGCAGGAATTGGAGGATTAGAAACTTTCCAAGAAGAAGTGCTATACTATGCAAAAGGCGATGGCACTCCTAAATTCAACCCTTTCTTTATCCCAAAAATGATTGCAGATATTGCTCCTGCTCATATTTCTATGAGAAATGGATTCATGGGACCAAATTACACAACTGTTTCTGCTTGTGCTTCTTCTGCTAACGCATTAATTGATGCATTCAATTACATTCGTTTAGGAATGTGTGATGTAATTATTTCTGGTGGATCAGAAGCAGCTGTTACTATTGCTGGAATGGGAGGATTTAACTCTATGCATGCTTTATCAACAAGAAACGAAAGTCCTGAAACAGCTTCAAGACCTTTTGATGCTACTCGTGATGGATTCGTACTTGGAGAAGGAGCTGGAGCACTAGTCCTTGAAGAATATGAACACGCAAAAGCACGTGGTGCAAAAATATATTGTGAAATTGGTGGTGGTGGAATGTCATCAGATGCTTATCATTTAACAGCTCCGCATCCTGAAGGATTAGGTGTAATTGCTGTAATGGAAAATACACTACGTGACGCTGGGATGAATCCAGAAGATGTCCAACATATCAATACACACGGAACATCAACTCCTTTAGGTGATGTTGCAGAATTAAAAGCAATAAGTGCTGTTTTTGGTGATCATGCTAAAAACATTAACATCAATTCTACTAAATCTATGACAGGTCATCTTCTAGGTGCTGCTGGAGGAATTGAAGCCATTGCTTCTATCTTAGCTATTAAAAATGGTATTATTCCTCCAACAATTAATCACACAATTGTTGATGAAAACATTAATCCAGAACTTAACTTAACTTTAAACAAAGCTCAAAAGAGAGAAATTAAAGTTGCCATGAGTAACACTTTTGGATTTGGTGGTCATAATGCATGTGTGTTGTTTAAAAAATTAGAAGAATAATCTATAATGCGTAAGTTTTTAAAAAAAATAATAAGAAATTCCCGTTCTCAAGAAGACGGGATTTTTTTTGACAAACTTTGCAAAATACTTGGATTTAAACCATTAAATATTATTTTTTATACTAAAGCTTTTACACATCGCTCAACAAATAAATTAGATAAAACTGGAAATCCTTTTAACTATGAACGTTTAGAGTTTTTAGGTGATGCAATGTTAGGTAGTGTTATTGCTGCTCATTTATACAATGAGGTTCCTACAGGAGATGAAGGTTATCTTACCAAAATGCGATCAAAAATAGTAAGTAGAGAGCATTTGAATGAGTTAGGTAGAGATTTAAACTTAATTCAATTCATTGAAAGTAAAGCGAATCCTCTTCATTTTGGAGAGAATATACATGGTAATATTTTTGAAGCTTTTATTGGTGCTATTTATCTTGATAGAGGCTATTCTTATTGTGAAAAATTCATTCATAATAAGGTAATTGATTCTTATGTAGACATTCCAAAACTTGAGGGAAAAGTTATTAGCTATAAAAGTTTAGTTATTGAATGGTGTCAAAAAGAAAAGAAACAATTCTTTTTTGATGTTTTTGATGATACTGGTGTTGAAGATCAAAAATATTTTGGTGTAAAATTAATTATTGATCAAAAAATAATAGGAAAAGGAAGAGCTACATCAAAGAAAAAAGCTGAAGAAAAAGCTGCAAAAAGAGCATATTTTGCTCTTCAAGAAAAAATTGATAAAAAATAATCCTTAAAGTTATAAACTAAAACGTTTTCGAAATAAAACATTTGTTAACTTCTTTATAAACAATACTTTTTATACTATTTTAAAATAGTATATTTACAGCATATTTATACAAAATGGCCATTCATAAAATTCAAATAAATGACTTTATTTCGACAGATTATGAGCTTATCGCCATCCACACTACTATTGAGGATTATCGTTTAGCTTATTTCATTAATCAAGCGTTACAAATTCAATTGAGCAAAAGCGACTCAAATATTGAAATCAAATCAAAAGAAGGAAAAAGTTTATTTAGTCATTTTATTTATGATGACGAAGTAAATGATATTGTGTGGAATTTATTAGAAAATAAAACAACTCTTATCCCTTCAGAGCAAAAAATAACTGGTATTTTTGATTCTATAGATATTACAACATATATGCTACCAGAGTTAAAAAAAGCCGAATTTATATTAAAAATAGAGAATATTGAAGGTGCTTTTTCTTTGGAAGATATTTTACAATCTATTTTGAAAACGAACCAAATTTCAACAGGTTATATTGTTGATCAAACTAAACTTAAATCTAAAAATAATTTAATTTTTTAATTAAAATGCCGACAAATAAAAAAACTAAAATTGTTGCTACCTTAGGACCAGCATGTAGCACAAAAGAAATAATAAAAGGAATGATTGATGCTGGTGTAAATGTTTTTAGAATTAATTTTTCTCATGCAGACTATGAAGATGTAAAAGAAAGAATTAACATCATCAGGGAACTAAACAATGATTTTGGATATACTACTTCTATTTTAGCAGATTTACAAGGACCTAAATTACGAGTAGGTGTAATGAAAGAAGATGTAGTAGTATCAAAAGGTGATATAATTACTTTTACAACGGCAGAAGATATTCTTGGAACTGCTGAAAAAGTATACATGAACTACAAAGAATTTCCAAGAGATGTTAATGCAGGTGAACGCATTTTACTTGATGATGGAAAACTTATTTTTGAAGTTTTAAAAACCGATAAAGAAACTGAAGTAGAAGCAATTGTAGTACAAGGTGGTCCATTAAAATCTAAAAAAGGAGTTAATCTGCCTAATACTAAAGTATCTTTACCAGCACTAACAAAAAAAGATATTAAAGACGCTATTTTTGCTATAGAATGTAAAGTAGATTGGTTAGCATTATCTTTTGTTCGTACTCCAAAAGACCTTGAAGAGCTACAAGATTTAATTGCTAAACATTCGGATCATAAAATTCCTATTATAGCAAAGATTGAAAAACCTGAAGCTGTTGAAAATATTGATAAAATTGTTGCTTTTTGTGATGGTTTAATGGTTGCTAGAGGAGATTTAGGTGTTGAAATTCCTGCTGAACAAGTTCCTTTAATTCAAAAAAAATTAATTCATAGAGCAAAAACAGCTAGAATCCCTGTAATTGTTGCAACACAAATGATGGAAACGATGATTACGAGTTTAACTCCTACAAGAGCAGAAGTAAATGATGTAGCAAATTCTGTAATGGATGGTGCAGATGCAGTAATGCTTTCAGGTGAAACATCTGTTGGTAATTATCCTGTACAAGTAATTGAAACCATGACTCGTATTATTGAGAGTGTGGAAGATTCACCTCTTATTAAAGTTCCTTTAAATGCTCCTCATGTAAGAACAAATCGTTTTATAACGAAGTCTATATGCTATCATGCTGCAATAATGGCTGATGATATTAATGCAAAAGCTATAACTACTCTTACAAATAGTGGTTATACTGCATTTCAAATTTCGGCTTGGAGACCAAAATCACATATTTTAGTTTTCACATCAAACAAACGAATTCTAACACAATTAAACTTGCTTTGGGGTGTGAGAGCATATTACTATGACAAATTTGTTAGTACAGATGATACTATTGACGATGTTAATCAAATTTGTTTAGAAAAAGGTTATGTAAAAACAGGAGATATGATTATAAATCTTGCTGCAATGCCTATTGTAAAAAAAGGAATGGTAAATACTCTTCGTGTTTCAGAAATTGAATAATTTTTCTTTATTTTTGATAAAAATTTAACCCATATGAATTTAAAATCTAAAAATCCTTTTTTAGGATCAAAGTCATTCAATAACACTTCAAGAGAAGCTAATGAAACAGTTATTAGCTATGAAGATACTATGACAGTGAATGGAGCTATAAACAAAAGTTTCATTCTATTAGCTGCTTTACTTACTTCTGCTTGTATTAGCTGGTGGATGGCATTTAATGGTTATAATCCGATGCTTTTCACAATTGGTGGAGCTATAATTGGATTTATATTAGTTCTGATTGCTTCTTTTAAACCTTCTACTTCTCCATGGGTTGCTCCTGGATATGCTTTATTTGAAGGTTTATTTATAGGTGGAATTTCTGCTTATTTTGAAGCTGCTTATCCAGGAGTAGTTATTCAGGCTGTTAGTTGTACTTTTATAACATTTATTGTGTGTTTTGCATTGTATAAATATAAAATTGTAAAAGTTACTGAAAAATTCAAATCTATTGTAATTGCAGCAACATTAGCCATTTTCACATACTATCTGTTATCATGGGTTTTATCTTTATTCATTAATTTTGAACCTATACATAGAGGGAATTCTTTAATGAGTATTGGTATTAGTGTATTTGTTATTATTATTGCAGCTTTAAATTTATTTTTAGATTTTGACCAAATTGAAGATGGTGCAGAAAAGCAAATGCCTAAATATATGGAATGGTTCAGCGCAATGGGTTTAATGATAACCTTAGTATGGTTATATGTTGAGTTCTTACGTTTACTAGCAAAATTATCTAGTAGAGATTAATCTTCACTTAAAATATAATTAAAGCAATCCAAAAGGGTTGCTTTTTTTTTAAACCAATAAAAAAAATTATACATTTGAATTAAAATTAAAACATAAAAAAATGAAAAAAATCTATTTAGCAATAGCTATTCTTGCTTTAACATTACAAACTTCATGTAAAAAAGAAGGAACAACAGAAGAGAACACAGCTACTTCAGAAACTACAGCTACTTCAGAAAATGAAACAAAATCTGAAGACAATACAGCTATAAATACTCCAAAAACATATTCTATAACCGCTACACCAGAATTTTCAATGTTGGGTAAAAATAATGAAGTTCAAGTAAAATTAATCAATCTAAAAGCATTAGAACTTTCTGATCCCGATGGTAAAATTACTGGAATAGAACTAACATATCAACTTGAAGTAACCAATAAAAATACTATTAACAAAGGAAGTATTTTCGTTAATCCACGTGATTTTAGATTAGAATTAGAAAATGGAAACAAGATATCTCATGATCAATATACTGCATTTCCAGTTGAAGAAGAGGAAACAAAAACTAGTGAAAAACAAATTTTTAAAATTCCTGCTGGAACTAAACCCGTTAATTTACATTTGTTCTTTGATGAAACTAGAGCAGTTGTTAAATTAGACATGCAATAATCTATTTTTTTATAAAAAAATTAAAAAAGCAGACTTTTAAAAGTCTGCTTTTTTATTCCTTAAACTCAAATTGTAATTGAATAGAAATACTTTTTTGTGTAGGTTCGTTTTTCTTTTTTTCTTGATTGTTTAAATTATGTAATGATAAACCTAAAAGTCTTACAGAGTTTTTTAATCGTTCTTGATACAATAATTCTTTAGCTATATCAATCATTAAATCTTTATCCGAAATATAGTAAGGCAACGTTTTACTTCTTGTTTGCAAGGTAAAATCGGAATATTTTAGTTTTAACGTGATTGTTTTTCCTGCTATTTTACTTTTATGCAAACGCTTTTCGAGTTCATTTGCAATACTTATTATCTTTTCTTCTAAAAACACTTCAGATGAAAGGTTTTCAAAGAAAGTTCGTTCTGCACCAACAGACTTTATTGTCCTATTTGGTTTCACTTGACTATTGTGAATACCACGACATATTTGGTAATAATAAGTACCACTGTTGTTAAAGTGCTTTTCTAAAAAGTCTAGCCCTTTTTGTTTTAAATCATAACCGGTAAAAATACCTAATTGATACATTTTTTCGGCTGTTACTTTACCAATACCATAGAATTTTTTAATATCTAAAGCTTCTAAAAAAGTTTCTACTTCATCAGGATTTACTGTTTTTTGTCCGTTTGGTTTATTATAATCAGAAGCTATTTTGGCAACAAATTTATTAACTGAAATTCCCGCAGAAGCAGTTAATCCTACTTCTTCATAAATACGTTTTCTAATTTCTTGCGCTATTAATGATGCACTAGGATTGTTCTTTTTGTTTTCAGTAACATCTAAATAAGCTTCATCAAGAGAAAGTGGTTCTACCAAATCTGTATATTCTAAAAATATTTTCCTTATTTTTCTAGAAATCTCTTTGTAACGATCAAAACGTGGTGGCACAAAAATAAGTTCAGGACAATTTCGCTTTGCTTGAATACCACTCATTGCTGAACGAACACCAAATTTTCTAGCTTCATAACTTGCAGCACTTACTACTCCTCGCGCTTCATTTCCTCCCACAGCTAAAGGTTTTCCTTTTAACTCTGGATTATCCATTTGTTCTACCGATGCATAAAATGCATCCATATCTATATGAATAATTTTACGATATGATAGCGTATTCTCCATTGTACAAATTTAGTCTATATTTGATTTATAGCCCTGATAGTAATGAAAATCCTTTTATTTTTTCTTTACAACATAATAGCAGAAAATAAAAGATTGTAGTGGATAGCAGGAAACAGCTTCAAATAAAAAAGAAGTTGTATTTTTAAGGTTTTAAAATTACTTTTTAAATGATTGAGATAGAACGAAAGTTTTTAGTAAAATCTGATGCTTTTTTAAATGATTACAGTTGTTGTAATAGAATTATACAAGGTTATTTGTCTTCTTCGCCAGAACGTACTGTTAGGGTTCGAATAAAAGGCAATAAAGGCTATTTAACTATTAAAGGTAAAAGTAGTGATAGTGGTTTAAGCAGGTTTGAATGGGAAAAAGAGATTGTTTTAGAAGAAGCTGAACAATTATTAACACTTTGTGAAAGAGGTGTTATTGATAAAATACGATATGAAGTTATTGTGGGAACACATTTATATGAAATAGATGTTTTTACATCTGAAAATGATGGATTAATTATTGCTGAACTTGAACTAACAAGTGAAGACGAAGTATTTGAAAAACCAGAATGGTTAGGAAATGAAGTAACAAATGATAATCGTTATTACAATTCTTATTTAAGTAAACATCCTTTTAAAACATGGTAAAATGAAAGATTGTATTACATTTTTAATTGCTATAATATACTTTCAAATATATCTATAAAAGTAGAGACTTTGTCTTAATGAGCTGCAAAAGGGAGTAAATCAAAGTAGATTAAAGCAATCTTTTGTTACAATTCCTTTTAATTTTAATGTAATAAAATAATCTAATATTTCTTGATTTGTGTAATTTTCAAATACTTTATATTTCCATAATTTTTCATCAATATCGTCAAAATTAATGGCTGAAAAAAAAACTATATCTATTGTTTGAATAATTAATTTTTCGTCTTTAGCTTGTTGTAAAAGTGGCAATAAAATTTCGTCTCGCATTTGCTTTTTATACTTTTGATATTCTTCCATAACTGCTCGATGGTATTTTTTTAAACTGTATAAAAAGATAGGATCAATGGTACTGATATTTTGAATAGCAATAATATAAATTGCAATTATCTTTTGTAATGGATTTTGATTAGATTCTATGATTTCATTAACTTCATCTATAAATTTTTTCCAAAGTAAATCAACGGCTTCTAACAACAATGCTTCTTTATTCTTAAATAATGTATACAATGTTTTTTTAGACAGTCCAAATTCTTCTGCAATATCGTCCATGGTAATATTTTTACTACCATATTTTAGAAAATGATCTAATGTTTTTTCTAGTAATAATGCTTTCTTATCGTTTTCCATAGTATAAAAAAAGCCCTGAAAAACAGGGCTCATTGTATTTTAATTACCTCCTCCTAATGATTTGTATAACTTGATAACTGCATTCATTTGTTTGAATTTATTATCTATATAATTAATCTCAGTATTTAAGGCATTGTCTTTTGCTGTTAATACTTCTAAGTAATTTACTAAACCATACTGTAATAATTCATCTGAATAATCAGCAGCTTTTGTTAAAGCATCTAACTGTTTTTCACGAATAGTTAGCTTATCACTTTCATTTTCATAACTTGCTAAAGCATCGGAAACTTCTTTTCCTGCAATTAATAATGCTTTTTCATATTGCAAATAAGCTTTTTGTTGATTTGCTTTTGCAACTTCTAAACGTGTTTTATTCTGACGTTGATTAAAAATAGGCTGTGCAAGTCCTGTAATAATATTTGCAAAAATAGATTTGGAGTTGAACCAATCTTTCAATTCTAAACTTTGTAATCCTCCTGTTGCACTTAATGTCAATGATGGATAGAAATAGCTTCTTGCTACATTTGTTAGTTCAAAAGTGTTTCTAAAGTTTAATTCAGCAGCCACAACATCTGGTCTCTTGCTTAATAAGTACGCTGGTAATCCAACTTTAACATTTGCTTCTATTTTTTGTGTATCAAAAGAAGAACGTTCTACAGCTTCTGGTGATTTCCCTAGAAGTTGTGTAAATGAATTTTCTAATACTTTAAGATTGTATTCTAAATCTTTCAAAATAATTTCAGTAGCATATTTTTGCGCTTCCGTTTGTTGTACTGCAACTTCATTAACGTTTCCTGCCTCTTTTAAAGCTTTAATAACTTCAACACTTTTATTTCTATTTTCAATTGTTTGTGCTACTACTTTTATTTGTGAATCAGTAGCTAACATTTGATAATACAACGAAGCAATATTAGCAATTAATTCTGTTTGAATTGCTTGTTTTGCAGCAGAAGTTTGTAAATATTGTGCAACAGAAGCTCTTTTATTACTTCTTATTTTTCCCCAAATATCAGCTTCCCAAGATAATTTTGCAGATAACTCATATTGATCTAAGGAACCATTAAACAAACGTCCGAATTGACTATTTTTTGACAATTCTTGGTGTGTCCAAGTTGCGTTTGCATTCAATGCAGGAAAATAACCTGCTTTTCCTTGTTTCATCATAGCTTCTGCAGCTTCCATATTTTGCAATGCTATTTGCATGTCTAAATTATTCTGCAATCCTTCATTTATATAAGCCTGTAAAAGAGTGTCTGTAAATAATTTATCCCAAGAAACCATTGCAAGTGAAGTGCTATCAATTTCTTGATCTGTACGATATAAATTCTGTGTTTCCACTTTTGGCGCTTCATAATTTTTAGACACAAAACACGATTGAGCTAAAAACATTATTGCAACTAAAAAGCTACCTTTTATGATAAGTTGTTTTTTCATTTTCTTTTTGATTATAAGCTTTCTACATCATTTTCTTCTGGTTTACCACTAATCTTTTCTTGTAAATTTTGGAAAACAATAAATAGAACTGGAATTACAAAAACTCCTAAGATTGTTCCTATCAACATTCCTCCAATTGCTCCTGTTCCAATAGCATTATTCCCTACTGCACCTGCTCCTTTAGCTAACATCAATGGCATTAATCCAAGGATAAAAGCAAATGATGTCATCAAAATGGGACGTAAACGGGCTGTTGCTCCTTGAACAGCAGCTTGCGCTATACTCCAACCTTTTCTTCTGGAATCTGCTGCAAACTCTACTATCAAAATAGCATTCTTAGCCAATAAACCAATAAGCATAATCAAGGTAATTTGAAGATAAATATTATCACTTACATTGAAAAAATAGGCAAAAATATAAGCTCCGGCTAAACCTACAGGTAATGATAATAGAACCGCAAAAGGTAACATATAGCTTTCATATTGAGCAGCTAATAAGAAATAAACAAAAACTAAACAAAGAAGGAATATATATAGTGTTTGTCCTCCTGCACTAATTTCTTCACGTGTCATTCCTGAGAATTCATATCCATAACCAATTGGTAGACTTTGACTTGCTACTTCTTCAATAGCTTTAATGGCATCACCTGTACTAAATCCTTCATTTGGTGCTCCAGTAATTTTAACCGATGTAAATAAGTTAAAACGTTCAATTGCTTGAGGTCCAAAAACTTTTTCTAAAGTTACAAATTGAGAAATTGGGGCCATTTCACCTTTATTATTTCTTACCATTATACTATTTAAAGATTCTGGATCTGTTCTGAATTTTGGTTCTGACTGATAAATTACTCTATATTGTTTTCCAAATTTATTAAAATTGGATGCATAAACTCCTCCATAATATCCTTGCATAGTTCCTAAAACGTCTGTCACTGTTAAACCCGAATTTTTAATCCTAGCAACATTTAAGTCAATACGATATTGTGGATAATTTGGAGAAAATGATGTC
Source organism: Flavobacterium sp. 316 (assembly GCF_000967805.1). Classification (NCBI taxonomy): domain Bacteria; kingdom Pseudomonadati; phylum Bacteroidota; class Flavobacteriia; order Flavobacteriales; family Flavobacteriaceae; genus Flavobacterium; species Flavobacterium sp. 316. The sequence goes on from NZ_JYGZ01000004.1 coordinate 402,082, forward strand.
GCAGCATATTTAATTTCTGGTCGACTATTTAAAGCTCCTAAAAACTTATTGTTTACCTCATTTAATTCTTTAATTGTACCTCCTTTTTGATCTTGAAGTTGAAATTCAAATCCATTTGTAAATCCAAACCCTACAAGTGTTGGACGTGCAAAGAATAGAACTTTAGCATCTTTAACAACAGCCGCACGTTTGAATAATTCTCCAACAACTGCTGAAATTTCTTGATTAGCATCTGGTCGATCTGCCCATGGTTTCAATTTTACAATTACCATTCCGTAGTTACTTCCTGTTCCACTAATTAAACTTCTACCAGAAATACGAAGTACTTCTTTAATTTCAGGTAAGTCTTTCACCTTATTTTCAATTTGCAACAGTACTTCTTCTGTTCTTTCCAATGAAGTTCCAGGAGGAAGAGATACATCCGATAAAATAGCACCAGTATCTTCTCCAGGCACAAATGCTTTTGGCGTTATATTTAAAAGCAATACAAAAATTCCAGCGAAGACTGCTATTCCTAAAAAAGCTACCCATTTACGTTTAATGAAAAACTCTACTGATTTTTTATATTTAACTGTTGTTGCTTCAAAAGCGATATTAAACAATGAATAAAAACGTTGTAAAAACCCTTTTTTCTTTTCTTCTTCGTTATGCGGTTTTAAGAAAATGGCACATAAAGCTGGCGAAAGTGTAAGTGCATTAATAGCTGATAATACAATTGCAACGGCTAATGTTAAACCAAATTGTTTGTAGAAAACTCCCGCAGAACCACTAATAAAAGATACTGGAATAAAAACGGCTGACATTACAAGTGTTATTGAGATAATAGCACTACTAATATCATTCATGGCACTATGAGCTGCTTTTTTAGGATTCTTTTCCCCTGCTTCCATTTTGGCATGAACGGCTTCTACTACCACAATGGCATCATCCACCACAATTCCGACGGCAAGCACCAATGCAAATAGTGTTAATAAATTAATTGTAAATCCAAACAGACTCAAGAAGAAGAATGTACCAACGATTGCAACTGGAACCGAAATAGCTGGAATTAGTGTTGATCTCCAATCTTGTAAGAAAACAAAAACAACTAAGAATACTAATAAGAAAGCTTCTATTAAAGTATGGATAACTTTTGTGATAGATTCATCTAAAAAGTCATTTGCATTAATTAAGGTTGCGTAATCTACTCCTTTCGGGAAACTTACTTTTACTTTTTCTAGCACTGCTAAAGAGCCTTCAATAACTTCTTGTGCATTTGAACCTGCTGTTTGAGCAATGGCAATGGCAATTGATTTATTCCCATTTGTACTTGCGCTACCAGCATAATTCACAGCTCCTAATTCAATTTTTGCTACATCTCCTAATTTTAGAACTTCTCCATTTTCTGTAGAACGAACTATAATTTCTTCAAACTCATTTGTAGTTTGTAAACGCCCTTTATATTTTAAAGTATATTGAAATGATTGATCTCCACTTTCTCCCAACTGACCAGGAGCAGCTTCAATATTTTGTTCTGCTAATAATGCTGTTACATCTGATGGAACTAACCCATAACTTGCCATAACATCTGGTTTTAACCAAATACGCATTGAATAATCTCTTTGACCAAATATTATGGCATCTCCAACACCTGCTACACGCTTAATTTTTGGCAGAATATTGATATTCGCATAATTTTGAAGAAAGGTATCATCATATTCAGGGTTTTCACTATATAAAGACAAAATTAATATGTTGTCACTTTGTCTTTTAGATGTTGTTACACCTGATCTTGTAACTTCTTGTGGTAATAAAGATGTTGCACGAGAAACTCTATTTTGGACATTAACAGCCGCTAAATCTGGGTTTGTACCTAATTTAAAGTAAATACTTATAGAAGCTGAACCATCATTATTAGAAGTAGAACTCATGTAAGTCATGTCTTCTACACCATTGATTTGTTCTTCAAGTGGAATTACTACCGAATTCATTACAACTTCGGCACTTGCTCCTTGATAGTTTGCTGATACAGTTACTGTTGGCGGAGCTATTTCTGGATATTGTGAAACTGGAAGTGTGATTAACCCTAAAACTCCCAATATAACGATGATAATAGAAATCACCGTTGACAACACAGGTCTATCAATAAATTTTGAAAACATAGTTTATTAGTTTTTCAATCGTTAAATTGTAAATTATTTTTTAGGATTATCTAGTTCTTTTAAGTCAATAACTTCTGGTTTTATTGGTGTACCTTCTGCTACAATACCAACACCTTCTATTAAAAATTTATCCTTTGCGCTTAATCCTTTATCTACTACGAAGTATTTACCCCCTGGAACTGCACGAACTTCAATAGGAACAAATTTTACTTTATTTTCATTATCTACAATTAAAGCGATTCTTTTATCTTGTAACTCGACCGTTGCATTTTGAGGAATTAGAATAACATCTTTCAAGTTAGTTGGAATTTGAATTACTCCGCTTCCACCTGATCTCAGCAATCTGTTTGGATTTGGAAAACTTGCTCTAACATTGAATGAACCTGTTTGCGTATTAGCTTGACCGCTAAATGTTTCTATTTTCCCCTTTTCTTGATATGCAATACCATTACTTAAAACCAAGTTTACTAAAGGCATATTACCTATTTTATCTTGGAAAGTTTTACCTTCAGCATTCATCATAATGTCTAATTGTTCTTTTTCGTTAACTGAGAAATAAGCATAAACTTTGCTAATATCTGAAATTCGAGTTAAAGGTTGTGCTGTTTGACTACTTACATAACTTCCAATTCTTAAAGGCAGTGTCCCTACAATTCCATTTACTGGGCTTGTAATTGTAGCGTAGTTTATTCTGGCAATTATGCTTTGATAGGTGCTTTTTGCACTGGCTAAATTAGCTTTAGCAGTTGCTAATTGTACATCACTAATAATTTTTCGTTCAACCAATGGCATCAAACGATTTACTTCCACTTGTGCAACATCTACTCTTGCTTTTGCAGCTCCTGCTTCTTGTGTAGCTGTTTGCGTTTCTAATTTGAAAAGCAATTGCCCCTTTTTTACTTCTTGTCCCTCATCAACGTATATTTTTTCAATATATCCATCTACTTTTGGACGAATATCTATATCTGTAATACCTTCTAATTTAGTTGGATATTCTGCTAATAAAGTAGTATTACTTTTAGAAACTTGAACTACTTTATAAGAGGATACAGGTAGAGTTGTTTTAGAACTATCTTTCTTATTACATGAAATCAGTAGGGTTATAACAAAAACAGTTATAAAATATTTTTTATTCATAGTTAGTATTTTTATTTATTGGATTAATTTGTGATTTCGATTTCTTTAAATTTTTCTATTGTATTAATTAATAATTCTTCAACTTTCAGAATGTGTTCTTTGTAAGCAATACTATTTTTAAGATTTATAGCTTCTGCATTACAGGACACATTTTTCTCTCTATAATTCATAATTCTATTAATCAATGTTTTTTCATCTTCAACTAAATCTAAATAATTTTTTAATCGTTGACTTAAAGGTTCTGCTTTAAAGTATTTTTTTCTATCGTTTGGAATTGTATAATAATTTATTCTCCCCATTTTTAAAAGCAGATTAATGTTTGTTGAAACAGAACTTTTACTTGCTCCTAACTTTACAACTAATTCTTCAAAAGTTAATCCTGATTTACATGCATCTATCACTAATAATGCTAAAATTCTTGAACTCAATGGTGATAAATTATAATGCTTTTCAAAATGTACTCCAAACATTTCTATCAATTCTTCTTTCTCTTCTTGATTTGTCATTTTGAATATTTTTTTGCAAATTTATTGATTAGTTCGCTTACAACCGAACTAAACGAACTTAATTTTTTGTTAATTTTTTTGCATAAAAAAATCGGCAACTGCCGATTTTTATTCTTCTATAATTTCTAGGTCTACAATTAAATATCCCCGTTTTTTATTTTTAGCAATCTCCATAAAAGCCTTTTTAGATAAATCTATCTCTCTTCCTTTTATAAAAGGTCCTCTATCATTTATAACTACAATTACAGATTTACCATTAACTGTATTGGTTACTTTAACTTTTGTTCCAAATTTTAATTTCTTATGTGCTGCTGTATAAAGGTTATTATTAAATTTTTGTCCACTTGCAGTTCTACGACCATTAAATTTATCATGATAATATGATGCATGAACACTCTCTTTGAATGATTTTATCACTAAAGAAGAATCTAAACTAATAGAGTCAACTAAAATAGTATCTTTTTTTATAGAATCAAAAAAGACATTTCTATTAGTAAATATACCTGTTTTTTTACTCGTAAAACTACTTACAAAAACAAGTAAAAATAAAGAGCAAATTATTTTTGTTGAGAATTTCATTTCAATTTTTACAACTTAAAATCATTAGTTAAGCCAATTTGCCCAAGGTAACCTAGACAGAATTAGTAAAAACCCTATTGTATAGAAAATACCTATTTTTTTAAATTTACCATTATTACTTTCTTCTTTCTTATGTTTAGACCACCCTATTGTAATTAATGCTATTGCTATAATATTAATCAATGGATGTTCTAATGATGTTAAGCGAAATGCTTTATCCATATTTCCTAAAGATGCTGATCCTAAAGGAGAAACAAAATAAAGAACAAAACCTAATAATAATTGAAAATGCGACAATATTAAAGCAAACAATGATATTCTTAAATCTTTAGTTGTAAATATTTTTTTAGAAGTAATACCTATTATCGCATTTATTGCTGCTAAAAACAAAATTGACAAAACAATATAGGCAAAAATGGAATGTGCTGATTGTAGAGCTGAATACATAATTATTAATTTTAAAAGTGATTTGAACAAAGATACTAAATAAAAAAACCGCTTCACAAAAAATGTGAAGCGGTTAGTTATATAATTAAATTTCTTTATTAGAAATTATATCTAATTGAGAAATTCCATGTTCTACCTAAACCAAAGTAAGCACTGTTCTTAACATTGATTCCATTAAAAGAAGCATCAGTATCATTAGCTTGAAAAAGACCATCAACATTTCCAGAAGATCTTGAAGCTACTATAGATGCTAAATATATTTCTTGAAAAACATTATTTACGTTTAATCTAAAAGCTACAGAATTTTTATCATCTTTACCAACTAACATTTTGTAAGAAAGTCCTGCGTCTACTAAATCATATTTTGGTAATTCTAAATTTTCTTTGATAGGAGATACATCTGCATAAAGTTTTGTGTAATTTCTCCAATCTACATCTATATTAAAGCGAGTAAAAATTTCATACTTTAAACCTAAACCCCAAGAAGTTTGAGCTGCTCCACCTACTTCACCTCCATCTACATCTTTTTTTTCCTGATCAAGAATAACTCTATCTTGATTTCTATAAGTTGTTACAACATCATCTTGATATTTCCAATCACCAACAGAAGCAAAACCTTTTAAACTAAGTTTTTGAATTGGCCTAGCAACAAAATCTAATTCAACACCTGAATGCAATTGTTCAACACCTTGATTTGTTGCATATACAATATCTCCTTCATTTAACACAGTAGTACCAACTACATCTCCAGCTTCAGCAACAGATGAGGTTGTGGTGACTCTATCTTTCCATGACGTTCTATACGCATTTAAATTAGCAGAAAAATAAGAAGAGTTGAAACTGTATCCTAATTCAAGACCTAATATTTTCTCGTTTTTAGTTAAAGGGTTTACATCATTACCAAAATTTAAATAAATATTATCATGATAAGGTTGACGCGAATAATAACCTGCATTACTGTAAACAGCATGATTTTCATTAATATTATAAGCCACTCCACCTTTAGCATTATAGCCTATATTGTTAACACTTTTAGATTTTTCATCCGCTGGTAAATATTGATATCTATCCCATCTTACATGAGATTGATTAGATAACGCTCCTTGAAAAAAAACTGAAAATTTGTCATTTGAATATTCTATTTGAGAAAAAGCACCACCATAAGTAATTCTTTCATCATAATCCCACGCATATCTTTCCCCTTCATCAGCATAGTTAAATAATGCACTCCAAGGATCTGAATTGTAAGTTGCTGATATTTGATTATTAGGATTATTAACATTTAAAACATCATTATCCAAATAATAGTCTGCTCCTAATAAATCTGTTAGTTGTCTGAAGTGAGTTCCTTTGTATGTTCTAAGATCAAAACCAGCATTAAAAGTTAATTCGTCTGTAAATTTAGTCTCAAAATTCGTTATTAAACCATACCATTCGTGACTATTAACTGAATTTCTTAAGGCATAAGTAGAAGCGCCTGTAGTACTGGCTAAGTTATTTGCATAAATTTGATCAAAATCAATTTGTCCATTTGTTCTTACTCTTCCGCCTCCAACACTTCCAACACTTCCTCCTCTTCCCCAAGAAGCATACAATACTGTAGATAAACTTGAGTTTTCAGAAATTGTATAATCCCAGTTTAAATTTGCAACTGGTTTGTGGTAATAGTTACCAACTTCACTTTTAAACTTACCGTCTAAAGTACCCCAGTTACTATTGTATTTTCTTCCTTTTTCTAAGAAAGTGCTAATACTTTGTGAATAGCTTTGATTGTGATATTGTGGTGCTCCAGTCAGTAAGAAATTGAAATTATGTTTATCACTAGGCTTGTAACCTACTGAAATAAAATAATTTTGACCACGCCCTTGTGTACCTATAGTATATCCTTCACCTTGCCAGTGAGACATCATAATACTCATCCCCCAACCTTTCTCATTCAATCCTGTATTATAACCCGCTAATGTCTTGAAATAACTGTTATTAGCCACTCCTAATGACGCAAAACCACCTTCTTTTTTATCAGTAGCTTTAGTTACAATATTAATTGTTCCTCCTACAGAAGAAATTGCTAATTTTGATGAACCTAAACCTCTTTGAATTTGTATTCCATTTGCAATATCAGTCAATCCTGACCAGTTTGACCAATACACTAATCCATCTTCCATTCCATTAACTGGTTGTCCATTAATTAAAACTGCAGTGTTATCTTGTGCAAATCCACGTACTCTAATGTTAGAATCCCCATATCCCCTAGATTGATCAGCAACATATACAGACGGAGTATTCACCATAGCCTGTGTAATATCAGAAGTACCTACTTTTTCTTGAATCTCAATAGCTTTGATTGTTGAAACTGCAATAGGTGTTTTTCTGTCTTTTGCTAAGTCAATAATCCCAGTTCCAATTAAAACAACTGTTTCCAATTGATTTTCATCACTAGAAAGTGAAATATTTCCTACATTAATACTATTCCCTTTCATAGTAAATGAAATAGTTTTCGTTTTGTAGCCTAAATAAGATATAACAATTTCTCCTGAAGTTAAAGAAGTAGAAATTGAGAACTTACCATCAAAACCTGTTGTAGAACCGTCTTTTGTTCCTTTAATAAGAACATTTGCTCCAGGTAATGGTTCATTAAATTCTTGATCAACAACCACTCCAGTTATCTTTGCCTGAGAGAAAGCTGTAAGGGTTGCAAAAAGGAAAAACCCAAAAATTGTCAGTTTTTTAAAAATTTTCATTAGATGTGTGATTTTTTTGCAAATTTCACACTTCGTTCTTTTTCGAATGTTAAGTTAATGTTAAGTTTTAACTTAGTTTAACATTTTATGTCTTCACAAGCAATTAAATACATTTTTAAGAATAATCTTTTATTTCGAATAAAACACTGCACTTTTAATATATTATTGAGAAATATATTCTTTTAACAGAAAATTAGTAGAACTATCATGAGTGTTAAGATTTCCTGTATTTAATTCTTCCAAAATAGAATTAGCTAATTGTTTTCCTAATTCAACTCCCCATTGATCATAACTGAAAATATTCCAAATAATTCCTTGTACAAATATTTTATGCTCGTAAAGTGCAATTAAAGAACCTAATGACTCTGGAGCTAACTTTTCTATTAAAAGGGTATTTGTAGGTTTATCTCCTTCAAATATTTTAAAAGGTAATAAAGAATCTGCTTTTTCTCCTATTCTTTTTGCTTTCTCAAATTCTGCTTTTACCTGTTCTTTCGTTTTCCCCATTAACAAAGCCTCTGTTTGCGCAAAAAAATTAGACATCAATTTATCATGATGGTTTTTATCTCCATGCAATGATTTTTTAAATCCAATGAAATCGGTTGGAATTAACTTTGTCCCTTGATGTATTAATTGAAAAAAAGCATGTTGTGAATTTGTTCCCGGTTCTCCCCAAATAATAGTTCCTGTTTGATAATTTACAAGTTTACCATCTCTACCAACACTTTTTCCATTACTTTCCATTATTCCTTGTTGTAGATAAGGTGCTAATTTTTGAAGATATTGTGTATATGGAATTAAAGCTTCTGTTTCTGCTCCAAAAAAGTTATTGTACCAAATACTTAGAAGCGCTAAAACAACAGGTATATTTTTATCAAAGGATGTTTCTTTAAAATGAATATCCATTTGATTAGCTCCTTTTAAAAGTTTATTAAAGTTATCAAATCCAACAGCTAAACTTATACTTAATCCTACAGCACTCCATAATGAGAAACGTCCTCCAACCCAATCCCACATTGGAAAAATATTTTCTTCTGCAATTCCAAATTGAGTTACATTTTTAATATTTGTTGAAACCGCTACAAAATGCTTTGTTATGTCTTCTTGTTTTGCCGATTTCAGAAACCACTTCTTAATTGTTTCTGCATTTGATAATGTTTCTTGCGTAGTAAATGTTTTTGAAACAATTACAAAAAGTGTTGTTTCAGGATTTATTTTCTTTAAAACTTCATTAACATGATCTCCATCAACATTAGATACAAAATGTATATTTAAATGGTTTCCATAATATTGTAGTGCTTCGACAACCATTGCAGGACCTAAATCTGAACCTCCAATTCCAATGTTTACTACATCTGTAAAAACTTTACTTGTGTAGCCTTTTCTGCCTCCATCAATTATTTCATTAGTAAATTTTTCAATTTTCTTTTTAACTTCAAAGATTTCTGGAATTATGTTTTTACCTTCAAATTTAACGACGTCTGATTCATTTGATCTTAAAGCAGTATGTAAAACAGCTCTATTTTCTGTCTGATTAATATTTTCTCCAGAAAAATAATCTTTAATTGCTTTATCTAAACCTACTTCATTCGCTAATTCTAATAGGAGTTTAATCGTTTCTTCTGTAATCTTATTTTTAGAATAGTCAATAACAAAATCTTGCCATTTTATGTGAAATTTTTCAACTCTTTCTTTATCAATAGCAAACATTTCTTTCATAGAGGTTTGTTTTACTTCCTCAAAGTGAGCTGTTAACTTTCCCCATGCCAAAGTTTTCGTTGGATTTACTATTTCTAAAGCCATTACTCTCTAAATTTATTTTTCATTACGCTATCTAACTCTTTTTTTAAGGGCTCAATATAGGTTAAGTATTTTGCCTTATCTTTTTCATTCATTGGTTCAGCATTTGGAAGTTGCAAACGAAATGGATCTACTTGCACTCCATTTTTCCAAAATCGATAACAGACATGTGGACCTGTTGCTAAACCCGTACTCCCTACTTTTCCAATTATTTGTCCTTGAGAAACTCTTTCTCCATTTCGAACTAGAATTTTAGACATATGTAAATATTGAGTAGAATATGTACTATTGTGTTTTATTTTTACATAATTACCGTTACCAGATGTATATCCTGCTCTTTCAACAACTCCAGAAGCTGTTGCTTTTATAGGTGTTCCGTGTGCTGCTGCATAATCTGTTCCATTATGTGCTTTCCATCTTTTTTGAACAGGATGAAAACGCCTTCCAGAGAAACGAGAAGATATTCTAAAATAGTCTAATGGCGCTTTTAAAAACATACTTTTTAGACCATTTCCATTTTCATCATAGTAGTCAGCTACTTTTTGATCTGATTTAATTTTATATGGGAAAGCATAGATCTTTTTCCCTTTATGTTCAAAATATGTTGACTCTACATTTTCAATTCCTACATATATAGAATCCTCAATAAATCGTTCGTTTATTGTTACAGAAAATTTATCTCCTTTTTGAATTTTAAAAAAATCTATTGAATATTCGTAAACTTTAGCTAGTTTAGATGCAAATCCTGGACTAACTCCTGCTTTTGATAGAGTTTCAGACAAAGACCCTTCTATTTCAGCCGCAATTGTTCTTCTTTTTAAAGAGGTTGGTTTTTTCTTATTACTTACATTAACTGAGTCTCTAAAATCTAAAACGGAGTATTCTATTTTATTATTTATATAAACCAGTGCCTTTAATTCATTTGGTTTTTCTTTATTAAAAAATAATAAATATGGCTTCCCAATTTTTATTTTTCTTGGATTAAACGAATCCCTTACTTTTTCAACTGCATCAAATGTTTTTAAACTATCTGGCAAAGTATATTTTCCAAGTATTAAGCTTAAATTGTCTCCTGATTTAATAGTATCTTTTATTACTTTAAAATCATTAAATATAAAGCCATAATCTTTTATTATAGGCTCTTTATTTACTACAACTTTTGGTTTTTCTGTTTTCTTTTCTTTTGATTCACAAGAAAACAACATTATCAATGATAAAAATAATAATACTATATACTTCAATGCTTTTGCTTTTTAAATAATTTTTTATGCTTCTTCTCCCCAATTTTCTAATTCTTCTTTTGACCATAATTCTGGGAAGAAAATTCTCTTTTGATACTTTGGTAACATGTATTTTTTCCAGTCACTCCCTCCAGTTGCTTCATGATTTCCAGGAACACTTTCAATATACTTTTTAGCTGCATTAAAATGTCCCATTACCCAAGTGATATTTACTGTTTTATCTAAGTGACGCATTGCTGCTATTAGGGTTTCATTTTTTTGAGATTCTTCAGGTAATTGTTTGTATTTTTTCCACAAATTTATCGTGTTATACTCTTCCATAAAATCTAAGAAAACTTTTTTATACTTCTTTTCAAATTCTTTAATAAGAAATGATTTTTCTCCTGTTTTATAGTCTTTACCTGCTGCTTGCCAATATAAATGTTCAAAAGCATGCTCATAAGAAGTATTTCTATCTATTGTACTTCTAAATCGATAATCAATTAGATTAATTAAATCTGTTAACGCAAACTCTATTAATCGATATTGAGCGCTTTGAAAACCGCTTGCAGGAGTAAGTGTATTTCTAAATTTCAGATATTGCTCTGGTTCCATTCCATCTGTCATTATTGTAAATGATGTTGTTAACATATCAAAATAACGGCTAATTCTACCTAATCTTTCGGTAAAAAAGGCTGCCGTAGGTTCTTCTGTATGCGACAATTGATCTATTTCCCAAAGAATCATTTTAAAAAGCAACTCATTCACCTGATGATACATGATAAAAACCATTTCATCTGGTAATGTTGTTCTTTGAATTTGTAAATTCAGTAATGCATCTGTTTGAATATAATCCCAATATGTTATAGGTTTAGACCATAACAAGCCCTCAAGATGTGTATCTGTATTTTGGTTTATTGCTTTATATTTTTTTTCAATTTGTTCTAATTGACGATATCGCTCTTGCGTTATTTCCATTATTTAAAATTAATATTATGCTTTAAATTACTATAACTCTCTATGTCAGCTTTTAATGATCCGACGGCTAAACTTGCTTTCAAACGAATAGGTATTTTATTTTTATCATCTGAAATCCAGACAGTTAAACTCTCTTCTTCTTTAAAAACTCTACCTGCTTGAACATACGGTCTAAAAATTTTACATGAAATTTTTCCAAATTTAGTTTTTATATCTTCTTTACCAAGGAATTTTAACTTAAACTTTGTAGTTTCATTATCAAAAAACATATCTATTGAAATAGACTCTCCTTCTTTTAACGTATCTATTTGTGGATGATTACGTAAATAATAAAAAGCAGACACTATATCTTGAACATTTTCTGGTACAGAATACGTATTCTCTGTATTATTTTTATAGTCTTTAACTCTTACTGTGTTATTATCTTGATTAAAAAAGCCTTCTTGATATTTTGTATAACCTCCTTCATCTATTTTTCTTAAAAATTGATATGGTTTACCTGTTTCTTTATCAAAAAAACTTTGATAGTCGTCTTTTACTTTAAAGAAAAATTTAGCCATTCCAACGGTCCAACCTTTTCCTTCAACATGATGTACCTTTTTATTATTCCTTGTAGATTCTTTAATTTCTAAACTAGCATATCCTGCATTTACTAATCCGTAATGTATACGTAGTTTAAAAAATTCTCCTGTTCCAAAAGTGTCTTGTTTTTTGACGAATGAATTTGTAGTCACAAAAACCAATACGAGTAGTATAATCTTTTTCATAATTTTTACTTTTTTAGAGAATTAAGTACAATTTCTGTTCCAAAAATAATAAACAAAAAAACCCAGTCAAAATAATGACTGAGTTTTTATGCTATTAACCAACCAAAAACTATAAATTATGAAAACTTACTTACAAATCCAAAGATAATGCTATCTCCTTTTTTGCGAGTGCAAAGGTATATAGTTTTCTGAGTATTTCTCACAAAAACAGCAATTTTAACCATTTTAACAGAAATATCTTTAACAAAATCGGTTATTTTTTAATAAAATGAAAAAATATTCGCTTTTTATAATGTACCTCGTAAAGCTTGCTCTCTTTCAATAGATTCAAAAAGTGCTTTGAAGTTACCTGCTCCAAATCCTCTAGCTCCCATTCTCTGAATAATTTCAAAAAACAATGTTGGTCTATCTTCTACTGGTTTAGTAAAAATCTGTAATAAATAGCCTTCCTCATCAGCATCTACCATAATAGATAACTTTTGTAATTCCGAAATATCTTCCTTCATCATGTCTTTATGAGCGCCCAATCTTTCTGGAATAGCATCGTAGTAAGATTGTGGTGGTGGTGGTAAAAACTCAATTCCTCTTGCTTTTAATTCACTTACCGTTTTTATAATATCATCTGTTGCAACAGCTATATGTTGAACTCCTGATCCTTCATAAAAATCTAAATATTCTTCAATTTGAGATCGTTTATTCCCTTTTGCTGGCTCATTAATTGGAAATTTCACTCTTCCATTTCCATTACTCATTACTTTACTCATTAGAGCAGAATACTCTGTATGAATTTGCTTATCATCAAAAGAAAGGAAGTTTTCAAACCCCATTACATCTTCATACCATTTTACCCAAGTATTCATTTCACCCCAACCTACATTTCCTACCATATGGTCAATATATTTTAACCCAACTGGTGTAGGGTTATAATCAGATTTCCATTCTTTAAACCCTGGCATAAATGTTCCACTATAGTTTTTACGCTCCACAAACATGTGTACTGTTTCTCCATAAGTATAGATTCCTGCTCTAACTACTTCTCCATGTTCATCTGTTTCAACAACTGGCTCCATAAATGATTTTGCGCCACGCTTTGTTGTTTCTTCATAAGCACTTCTAGCATCTTCAACCCATAAAGCAATTACTTTAACTCCATCTCCATGTTTTACTATATGATCATTAATTGGTGATTTACTATTTAATGGCGTTGTTAACACTAAACGTATTTTATCTTGCTTTAATACATAACTTACAGAGTCTTTAGCTCCTGTTTCTAATCCTCTATATGCTAATGATTGAAAACCAAAAGCTGTTTTATAGAAATGAGCTGCTTGTTTTGCATTCCCAACATAAAATTCTACATAATCTGTTCCCAAAAGTGGAAGAAAGTCTTGAGCTCCTTCAAATATTTTTTCTAAACCGTAGTTTACTGATTTCACTTCTTTACTCATAATATCTTATATTTTAAACTTTTTACAGTTCTAAATGTTGTGTTTTATTTTAATTTTAATCTAACCAAGATTGATAATATTTTTCATCTGCAATTTTCATTGCTTCTTCTGTAACCATTAGTGGTTTAAAAGTATCCACCATAACAGCTAGTTCTTGTGTCTCTGTTTTTCCAATACTTCTTTCAGTTGCTCCAGGGTGTGGTCCATGAGGGATACCTGCTGGATGCAAAGAAATATGGCCTGCTTCTATATCATTTCGACTCATAAAATCACCATCTACATAATATAATACCTCATCGGAATCTATATTACTATGATTATATGGCGCAGGAATTGATTCTGGGTGATAATCATACAATCTTGGAACAAATGAACAAATCACAAAAGCATCTGTTTCAAATGTTTGATGCACAGGAGGCGGTTGATGAATTCTTCCAGTAATTGGCTCAAAATCATGAATTGAAAAAGCATACGGATAATTATAGCCATCATATCCTATAACATCGAAAGGATGTGTCGCATAAACCATGTCTATAATTTCATCTCTTTTCTTTACTTTTATTACGAAATCTCCTTTTTCATCATAAGTTTCCAACTCATTTGGCCTACGAATATCTCTTTCGCAAAATGGTGCATGTTCAAGCAATTGACCAAACCAATTTCTATATCTTTTAGGAGTATAAATAGGCCTTCTAGACTCTACTATGAACAATCTATTATCTTCTGTGTCAAAATCTATTTTATAGATAATTCCACGAGGGATAACTAAATAGTCTCCATATTTAAAGTCTAAATTTCCTAATATAGTTCTTAATTTACCTGTTCCTTTATGAATAAATATAACTTCATCTGAATCTGTATTTTTATAGAAATACTCTGTAGTTGATTTCTTAGGTGCTGCTAACACAATATGACAATCTGTATTTGTCAATACAATTTTCCTACTTTCTAAAAAATCATCTTGTGGAGTAACTTGAAACCCTTTTAATCTATATGATTGTATATTATTTTCTTTTGCAATTTTAGGCGCTACACTATATTGATTTTTTATTTCTTTAACTTGTGTAGGACGATGTTCATGATACATATTAGTAGACATTCCATCAAAACCTATTGTACCAAACAACTGTTCGTAATACAAATCTCCATTAGGTTTTCGAAATTGTATATGACGTTTATATGGAATATTTCCTAGTTTGTGATATATTGGCATTTTCTTTTATTTTTAAGTTTAAAAATTTTAAGTACATACAACATATATACTTTTTATAAATCAAAAAGAAACGATTCATTCAGGATTTCTCTTGATGAGGAATTTAAGGTGTGATAGTAATTCTGACCAATGTAATTTCATAATCATACAAATATCGTAAATATTTTTGAATATTTAAAACTGGAAACCAACTGAAAACCAAGTATAATGATCACGCGTTTCGGGTGACCATGAATGTTTTATCTCAATAGGACCTATTAATGTTTCATAACCATATCCTAATGCATAACCTGAGTAGCTTGGCTTAGTTAACCAGCCATCTAAATTTTCAAAAATTTTCCTTCCGATATTAGCATAATTGGCACTAAAATTGGCATGATGTTTTTTGAAAATTTCATAATCAAATTCTAAAGTTCCTTTTACATAACTATCTCCTACAATTCCAACAAAATCATACCCATAAAAGGATCTAAAATTATTAAATGGTGCAAATCCATATCCTCCAAGAGCAAAATCTAAATAACTAATAGTATTCTCACCAACTGCAAATCCACCTTCTGTAAGTAATTTTACTGTAGCTTTTTTATAAAATGTATGAACAATTCCCATATCAGCCTTTGCTACTGTGAATTTTTCGAAATCATTATTATAATCTGATGAATAAAGATACGCTTTTACTTCTCCATTAAAATACCATCCTTTTTTAGGAAAATACTTTTGATTAAACGAGTCAAACTTCATATAACCATAAGCTGAAAAATAATCACTGTTATCAAAAACAGGCGTTATATTTTGAAGTGTTTCTGATTTAACTTTTAAATGTTTCAATTCTAACCCTGCTCCTATTGAAAATTTTTGAGCGAATATTGTTTGTAAATAAATTTGATTACTTAAATCTGAATAATCAACATTTAAAGAATTAATTCCTAGGTTAGATAATGTTATTCCATCATTAAAATCATTTGGTACATTTTTTCCAAATGTTGTAAATTTTGATTTTAATCCAAAACTCCAATAAAATCCATTGTCTATATAATAATCTAGATTATATCTGAAATTATCTCCTAAAATTACATCTAAAGAAAAAACATCATTTCTAGTAAATAATTTTTTCTTCGTAAAATTTAGTAGTACACTACTTTTAAATAGGCCATCATAGTGCAAACCAAATTTCAGAAACATATTACTTTTTTTCTCTTTTAAATCAAGAATCAAATTCTCTCCATCACTGTTTTTTTGAAAAGAGTAAGCAATTGACCCAAAATTTTGAGTAGCATTCAAATTATTTATTCCTTTTTCAAATGTCTTGACACTAACTTTATTCCATTGTTTGAATTTTAATTTCCCTAGAATATAAGCCCTTGTGTAATTATCTAATTCACTTACCTTAATATCTTTTATATTTATAGAATCTGGTGTTTTTTGATTTTCTTGCTGCTTTTTTTCTAATCTCTGCCATGTTATTAACTGATCCATAAACTTGTGTGTTGCTTGAACCCCGCGAGGAATTATTTCTTTTCCTTTTTCAAAAGACACAACTGTAAATCCTGTTATATCTGGCTTAATATAGATATCAGTTAACTTTTTTTTCTTTTCCATTTTTTCAATCATTGAAAAATTAGAAACCTGTACTAACAAATCTGTTGCTCCTTCTATCTGCTCTCTGTTTTTTAACCCATCTTGTACATCCACTCCAATCACTATATCCATTCCTTTTGCTCTAATAAGCTCTACAGGATAATTATTCACAATACCTCCATCTACCAGCACTTTACCATCAATCTCAATAGGATTATACAATGTTGGTATTGCCCCACTTGCAATCATGGCCTGAGGAAGAATTCCTTTATCTAAAACTACTTCCTTTCCTGTTTCAACATTTGTAGCTATACAAAAAAAAGGAATTGGTAATTTATCAAAATCCTTAATATTACAAACAGACATAGTTAATCTTGAGAGCAGATTATAATTATACAATCCCTTCGATAAAGCAGACGGCAATCCAACTTTAAAATTATCAAATGGTAAAGTTAGCGCATACATTTCATCATTTCGTTTTTCATAAAAACTCTTAGAATCTCTAGGTGTAAAGTCTTGTAATAAAGCATCTACATCTACAGTCGTAAAAATAGAATCCAATTCTTTAGCTGAATAACCTGATGCGTACAATCCTCCTATAATAGCACCCATACTTGTTCCTCCTATATAATCAATCTTTATCCCTAAAGAATCGATTACCTTTAAAACACCTATATGCGCCAATCCTTTTGCACCACCACCGCTAAGGACAAGCCCTATTTTCGGAAATGATTGCTCAACATTATTATCTTGTGACAAGCTAACTTGAGTAAAAATCAGAAAACTTAGTAACAAGATTATCTTTTTCATTATAATGATTTATTGCGGTTGTTGAATTGTCTTGTAAAAGTCGGAAATTTTTTTGGCTTTTGATGCACCAACTATCTCAGAAATTTCTTTCAATGAAGCATTTTGCACTCTTTTAACACTTTTAAAATGTTTTAATAACGTTATCATTGTTTTTTCTCCTATTCCAGGAATACTTTCTAATGAATTTTGTAAAGCAGATTTACTTCTCTTATCTCGATGATGAGTAATTCCAAAACGATGCGCTTCATTTCTTAATTGCTGAATAATCTTTAGCGTTTCCGATTTTTTATCTAAATATAACGGAATTGGGTCATCAGGATAAAACAATTCTTCTAATCGCTTAGCTATACCAACTATTGCAATCTTTCCCCTAAGCCCTAAACTATCCAAACTTTTTAAAGCAGAAGACAGTTGTCCTTTTCCTCCATCAATAATAATTAATTGTGGCAATGGTTCTTTTTCATCTAACAATCGCTTATATCTCCTATACACAACCTCTTCCATTGATGCAAAATCATCTGGACCTTCAACAGTTTTAATATTAAAATGACGATAATCTTTCTTACTAGCTTTACCATCTTTAAAAACTACACAAGCTGCTACAGGATTTGTTCCTTGAATATTAGAATTATCAAAACACTCTATATGTCTTGGTTCTAAAGAAAGTCGCAAATCTTTTTTCATTTGCGCCATAATTCTATTAACATGCCTATCAGGATCTACAATTTTAATTTGTTTTAATTGATCCATTCTATAAAACTTAGCATTTCGAATTGATAAATCTAAAACTTGTTTTTTATCTCCTAGTTTAGGAACTGTAATTTTTATGTTTTCTCCTAAATCCACCTCAAAAGGAACTATTATTTCTTTAGAAAGCAAATGAAAACGTTCTCGTAGTTCTACTATCGCTAATCCTAAAAGTTCTTCATCTGTTTCCTCTAATTTTTTCTTAATTTCCATAGTATGCGACCTGACAATAGCGCCATGAGAAATTTGCAAAAAATTCACGTAAGCCATACTTTCATCTGAAACTATAGAGAACACGTCAATATTTGATATTTTAGGATTTAGAATAGTTGATTTTGCTTGATAATTTTCTAAAACATCAATTTTTTCTTTTATTTTTTGCGCTTCTTCAAACTTCATTTCAGAAGCTAAAGTTGTCATTAAAGTTTTAAACTCTTTTAAGCTTTCTTTAAAATTACCTTTTAAAATTTCTCGAATTGCATTTATCCGATTTTGATATTCTTCTAAAGACTCATATCCTTCACATGAACCTTTACAATTTCCTATATGATATTCTAAACATACTTTATATTTCTCCGAGTCAATATTTGATTTTGACAAATCATAATTACATGTTCTCAATGGATATAATTCTTTAATTAAATCCAAAAGTGTATTAACTGTTTTAAAACTAGTATAAGGTCCAAAATATTCCGAACCATCTTTTATCATATTTCTTGTAGGGAATATTCTAGAAAAAGGTTCTCTTTTTATACAAATCCAAGGATATGTCTTATCGTCTTTTAATAATACATTATAACGAGGTTGTAATTTTTTAATAAGATTATTTTCTAAAAGAAGCGCATCAGTTTCTGTAGGAACAACAATGTGCTTTATAGAAACTATTTTTTTAACTAATACAGACGTCTTATAATTATCATGATTCTTAGTAAAATAAGACTGAACTCTCTTTTTTAAATTTTTAGCTTTTCCTACATATAAAATCTTATCATCCTTATCAAAATATTGGTATACTCCAGGATTATCAGGCAATGTTTGAATTTGAAGTTCGAGAGGTGTTTGCATGTAGCAAATTTACAAAAACCGAATTTAATTTCTACTTTTATCCTCTTATAATCTACTCGCATGAAAAACAAAGCAATTCAATTATTAGGAGAATCCATTTTACCTGGAGAAAGTAAAACTATTGATGTAGAAATTGCAAAACTACATACTACTACTAAACTTAAAATCCCTATCATCATTGAACGATCTAAGATAGATGGCCCTATTGTTTTATTTAGCGCAGGACTGCATGGTGATGAAATAAACGGAACAGAAATCGTCCGTCAAATAATTATTAAAAAAATAAACAAACCTAAACGAGGAACTATAATTTGTATTCCAATTATCAATATTTTTGGTTTTGTAAATCAAAGTCGTCAATTTCCAGATGGTCGCGACTTAAATAGGGTTTTCCCAGGAAGTAAAACCGGCTCATTAGCCAGTAGATTTGCACATTTCCTTATTAAAGAGATCATTCCAATAATTGATTATGCTATTGATTTTCATGCTGGAGGAGCAAGTCGATTTAATGCTCCTCAAATACGAATTGTACCCAACAATTCAGAATTAAAAGAATTAGCCTCCGTATTTAACACTCCTTTTACATTATATTCTAAAAACATACAAGGCTCGTTTCGTAATGCATGTACAAGATTAGGCGTGAAAATGTTGCTTTTTGAAGGAGGAAAATCACTAGATTTAAATTCAGAAATAACAAAAGAAGGAGTAGAAGGATCTAAACGATTTTTAGCACATTTAAATATGCTAAACCCGAAAAAAGAAATAAAACCCAATACTAATAAAACAATTTTTATTGAAAAATCTTACTGGATAAGAGCTCATTTTTCAGGAATGTTTATTGGACTAATAAAAATTGGTAGCTATGTTAAAAAAGGAGACACTTTAGCCACCATTTCAGATCCTTTTGGAAAAATTGAACACAAAGTTAAGGCTCCAAATAATGGTTATTTAATCAATGTAAACGATGCTCCTATTGTATATCAAGGAGATGCTATATTTCACATTTCAACTCAATTAGAAGGACTCAATTAATTAAAGCTACATATAATGAACAAGAAAGAGCTACGAAAAAAATATAAAACAAAAAGAGAAAAATTAACTTTTGAAGAGATTGAAGATAAAAGTTTAGCTATTGCAAACCAATTATTACAACTAGACATTTGGGACAAAACATATTATCATATTTTCTTACCTATTGAAGAACAAAAAGAAGTTAATACAGAATATATCTTACAAATTTTAGCAGGTAAAGATAAAGAAGTTGTTATTTCAAAATCTAACTTTGAAACAACAACCATGACACACTTTTTGCTAACCGATAACACAAAAATTAAAAAAAATAAATATAATATTCCAGAGCCAATTGATGGAATAGAAGTTCCTTCAAATAAAATTGATGTCGTTTTCATCCCTCTTCTAGCTTACGACAAGCAAGGAAATCGCGTAGGATACGGAAAGGGATTTTATGATACTTTTCTCAAAACCTGTAAACCTGACGTAATTAAGATAGGCTTATCATTCTTTGAACCTGAAGACTGCATTGATGATATCCATTCAAACGATATTAAATTAGATTACTGTATTACGAATTTTGTAAGATTAATGTTATAAATAAAAACTTCAAAAATATAGATTGACTATTTTAACAAAACTTTTATAGAAATAGAAGTTATAAAAATCTAAGCCCAAATTAAAGAATTTTACTCTATGGATTAATTCTAGATGATTCTACTTCTTTTCTTTAATTATTTTATCTAATATAATTTCTAAAAACACTAAAAACCTTATGAAGCAAGAGATTTAAAATTCTTTATAAAACACACTATAACCAACAAAACTCCTCCTTAGTCTAAAACTAATCTTTCTTTAAATAATTTCTCTTCCAAATAGAATAGTAAAGGAAGTTGAATCTATTATATAGAATTAAATATTGAGAAAGAAATCTTGCAAAAGATGGGGAGATATCCACAGGCTTCAAGGAGATGATTTATTCCCAATTGATGGTATTCCAGCTAAAGTTGCAAATGGCAATCCACCTGCCTCAGCATTTGTTTTAGGTACACCTTACACTGGAGCATTAGGAGTTGCTGCAATTCCAAGTTCAGATTACAGGTTCCTATGGCCGATACCACAAGCGGAATTAAACACGAATCCAACGCTAGCTGATCAACAAAATCCAGGTTAGTAATTTTATTAAAAAATAATTTTTAGTTAGTTATTTTAGGGGCTGTTTTTTAAACAGTCCCTTTTTATTTAACATAAATTTCATATATTCGTTAAACTTATCCTATCGAATAATGAAAAAAATATTACTATTTTCATCAATAATCCATTCATTGTTCTCCTTTTCTCAAGTAGATAATGATGATTTTCAAAAAATGGTTGAATCTGAAATGAAATCAGCTTCTTCAATTCAAAATTTTCAATCCAACCCAAATACTGCTAATTATGACATTACCTATCATGAATTAAAATTCACTGTTGATCCTGCCATATATAACATAGAAGGTCAAGTAAAAACAACTTTTACGGCACTAGAAAACATGAATACTGTTATATTCGATTTTTACAAAAAAGCATCCTCTCCATTTACAATTATTTCGATAAAAAAAGATGGAATTAATCTAAGTTACACCCACAATAGCTCGCATGAATTAGAAATCAACCTTCCTTCTACCTTAACAATAGGAAACTCTGCAACAATTGAAATCAGTTATTCTGGAGTTCCTTCAACAGCAGAACAAGCTTTTACCACAAATATTCATTCAGGAATACCCGTATTATATACATTATCTGAGCCTTATGGAGCCAGAGATTGGTGGCCATGCAAACAAGATTTAAATGACAAAATAGAAACTATCGATGTCCACATCACTGCTCCATCACAATATATTAGTGTTTCAAATGGATTAGAACAATCTATAATAGATAATGGAAACGGGACAAAAACAACACATTATCATCATGGATACCCTATTCCAGCATATTTGATAGCAATTGCTGTTACCAACTATCAAATTTACAATCAACAAGGAGGTTTAGGATCTACTCAAAATCCCTTCTTCCCTATTGTGAATTATATTTACCCCGAAAATGCTTCTACAACACAAAACAGCCTTGCCGTAACACCTACAATCATGAATTTATATGAAAGTCTAATAGGAGAATATCCTTTTAGAAATGAAAAATATGGTCATGCACAATTTGGATGGGGAGGAGGAATGGAACATACTACCGTTTCATTTATGGGGTCATGGTCTAGAGGATTAATTGCCCACGAAATGGCTCATCAATGGTTTGGCAATAAAGTTACTTGCGGAAGTTGGAAAGATATTTGGTTAAATGAAGGAATTACAGAATATATGTCTGGATTAGTAGTTGAAAATTTAGACGGAAACACATCATTTATCAATTGGAAACAAAACAAAATAAATAGTATAACATCACAACCAGATGGCAATTTATACTTAACCGATTCTCAAATAACAAATGTAAATAGAATTTTCAGTAGCAGAATAACCTATAATAAAGGAGCTATGGTTACTAACATGATTCGTTACAAAATAGGAGATGCTAATTTTTTTCAAGCATTAAAAAACTATTTAGCAGACCCAAATTTAGCATATAAATATGCTACAACACCTGAATTTCAAAATCATTTAGAACTTGTTTCCGGATTAGATTTTAGTGATTTTTTTAATGATTGGGTTTACAATGAAGGATATCCAATTTACACCATAACAGCTCAAAACTTAGGAGTAGGACAAGTAAAAATCACAGTAAACCAATCACAGTCTAACTCTTCTGTTACTTTTTTTGAAATGCCTTTATTAATCCGACTAATAGGAAATGCTAGTCAATCTCAAGATTTCCTTATCAATAACACAACAAATAATGAAGATTTCATCGTAAATGTACCTTTCCAAGTTATCGATATTGAGTTTGATCCTAATAAGGATATTATTTCAAACAATAACACAGCTACGTTATCAAACGATTATTTTACAATAGACAAAACTATCTCAATTTCTCCTAATCCTAGTTCCAATAAAATTCACATAAACTTACCTAACACTATCTCAATAGAAAAAGTTTTATTTTTTAATGCATTAGGCCAATTAGTTTTAACAAAAAACGAAAAAGACATTACTATTAATTCATTATCAAACGGCCCATATTTTATTCAAATAACAACAAACAACGGTGTGTTTCATAAAAATTTTATAAAAAAATAAGTCCTAAATAAAATAATGATAAAAAGTAAGGCGAAAACCTTACTTTTGTCGTTCAAATTAAAATGCATACATAAAAATGATTCAATTAGCACAAATATTATTCATACTTTCTGTTTTAGTAATTCTTCATGAATTTGGACATTACATTACTGCAAAACTATTTAAAGTAAGAGTTGAAAAATTCTACTTATTCATGGATGCTGGTTTTTCACTTATCAAAAAGAAAATAGGAGAAACCGAATGGGGAATTGGCTGGCTTCCATTAGGTGGCTATGTAAAATTATCCGGAATGATTGATGAAAGTATGGATACTGAGCAAATGAACACAGAGCCTCAACCATGGGAATTTAGATCAAAACCTGCATGGCAGAGATTAATTATTATGCTTGGAGGAATTATTGTTAATATTCTTCTTGCTTGGCTTATTTTTACAATAATGTACACTACTGTTGGTAAAAAAATCATTTCAACTGATGAACTTCAAAAAAATGGATTAGCATTTGGCGAAGTAGGTCAAAGTGTAGGATTTAAAAATGGAGACAAAATTATAAGTATAGATGGTAAACATCATGATGATTTTAAATTCATGAACATGGGAGTTCTTTTTGGTGATAAAATTGAAGTGGATCGTCAAGGTGAAAAAATAGAACTTTTATTAACCGATGAACAAAAAGGTGAAATCATAAAAAAAGAAGGCAAAGGATTTGTACATGCAAGATGGAAACTTAACGAGTTTTTTATTGACTCTATAAACAAAAACAATTCTAATCTTAAACGATTTGATGAAATTATTGGAATAAATAACGAACGCTTTGTTTATTTAGATCAATTAATTGACGCACTAAAAACACATAAAAATGACTCAATAAATCTTATTATTAAAAGAAATAGCCAAGAAATAACATTAAAAACAAAAGTAGACAGCACTGGTATAGATAGCTTCAATAAAACCCTTTTTATTGACCAAAATTTCAATCTAAAAAAAGCTTTTGTAAATATTATTTCGGAAAATTCTCCTGCCGAAAAAGCTAAAATAGAATTTAATGACGTCATTATAGCCGTTAATAATATAAAAATAGAATCGAACAAAGATTTAAAAAAAATACTTTCCGAAAATAAAGAAAAAGAAATCACATTAACTGTTTTAAGAAACAAAAAAAACATTGATCTAAAAACAACTTTAGATAAAAAAGGAACACTTGGTATTGGATTTGATAAAAAGGATGATCAATACATCATTACTGAAAAGTTAAACTTTGCTCAAGCATTTCCTGAAGCAGTAAGTCAATCTTGGTCATTATTTAAATACAATGTTCAAAGTTTAAAATTAATTGTAAGACCAAAAACAGGTGCATACACCCAAATACAAAGTCCCGTAGGAATAGCTAGACGCTTACCTGACACATGGAATTGGGAGTTTATTTGGAATTTTACCGCATTATTTTCAATCGGACTTGCTTTTATGAACTTACTCCCTATACCAGGATTGGATGGTGGACATGCCCTTTTTACCATTGCCGAAATGATTACAGGTAAAACTTTAAGCAATAAAACAATGGGATATGTTCAAACCGCAGGAATGATTATCTTACTGACTTTAATGGCTTTAACCTTTGGAAAAGACATCTATCAATTAGTAGCTGATAAATTTTTCTAATATTTTTTCATATTTTGTTTGTGAAAATAAATTTTCAGCTTATATTTGCACCGCATTAAAGGTAAAACACCTTCCTCCTTAGCTCAGCTGGTTAGAGCATCTGACTGTTAATCAGAGGGTCCTTGGTTCGAGCCCAAGAGGGGGAGCAAAAAAAGCCATTCATAATGAGTGGCTTTTCACTTCTTAAATGCAAAATATTGGTTATTCCTCCTTAGCTCAGCTGGTTAGAGCATCTGACTGTTAATCAGAGGGTCCTTGGTTCGAGCCCAAGAGGGGGAGCTTTTTAAAAATCCAGTTTATTTATTTAGACTGGATTTTCCTTTTATAAATATTATCTTGTCCTGAAGTAAATCAATAAAACTTTATCTTTATTACAACTTTGTTTATCTTTATAAAAAATCAAACAATGAAGTCCATTTATATTCTTATATTACTTATATCATTAAACAATTATTCTCAAAAAAAGACAGAATCAAAAGCATTAGATATAAAAAAAGAAATCAATATCATACTAAACAATTGGCATAAAGCAGCAGCAGAAACCAATTTTGAAGATTATTTTAATGCAATGTCTGAAGAATCAATATTTATTGGCACTGATGCTACCGAAAACTGGAATAAAAAAGCTTTTATGAATTTTGCAAAACCTTATTTTGACAAAGGAAAAGCTTGGAATTTTAAAACCTTAGAACGCAATATTTATTCTTCTTTTAATGGAGAAATAGTTTGGTTTGATGAACTATTGAATACTCAAATGAAAATTTGTAGAGGAAGCGGTATATTAATTAAAGAAAACGGCACTTGGAAAATTAAACATTATGTCTTGTCCATGACAATACCAAATGATATTTCAAATGATGTTATAAAAATTAAAGCACCTATTGAAGATGCTTTAATTGATACTTTACAAAAACAGTAAATTAAATATTGTAAATATACTTTTTTAAATTTTCAAACATATCTTCTGTCATGTTTTCAATAGTAAAATCATTTTTCCATCCCCAATCTTCTCTTGCAGGAGTATCATCAATACTTGCTGGCCAACTGTCTGCTATTTTTTGTCTAAAATCTGGATTATAATCTATTGTAAAATCTGGATAATGTTTTTTAACTTCAGTAGCAATCTCTTTTGGTGTAAAACTCATAGCTGATAAATTATAAGAAGATCTTATTTTTATTTGCTCTTCAGGAGCCTGCATAATTCCAATAGTTGCTTTTATAGCATCATCCATATACATCATAGGTAATCCTGTATTTTCAGACAAAAAACTAGTAAATTTTCCTTCGGTTATTGCCTTATGATAAATATCTACTGCATAATCTGTAGTTCCACCACCTGGCTCTGTGCTCCAGCTAATTAATCCTGGATAACGAATACTTCTAACATCTACTCCATACTGTTTATTATAATACTCACACCATCTCTCTCCTGTTTGTTTTGAGATACCATAAACCGTTGTAGGTTCCATTATAGTATATTGAGGTGTATTCTGAGAAGGAGTTGTTGGTCCAAAAACAGCAATACTAGATGGCCAAAATACTTTTTTAATCTTACCTGCTTTTGCTAGATTTAACACATGAAAAAGAGAATTCATATTTAAATCCCATGCAAATGCTGGATTTTTTTCAGCAGTTGCAGAAAGTAATGCTGCCATTAAGTATACATCCGTAATCTTATACTTCTCCAGTAAATGTTCTATTTGATTATAATCTAATGCATTTACAACCTCAAATATTCCATTATTTACAACGTCATTTTCTAATTTTCTTATATCTGAAGCAATAACATTTTCTACTCCATAAGTAGCTCTTAATTTAGCTGTAAGTTCAGTGCCTATTTGTCCACAAGCACCAATAATCAAAACTTTTGTGTTCATTTTTAGATATAATTAGTACGCAAATATAACATTTTAGCCATGATCATTTATTTATTTTAAATGATTTATTTAGACCTTAAAGTGTTAAGAAAACATATAAATAATCTAAGTTTAGCTAAACATTATTACTTTTGCTATAATAACGTATAAAAATGAGATATTTAGTCCCTATATTTTTTTTGTTTATAGGATTTACTTCCTGTAATGATTTTTCAGAACAAAATGAAGAATCAATTAAAATAAACCAGAAAAGAGATGCTGTTTTTAAGTCTATTTCCAAAAAATGGCTATTTGTATTTCCTGAAAACACTAACTCTGAAATAAAAGAGACCATTTCTAACTGGAATGAATGGCAACAATTTAAAAGAGAATTAGAAGAAAAACCTAAAACTTCTTTATTAGCTTTTCAAATGAAAGTAAAAAATGTTTCCAAAAAATCAGATAGTTTAAGCTTAACTGTTCCTGAAAATTTTAACATTCCTCAAGTAAGAAGCAGATTAGTAACTTTAAATACAAAGATAAAATCATTAGATACTTATATTCATCTTGGAGAAATCCCTGAAAAAAGAATTCTTACACTAATAACAGAAATTAATGAAGAGATAAAAGGTGTTTACACTCAATGGGACGAAGTTGTTATTAAAAAAGCAATTCCTAAAGAAATAGGAGAAGATGATATGATTCGTGCATTAGACACTACCAGATTAGCTAATAAAAAATTTCAAGATGAAATTATTGAAAATGAAAACAAACCAAAACCTGAATTAGAAGAATAATTCATTATTCAGGTTTATCAAACTATACTAAACACCTTGAAAGCTTCCGAAATAGTAAAAAAATATGAGCAACAACCTAAAATTGCTCAAATTTCTGATTCCATTAATAATCGTAAAAAAATAAATGTTTCTGGACTTATTGGTTCATCATTATCTTTTGTCATTGATGCTCTTTTTAAAAAATCAGAGCTTCCTTTCCTCTTGCTTTTTAATGACAAAGAAGAAGCCGCTTATTATTTAAACGATTTAGAACAATTAATAAACGATCAAGATGTTTTATTTTATCCTGGATCTTATAGAAGACCTTATCAAATTGAAGAAACTGATAATGCAAATATTTTATTAAGAGCAGAAGTTTTAAATAGGATTAACTCTCGTAAAAAACCAGCTATCATTGTTTCTTATATTGATGCTATATTTGAAAAAGTAGTTACAAGAAGAGAACTTGAAAAAAACACCTTAAAGCTAAACATAAATGATAAACTTTCTATTGATTTCATAAACGAAACGCTTTTTGAATATAACTTTAAAAGAGTTGATTTTGTAACTGAACCAGGCGAATTTTCCGTTAGAGGTGGAATAGTTGATGTTTTTTCATTTTCAAACGATCATCCATATAGAATTGAATTTTTTGGAAACGAAGTAGATAGCATTAGAAGTTTTGATGTTGAAACTCAGCTTTCTGTAGAAAAACTAAAAAAAATAAGTATTATTCCCAATGTTGAAAATAAACTTTTAGAAGAAAACAGAGAAAGTTTTTTAGATTATATCAATGAGAAGACCGTTTTGTTTATTCAAAACACTGAATTACTAGGGCAACAACTCGATAAATTATTTGAAAAAGCAAATGAAGCTTTTGGAAAACTTTCTTCAGATATAAAACATTCAAAACCAGAAGAATTATTTCTAAATCAAAAACAGTTTCTCAAAAGGGCGTTAGACTTTTCAATTGTTGAACTCCACTCCAAAACTATTTTTAATTGTGATAAAAAAATTGAATTTCACATTCAACCTCAACCTTCATTCAATAAACAATTCGACTTATTATTAAACAATTTAAGTGATAATCATTTTAACAATATTACCAATTATTTATTTTGTTCCAATGAAAATCAGGCAGGACGATTTCATGATATTTTTGAAGATATAGATAATGAAAATCATGAAACTACTCGAAAACAATATAAAACGTTGGTTTTTCCATTATTTCAAGGCTTCATTGATGAAGAATTACAAATAGCTTGTTATACAGATCATCAAATCTTTGAGCGCTATCATAAGTTTAGCATTAAAAATGGCTATTCAAAAAAACAAACTATTACACTTAAAGAACTCACTTCTTTGTCTGTTGGTGATTATGTAACTCATATTGATCATGGAATTGGAAAATTTGGTGGTTTACAAAAAATAGATGTTGAAGGAAAAAAACAAGAAGCTATAAAGCTTGTTTATGCAGATAATGACATTGTCTACGTTAGCATTCATTCTCTACATAAAATATCTAAATATAACGGAAAAGATGGTGCTCCTCCCAAAATTTACAAACTAGGTAGTAATGCTTGGAAAACTTTAAAACAAAAAACAAAAGCAAGGGTAAAACATATTGCTTTTAACTTGATTCAATTATATGCAAAGCGAAGGCTAGAAAAAGGGTTTGCTTGCTCACCTGATAGTTATTTACAAAAAGAATTAGAAAGTTCTTTCATCTATGAAGACACACCAGATCAAATTACAGCTACTCATGATGTAAAAATGGATATGGAAAGCGATAGACCGATGGATCGTTTAGTTTGTGGTGATGTAGGTTTTGGAAAAACAGAAGTTGCAATAAGAGCTGCATTCAAAGCTGTTGACAATAGCAAACAAGTTGCCATCTTAGTACCAACAACTATTTTAGCCTATCAACATTACAGAACTTTTTCCGAACGTTTAAAAGATATGCCTGTTACTGTAGACTATGTAAATCGATTTAGAACAGCAAAACAGAAAGCAGACACATTAAAACGTCTTGAAGAAGGAAAATTAGACATTCTTATAGGAACACATCAATTAGTAAACAAAAATGTAAAATTTAAAGATTTAGGATTATTAATAATTGATGAAGAACAAAAATTTGGTGTTAATGTAAAAGACAAATTAAAAACCATTTCAGAGACTGTTGATACTTTAACACTAACTGCGACTCCAATTCCTAGAACTTTACAGTTTTCATTAATGGCTGCAAGAGATTTATCTGTCATTACAACTCCTCCTCCTAATCGATACCCTATAGAAACACACGTAGTTAGCTTTAATGAAGAAACAATAAGAGACGCAATATCGTATGAAATTGAGCGTGGTGGTCAAGTTTTCTTTATTAATAATCGAATTGAAAACATCAAAGAAGTTGCAGGAATGATTCAGCGACTAGTTCCTGGCGCAAAAGTAGGTATTGGTCATGGACAAATGGAAGGAAAAAAGTTAGAAGAATTAATGTTAGCTTTTATGGAAGGTGAATTTGATGTATTAGTAGCAACCACTATTATTGAAAGTGGATTAGATGTTCCAAACGCTAATACTATTTTTATCAATAATGCTAATAACTTTGGTCTTTCTGATTTACATCAAATGCGAGGTCGAGTGGGAAGAAGTAATAAAAAAGCCTTTTGTTATTTTATAACTCCTCCTTATTCTGCCATGACAGAAGATGCGCGAAAACGCATTCAAGCATTAGAACAATTTAGTGAATTAGGCAGCGGATTTAATATTGCCATGAAAGATTTAGAAATTCGCGGTGCTGGAGATCTATTAGGTGGTGAACAAAGTGGTTTTATTAATGAAATAGGATTTGATACCTATCAAAAAATCATGAATGAAGCTATTGAAGAATTAAAAGAAAATGAGTTTGCAGAATTATATGCAGAAGAAAATGATGTAGAAACTAAAGAATTTGTAAAAGACATACAAATTGATACCGATTTTGAGACACTTTTCCCAGATGAATATATAAATAATATTACAGAGCGTTTAAATCTTTATAATGAATTAAATCTTATAAAAGGTGAGGCTAATCTTGAAAAATTTGAGCAAAAATTAATTGATCGCTTTGGTGCTTTACCAAAACCCGCAATTGCATTATTAAACAGTGTTCGTTTAAAGTGGAAAGCCAGTTCGCTTGGGTTAGAAAAAGTAATTATAAAACAAGGAAAAATGATTGGTTATTTCATTAGTGACCAACAAAGTAATTTCTATCAGACGAATCGTTTTATGAAAGTAGTACAATGTGTCCAACAAAATGGAAACATTTGTAAGATGAAAGAAAAACAAACAAAAAATGGACTTCGCTTACTGCTTACATTTGACAATGTGAAAACAATTAATAAAGCATTAGAATTAATTTCTAAAATATAAAAAAGGTCGAAATAAAAACTTCGACCTTTAAATTTTTTCTTTGAGTAGAAAAAATTACTGCTATTAACCGAGTCAAAGATAAGACAGAATAGTGTTAAGTCGAATACAATAAATCTGCCGAATTTGTTAAAATAACTTTATTCCATAAAAAAAGACCGAAATGAGAGGTTCGGTCTTTAATTTTTACCCTTTCCTTTTACGGAAATTTACTACTATTAACTAACATCAAATATACGCAAGAATTTTCTTAAAATAAATACAACAAATCTGTATTTTTTGTTAAATTTTTTAATGCGGATTTTTGTAAAATAAAAAAAGGCCGAAGAGAACGCTTCGACCTTTTAAATTTTTCCTTGAGTAGAAAAAATTACTGCTATTAACCAAGTCAAAGATAGGATGGAATACTGTTAAGTTGGATACAACAAATTTGCCGAATTTGTTAAAGTTTATTTTTGCTCTTTTTTATATACAAAAAAAGGCCGAAAATGAGGTATTCGACCTTTTATTTTTCACCCTTTCCTTTTATGGAAAAAAATTTACTGCTATTAACTATCTCAAAGATATATAAATTCTTTGTTAAACCAGATATATGTTTATTACCTTTCTTGTTAAAGTTTATATTACATATTAGATAACCATTGCTCTGGGTTTAATGTATTCGCATTTTGTGAAACCATAAACTTTAAAATAGCTTTTCCTGAAGGATCCGTTTGTATTCTTCCTAAATTTTGTTTTCTAGTAACTTTATCTCCTTCTTTTACATTTACGCTTTCTAAATTTTGATAAATTGTAATGAAGTCTCCATGTTGTATTAAAACTACTTTTTTATTACTTCCTTTAATCAATTGAATTTGCAGTACTTCTCCATCAAAAATTGCTCTTGCTACTGAACCTGGTTCTGTTGCAATTTCCACTCCACTATTATGAACCGTAAGATTACTATGAACAGGATGTGGCTGATCTCCATATTTTAAATAAACATATCCTTTTTCTACTGGCCAAGGCAGTTTACCTTTATTTGCTTTAAAATTATCTGACACCAATTTCCCTTCTGGTGTTAAATCAAATTTTGAAGAAGAACCCGAAGATTTAACTCCTGTTTTGGTTGCATTTTTCTTGTTTGCAGCCGCAATAGCTTCTGCTATTAATTTTTTTATTTGTTTATCTATTTCTTTACGCTCTTTTTCTTTTTTATCTATTTCTGCTGCGTATTTCTTTTTATTTTTCTGGAATTCTTTTGCTAATTTCTCTTGTTCTGCTTTTTGCTTTTCTAATTCTATTTTTTCAGCTTGATTATCTGCTAAAGCTTTTGCTTTATTTTTTTTACTTGCTTCTTGCTTTGCTTTTGCCTCTGTTAATTTATCTTGTTTTTCAACTATTTCTTCTCCTTGCATTTTTCTAAAACTAGCATATTGTTTCATATACTGAATACGTTTATAAGCTTGAAGGAAATTTTGAGAAGATAAAACAAACATTACTCTGCTTTGATCATTTCTGCTTTTATATGACTTTACAATCATTTTTGCATAATCTTCTTTTAATACTTTCAGTTCTCTATTTAGCTTGTTAATTTCAAGTTGTTTTAGATAGATGTCGTCATCAAGTAGTCGCATTTGTTTAGCTGTGGTAGAAATTAGTTTCTCACTTAAACGAATTCTTGCTTTTTGTTCTGCTATTTGACTTAAAACCGATTTTTCTTTCTTTTTCTCTCCTTGAAGTAAGGCTTTAAAAGCTGCAATCTCTTTAGTAATTTGCTCTTTTCTTGCTTCCAATTTTTGTTGTTCGGAAGAGGTTTGAGCAAACATAAAGTTTGTCATTAATAATGAGAAAAGAAGAATAAGTATGCGATTCATTTGTTATTTTTTTACAAAGATAATTTTGTTTTTGTTATTATCATATTTATTCTACATTGATAGGAGAATAACCATTAGGTATTGAAAATGAAAAATTTAAATCTTCATTAAACGTAATGTTTTTATAAAACAAGTCTATACTCACTTGATTTTCTTGAGTCGCTTTTATGTTAATTTCATCTGGCATAAATACATCTTCTTGTTTTAAGTGAGATGGATAAACAATTTCTAAACTTCTATTTTCTGAAACCTGATTAATTTGTTCTTTTTTCAAAAGAAAATTTGCTGCTTCAAAAGAAAATTCTTTTTCAGTTTTGCCTTTTATTTTTTCAGAAAGTTTATAAAGTCCATCTTCAATTTTTACTACGTAATTTTGTTTTGTTAAATCATCAACTGCATTTCCAAGAAATAAGTTTTGAACTTTAAAAAAGTCTAAATCTGTTCCTAACCAGTTACTCAAAAAACGAAAATCTCCTTCGAAATATGTTCCGTTTATTTTTTCATAATAGCTTACTTTATCTGGAGTAATTAATGCTTTTGCTACAGGAAACCCAAGTAGTTTTACATTTATCCAAATAATTTCATCTTTCTTTATTCTTATATCTGCATTTACTGATTGCGATTGTTTATCGTCTTTATACTTTGCATTAGCTCTTATACTAATTGTTTTAAAATCTTTTTGATTTTCGTAATGACCTTGTATTACTTTTATAGCGGCCAATTCTTTACTTGCAACTGCTTCGTTAACAGTTTTTTTTGTTTTACATGAAAACACCAACCCGATTAATAAAAAGCACAAAAATTTCTTCATTATTTTCTTTTTTTAGCTAACTCTTCTGATTTTGAAAAATATAATTCTTGCTTCTTTTTATCTCCTAGACTTCTATATACTTCTCCTAGTAAAATATAAAAATGAAATTCTAAATCAACATCTTCTACAATAAATTCTAGACCTGTTTCAAGATAGTCTTTAGCTTTTTTATTATTTGATAATTTATTATTTGATAAACCTGCATAATAATAAAGATTTGCCTGTGTAGGAAACAAATCAATATAATCTTCTGTTAATTTAGCCAAGCTCTCAAAGTTTTGAACTGTAACATAGCCCTCCATTAATAATGAAATCGTTTCAAAATCTTCAGGTTCTTTTTTTAATCCTTTTTCTAAATAGTAAACTGTTTTATCGTGTTGTTTTCTATTATAAAAAAACTTTCCAACTTCTTTTGCTGTATTTATCTTGGAATCATCTGCTAAGTATTCAATTGCTTTGTCTAACTCTTTATCAAATGTGTTTGTGTTTGCCACAAAAATTAAAAACTCATTCAACATTCGTTGTTTTATTTTTATGTCAATTTTATTATTTTTTAAAACTTTAAACATTGCACTTGAAGCTTCTTCTCCTTTATTATCTACTAAATAAAACTTAAATAAACTTACATTCGCCCAGTCTGAATTAGGAATCTCTTTTGCTAACTTTTTTGCTACATCAAACGCTTTTTCTTCTTCATTACTGTTAGAATATAGTACTATTAAATCAATATAATTTTGCTCAATTTTAGGATTTGCATCTATCGCTTTTTCAAGTTCTCTTTTTTCTGGCTTTGCATAAGCATTTGATTCTTCAATTTTAAGTTTATAAAACTCCATCATATTACTTAAAACCATTGTGCTTTCCATTTCTTTAAGTAAAGAAAGAGCTTTATCTCTTTGATTTGTGTACATGTACAAAGACACTAAATCTTCTTTCATATTACTATCAAATTCTATTAATTTTTGTACAACAGTAATTGATTTTTGATATTCTTTTGTTTGATAATAAACATCATAAAGACCGTTCCAATACCAACGTTCTTTAGGATTTAAATCAATTGCTTTTTTAAAGGCTTCTTCTGCTTGTGGGTATTGTTTTAAATCTAATAAGTTTTTACCTAATTCATGATAAAAAACAGGATTTTCACTTGATTTTAAAATGCATTTTTCAATAGCAATAATTGCTTTATCATAATTTTCAATAGCTCGTTGTTTTAACGATTCGTAAAAATTATTTTCGAGTTCGTCATCAACAACTGCAATATCATCTGGATTTTCTTGAGCAAATAAAATTTGTTGACTACTAAAAGTAATCAACAAGATAAAACAAAGCCATTTTCTAAATTTACTCATCCTCTTTTTTTTATTCTAAAACGGAATAATCTCCTATACTTATATTTGTAAAATTCCCATCAAAACTAGCATGGTTACCAATCATTGCATTGTCTAATGTAGCGTTTTTAATTGTAGTATGAGTTTGCACTAAACTATTTTTAATTGTTGCATTTTCTATTTTAGATCCTTTACCTAAAGAAACATTTGGACCAACCGTAGCATTAATCAAAATAACTCCTTCACCAATATAACAAGGAGGAATTATTGTTGCATTATCTAATTTAACATCATCAGATACTAAATTTTCTCCATCTTGATGTAAAAAATTCAACATTCTTGAGTTTGTATCTACTGTAACGTCTTTGTTTCCACAATCCATCCATTCATCGACTTTACCTGGTACAAATTTCATGCCTTTTTCTATCATTTGTTTAATTCCATCATTAATTTGGTACTCACCTCCATGAATAATGTTATTGTCTAAAACTAATTGTAATTCATTTCTTAAAACGGCAATGTCTTTAAAATAGTATATTCCAATAACCGCTAAATCTGAAACAAACTCTTTGGGTTTTTCTACTAATTCAACAATTTCATTTGCTTCATTTAGATTAATAACTCCAAATGCTTCTGGCTTTTCAACTTGTTTCACCCAAATCACACTATCTGCTGTTGTATCTAAATCAAAATCAGCACGAATTAACGTATCTGCATAGGCTATAACTGCTGGTCCGTTTAAAGAATCTTTTGCACACATAATAGCATGACCTGTTCCTAATGCTTCATTTTGATAATAAATAGTTCCTTTCGCTCCTAATTTTTGAGCTATCTCTAGAAGTTCTTCTTCAACTTGCTTGCCAAAACTTTCATGAATAATAAAAGCTACTTCTTCAATATCTTGATTTAAAACGCTTGCAATATCTTCTACTAATCTATGAACGATTGGTTTTCCTGCAACGGGAATTAATGGTTTAGGAACTGTTAATGTATGTGGACGAAGACGTGAACCACGACCTGCCATTGGAACTATTATTTTCATATATTTTGTATTAAGATTTGGGTATTAAGCATTGAGACTGAAACTGTCAACTATTTACTGATTACTATTTTACTCCTGTGCTTCCGAAGCCACCTTCTCCACGAGATGTTTCTGATAATTCTTCTACTTTAAGCCATTCAGCACGTTCATGCTTTGCAATTACTATTTGAGCTATTCTTTCACCATTTTCTATAGTAAAATTTTCATTAGATAAATTTACTAAAATAACTCCTATTTCTCCTCTATAATCGGCATCAACTGTCCCTGGTGAATTTAAGACAGTTATTCCTTTTTTTGCAGCCAAACCACTTCTAGGACGAACCTGAGCTTCATAGCCAATAGGCAACTCAATAAAAAGACCTGTTTTTACAATGGTTCTTTCTAATGGCTTTAATACAATTGATTCTGCAATATTAGCTCTTATGTCCATTCCTGCTGAAGCAATGGTTTCATAACTAGGTAAACTATGATTTGATTTATTAATTATTTTAATTTGCATTTTAATTTTTTTAAATGTGGTTAAAACAGTTTTACTTTCTTTTTATAATCTTTAAAATGGTTTCTTTTTCATTTCTATAAATAAAGTATCCGAAAAACAATATGGCTAAAATACCAAAAATATATGTTTCTCTAAATATTGGAACATAAAATGAAATTCCTGAAAGTAAAATTGAAATTCCTAAATAACTCATTATCTTTTTCATATCATAAGGAATTGGATAGTATTTATTTCCTAAATAATAAGAAATTAACATCATCGTTCCATAAGCTGAAATTGTAGCAATAGCACTTCCCATGTAACTCCACATCGGAATTAATAAAAGATTTAAAACTAATGTTATTATAGCTCCTATAATAGAAATATACATTCCTATTCTTGTTTTGTCTGTTAATTTATACCATACAGAAAGATTATTGTATATTCCTAAAAAGAAATTTGCTAAAATAATTAATGGTACAACTTTCATGGCTTCCCAAAATGAAGAATCTCTAATGATGATTATTTTTAAAACATCAGCAAAGACAATTACTACTAATAAAATTATAGATCCAAAAATGACAAAAAACTTTGTAATTTCTGCATACGTTTTACTTGCGTTTTCATTTGATGCGTGACTAAAAAAGAAAGGTTCAATTCCTAACCTAAAAGCTGTTGCAAATAGTGTCATAAACAAAGCCAATTTATAACATGCCGAATATGCGCCTATTTGTGCTTTAACTTCATTATCAGGTAGATTTAAAAAATTATCTAATAAAATTCTATCAAAAGTTTCATTAATTGCAAATGCTATTCCAGCTATCATAACTGGTAAACTATATTGCATCATTTTTTTCCAAAGTTCTTTATCGAAAGACCAATTCATTTTAAAATAATTTGGAGATAAAACAGCTAGTGTTAAAAAACTTGCTATAATATTAGCTACAAAAATATATCCTATTTGAAAGTCTTTAAAAAAGATAGTACTAATAAAACTATCTGGAAATTGAACTGCTAGTTTAGGCAACCACAATAAAAAGAATAGATTTAAAAATAGATTAACTGCTACGCTTCCTACTTTTATAATAGCATAATAAATAGGTCTTTTTTCTGCTCTAATTTTTGAAAATGGAATAATAACTAATGCGTCAAAAACTAATATCCATATTGTGTAGATAATATATTCTACATCTATTTTTGTAATTGCTGCAAAATAGTTTCTAAATAAAAGTGCTATTCCTAAAAAGGTAATTGAAGACCAAAAAAGAGAAATTGTCGAAGTGCTTACTACTTTTTCAGTATCATTAGATTTTGAAAAGAATCTAAAAAAAGAAGTTTCCATTCCATACGAAAGAACTACATTAAAAAAAACCAACCATGAAAATATAATAGATACTTCTCCATATTCTTCCACATTCAGAACTTTTGGATCTGTATATAACGGAACTAATATGAAGCTAAACATCCTTGGCAAAACTGTTGCCAAACCATAAATAGCAGTTTGTTTAAATAAACTTTTGTATAAATTCAATGGAAATACTTTCTAATTTAGACAAAAGTAATTAATTCTTTGATTTATTCATGGAAGGATACGCAATCATTGGTTTTTCTTTAACATTTTCTATTATTTTATAGAATTGTTTTGTGCCGATTGTAAAAAATAGTTTTACTTGTCCTTCTTTAAGTCTTATTTCTTTCTCCTGAGGAACTTCATTCCCATATTCATTTATGGGGTTTTCATCAAGGGTTAATTGATTTAGTTTTGTTTTAAGACTTGCAACATAATGTAAATCATCTGTTTTTTGAATAGTTGTTGTTTCAACATCTTTTATTTGCAACTTATCTAAAGTTATCTCTTCATTTAATCCTTCTTCTAAAGTTAAATGAACATTTATTCCACTTCCTCCTCCTTGAATACCTGCAACCCATTTTTGATAATATATTTCTTGAATTTTTATACTATCATTATCTTGTGTTGTTTCTTTACCTGAAGAACAAGATAAAAAACTAATTAAAAACAAATTGATTAAAATTCTCATTTTTTATTTTTTAAATGTTTTACAAAATGAAATCCTTGTGGAACAAATCCATGATTGAAAAAGAATTTTTGTGCTCTATAGTTTGATGTATAAGCATCTAAAACAAGTACATTACAATCATTTTCTGCTGCTTTTTGATTTAAATATTTTACAATTAACTCTCCTATTCCTTTTGAACGGTGACTTGAATGCACAATTACGTTATCTAATTCTAAATATTTTCCTGACCACAATTTAGTAGCTATCCAAAACCCTGCCAAACCAATACAAATATCTTTTTCAATAACAGCTACTTGTTTATACTGTAAAGGTAACATTTCATCTAATAATGATTCATATTTCTGAAGTGTGTAATCTGGATACATTTGCTGAATTACATGAAATTGTTTTAGCATTTGTTTTTTTGTAATTAATTCAACTATTTGAAGCATTATTATCTTTTTTTAAATATAAAAATACTAATAATTAGTCTTTAAAATCAAAATAAAAAACAATTACATTTCTTTCAATTTGTGATAAAAGGAGCTTTTAACCTTAAAAAAAGGGTTATTTTCCTTGCTCTTATTATTGTTTAAGATATTAGTTTTACAAAAAACAAATTACAAAGGCCTTTGTTGATTTTATTGATTACGCAGCGTAATTAATAATATAACCTTATAAAACGAATTAAAATGGAAGTTACAATTAAAAAAAACCACTTTACATATAATGGTACAAAGTATTTCAGAAAAGCTGCAGAGTCTCTAAATTTAGGCAGCTATGGAAATAAAGATAAAAATGTTTTTGTGTCGAATGGATTAATTCATGATGATACTGTTAAAGGTAGTTTTCCTGTAAAAGCAGTAACAGAGATTAAATTGCAAAATGCAAAAACTTCAAAAAACTCTTTTGATGTAGGCGGTACTTTTGTAACGGCAAAAGTAAATGGAAAAGGAGGCGCAAAAGTAGGATGGACAAAAGATCAACTAAGAGATCTTTCTTTAATAAAAATTGATATTACAAGCGAAAGTGAATTACGAAAATTAGCTAATAATGATCATAATTGTTTTAACAAACTAAAAAGTGTTAAAAACGGAAGAATTACAGATCAAGTTTTTGTTATTGTAGAATCTAAATTAATACAAAACGCTTCATTTAATGCTAGCGGAAGTGCAGATGTGTCTATATTAAATGATAAATTCTCTATAAATATTTCAGGAAGCACATCAAATACAAATACTTTAAAATTAGATGTAAGTGCTGGTTCTATATTTGCTTATGCACTTAGAAAACCAAAATTTGATACTCGCATAAAAAAGAAAGCCAATAAAATAGAAAATCTAGATCGCGATGAATGGGGTTTAAGTTAAAGATAGTTAAGTTAGGTTAATAAAAAAGGCTCTATATCCTCTTTGGAATAAAGCCTTTTTGTTTTATATATTATCTTTTATCTAACAAGTTTTTATTAAATAATTCTAATATTCTACGATATTCATCTATCCAAGAATACGTTTCTTTAAAGCCATGCTCTTCTACTGGAAAAACAGCCAAATCCCAATCTTTTTTTCCTAATTCTATAAAACGTTGTGACAATCGTACTACATCTTGAAATTGCACATTATCATCTACCATTCCATGCAGCATTATTAATCTATCATTAAGATTCTCTGCAAAATAAATAGGTGAGCTTCTTCTATAAGCAATAGAGTCTGTTTCAGGAAAATTTAAAATATTAGATGTGTAGCCATGGTTATAATGTGCCCAATCTGTAACTGATCTTAATGCTGCTCCTGCTTTGAATTCGTTTGGTTTTGTTAATAAAGCCATTAATGTTATAAATCCACCATAAGACC
The DNA here is from genome assembly GCF_000967805.1 of Flavobacterium sp. 316. Classification (NCBI taxonomy): domain Bacteria; kingdom Pseudomonadati; phylum Bacteroidota; class Flavobacteriia; order Flavobacteriales; family Flavobacteriaceae; genus Flavobacterium; species Flavobacterium sp. 316. The sequence goes on from NZ_JYGZ01000004.1 coordinate 442,580, forward strand.
CACCATAAATTCCAACCCTATCAGCTTCTATTCCTAAATTGTCAACCAAATATTTTTTCCCATCTAATTGATCTGACAAATCTAATCCTCCCATATGTCTATAGATTCCTGTACGAACATCTCTGCCATATCCATCACTTCCTCTATAATCAATATCTAAAATGGTATATCCTAAATCTGATAATAAATTGTGGAACATAAATTCACGATGGTAAGAACTCCAATAATTATGTGCATTTTGTAAATATCCAGCTCCATGAACAAAAATAATGGCTGCTTTATTCTTTTTTTCTACTTTTGGTTGGTATAATCTTGCGTAAACATTTGTCCCATCTTCTGCTTTGAAGGTAACAACTTCTGGATTTTTCCAATTATATGCTTTAAATTCTGGAGTAGTTGAAAATGTAATTTGTTTTAAAGTTGCATTCGGTTTATTATCTGCTACGTATAATTCCCATGGTTTATTTTTATAAGAATAACGAACGGCTATTTTTTTCTCATCTGGAGAAAGAACTACTTCATGAGCTCCATCAGCATTTAAAATTGCTGTCATTTTTTTAGAAGTAATATCTAGTTTATGATATTCTCTATTTCCAGGATGATTTGTATTTGTAGAAAGATAAAATGATTTTCCGTCAAGTGAAAGTGATACATCTCTTACTTCCCAATTTCCAGAAGTCAATTGTGTTTTCTTCTTTGTATTTAAATTAAGTGTGTATAAATGTGAATATCCTGTTGTTTCTGACTGAAAATAAATTGTTTCATTATCTTTTAAAAAGCCTAAAGTTCCACCTCCAAAAGAATAGTTTGGAATTCCTGGTCCACCAATCCAAGCTTCATCATGCTGATGATCTAATTCTGTTAGTATTCCTGTTTCTAAATCTAATGATACAATCCAACGGTCTTTATTGTCTAAACTTCTCAATTCAAAAACTGTTTTATCACCGTTTTTATTATGAATAGGATTAATCATTACAATTGGTTTTTCCTCTTTTTCCTTTTCTTTTAAATTATCATATTCTTGATAATATGCTGGAAATTCTTTAATTCCTGATAAGTTTGAAAATGAAACGTAATAAACAGAATCTTTTTCTATATTATAAACTCCCATTTTATGTTTGCTCAAATTATCAATTGATACTTTTGAACGTGCCGATTCATTTTTTGTATATCCATCGGCTGTAATAAAATGTTCTACTTTTGTTTGCTTTTGAGAACTGTAATTTGACAATCTAAAAGTAACAAATTTACCATTTGGTGATGGTTTTAACTGTTCTAATGATTCACTTCCATAGAAAATAGCTTGTGGAAAATCGTTCTTTGTGTTATTGTATTTTTTTTCGTACCAATCGTCTTTTACTTTATTATCTCTTACAAACTGAAACAATTCTGCTTGTTGTTTTTCAAGATAATTTTCTGTTTTATCACTTTTTACAGATTCATTTCCTGTTTTAAAGTTTGTTAATTGAGTAATTGAAAACTCTTTCACGTTTAACTGATAAACATTTCGGTTTTGTTGATAGAAAATAACATCTGGATTTGAACTTCTTTCAACCGCATAAATTTTATCCGTGGAAACATATAGTTTTTTGATTTTTTTTGATTTTTTATTGTATGAATATAGATTCCCTCTTTTAGCATAATATATAACATCATAATCACTTTGTAATGATGCATTAACTTCTGATTTATCAAACTCATTTTCAGGAAGTAACTGAGGTTGATCCATATTTTGATTCCAATAATAAGTACTATTTCCTACTTCATTATTAGGGTTCCAATCAAAATAAATTGAGTTTCCATCTATTGACCAACGATGATTGTCGGGCTGATTTCCAATAAACTCATCTCCTTTCATTATGTTTTCTAACTGAAGAGATTGTGCATTTAATAAGGAAGTTAATATTATAAAAAGAAATGGGACTGTTTTTTTCATTATGAACGGTTTGTTTCAACAAATATAAAAATAAAAAAGAGCCAAATTTCTTTGACTCTTATATAGGATAATAAATATTTGTTAAAACTCAAAAGCTAATGATGTTGAGATAAAAAAGTTTGAATTTGTTGTTCCTATTTCTTTATTAAAAATAGGTTCTTTTGAATCGAACCATTTTGCTTCTGTTCTTAATTTTAATTTGGAATTTGGAATAAAATCTACATTAACTGATGCTCCAAAAACTTCAAATGGTGCTCCTACTCCAATAATTACGTTTTCTTTGTCTTCATAATATTCTGCTCTTGCTGCTAAATTCCACTTATTTGAAACTGCATATTGAGTAATTAATGTAAGTGTTTTCCAATCTTGAAATTCATCTCCTAAAATATTTTTTTGAAATCCCATATCAAACCCTGCAATAGTTCTCCATTTCTCTGTCCAAGTATAATCAACATATAAATTATTAAAATATCTCGTTCTTAATATATCTGTTCCTACTGGTTCATCTCCTATGAATGTACTCCAATTTAATGTTGTTTTTTCATTTGGAGTATATACTATTTGTGTTCCAAAAGTAGGCAATGCTTTGTTATTTGGTTTTTCGATTCTTTGCCAGCCATTTGTAGTTACGAAAGCCAAACTCCAATTATCATTTGGCATATAATTGTATTTAACTCCTGTAAAGTAAAACGGCGAGTTTTCAGCCATTATTGATCTTGTTAATGTTAAATTTGAGAATGAAGATGATGTTTCAAAACCTATATATGACGGCATAATTCCTGCTTCAACTACATGTTTTTTATCTTTATCTAAATATACTCCTATATATGCTTCATGAAATAATTTTAAACTTTCTGCAGTATAATTATCATCAACATACGTACCTGCTTGAATTGCAATATTTGCATATATATTTTCATACGTAATGGTAGAACGTAGCATTCCTATATTAATACTAAACTCATTATGTCTACTATGATTATAAATCCAGCCTAAACGAGTAGGAGTTGTTGATTTATTAAAATCATATCCGTAAAATGCCTCTAAATATCCTGAAAAATCGACTTTTACTTTACTTTCTTCTTTTGCTTCTTCTTGAGAAAAAACTGCTGTTGTTAATAATAATGCCGCTACTTTTAAAAAATTTCTATTCATTGTTTTTGTTCTTATAAAATACCTGATCTAAGGTTTCTTTTGGTTCAGGAATATCTTCTTCTGTTATTGTTTTTAATGCTTTTTTTGTTATTCTTTTAATTTTTACAATTCTATTGGCTTGTTTTTGGATACATTTTTCAAAAATATTTCTAATAACTCTGGCATTTCCAAAGCTTTCATCTCTTTCTTCATATAGCATTTCAAAAGTATCTTTGAGTTTTTCTTTCGCTTCTTCTGTTAGAATAAAATCGGCTTTTTTACAATTCAACTCAAAAATGGAGAATAATTCGGTAGGTTTAAAATGATCAAAATGGAAATAACGATTAAACCTAGATCTTAATCCTGGATTTGAATCTATGAAGGTTTGCATTGGTTCATCATATCCTGCAACAACTACTGCTAAATCATCTCTGAAGTCTTCCATTCGTTTTAGCAATGTATTAACAGCTTCCGCTCCATAATCATTCCCTAAATTTTGACTTAAAGCATAGGCTTCATCAATAAATAAAACGCCTCCTTTAGCCTCAGTTACTATTGTATCTACTTTTGTTGCTGTTTGACCCACATAACCTGCAACCATTCCTTCTCTATCAGTTTCAATCATTTGCCCATTGGTAAGAAATTCTAAATGTTTAAAAATTCTACCTAGTAATCTTGCCACTGTTGTTTTTCCTGTTCCTGGTGGTCCTAAAAAAATAGTGTGTAATGTTATTTCAATATTTTTTAAACCTTGAGTGGTTCTTTTCTTTTGAACTTTTAAAAGGTTGACTAATTCGGCTACATCTTTTTTTACATTTTCTAAGCCAATTAATTCGTGTAGTTCTTCTAAAACTTTCTCCAACGAATCGTTCTCTATTGTTTTAACATCACTTATTTTGAAATCGATTCCTAAAACATCGTTTATGTTGGTTTTACTTGATACTTCAAAACTACAAACCAATTTCAAAAATACGTTGAATGTTTGATACGTTTCTTCAAATTTCGGATGTTTGTTTTGTTTTAAATAATTTAATAAATAGGTTTTACTTTTATCTAAATCAAATAAAATGTTTTCTTGAACAATTTTATTAAAATGATTTTTAAACGCATTGGTTGTTACCAATTTGTTTAACTTCTCTATTTCGTTTTCATTTGCAAAATGTTGATTTCTAATTGCGTCATAATAATAAGCTAATCCAAATTGTGCTTTTTCGGATATGTTTTTCACTTTACTGAAAACAAAAATGAGATCGGAAATGAAAATTTGTTCTGCTTTTAACAGTAATTTATTCTCTGTATTTTGAGGTAAAAGCGCATTAATTTCTGTAATACATTTTGTGTCAGAATTTAAAGAATCACATAGTTTTAAAATAGTTGCTGTTACTATTTTAAGTTCTTGAATATATTCTTTTGTAAATGCTAATTCCATAAACTTTAATTAATGCTGTTTTTTTCAGACCAAGATAATTGTTCTGGCAATGTTATGTTTGAAAATTCAATATGAATAACTCTCCTTCTTTCATTATTTATTGTTTTATTTGATGCATGAAACAACAATGGTTTCATTATCATAATTCCTCCTTTTTTGACAGAACACACTCTTTCATTCATGTTTTGAAAATCTATTGAATCAGCTCTTACTACTCCATTTTTATGCGACTTTGGAATTACTTTTAAAGCTCCATTTTTTTCATCAGTATCATCTAAATGAATTCTTATAGTAGAAATATTCTCTAAAATTTCCTTTGGAGGTTGAACTGAAAACTGATTTTGCTTTATTGTCCAATTTGTGTATTCTTCTATATCTAACTTCTTATTGACTGATATAGTTAAATCTTGATGATACGATACAAACCAATTTGATTGTTCGGGTTTGTCAAAATAAATTGATTTTACAACAAAGCTATCATTCCCTAGAAAGGTTTTTAAAACTTCTTTTAATTTTTCATTAAACAAAAGGGTTTTTAGCTCAGGTATTTCTTTTAAGAACTGACGAATAGCAAAAAGGTCTTTAGATTTTCTAAATGTTATATTCGAAGAACTACTTTTACTCTGAATAGTTTTAGTTATAATATCTATTTCATGAGATGAAAAAACGGTTTCAATTACTGTATAACCATTATCTTCTAAATTTTTTTTGTAATTTACTTCTGAAACTTTATTCATAAAAAACAACTTATGAAAGCATCATTTGATTGATAATCTCTTTAGTCAGTTTTAAATGTTCTTCTCCATATTCTTGCCAAGCTATTCCCATTTCTCTTAAGTCGTATTTAGCAACAATAGAACCATAATTTTGCTTTTCTCCGTTTATTGTTGGATATCCAATAACATAGATAGTTTGCGCTAATTCTACAGCTAATTCTATATCATGAGTAGAAAAAATAACGGTGTTATATTCTGAGGTTGTATTTAATAAATCAAATGATTTTTTTACTTCTTGAATATTACCTACATCTAATCCTGAGAAAGGTTCGTCCATAACAATAAACTGATCCGAAGAGAACAATTGTTCAATGATAGCGGTGCGTTGTCTTTGTCCTCCAGAAAGTTCATTAGGATATTTGTCGCCACAAGTATCTAATCCCCATTTATGAAGATATTCTTTTATTTTTTCTTCCTTTTCACTTTCATTTAAATCTGTCTTTCTTAAAGCAAATTTCAATGTTTGTAATACTGTTTTATGTCTAAACAACGTATATTTTTGATCTACGAAACCAATGTCTCCTTCTTTGATTTCTTTTGCAGCCGCAGCTTCGGTACTGTTAAAATCTTTAATTAATATCTTTCCAGATTTTGGATGAACTAATCCTGTTAATGCTTTAAAGAAAGTAGATTTTCCTCTTCCAGATCGTCCTACAATGGCTATTACTTGAGAAGTACAATCGTGATCTAATCTTACAACATCTTTTTCAATTAAATTTATATCTTTAATAATAATAGTGTCATCATAAGCAACACTAAGATTTTCCACATATAAAAGTGTTTCTTTAAATTCGAAATTCATAATTTTATATTTTAGAGTATCTAAATATTGCTCTTCTTAAATAGTTAATAAACCAATCTAATAATAAGCCTATCGTTAAAATAATTATTTGTAATGCTATAATTCGTCCATGATTCATAAACTTATCAGAATTCTTAATTAAAAATCCTAATCCTCCTGATGCTACAACAATAGATTCAATTGTAACAAGCATCATCCATGTTATGGCTAAATTTTGGCGAATTACATCGATAACATAATCTAATCTTCCTAAAACAATTACTTGCCATAAAACTTCAAAACGATTACATTTTAAGGTTTTCGCATGGTCAAATTCTTCTTGTGGAATATCTTTTACTACAGAAATTAATGATGTAGTTAAAAAGGTAGTCAGAAATATCACCATAATCCAAATTTGCATATTTCTTGCATCGTGAACTACTAATGTAATATAGAATGATAATCCTGTAAATGGCAGAAAACGAAATTTAGTAACAAATTCGGCTACTGGTTTTAACAATGGAATAGGCCAACTATAAGCAAATAATAATGAGATTACTGTTGCTAAAAATATAGATAGAAAGCACAATTTTAACGAATTAAAAATATGCACTACTAAGCCTTCATTATACAACTCTGAAAAACCTTTAAATACTTGTTGCGGATTTGGAAACAGGTGTTTTTCACCAGAAGTTCCTATAACCCAAAACAGTATTAAAATTACAATCCATCCTAGCAGAATTATTGTCCTTTTAGATTTAGATATCTTTTCAAATGGTGTTAAAAATTTTATCATGGGCATAATTAAAGAGCTACCAAAATTTGATAGCTCTTCTATTTTTTTATTATTTCAATAGAGTAATTACTACTCTTCTGTTTTTTGATTTTCCTTCTGCTGTTGAATTATCAGCCGTTGGTTCATTTGCTCCTTTACCATCAATCATTTGGAAACGACTTAAAGGAATTCCTTTTTTTCTTAAATAATCTACTACAGATTCTGCTCTGTTTTTAGATAAAACTACATTTGAAGCTGGATTTCCTACATTATCTGTATGGCCTACAATTGTTAATTTTGTGTTTTCAGCTTGAATTAAAAGATTATAAATTTTTTCTAATTCACTAGAAGAACTATTTGAAATTTGAGCACTTCCTGTATTAAAATTAATTCTCCATTCACCAGACGCCATAACTTCTGTTGCTTGAGCTGTATAATCTGCTTTATCAGCGGCAGTAGATTCAATATCGTTTATATTTTTTAGATAAAATAAATTTACTGCATCTTCATAAGCTGAAACTTTACCTACGTTTTCATTAAAACCAAACGGATTTAACTCTGTTAAATAAGTTGATACCTGATTATAAACTGATTTATATCTATTTACACCATCAGATAATCCAAAATATTGCATAGCATCTGCATAATTAAATACTTTTGAACCTCCCATATTATAGGTTAATCCATTTTTAGTCCCTTGTTGCCCTTTGAACATATCGTACCAATACTTTGGAGATTCCATTTGATATGTATCTGTTATTGCTTCTGATGCTCTTACTCTCCAATCATCATAATTTTTCATTTGATTAGAAGCTGTTAAAGCTGATTTTAGAATATTAGAAACAACATCTGGATTTTGAGCAGCCCATTCTTTTACACCAATTAATACTGTTGGCATTTGATTGTTAAATTCTTTAGTAGAAACAATATCTACAAAACCTGAAAGTTTATCAAAAACCATTTTATCACCAGGTGTCCAAGTTGCACAACCGTCAATTTTTCTATTAACTGATTTCCCTGTTAATTTTCCATTAGAAACTTCTTTTAAAGAAACTGTCCATCCTGTTGTTTGTGACTTAATTAATTCTTCTGCTGATTTAATATAATCGTCATTTTCAGAAGGATAAATATTCACTGCATCAGCATCATAAGTAGACGGATCTGGATTTACTTTTAAACCATTTGCAAAACAATAATTTACAGTTGTTACCCAATCGCCATCTCCTAATACTGCTGAAATAACTGATCCTTTCATAGATTGAGGGTCAGATTTCCAACTTGGTGGCCCAATTAATTTGTCTTCACCATAACTCATTCCTACTGCTCCTAAAACTTGTAAGTGGTATTTATCATTTCCATATTTTTCGTTTAATGATTTTTGTACTGAACTAATATAAAACGGTGCTCCATCTCCCATAATCATCACAGCAAATGCACTTTTATCTGATGTTGGAAATTTTGCGCCTTTATCAAATTCTTCAATAAATTTCATTTGCATATTTCTCAATTCAGATAACCAATCTTGACGAATAATTTCAAGATTGACTCCGTTTTTTTCCATTAATGACCCTTTTGTTGTTTTTGGACCACCATTAGAAACTATAATTCCAGATTGAGCATTCCAAGCATAACCTGCAATTCTTACTAAAGGTTTATTAGAAACTTCTGTAGAGATTGTTTTTGAAGGTAATTCTATTTTATCAGCATTTATTACATTATCTACAACAACATTGTTTAATTCTATACCATTTAGCTGCTTAGAAACCTGAGTTCTAAGACCTGGTGATAAATAATAGATTGCACTTAAAATTCCTCCAATACCTATAATTACTACAAGTAACTCTGATAAAGTAGTTAATTTTTTTGTTCTAAGAATTTTTCCCATTTTTTATATAAATAATTTAGTTTTTAATAATTAAAATATGTCTCCAAATCCACCTGCATTTTGTTTGTCTTCTTTAGACATTTTATAGTTTTGACTTGAATATTTTGTTGAATCAGGAATTGTATTTTCTCCTGTTTTAATTTTATCTGCTAATGAATCTAATCTAGAATATAGTTCATCATTATCTACTGAATATTGAGATGTTAATGTGTCTATATCTAATAAATTTTCAGATGTTCTTGCTATATCTTGAGCAATAGTTGATGTTACTACTTCTAATGCATATTCTAATTCCCAATCTTTTGTGAACATCATTGCGTTTTTAGCGCTTTCTGTTGCTGCTTTCGCATTTTTAGCAAACTCGTATTCTTTTCGAAGCATTGTAATGGTAGCATCAAAATCGGCAATTTTAATATCAATTGCAGTTCCTGCTAATGTTAACTTACGATCCATTTTTCCCAAAACATTTGCTCTAACTCCATATTTTTGAACAAAACTTTTACTTTGTTCATACTGATTAGAAATTCTTTGAGAGTTGCTTAGTTTTTTAGCCAGTTCACTTTGTAAGACAACATATTCATCTGTGTCTTTAGCTGTAATTCCATTTGCTTTTACCATTTCGTCCATTGCAGATTTTAATCTTTCTGATTGGCGTTGTAAGCTTAATAATTCTTCTTGGTAATCTTTAGCTTCTTTCTCTGATTTTGAAGCTTCCATTTCCATTTCATTTTTAAGACCTTTTAATTTGGCTTTAGTATTTTTAAAAACTTCGCGGTTTTTAACCATTTTTTGCTTTTGCTCTTCTAATTCATTAAATGGATTACTCTGAATAAGTGCTTTATGTATATTTTTTGTTGCAAAACGAAGTCCTTTCATTATCACTGGAAACATCATTACTAGAAAGATAAGAAATATTGCTGTTGCAGAAAGAGCAATAACTTGTCCTAACATTGTAAACAGAGGAGGAATTATATAAGTCCATGTTAAATATCCTCCGATACCCAATAGCCCTAAAGCAATAACCCAAAATAAATATTTTTCGCCTTTTTTAAGTGATTGTGTATTTAATGCTATTTCTCCTTTTGATTCGTCAAAATGTTTTAAAATAGGTAACTCTAATAAAGTACTTTTCTCTTGTTCGAATTTATTCATGTTTATTATAAATATTGATTGATGCCGCTTATTACTAAATTAATTGAGTCTAATATTTTTTGTTTTGCGAAATTATTAGCTTCAATTTTTAGTTGAATTTCTCTTAATTCACTTTCATTTTTACTATCAATATTAGCTAATAATGTTTTCTTTTCTTGCAATTCTTGTTGCATTTGTAAAATCTTATTTTCTAAATCTGTAATAGTATTTGTTAATGTTTCTTTTTCTTTTAAAACTAGATTATTTAAATCTTTCTTTTTTATATTTCCTGTAGAATCATATTTTGCAAATACTTTATTAATCTCATCGATATAAAATTTTGATTTTTCTAGCAAATATTCTTTAGATAAATCTGGTTTAATTGATTTACCCATTGTAAATGCCATTTGATAACTCTGTGGGTTTGTAATTCCAACAATTGCCACCGATTTATACATTTCAAAAAAGTCAAAATCGTTTAAATTTAATGATTCAAATCCTTTTTCATAAACTTCTAAAATTTCATTTACAAATGGATTTGCAAAATTTTCATTTGTTGTATTTATTATTTTCTCTTCTGGAAATTTATTAGTTTGAACTGTTGAAGGAGATGCTTTCTCAATTGGTTTTGATTTTGATTCTTCCTTGCTTGAAGAATTATCTGAATCATTAATGAATAGACTTTTCCAATTAAAACTTTCTTTTGACATTACTTATTGGTTATATTGTTCCTAGTTATACGTGAAATTTTTGTTAAAGTTACATTTTTAAAAATAATATTTTAAAATATGCAATCCAAATATAAGAAAAAGGCTATTTGGAAATCCAAATAGCCTTTTAAAATATTATTTAAAAAAGAAATTAATTATTCAATGCTTCTGCACCACCAACAATCTCTAATATTTCACCAGTAATTGCTGCTTGACGAGCTTTGTTATATGTTAATTTTAATTGATTTCTTAATTCTGTTGCATTGTCTGTTGCTTTATGCATAGCTGTCATACGTGCACCATGTTCTGATGCAAAAGAATCACGAATTGATTTGTATAATTGTGTTTTTAAAGATTTCGGGATCAATGTTAAAACAATTTCTTCTTTAGATGGTTCGAAAATATAATCCGATGCAATTGCTTCTCCTCCTGTAATTGGTTCTAATGGTAAAAACTGTTCCGTTTTAACAATTTGAGTAGCTGCATTTTTAAAGTGATTGTAGACAATTTCTATTTTATCATACTCTCCATCAATAAATTTTTGCATTAACACTTCGGCAATTTCTGAAACATTATCAAAAGTTAGATTATCAAAAATAGCACTTTGATTGTCAATAACTGTACTTACTTTACGCAAGACATCGTTTCCTTTTTTTCCGATAGCAAAAACATCAACTGTTTTACCTGAGTAAAATTCAGTTCTATTTTTAACACTTTTAATAACATTTGAATTAAAAGCACCACATAAACCTCTATTTGAAGTTATAGCAACAATCAAAACTTTATTAACTTCTCTTTGCTCAGCAAAAGCTCCTCCTGTGTTTCCATCAAGAGTTGCACTTAAATTTTGCAATAATTCTGTCAATTTCTCTGCATAAGGACGCATAGCTGTAATTGCATCTTGAGCCTTTTTCAATTTTGCAGCAGAAACCATTTTCATTGCCGATGTTATTTGCATCGTTGATGAAATTGAACCAATTCTATTTCTAATTTCCTTTAAGTTTGCCATTCCTTACAAATTGTATATTGTAAAAATTGTATTTATATACTGACATAGTGTTTCTTTCTATACAGTATATAAATACAATATACTTTTATTAATATTTTGATGAAATTTCTTTAGCCACTTTAGCTAACACGTCTGTGATATTATCATCAAACTTTCCAGCTTTTAAAGCATCTAATGTATCTCTATGTTTTGCGTTTAAAAATGCTAAATAATCTTTTTCAAATTCTTTAACTTTTTCAACAGGCACATCTCTTAACAAGTTTTTAGATCCTGCATAGATAATTGCAACTTGATCTTCAACTGTAGATGGGTCATTAACCGCTTGTTTTAAGATTTCAACATTACGTTTTCCTTTTTCAATTACACTCATTGTTACAGCATCTAAATCAGAACCAAATTTAGCAAATGCTTCTAATTCACGATATTGAGCTTGATCTAATTTTAAAGTACCTGCAACTTTTTTCATTGATTTAATCTGTGCATTTCCTCCAACACGAGATACAGAAATACCTACGTTAATTGCTGGACGCACACCTGAGTTAAATAAATCTCCATCTAAGAAAATCTGACCATCAGTAATCGAAATTACGTTTGTTGGGATATATGCAGAAACGTCACCAGCTTGTGTTTCAATAATAGGTAAAGCTGTTAAAGAACCTCCACCTTTTACGATTGGTTTTAACGAATCTGGTAAATCGTTCATATTTCTAGCAATATCATCATTAGCAATAACTTTTGCTGCTCTTTCTAATAATCTTGAGTGAAGATAGAAAACGTCTCCAGGATATGCTTCACGACCTGGTGGTCTTCTCAATAATAAAGATACTTCACGGTACGCAACTGCTTGTTTAGATAAATCATCATAGATAATTAAAGCAGGACGACCTGTATCACGGAAATATTCACCTATTGATGCACCAGCAAATGGAGCATAAACTTGCATTGCAGCAGGATCTGAAGCATTAGCAGCAACAATAACTGTATAAGCCATTGCTCCTTTTTCTTCCAATGTTTTAGCAATAGCAGCAACAGTAGATGCTTTTTGTCCTACAGCAACATATATACAGAATACTGGTTTCCCAGCATCGTAAAATTCTTTTTGATTTAAGATTGTATCAATACAAACTGATGTTTTACCAGTTTGACGGTCACCAATTACTAATTCACGTTGTCCTCTACCAACTGGAATCATAGCATCGATAGCTTTAATACCTGTTTGTAATGGTTCAGTTACTGGTTGACGATAGATAACTCCAGGAGCTTTTCTTTCCAATGGCATTTCATACAATTCTCCACCTATAGGACCTTTACCGTCGATAGGGTTTCCTAAAGTATCAACAACACGTCCAACAATTTGCTCACCAACTTTTAATGACGCAATACGTTGTGTTCTTTTTACTGTTGAACCTTCTCTAATTCCCGTAGAAGGACCTAATAATACTACTCCAACATTGTCTTCTTCTAAATTTAAAACGATTGCTTCTAATCCATTTTCAAATTGAACCAATTCTCCGTATTGAGCATTAGATAATCCGTAAACGCGAGCAATTCCATCTCCAACTTGAAGAACAGTTCCCACTTCTTCTAATGTAGCACCAGATTGAAAATCTGATAATTGTTTTTTTAATATTGCTGATATTTCAGCAGGTTTAATTTCAGCCATCTTAATTTATAATTTTAACACTAACTAAGTGCGATCTATATTATTAATTACTAAACTCTCTTTTTAATTGTTGCAATCTGTTCACTACAGACGCATTATATTGTTTGTCACCCATTCTAAGTATAAATCCACCTATAATTGATGGGTCTATTACATTATTTATGGTAATTTGTTTTGTTGAAAACTCTTTTATTTTCGCCAATACTTTGCTCTCTAAATCTGATGTTAAAGGTAGAGCAGTTGTAACTACTACTGTTTCTAAACCATTTGCTTCATCAAACAATGCATTATATTGTGATGCAATAGCTGGTAATATTTCAAATCTTTTATTTTCTAAAAGTAATTGAAAAAGTCCTTTAGTTTCATTTTGAGCTGAAGCAAAAATTTCAGATAATACAGCAAACTTAGAAGGCCCTTTTACAACTGGGTTATATAAAAACTCTTTTAATTCTGCATTTTCTTTTACAATTGTAATTACTGAATTCATATCAGCATTTACATTTGTTTCATTATTATTTGCTTTAGCTATATCCAGAATAGCCTTTGCATATCGTATAGCTGCTCTAGTTCCTGCCATAATTAATTTAATTTAGCATCACCTAACATCTTCTCAACTAATTTAGTTTGAGCATCTTTGTTAGACAGTTCGTCTCTTAATATTTTTTCTGCAATTTCTAATGAAAGTGAAGAAACTTGATTTTTTAATTCTGACATTGCAGCATTTTTCTCGTTTTCGATAGCTGCTTTTGCTTGAGCAATCATTTTGTTACCTTGTTCTACCGCTTCATTTTTAGCTTCAGCAATCATAGTATCTTTCATTTCGCGAGCTTCTTTAAGCATTGCGTCTCTTTCAGCACGAGCTTCAACTAGTAACTTTTCGTTATCTGCTTTTAAATTTGCTAAATCTTTTTTAGCGTTTTCTGCTGCCATTAAAGCATTAGATATACCTTCTTCACGAGCTGATAAAGAAGCAATAATTGGCTTCCATGCAAATTTAGCTAATAATATAATTAAAATTACAAGTATAATAGCTTGCCAAAAAAACAAACCGTATGAAAAATCATTAATTAATTTATCCATTATATAAACTTTAAAAAAATTCGTTTTAAAAAAATTGTCTAATAAAGTAAGACCCGCAACCAACCGTTGCAGGTAACTTACTTATTCTAATTACTTTCCTAAGATTAAAGCACCAAATGCTAAACCTTCCAATAATGCACCGATGATAATCATCGCAGTTTGGATTTTACCAGCAGCTTCTGGTTGACGAGCAATAGCATCCATTGCTGAACCACCGATTTTACCTAAACCTAAACCAGCTCCAATTACGATTAAACCTGCACCTACTAAACCTGGAATTTCCATAATAATTGATATATATAATTAAACAAAATTTATTCTTAAACTATAGAGTTGTCATGATCACCTAAAACATCAGCACTGTGGTGTTCATCATGGTGATGATCTTGAACCGCCATTCCAATGAATAACGAAGACAACATTGTAAATATATACGCTTGCAAAAATGCAACTAAAATTTCAATAACAGAAATAAACAATGTCAAAGCTAACGACACAACAGTTGCCCCACCTGTAGTCAACTCCTCCTTCATAACAAAAACAATTGCAATTAATCCCATTACTACTGTGTGACCTGCAGTAATATTTGCAAATAGACGTATCATTAACGAGAAAGGCTTTGTAAACATACCCAACACCTCAATCGGCGCTAAGATAATTTTCATTGGAACTGGCACACCTGGCATCCAGAAAATGTGACCCCAGTAATCTTTATTTGCGCTAAACTGAGTAATAATAAATGTGAATATTGCTAAACACATTGTTACTGCAATATTTCCTGTAACATTAATTCCTAGTGGTGTCAAGCCAATTAAATTTAATAACCATATTAAGAAAAACACAGTTAACAAGTATGGCGTAAATTTTTTATACTTTGCTTCACCGATA
Source organism: Flavobacterium sp. 316 (assembly GCF_000967805.1). Lineage (NCBI taxonomy): Bacteria > Pseudomonadati > Bacteroidota > Flavobacteriia > Flavobacteriales > Flavobacteriaceae > Flavobacterium > Flavobacterium sp. 316. Next base: position 457,777 of record NZ_JYGZ01000004.1, read on the forward strand.
TTTGGTCTTGCAATTTCATCTCTAACATAAATTACTAAAGGTTCTAAAACTCTATTAAATCCTTTTGGTAAATTATTATGACTTGTCTTATATGTTTTAGCTAAACCAAAAAACAATAAGAAAATTACAATTGAAGTTAATAATAATGCAAAAACATTCTTCGTTATAGAAAAATCTAAAGGCTTTGCATTTGTTGGATGATGATGTTCATCAAAACTTAATACACCTTCTGCATCTGTTTTATAAATCTTCCCATGAAACAATTTATAATATTGTCCATCTACTTCTGCAACTGTTTCGCCATGATGGAATTTTGAAGAAGAAAACACTTTCAATCCATTATCAATTAAAATAACTGGCAATGAAAATCCATAGTGCTTCCCTTCTGCTTCATCTGAAAAGAATACAAAATCATACGAGTCTTGCAAGTGATGCGCAATATGTGCATTTACTTTTTCTTTTTGTGATAAACCTTCATGGTTAGAATGATTTTCTACATGAGATTCATGTACGTGTTCGACAGCAACTGATGTGCTATCTGAAGTCGTGTTAGCTGTACTAATGAATGGTAGTATCGAAAATGCGATAGCTACAATTAAACTAAGTGGTTTTCTTGAAATCACCATATCGTTATAAAATATAATTTTTACGGTCGTTAAAATTTTTTGCAAAAGTACAATTTTAATTATTATTCCGTTATTGAAAAATAACTTTTTTTACGAACCTGTTGTTTTTTTTAATTTTAGCTTTTTTTATTTAATAATTTAACTGTAAAACAGACATCTACCAACATGAACTCTATGAAAAGAATAAAAAATGATACTTTCTCATAATTATTCAAAATATCTGATTGTTTAATCAATGAAATAAAAATATAGCAAATGATTAATTTAATAGTAAGTGTTACTAAAAATGCAAAACCTAAAATTTCTTTTTTCTTATTATTAATATAGTCATGTGTAGCAAGCAATAAAAAACTACTAGCTACAAAAAAAAGACTCATTTTATATATATTCACATTTGCATCACTTAACGCTTCCTCTAATTGAAAGGCTTTTATAATTAAAAGGTTTACAATTAGAATTATTGTTACAATTACACAATAATACACATAGATATTGCTCTTTATTTTCATTTATCATTCTTATTTAAAAAAATTACCTGCTTAACGACATAATATATTGCTAAAATGACACCGATTAAGGTACAAACTTCTTGATAATATGTTTTTTGATATTTTTCATCTAAATAAGTCCCTAAATAGTGCGCAATAAAAATAGTAAATCCCATTTGAAATGGGATCGTTATTAATGACAACCATTTATTAGGCTTCTTATTCATTTTTTTTGAAATATTGCGTAAATATAAAAAAAAGGGGTTGCGTTTGCAACCCCTTTTCTAAACTATAATTCTAAATAATTAAAACTCATAACGAACCGTAAAGTTCCATGTTCTTCCTAAACCAAAGAACGCATTGTTTCCTCCAGCTAAACCTCTATAAACATTTCCATTCTCTCTAAAAGTAGGACCTGTCAAAGTATTACTATCAAAAGTGGTTGGGTCTGGACTATCAACATCATAACTTGAATTAGATTCTGAAATATATTTTCTATTGAAAATATTATCTACATTTAAACGTAAATCAATATGATTCAATACATTAATTCTAAATCTATAAGAAGCGAATGCATCAACAACAGTAAAATCTGGTAATAATATAGGATTTTTGAAGAATGTCGCATTTTCTTTATATACACTAAAATTAGGATCATATCGCTCTAGTGATGGAGAAGCATACATTTTATCAGAATATTTAAGGTTTGAACCAAACATGAAGTTAGAAAACACTTCATAGTTTGCTCCTATTGAAGCCATCAACTGTGGAGCTCCACCAATTTTATGATCTTTAATATATAATGTAGAAACAGGAGTAGTACTTCCAGGTAACAAATCATAAAAAGTAGCATTAGAACTGTATTTCCAATCACCAACAGATAACGTACCATTTAAGATTAATTTTCTTATTGGGGCAGCCGTGATGTCTAATTCAACACCTCTATTCACCCTATCAATACCTGAAGTAGTACCGAAGTTACCTAATTCTGGAGTATAATATGGGGTTTCCGCATCTTTATGATCAGACGAATACGCACTAATGTTTACACTTAAACTTCTTGATCTGAATCCATACCCAACTTCAAAAGATTTAAACTTTTCGTTTTTATAATTTGGATTCACATCATTATTTAAACCACTATAAACTGTAACGAAAACTGGAGGTCTTGACACAAATCCTGCATTCGCCCATATATTGTGTTTACGCGTTATGTTATAGTTAACACCAAACTTTGCATTATACCCATCAATAGCTAATTCTCCTGTTGCATTTTTAGAATCATCAATTAACGAATAATCTACTCTTTCAATAAATTGTCTATTAAACCCTCCTTGTGCTAATAAATTCAGCTTCCATATATCATATTCAATTTGTGCATAAGATCCCAAATAAGCAATTTTAGCATCGTAGTTATGATCTACTGGTGTTGCTCCTAAATTCTTTTTAGTAAAATCTAAAATAGGTTCAGGTAAAGCTGTATTTGATGTATTTAATGAATACCAAAGACCTGGCGTGCTTGCATTTAAAGCATCATAAAAATCGATAGAATATGCAGATGCTCCAAATAAATCATTAACAATTCTAGTTTTATTATATATGGTTTTTCTAGAATCTATACCTAAATTAAGTGATAAATTCTTCGCCAATTCAGTTTTTAAATTTAAAATTCCACCATAGAAAGTTTGATTTGTAATTTCTGATAATAATGTTAAACCAGAATCATTTGAAGCCACTGGATTTCCATTGTTATCAGTAAATACTCCATTAAAAGGAGAATTAACATACTGACCGTTATAATTAGGATCTCTCATAAATGTAGTTCCTCCAAATACAGCTGGATTCCCTGAATTATATTGATTAATAAAATTCAAATCAATTTGACTATTATTATCTAAAATATCAAGTCCAGAAGCTCCTAAAATTCCTCCTGAAAAATTTGTATGACCACTAGTTCCTTTTGAACCATACAGTTTTGTTGATATTTGTGTTTTATCACTTACATTTAAATCCCATTGGAAAATCCCTAATGGTTTATGTCCAAAATTTACCTTAGTATTATATTCTTTACCATTCAAATATCCCCAATCACGATTGTACTTAGTATCTGCTTCATTTGTACCATTACCTTGAAACACATAATTTGACAAAGCGATATCAGAAACTCTTTGATTATGCCATTGTGGTGAACCAAATATTTTAAATTGAAAGTCACTTTTCCCTTTGTTATAACCTAATGCCATATAATATGAATATGCTTCAAAATTTGTTGATTTAACATATCCATCTCCTGAAGTTGCACTTAATAAAAAGTTTGCAGAAAACCCGTTTTTAAGTTGACCTGTTGCATAAGATCCTGCAAATTTTCTATATCCATTGTTCCCTACAGAATTATACAAAAAACCTCCTTTATCATGATTTGCATTTCTTAAAATCATGTTCATTGTACCTGCTACAGATGAATTTACTAATTTTGAAGCTCCTAATCCTCTTTGTAACTGGATTGATGTCGCAACATCATTCATTGAAGAAATATTTGCCCAATCTACAATTCCTGCTTCTAAGTCATATAATGGAATACCATCAATCATAGGAGACAAATTGTTTTGCTCAAAACCTCTCACATTAATTCTTGAATCTCCAAAACCACCTCCTACTCTAGAAGTATAAACTCCTGGCATTTGGCTAGTTAATTCGATAAAATCTTTATTTGAAACTTTTTCACGCATTTCATAGTTTCTCATTGTAGACGAAGAGATAGGTGTTTTTCTATCTTTAATAACGTCGATACTTGAGGTTGTTACTATTACATCTTTTTCTACAACTAAATTATCTTCTAAATATATTGTACCTAAGTCTATAGTATCATCTTGATTTTTGTAAAATGAAATTACTTTTGTAACATATCCATGCATTGAAATTTCAATTGTTCCAAATGCTTTTACTGAACTGATTTTAAATGTCCCATCAAAATCTACTGTTGTTTTTTCCTCAACATTACTACTGGGTGACAATACGCTTACCGTTGCTCCAAAAAGACTTAGTCTTTCTTTGTTATCCTTAACAACTCCTTTAAATTTACTTTGTGCATTAGATTGAAACACACTCATAATGCAAAGAGTCATTAATAAATAATAAAAATTCTTTCTCATAAAATTGTACTTTGTATTTAAAGCACAAATATTTTTGAAAAAAAAATTATAAAACAATTTGACTTTCTATGTAAAATAACACTTTTGCATTATTTTGGTTTTTTCAATGATTAATCTTCTATTTTTTATGTTAAAAAAAACCAAAAGTATTTCTTAATAAAAATTAAAAAAAATAGATAATTAAGTTTTATTAAGTTTTTGTTAAGAAATCTTTAAAAGTGATTTTTTTACAAAAATTTATTCTTATAAAAACAAAATGTTTTGAATTTCAAGTTTATCTTTAACAAATGAAGTTTGTTAAATAAAAAAATCTCATTAAAAATGAGATTTCTAAGACTATTTAACTAGTTATTTTTATGATTTAGCATCCGTTTTTACTGTTTTAGATTGTGATTTCATTCCACAAGTAGCTTCAAAAACTGCTCCTGGTTCAACAGAAAGCTTTCCAACAAGTACATCTCCTTTTATTTTTGCTGTTGATTTTATTGTTAATAATTCTTCTACCTCTAGTTTTCCTACATAGCTTCCTTCAATATCAACATTCTTACATTTAATATCTCCTTGAACTTCACCTGATGTTCCGATAACCAATTTTCCTCCTGAAGTATAATTTCCAATTAATATTCCGTCTAATCTAAAATCATCTTTCGATTCAATATTTCCAGTAATAATGGTTCCTTGTACAATTCGGTTTGTTTTTCCTAATGGCGTTTCTTTTTGTTTTGTTGTTTTATCGAACATGTTTTATAAATAATTTGGGGGTTGAGTTATTCGTTTATTTAATCCATTCTTCAAATTTCTTTTTTACTTGAATTACTTTATAATCTTCAGTAGAAACAATATGAACTTCATCTTTAATCTTATAATCTTTATATTCTTGTAAAATACTTAAGGTTGCTTTTGCAACTTCTTCAGTAATAAAACCATGTATAACAACGAAGTTATCATCTAATGTATAGATATCTGTTGATAATTTCAAATCTTCATTATTACGTGCTTTTAGATATTTCTCAACCTTATCTATTAATTTTTTAGTATTCTCTTGATCTGTTTCTTTTTTTGGAAAGACTAATTTCCATGATGTTCCTTCTGCATTTCCAAAATTTATTGTTTCTAATCTTGGAATATCATTTTGCAATAATTGTTCTGCTTGTTTTCCTTCTTCAATATCAGGATATGTTAATGATACAAAGTTTAAAGCTTTCTTATATTCATCTACACCTTTTAATCTTCCAATTACATTTGCTTTAAGCATTTCAAACTTAGGCAATGATTCTTCTCCAAAATATTGCTCAATTCTTTCTTCTACTTCTTTATAAACTTCTCTCAGTTGATTTTTTTCGTATTTTTTAAATAATTTATTATAGACCACTTCCGGATTTGAATCGTCTTCCATTGCTTCTGAAGGGTTTTCTATAATTTGCGTATATCTACTATTAGGATATTCTAAAGTAATTTGACGTTTATAATCCTCTGCTTTCTGAGGGTTTATAATTTCATAAATCTTATATAAGTTATACTTAGCTGGTAAAATCAACCTCTCTTCAGGATTATTTTTAAGCAATTTTTCTAATCTATTAGCAGCTAATTCATATTCTTTAAATTTTTCTTTATAGATAACACCCAGTTGATAATAGGCATAATTTCTGTCTTTATGAATACTATCAATAATGGTTTGCTCTTTTGGTAGTTGTGATGTATAAAAAGAAACTTTATATTCTGGTTTATTTTCAATGTGATTTAAAGAATCATTTTCAACAATATTATCTTGATTCTCTTCATCATCATCTAATTCTTTTGATGAATTATTTCCCGAAGACATTCTCCAATCTTCTTTATATTGTCTGTCTCCCCATTTGTTTTTAAATTCTTTTTTTCCAAAAGCTACTGTTACAGGATTATAAAAATAAAACGTACTTTGTTCTTCTTTTCCTCCTGACAAGTTTTTAGCAGGAAGAGAATTTATTTTACTTTGTTGACTTAATTTAGAAAAACTATTATTAGCATTTGCTAAGTTAGCGGCTTTATTTGCTTCTAATTCAGCTTTTTCTGCTGCAATTTTAGCTTTTAACTCATCTTCTTTCTTTAGTTTTTCTATATACTTTTCAAAATAATTATTTCTTTCAATTTCAGACATCGCAACCAAGGCAAGAATACTATCATTTACTTTTGCTATTTCTTCATATTTAATAACATCATCTAGATTATCCCTTTTCTTTTTAAATTTTCTATATTCTCTAGTTTTATCACTTAAACTATTTAATGTACTATCATAATATTTGCCTGCAATTTTATATTCTGCATTTTTAAAATATATTTCTCCAATATTTCTATAATTTGAGGCAACTAAATATTTGTCTTGTGATACTGTTCTAAGTGATTTGTTATAATACTTTTTAGCTGTACTATCAATTTCTTGTTTATCATAAAAAAGCCCCATTTGATGATGTAAAATATCCAAATAAGGTCTGTTTTCTCTATCTTCAATTAATTTATTGAATTTTTCAGTAAAAATTAAAGTATCTCCATTTTTATAATCGAACTGAGCTGCTTGCTTTGCATGTGCTTGAATTACATATCTTCTAGGAGATTTTCTATTCATGTCTATTACTTCTTGAAAAGCTGCATAAGCACTATCATTATATTCTAATGATTCATATAGTTGACCTAATATAAAAGAATACCTTGCTCGTTCTTCTTTCGTTTTTGTATTTTCTTTTGCAATTTTTATAGTTGTGATCGCGCTATCTTTTGATCCTACATTGAGATATGCTTGTGACAACATTGCGTTTGCATCAGCTAAATCTTGTCCTTCTATTTTATCACTTTCTAATAGTTTTTTAAGATTCTTTATTGCTGTTTCCTCGTTATCTAAACGAATATTGACTTTTTCTCTCCATACTTTTGCATGATAGATTTTGTCGCTTTTTGGGTATTTATATAAAATATAATTTAATGCTTCTAAAGCAGGAATGAAACGATTATCAAAATATCTTGCTTTTGCTAATAACAAATAGGCTTCATCCATTTGAGGGTTTCTCTCAGAACCTTGTATGTTCATGGAATGCTTTTGAATTGCTTTTACTGCTTTTTCTTCCGCTCGTTCAAAATTTGGATTTTTTGTTTGACCTGGTAATATTTCTTCTTCAACATTAGGCATCCTTTCAATTGGTAATATTTCCCAAAAATTGTCTTTATATGTTAAGACTAATTCTGCCTGACCCGCATCTAAGGCTAAGTTTCCATTGTATAACACATTATATTCTGTTGTAACTGCATGGAAATTTCTATTGACAAACTTATCTTTTTTAACAGAACAACCTATTATAAAAAGTAGTAAGCCAAAAATATATGAGTATTTTAATATATTGTTCTTCAAGATAAAACGCTTTATTTCTTTAACTTCAATTTTCTCTTTTTAGTATAAAGAATGGTAAAAATACATTTCTTTTTTTGATGTAAAAAGAAACAAACGCTTTTTTACTAATCTTGAATACTTTTCAAGTCTTTTATTACTTTAAATGCAATATCTATTTGACTATCACTCACAATTATTGTAAACTCATTTGTGGTTGAAATCACTTCGTGAATAATAATTCCTTCCCATGCCAAGCGCTGAAAAATATAATAATAAACTCCTGGAACAGAAATATTTTCTTGAGGAAGTTTTACCGTAATTGATGATAAGTTTTCAATTTTATGCGTTATTTTTTCCATTTTTAGTAGATCTGCTACCAAATAAGACACAGATGTACTTATAATGATATTTGTTTCATTTACACCTCTCGATGATGTATAAAAAACATCTGATTCTTTATTAATTTCAGATAACAACTTAGCCTGATTATCTAACAAAGTATCTGAAATATTGAAAGCATAGTCTGTTAATGAAGATCGAACCGTTATTTCACCTGTATTTTTTAATACTCTTGAAATTTTATGATTGATTTTGAAATCTAATTCTTCAGAAAGTCTTTTCAAAGACATTACAACGGCTCCTTGTTTAATATCTTTTCCTAATTCTTTTTCCAAATAAGGCATCATTACTCTGGCTAAAGAAGTTAAGTTTATGATTCCTTGAGATAAGGAATTTAATAAGAAAGGTTTTGACTTAATGTACTGTTCTACAACTGAGGAAATTGTTTTCATTTTTAAAAAGTTTTTACAAATATAATAAAAAACACAAAATGTTATATTTATAACTAAAAATAATAAAAAGCTTCTTCTATATGCTCTATGTTATATTTCTGTTTTTCTTTATATACTGCTATTATATCAAACCTAACTTCAACGTCTAAATCATTTGAAATAATATACTCATTTATTGCTTTTACGAGTAACTGAACTTTTTTTGGCTTAACAAAATCTTGTGGTAAACCAAAATCCAAACTAGATCTTGTTTTTACTTCAACAACTGCTAGTGTATTTTCTTTTTGAGCAATAATATCAATTTCTGCTTTATCAAAAACCCAATTAGTTTCTAGAATTTCGTATCCTTTCCCTTGAAGATATTCGGCCGCTTTTTCCTCTCCTATTTTACCTAATTCATTATGTTCTGCCATACCTTTATAAATTTACAAGATATTTTAATTAAATTTTAATTTAACATCTCTTTCATTTACTTCAAATTCTACTTGGCTTCCTAAAATTAATGTACGATTATCTTTTTGATGACCTGCACAAAACTCAAAAGCAATAGGGATATTATACTCTTTCATTATAGCCGTTATAATTTGAACTTCATTTTGTCCAAAAGGAATTTCATTATCATGCATATCGCGCATACTTCCTACAATAATTCCTCTTACATTTTCAAAATACCCATTCCTTTTAATATTATATAACATTCTATCAATATGATATAAGTATTCGTCTAAGTCTTCAATAAATAGAATTTTATCTTTAGTATTAATAGATGATTTTGACCCTAACAAACTATATAAAATTGAAATATTTCCCCCAACTAGTTCTCCCTTTACTTTTCCCTTAACATCATAAGGTTTTGAAGGAATAGTATATGACAACTCATTACCAAACAAGGCATCTTTAAATGTTTTCTTCACATCCTCTGGAGCATTGGGAACTGTAAAAGGCATAATTGAATGTAAAGAAGCTATTCCTAAAGTATTCAAATGACTATGTAAAACCGTTACATCACTAAAACCCATAATCCATTTTGGTTGATTCTGAAACTTCGTAAAGTCTACTAAATCAATTATTCTTACTGTTCCATATCCTCCACGTGCACACCAAATTGCTTTTACATTATCATCATCCATCATTTGTTGTAAGTCAGCAGCTCTTTCAGCATCTGTTCCACCTAATTGGCAACTATCTAATCCTATTGTTCTTCCAAGTTTCGTTTTTAAACCCCAAGATTCTAATAAATGAATAGCTGGTTTTGCTTCTTCAGGCATAAATTTTCGAGCAGTACATACAATAGCAACTGTATCGCCCTTTTTTAAAAATGGTGGAATCTTCATTTTTGTTTGAGAGTAATTAAAATTAGAAATAAATAAAAGTAAAAACAATAAACGAATCATTTAATTAGTAATAAAATTAATACTTTACTTCAAAAATAAACAAATTCAATTTAAAATTCGCTTATTCTGAATCAATGATTTATTTTTGCACTTATTCTGAATATGATTCAGCAACTAATTTATTAAAAACCATGTTAGAAAATCCAAAAAGATACACCATTACTGCTGCCTTACCTTATACTAATGGCCCTATACATATAGGTCACTTAGCAGGTGTTTATGTTCCAAGTGATATTTATGCAAGATACTTGCGTTTACAAGGAAAAGATGTTGCTTTTATGTGTGGAAGTGACGAACATGGTGTTGCTATTTCAATGAAAGCAAAAAAAGAAGGGATTACTCCTCAAGAAGTAATTGACAAATATGATGGAATTATTCGTCAATCTTTTTTAGATTTTGGAATTTCATTTGACAATTATTCTAGAACTTCTGCAAAAATTCATCATGATACTGCTTCTGATTTTTTTAGAAAACTATATGATGATGGAAAATTCATAGAAGAAACTACTGAACAATTATATGATGCTAAAGCAGATCAGTTTTTAGCCGATCGTTTTGTGACAGGTACTTGTCCGAAATGTGGAAATGAAGAAGCTTATGGAGATCAATGTGAAAAATGTGGTTCTTCTTTAAATGCAACAGATTTAATTAATCCAAAATCGACAATTACAGGTGAAACTCCTATTTTAAAAGAAACAAAGCATTGGTTTTTACCTTTAAATGAATATGATGCTTTCCTTCGTGAATGGATCTTGGAAGGTCATAAAAACGATTGGAAACCTAATGTTTACGGACAAGTAAAATCGTGGGTTGATGGTGGTTTGGAGCCAAGAGCTGTTACACGTGATTTAGATTGGGGAATTGATGTTCCTGTTGAAGGAGCTGAAGGAAAAAAACTATATGTATGGTTCGATGCTCCTATTGGCTATATCTCTGCTACAAAAGAATGGGCTGCAAAAGAAGGAAAAGACTGGGAGCTGTATTGGAAAGACCAAGATACTAAATTAGTTCATTTTATTGGTAAAGACAATATTGTTTTCCATTGTATTATTTTCCCTGCAATGTTAAAAGCAGAAGGTAGCTATATTTTACCTGATAATGTTCCTGCTAATGAATTCTTAAATTTAGAAGGTAGTAAATTATCTACTTCTAAAAATTGGGCAGTTTGGTTACACGAATATCTACAAGATTTCCCAGATAAACAAGATGCCTTACGTTACGCTTTAACAGCAAATGCTCCAGAGACAAAAGACAACGATTTTACGTGGAAAGATTTCCAAGCACGTAACAATAATGAATTAGCCGCTATTTATGGTAACTTCATCAATAGAGTTGTAGTATTAACCAATAAATATTACAATGGTGTTGTTCCTACTCCAAATGAGTTTACAGAAATTGACGAACAGACATTAACAGAATTAAAAGCGTATCCTGCAGTAATATCTTCTTCAATTGAACGCTATCGATTCAGAGAAGCTCTAGCTGAAGTTATGAATGTTGCTCGTTTAGGTAATAAATATTTAGCAGATGAAGAACCATGGAAAATGGTAAAGGAAAGTCCTGAAAGAGTAAAAACACAAATGTATGTTGCGCTACAAATTGCAACGGCTTTAAGTGTTTTATGTGAACCATTTTTACCTTTTACATCAACTAAGTTAAAATCAATTTTAAAACTAACTGATTCAGAATTAAACTGGAATGACATTTCTAAGAAAACAGAATTGATCCCTTCAAATCATCAAATTGGTCAAGCTGAAATTTTATTTGCTCAAATTGACGATGCAGAGATACAAAAACAAATTGATAAATTAGAAGCTACAAAAACAGCTAACAAAATGGAAAATGCTAAAGCAGAGCCACAAAAAGAGACAGCAACTTTTGATGACTTTACAAAATTAGATATTCGTGTAGGAACTATTTTAGAAGCTGAAAAAATGCCAAAAGCAAATAAACTTTTAGTTTTAAAAGTAGATACTGGAATTGATGTAAGAACTATTGTTTCTGGAATTGCAGAGCATTTTTCTCCTGAAGAAATAATTGGTAAAAGAGTAACCGTTTTAGTAAATCTTGCGCCAAGAGCCTTACGTGGTGTTGAGAGTGCTGGAATGATTCTAATGACTAATAATGCTGAAGGAAAACTAGTATTCGTTAATCCAGATGCTGAAGGTGTTTTAAATGGCACTTTAATTAGTTAAAAATATAATGAATAAACCTAGAATAGCTCTATTAATAGGAATAATTTGTATTTCTATTTTTCCTATATTAATTAAACTACAATTAACATCAGGATTAATTTCTGCTTTTTATAGAATGGCAATTGCTCTAGGTTTATTACTACCTTATGTTTTATTAACGAAAAAGATAATTATTCCTAAAAGCAAACCATTACTTATTTCTATTTTTTGTGGTATTCTATTTGCTTCTGATGTAGCCGTTTGGAATGTTGCTATACAAAAATCGAGTGCTACTCAAGCAACACTTTTAACTAATTTAGCTCCTGTTTGGGTTGGAATTATTTCGTTTTTTTTCTTAAAAAACAAGCCCACGACTAATTTCTGGATTGGAACTGTCGTTGCTATTTTTGGAATGATAACACTAGTTGGGTTTGATTTTTTTATCAAAATGAACTTTGATTTAGCCTTTTCATTGGCTATCCTATCAGGTGTTTTGTATGCTATATATATTCTTGTTAGTAAAAATGTCTTATCTAAGGTAGATATTTATTCATTTATGACCATAAGTTTATTTGCATCCACTCTATTTTTAGGAGCTATTTGTTTAATTGCAGATGAGCCATTTTTGGGTTTTTCTTCTAATGCTTGGCTTGTTCTTTTCATACAAGGAGCTATTTGCCAATTAGCTGCATGGTTACTAATTAGTTATGCTACTCAAAATATGCGCGCTACAAGAGTATCTCTCAGTTTATTAAGTCAAGGTGTAATTGCTACGTTTTTAGCCTGGTTATTTATAGATGAAAAAATAACACTACAGATGATAATAGGTGGTGTTATTCTACTTTCAGGAATTGGAATTACTTTTTATGAAAATAAGAATTCATAATACTATAAGGAGCCAATTAATCATTTTCTTAGTTAATTTCAAATACCTTATTTTTGTTATTAATTTACATTATTAGATATAAAGCAGTATGAAATTAAATCCAAAAATAATCGCTTTTGATGCAGATGACACACTTTGGCACAATGAACCTTACTTTGATGAAGCTCAAGAGCGTTTTTGTAGGTTATTTCAAGATTATGCTTCCAGTCAGGAAATTTTAGGACTAATTTTAAATCATCAGGTTAAAAACTTACCACTATATGGCTTTGGTATTAAAGCTTTTACTTTGTCAATGATTGAATCTGCTTTAGAATTAACGAAACATCAAATTTCTAGCAAAGGAATTGAACAGATTATAACTATTGGTAAAGACTTATTACAAAAACCTGTTGAATTACTCCCAAATATTGAAGAAGTATTAAAAACATTACAAGGAAAATACAAATTAGTTGTAGCAACTAAAGGAGATTTAAAAGACCAGCACAGAAAATTACATGATTCTGGATTAGGGCACTATTTTCATCATATTGAAGTATTAAGTGATAAAACAGAACTAGATTATGAAAAAATGTTACATCGTTTAGATTGCAAATCGAATGATTTTTTAATGATTGGAAACTCACTAAAGTCAGATGTTTTGCCTATTTTAAATATTGGAGGTTTTGGTATTCACGTTCCATATCATACAACTTGGGAATATGAAAAAATTGACTTTGAAATTAAACATAATAATTTTTTAGCGCTTTCAAACATTATAGAAGTTTTAAACATTCTTGAATAAATAAAACATGTTTCCAATAGCTTTTCATTCTCTATACAGACACCCTTTACCAGAAGGCCATCGGTTTCCAATGTTAAAATATGAGTTGCTACCTCAACAATTATTACATGAAGGAACTGCACTAAAAAATGATTTTTTTGAACCTGAAATGTGTGATTTAGATATTGTTTTAGCAGTTCATAATAAAGAATATGTTGCTGATTTATTGAATTTAACTTTAGAAGCTAGAGCTGCGAGAAGGATTGGTTTTCCACTTTCAAAAGAACTTGTCGAACGTGAATTTAGAATTACTCAAGGAACAATTTTAGGTTGTCAGAAGTCCTTTGAATCCAAAATTTCTTTTAATATCGCAGGAGGAACACATCACGCTTATTCAACTCATGGTGAAGCTTTTTGCTTATTAAATGACCAAGCTATTGCTGCTCAATATCTCTTAAATAAAAAATTAGCTAAAAAAGTTCTAATAATAGATTTAGATGTTCATCAAGGTAACGGTACAGCAGAAATTTTTCAAAACAATACAAAAGTATTTACTTTCTCTACTCATGGTAAAACCAATTATCCTTTTAGAAAAGAAAAATCGGATTTAGATATTGCCTTACCTGATGGAACCACTGACGAAGAGTTTTTAAAAACAATTTCAGAGATTGTCCCAAAATTAATCGAACAACAAAAACCCGATTTTATCTTTTATTTAGCTGGTGTTGATATTTTAAAAAGCGACAAATTAGGTAAACTTTCCTGTACTATTGAAGGATGCAAAAAACGAGATGAAATAGTATTTGAACTTTGTAATAAATTTCAAATTCCAGTTCAAGTTTCTATGGGTGGTGGTTATTCTCCAGAAATTAAAACCATTATTGAAGCGCATGCAAATACTTACAGAGTAGCAAAAAATATTTTTTAATTTAAAACTTCATATATTTTTTTATGATACTTGTCAATATTCGTGTTAATTCTCTCAGCACATGCTATAAAATTGTTTTTAACACTATCACCACCTACATGGATTTCAATTGCAATTCTATCTGCTAGATTATCAGAAATTGAAGAACACATTTTTAAAACAAAATTCATTACATACCATCTATTATGACTTCTACCTAATTCTGCTGCTGTTAGTGCAGCATTTGATTTTATCTCTAAATCATCTGTTAATACAAAAATTTTAGATACGTGACCAATCAATACATCACAGTAATCGAAATTAAATCTAGAACTGTATATCCATTCTAAATACATTAAAACAAATCTTTTCCATAAATAAAAATCTATTTTAAATAATAATTCAATAATATAAGATGAGATTTCATAAAAAATTATTTCTTTTGAACCTTCAATATGATCTAAATAAATAACAAAAGAGTCTAATTTATTTGAATCCCAAGTTTCAACTACTTTTAAATCATCAATCCATTTTGATATTTCTTCTGTTATATCTTTATTTGTAATTTCAGTTTTAGACAAATAAGACAACAAAACATTTCTTAAAGTTGATACATCATTAAACCTTCTGTGAATATCTTCTTCTGTACATTTTTCTATTATCACGCCTATACTTCCATTTGCACTAAGCTTTTTATAAGGAACTCTTCTCGTTCCGTTAAAAATATCATGTAAAATTGCCCCAAAAGAATAAATGTCAGCGTGATGTGTTACACCATTAAAGTGAGTATGTTGTTCAGGAGCCATATATAATAGTGATCCCGCGTGAAAACCTTCAGCTGTTGCAAAAGATGAAGTCATTTCAGCATCAGATGTAATCAAACCTAAATCAGCTAATTTCCATTTACCATCATGTAATAATATATTTCCTGGTTTTAAATCTCTATGAATATAACCTCTATCATGGAGATGCTCTAAACAATTCAAAATATCCGCTAAACCTTCAGGATATCTTCTTTTAAGCTTTGATTGAGAAATTTCTTCTGTGAAAACTTTTTCAGCAATAGGCATTAAGAACCAAGGATCTTCAGAATCTAAAGAAGAATATAATATTTCAATAAAAAAATCTGAAGGCAATTTTTCCTGAATTTTTACCTCTCTTGAGAATCTTCTTTTAAATTCTGATAAAGTTTTAATATTCATCTTCTCCTTCATAATAGGATTAAATGTTTTTCTAGCTACTCTTGAGCCATCTTTCAATTCTACTTCATGAATTACACCAAAACCTCCTTGATGTATTTCTCTAATAACATTAACTATTTCCATTTTCTATACTTTTCTCAAAATAGAAAGTTAAATCATCTAATTTTAAAATACAAAGAGAACCATATTCATCTTTATCGTTAACAAAAACTCCATTATCTATACAGACTATTTTCTTATTCTCTTTAACTTGATTTATTATATTCATTTTAGTTGTTGGTGTATGTCCATGAATAACTTTCCTTTCTCCAAGCCAAGTAGCATCATATTTCTCTTCCCAATCCCTTAACCATAATAAAGATTTTTCATCTTTTAATGGTTCTTTAACAGTCATGTCAATTCCCGCATGAACCATAATATATCCATCTAATATATAATATGTTTTCATAGATTTTATAAAATCCACATACTTCATAGGAATTCTTTCAATATCAGAAGTAAGGAAACTTTTTAACGTATCTTTTCCTCCATTTTTCATCCAATTTACTTTAGAGGTAATATCAGTAAACGATTCAATAAACATTTGTTCATGATTCCCTTTAACACAAATTACATTAAACTGATTCTCTAACAATAAAAATATTGTGTCAATTACTCCTTTACTATCAAAGCCTCTATCTATTAAATCTCCAAGAATAACTAAAGTATCTTGTTTTTTAAGCTTTATAGTCTTTAATGCTTTTCTAAAGGTTAAATTACATCCATGTATATCTGAAATAATATATGTACTCAAAGTCTTTTTATTATAATAACAAATATAAGATTTTTTAGTTATCTATTTTCCTAAAAGTAACACTTCATTAGCAACTACTTCTGTGATGTAACGTTTATTTCCGTCTTTGTCATCATAACTACGAGTAGTAAGTTTTCCTTCAATGGCAACTTCTTTTCCTTTGATTACATACTTCTCAATGATTTCTGCTGTTTTTCCCCAAGCAGCAACTCTGTGCCACTCCGTTTTTTCAACTTTATCACCATTATCCTTGTAATAAACTTCGTTAGTTGCAATAGAAATGTTAGCTAATTTTTTTCCTCCTTCAAGATTTTTAATTTCTGGTTCTTGTCCTACGTGTCCAATTAATTGTACTTTGTTTCTTAATGTATTCATGGCGTGTAAAAAAATTAAATGGTTTATATATTATTTTGTATTCTAATGAAAATTTTAATCTTGATGTTTATTTCAAAACTCCATAGTTGCAACTATATTCTTTTCATTTCGATAGTGCAAAGATTAAATAACTTTCAAACATTATTCGGTAACTATCCATTTACTTTCGGTTGTAAATAATTGTAAACGTTTGTAAACGGAAATATTTTTCATTATTTTTGTTGAAAATCATATATATATGCCAGCAAACATTAAATCAATTGAGTTACGTAATTTACAAATTGAAGATTACAAAGAATTAAAAAAATCAATGATTGAATCTTATCCAGAAATGGCAGATTCATTTTGGAAAGAAGATCAAATAGAACTTCTATTAAAAAAATTTCCTGAAGGCCAATTAGTTATTGTTGTTGATGGCATTGTAGTAGGTTCTGCATTATCTCTATTAGTCACAGAAGATTTTGCCTTTAAAACCAGAACCTACAAATCTATTACTGGAAATTTCACCTTCTCAACTCACAATCCTGATGGAGAAGTTTTATATGGAATAGATGTATTTATTAATCCTCAATATCGCGGTCTTCGACTAGGTAGACGTTTATATGATGTTAGGAAAGAATTATGTGAACAACTAAATCTAAAATCGATAATATTTGCTGGAAGAATTCCAAATTATGGCAAATATAAAGATGAAATAACACCAAAAATTTATATTGAAAAAGTAAAGAAAAAAGAAATTTATGATTCTGTCTTATCTTTTCAGTTAAGTAATGATTTTCATGAAGTTCGTGTACTTAAAAATTATTTAGAAGGAGATGTAGAATCACAAGAATATGCTGTTTTATTAGAGTGGAATAACATCTATTATGACGATAGTCCAAAATTAATCAATACAGAAAAAAGTGTCGTTCGTTTAGGACTAATTCAATGGCAAATGCGTTCTTTAGGAAACTTAGATGCTTTGTTTGAACAAGCCGAATTTTTCATAGATGCTGTTTCTGGTTATGGAAGTGATTTTGCTTTATTTCCAGAGTTTTTCACAGCACCATTAATGGCAGATTATAATCATTTATCTGAAGCCGAAGCTATTCGAGAACTAGCTCGACACACCGAAGCTGTACGATTAAAGTTTCAAGAATTCGCCATTTCTTATAATATTAATATCATCACAGGAAGCATGCCTTACATTGAAGACGAACATGTTTATAATGTGGGTTTCCTTTGTAAACGTGATGGAACGAACGAAATGTATCGTAAAATACACATTACACCAAACGAAGTTTTTCATTGGGGAATTACTGGTGGTGATACCATACAAACTTTTGATACCGATTGTGGCAAAATAGGAATTATGATTTGTTATGATGTAGAATTCCCAGAATTATCTCGTTTAATGGCAGATGAAGGCATGAATATTTTATTTGTTCCTTTTTTAACTGATACACAAAATGGTTATACTCGTGTAAAAAGCTGTGCTCAAGCTCGAGCAATTGAAAATGAATGCTATGTTGCAATTGCTGGCTGTGTTGGAAATTTACCAAAAGTGAATAACATGGACATTCAGTATGCACAAGCAGCCGTATTTACTCCATCCGATTTTGCTTTCCCAAGTAACGGAATTAAAGCAGAAGCAACTCCTAACACAGAAATGACACTAATAGTAGACGTAGATATGGATTTACTGAAAGAATTGCACGAACATGGAAGTGTAAATACCATGAAAGACAGAAGAAAAGACTTATATAGTTTAAGAAAATTAAAGTAATAATCAGCACTTGTCATTCTGAAATAATAATAAAAAAAGCAATAATGAAAAAAGTAATTTTTCTTTTACTCCTTGTTATATCCTTTGGGTACACACAAAACACCTTACATTATAATGATGAAAAAGGATCTGAAAAAGCCACTCTTAAAGACATCGAGTGGTTAGAAGGTAATTGGACTGGTGATGCTTTTGGTGGTATTTTTCAAGAAAACTGGAACAAACCATTAGGTGGTTCCATGTTGTTTAATTTTAAATTAGTGGTTGATGGGAAAGTGGCTTTTTATGAAATTGGTCATATTATAGAAAAAGACAAAACACTGTTATACCAAATCAAACATTTCGATGCCGATTTAAAAGGTTGGGAAGAAAAAGACAAATCAGAAGATTTTAGATTCATCAAAAAAGAAAATAATAGAATGTATTTTGACAACTTTACTTTTGAGAAAGTTTCTGATAACGAAGTAAATTTGTATGCTTATTTTGAAGATTCTAAAGAAGAAGTGGTTTTTAATTTTAAGAAGTGAAAACTATTTAAAATATGACTGAAAATAGTTTACAATTAAATTTAACCCAATTTATTAAGACAGGTAAATTTAATTTTATTTCTCTTGGAGTTCACAAAAATGAATTATTAGCGAAAGGCTTTCATCCTGATGATTGGCTCAATAATGAAACTATAGAGTCTTCAAAAATATGGAAATATGGAAACTTTGAATTCCATTTTGATAATGACTCATCACTTAAAGAAATATTAAACAATTATGTCCCTAAATTAGATGGTGGAAAAAAAATTCATATTCAAGATTGGTGGCTTTTTAAAGAAGGTAAATATATTCCAAACTTAAAAGAAACAATTAAAGAATTAGATAAACTCGATTTGAAATATTCTAAAGAGATTGATTTAATTGGATTTATAAACATAACATTTGAAAATCAAGTTTATATAGTTTTTGAAAACATTGAAAAAATCAATGATTTAAACCTAGGTGAATTTAAAATGGTAGTAATTGGAAAGAAAAAAATAAATCGAAAAAAAAGTAATAACTAAACATGGAACTAGAACAACTAAAATACCCAGTTGGACAATTCAACTGTCCAGAAGTAATAACAGACGACATTTTGCATTCATGGATTTCAGAAATTCAACATTTTCCAGAGTATGTTGTAGCTGTTACCAATGAACTTTCCAAAGAAAAATTACAATGGAGATATCGTCCTTATGGTTGGAATATCAAACAAGTAGTACATCATTGTGCAGACAGTCACATGAATGCTTTTATTCGATTTAAGTTGGCTCTCACAGAAGAAAACCCAACGATAAAACCGTACGCAGAAGATTTATGGGCTGAATTAATTGACGGTACTGATGATGATATTTCTTATTCACTATTAATTTTAAAAGGCTTACACCACAGATGGCATTTGGTTTTACTAAATATGGATGAAAAAGATTGGGAAAAAACATATTATCATCCTGAAAGTAAACAATCTTTTACCTTAAAAAGTGTAGTCGGACTTTACGCATGGCATTGCAGACATCATTTAGCACATATAAAACATGCTTTACTACATGAAAATAAGTTTTAATTATGACAAAATTGTGTTTAGAATGTAACGAAAAAATTATTGGAAGAGAGGATAAAAAATTCTGTTCAGATGGTTGTAGAAATGCTTACAACAATAAAATGAACAAAGATCAAAATAACTTGATGCGTAATGTGAACAATAAATTGCGTAAAAATTATCGTATTCTTTGCGAATTAAATCCAGATGATAAAACCAAAACCACACGAACCAAACTCGTTAGCAAAGGTTTCGATTTTGAATTTTTCACTTCTATTTATCAAACCAAAACTGGCAATACCTATTATTTTTTATACGATCAAGGTTATATGCAAATTGAAAATGATAGTTTTGTGTTGGTGAAGAAGGATAGTTAGATTCTTATAAAGAAATGAAAAGTGAAAAAGTAACATATGTTTTTGGATTATTTTTAATTGTTCTTCTTTTTGCTCTAAGTTTTTATAACAAAAGGAAAAAACAAGAAGAAATTAAGAAATATGATGGTAAAAGTATAGCTTACACTAAAAAAATATTAGGTGGTCAAGATTCACATTCTATAAAGTTTTATTTTTACTATAAAAACAAACTTTATTATGGTGAACAAACTTTAGAGGATGAAGAAGAACATAGATCAGACATTATAAATGATTATTTTCTTGTAACATTTGATAAAAACAACCTTGAAAAAAATTATATCCATTTAGACAAACAAATTCAACCTGATTCTCTAACACTTATAAGTCAGGGTTTTAAAAGCATAAAATATTACGAACACGATATTGCTACTAATACTTATATAGAACATTATAAATGGCAGTAAATAAACAAATTTCCATACTAGGTTGTGGTTGGTTAGGGTTACCTTTAGCCAAAAAATTAATTGAAAACGGTTTTTCAGTTAAAGGTTCTACAACTTCTGAAAATAAACTTGCATTATTAGAATCCAATAAAATTGAGCCATTTTTACTTTCATTATTTGAAAATAAAGTTGAAGGCAATATAGATGATTTTTTAAACGATTCAGAAGTTTTAATTATCGATATTCCTCCTAGTTTAAGAAAAGACACATCTATTTCTTTTGTGGCTAAAATAAAAACTTTGGTTACCCAAATAGAAAAATCTGAAATTAAAAAAGTCCTTTTCGTAAGTTCGACTTCTGTTTATCGCGATGTATTTCCAATTGAAGAAATAACAGAAGAGACACCTACGAATCCTGATACTGAAAGCGGTAGACAATTAGTTGAAGTAGAACAATTATTATTGAATAACCCAAATTTTGAAACCATAATTCTGCGTTTTGGTGGTTTAATTGGAGAAGATAGACATCCTATAAAACACCTAGCAGGAAAAAAGGATGTAGAAAATCCAGATGCTCCTATAAACTTTATCCATCAAGAAGACTGTATTGGAATAATTACAGCAATTACACAACAACTTCTCGACTTTGATAAAAAAAATAATGATGTGATGTTGAAACATTCTGGAACATCAAAGCAACATGACAATTTTGTTTTTAATGCTGTTTCACCTGAACATCCAACTCGTGAAAAATATTATCAAAAAAAAGCTTCCGATTTAAATTTAGCTTTGCCTATTTTTACAAAAAATTCAAAATCAAAAGGGAAAATTATTTTAAGTACTAAAATAGAAACCTTTTTATCTTACACTTTTAAAAAGGAAATTTAGTAATGGCTTATTTTAGTGTCTTTCACGAATATATAAAAAGAAAGAAAAGTGCTGTTGGATTACCATTTATTGCGCTTTGTTGGATTAGTTTCTTTTGGGGAACTACATGGATTGCTTCAAAAGAAGGTGTAAAACATATGCCCGCAATGCAACTTGTTGCTATAAGACAATTATTTGGAGGTGCCATTTATCTAATCTATTTTTTAATCAAAAAATCTCCTTGGCCAAATAAAAGACAATGGCGAAATATTTTAATATTGAGCGTTTTAAATTTCATGCTAAGTAATGGGTTAAGCACTTGGGGCGTGAAATACATTTCAAGTGGCTTAGGAGCTATTATTGGTTCTATTTTCCCTTTATGGATTGTTATTATTAGTTTTTTTAGAGGTGATAAAATTTCTTGGAAAGCTGCTCTAGGATTATTCATTTGCTTTTCTGGAATATGTGTTATTTTCTACGATTACTTAAATGATTTTCTAAATCCTGAATTTCGTTTTGGAATATTACTCTCTGTAATTGCTACTTTTACTTGGGCTTTATCTTCAATTTATATTAGAGAAAATAAGACTAATTTCAATCCTTACTTTAGTCTAGGATTGCAAATGCTAATTTCAAGTATTGTTATATTTAGTGTTACTAATATAAACGGGACCGCAATACCTTTGGCAGAAATTCCAACTATTTCATGGTGGTCTATTGCTTATTTAATAGTTTTTGGTTCGGTATTAACTTTTATCGCATTCATTTATGCTCTTGAAAATTTACCTAAAGAAGTAAGCAGTTTATATGCTTATATTAATCCAATGGTCGCTTTATTTTTTGGTTATTTCTTATTTAATGAACCATTTACTGTTTCCATTGCAATAGGTGGATTTATTACAATTACAGGTTTATACTTAGTAAATAAAGCAATAAAAACAAAATAAAAAAGGCCAAGTTAACTTGGCCTTTTCTTAATATTTAAAATTTGATTACCAAATTTTCACTCTATTTTCAGGAGCAATATACATTCCGTCTCCTTCTTTAATACTAAATGCTTTATAGAAGGCATCTACATTTTGTAAAGGTACGTAAGCACGATACATTCCTGGTGAATGTGGATCTGTTTTTACTTGATTTTTAATAGCCTCATCACGCATTTTACTTCTCCAAATTGTTGACCAAGAAATAAAGAAACGTTGTTCTGGTGTAAAACCGTCTATTAATCCAGGATTACCATTTTCTTTTAAATAAATCTGTAATCCATCATAAGCAGCATTTACTCCTCCTAAATCACCAATATTCTCTCCAAGTGTAAATTTTCCATCTACAAATATTCCAGGTAATGGTTGTAATGATGAATATTGATCAGCAAGAGCTGCTCCTAATGTTGTAAATTCCGTTAAGTCCTTATCACTCCACCAATTAACTAAGTTTCCATCTGAATCATAACGAGATCCTGAATCATCAAAACCATGCGAAATTTCATGACCAATTACGGCTCCTATTCCGCCATAATTTACTGCTTCATCTGCCTTATAATCGTAGAAAGGTGGTTGTAAAATTGCAGCAGGAAATACAATTTCATTATATGATGGATTAAAGTATGCATTCACTGTTTGTGGAGACATTCCCCATTCTTCTTTATCAACTGGTTTTCCTAATTTTTTTAAATTTTCATTAGTTCCCCAAATTGATGCATTCTTCATATTTTGAAAATAAGTACCTCCTTCTTCAGGGTTCATAATTATTAATTCTGAATAATCTTTCCATTTATCAGGATAACCAATTTTTACTCTAGATTTTCTCAATTTCAATTTCGCGTTTTCTTTTGTTGCTTTTGTCATCCAAGGCAAATTATCAATTCTATTTTCAAATGCTTTGAATACATTAGCAATCATAGCTTGCGCTTTTTCTTTTGCTTCCGCTGGGAATTTTTCAGCTACATATAATTTTCCTAAAGCTTCTCCTAGTGTTCCATTAACAGCTTGTAAAGCTCTTTCTTCAGCAGGACGTTGTCTTACAGCTCCGGTTAAAGTTTTTCCATAAAAATCCCAATTCGTATCACCTATTTCTGTACTTAACAATCCAGATGTTTGACGCAATAATGTCCATTTCATGTATTCTTTCCATGCATTTACATCATTTTTCTTTATTATGCCTTGTAAAACTGTCATATATTTAGGCTGAGATACGATAATTGTGTCTATCTTCCCTATCCCAATTTCTTGAAAATAAGTATCCCATTTTACAGCAGGAACTAATTTTCCAAGCTCTGCAATTGTCATTGGGTTATATGTTTTTCTTCTATCTCGTCTTTCTACTCTATCTAATGTTGACTCAGACATTGATGTTTCTAATGCTAATATTTTAGATGCGTTTTCTTTTGCATCTCCTTCATTTTCTCCTAAAAAAAGTAGCATTTTAGCAACATGATCAACATATTTTTCTCTTTTTTCTTTGTTATCTGGTGAATCAGATACATAATAGTCTCTATCTGGTAATCCAAGGCTTCCTGTTCCTAAATAAACTACATTTCTAGTACTATTCTTAGCATCTGTTCCTACATACGTTCCAAAAAATCCTAAACCACCTTCTTTTTCCATTTCTGTAATAAAAGCTACTAAATCTTTTGAATTCTTTATTGCTTCAATTTTATCTAGATAAGGCTTTAAAGGTTCTACTCCTTGTTTGTTTCTAGTTACAGTATCTAGTATTGTTTTATAAAGACTTATCGCTTTACCTTGATCAGAATTTGGTTCAATTGTTCTATCTACTAATGCTTTTTTTAAGATAAACATTACATCTTCGTCTGTTTTCTTTCTTAGTTCATCAAAACTTCCCCATCTTGTTCTATCTGAAGGTATTTCTGTATTGTCTAACCATTTTCCATTTACATAACGAAAAAAGTCGTCAGCTGGTCGAACTGATTTGTCCATATAATTTGTATTTATACCGACAATTTCTTTTTTTGCTGTTTTCCCTGTTTTACAAGAGTTTAATGTTGTAGCTAATAAAAGGATGCAAATGCTCCCTTTAAAAATATAATTCTTCATTCTGGTTAATTTTTTAAAGTTATAGTAGCGAAAACAAATATACTTTATTTCAATTGGTTCGGAAAACTCCCTTTTATTCTTTAACAATTCTTTTAGAAATAATGTCTTTTTTATAATTAATTTTAACAAACTATATCTTTTTATAGTAGTTGTTAAATTAATTTCTATATTAATAGTCAACATGTTTTATAAGTTTAAAATATACTTTATTTGACTAAACTTGATATTTAACTATTTTAAGATCATTTTTATTATTATTAAAATCACAAAAGTAGACTAAGAAAAACAATCAGAATTTATGATTTTTTTATGATTCTTACACCCTTAATTAATAGACTACAAATAAATCTTAATCCTACCAAAACTAATGTAACTCATCTAACATTAACACCCTTTTTGCTATTTATCTTTTAAAAAAAATTAATTTTGCATTAATTATGAGATTAAACAAGAAAGCACATATTTGGTTTATAGTTGTATTCATATTCATTCTAATTGGAATATTCATTGGGATATATACTCTTACAAAACCGCAAAAAAAATTACGAATCTATACTCCAAGAGATGTAAATCCAGAGCTTGTAGATACTACAATTCAACACATTGGATATAAACACTTCATAGCTGATTTTTCTTTTACTAATCAAAATGGAAAAATAGTTACTCAGGAAGATTATAAGGATAAAATATATGTGGCTGATTTCTTTTTCACAACTTGTCCTTCAATTTGTCCAAAAATGACTGATAATATGGTTTGGTTACAAGAAAAGATTAAAGACAATCCGAAAGTAATGCTATTATCTCATTCTGTAACTCCTGATATTGATAGTGTTCCTGTTTTAAAAAAATATGCTCAAGAAAAAGGAGTAATAGATGAAAAATGGAATTTGGTTACTGGAAATAAAAAAGACATTTATTACATTGCCAGAAAATCATACTTAGCAGTTAAAACTGGAAATATAGATGAAATGTATGATATGGTACATACTGAAAACTTTATCCTTGTAGATCAAAAAAGAAGAATCAGAGGTTTTTATGATGGAACTAATCTAGAAGAAGTAAAAAAACTTTATGAAGATATTCTTTTCCTTTGCAATAATTAACTTCAATATTTTATAATTTATTTATCATTCTTTTTCTAAATTATTAGCTACATTTGTATTTTAATTCAATCTAAATAAGGTTTGAGAAAAATATTATCTAATTTAAAAATAGGAGAAAAAGGATTAATTGATGAAATTAATATTGATGAAATTCCTTTGAAGCTTTTAGAAATGGGTTGCTTACCTGGTAATTCTATTCAATTGATTCAAATCGCTCCTTTTGGCGATCCATATTATTTTAATATAAACGATTCTCACGTTGCTATTCGAAAAGAAACAGCAAATGAAATATTCGTAACTACTGAAAATACCATCTAATTAATGTCAAATTCTACTATAAAAGTTGCTTTAATAGGAAATCCTAATGTAGGAAAAACATCTGTTTTTAATCAATTAACTGGTTTAAATCAACAAGTTGGAAACTATCCAGGAATTACTGTTGAAAAAAAGCAAGGAACATGTAAACTGTCTGATTCTGTAAAAGCAAAAATAATTGATTTACCAGGAACATATAGTTTAAATGCTAGCTCAATTGATGAAAACGTTGTTATTGAATTATTATTAAACAAGAAAGACGAAGACTTTCCAGATGTTGCAATAGTAGTTACTGAAGTAGAGAATTTAAAACGAAATTTACTCTTATTTACCCAAATTAAAGACTTAGAAATTCCTACTATCCTTGTTATAAACATGGCTGATAGAATGCAGTTGAAAGGAATTGAGCTTGATATTCCTATATTAGAAAAAGAATTAAAAACTAAAATTGCATTAGTAAGTTCTAGAAAAAAAACTGGAATTAATGAACTAAAATCGTTAATTTTAAACTATAGTTCTTTATCCAAAGAGCCTTGTTTAAATGCATCAAGTATTGATCCTGAATATTTTAATAATTTAAGAAGAGCATTTCCTAACCAATTATTATACAAACTTTGGTTAGTGATTACCCAAGATGTAAATTTTTTAAATCTAGATAGAAATGAAATTAAAAGTTCATTTACAAAATCGCACAGTGATTTAAAAAGATTACAGCAAAAAGAAACTATAAAAAGATACCAATTTATTAATGACACTTTAAAAATTGGGCAAAAAATAGACGCTTCAAAAGCTACTGATTTAAGAGCTAAATTAGATCGAATACTTACTCATAAAGTATATGGTTATCTTATCTTTTTTGGAATTCTACTTTTAATTTTCCAATCTATTTTTGATTGGAGTACTATTCCAATGGATTTTATAGATGAGAGTTTTACATCATTAAGTGCTTATACAAAAAACAATCTTCCAGCAGGAGAATTTACGAATCTTTTAAGTGAAGGAATTATTCCTGGAATAAGTGGAATTGTAATTTTCATCCCTCAAATTGCTTTTTTATTTTTATTTATTTCCGTTTTAGAAGAAAGTGGTTATATGAGTCGTGTTGTTTTTCTTATGGATAAAATTATGCGAAAATTTGGATTATCTGGAAAGAGTGTCGTACCATTAATTTCTGGAACAGCATGTGCAATTCCAGCAATTATGGGAGCTAGAAATATTGAAAACTGGAAAGAACGCTTAATAACAATATTGGTTACTCCTTTTACAACTTGTTCTGCAAGATTACCTGTTTATGCTATTCTAATTTCATTAATAATTCCTGAAAAAAGAGTTCTTGGGTTTTTAAGTTTACAAGGATTAACTCTAATGCTTTTATATCTTTTAGGTTTTGGAATGGCTGTTCTTTCAGCAGTAATTTTAAATTACTTTTTAAAACTTAACTGTAAATCTTATTTCGTTATTGAAATGCCTTCTTATAAGGTTCCTATGCTTAAAAATGTAGCTTTAAACGTTATTGAAAAAACAAAATCATTTGTAACTGGAGCTGGTAAAATTATCTTAGCTTTATCAGTAATACTTTGGTTTCTAGGATCTCATGGTCCAAGTAAGAATTTTGAAAATGCTGAAAGTATTATTGTAAAAAACCTTACTGAAAACAATATAGAATTAGATCCTGATTTAGTTGAAAATAAAATTAATAGTTATAAACTAGAGAATTCATATATTGGTATAATGGGTAAAGTAATTGAACCTGTACTAATGCCTTTAGGATATGATTGGAAAATCAGCATTGCTGTTGTTAGTTCTTTTGCAGCAAGAGAAGTATTTGTTGGTACTTTAGCTACTATATATAATGTGGGCAGCCATAGCGATGAAGAAATAACAATTAAAAATAGAATGGCGGCAGAAGTTCACCCTGTTACTGGAGAGAAAATATTTAATTTTGCATCTGGCTTTTCATTATTGCTTTTTTATGCTTTTGCAATGCAATGTATTTCTACAGTTGCAATTGTAAAAAAAGAAACAAATTCATGGAAATGGCCTATAATTCAATTTGTCTTTATGAGTGGATTTGCTTATTTAACAGCATTACTGGCGTATCAAATTTTAAAATAAAATAGAATCTATCTAATTTACAACTTATATACGTTTAGAATTTACTTTAAAAAATTAAAATCATGAACCTTCAACAAATATTAGTCTATATAACACTTGCATTTGCAATTGGCTTTTTATTAAAAAAATTCTTTTGGAAAAAGAAATCTAAAAAATCAGGCTCTTGTGGTGATGATTGTGGATGTCATTAATAAACACCTACTCAAAATAAATACTTAATTTATATTCATCCTCTTTTATCTCAATATCTTTCACTCTATTAGGTGTTATTACAATTGATGTAATAGACATATCTGGTAATTTTATATATTTAGAGAACCACGTCCTATTTTCTTCAAAAGTATTTGAGGTAACTATAATTAATTTTTCTTCTACTAAAGTTTCTCCTTTATAAACTGCAATTTTCATTTCTACTTGTCCTATCCAAATACAATTAACTCCTTCAGGACAACGAGAATCAGAAACAAACTTGCTAATCTTCATTTCATAACCGCTTCCAACATTTGTTTTAGATGTTGAGTTTAACAACAACTCTCCTTGAGAAATATTGTTTTTTGAAGAACATTGTGTTAAAAAAACGGATAAAATTATAATCAATACTTTCATGTGAATACATTTATAATACTAAGATAAACATTTTATCCTAATGCAACATCTAAACTCATCATCACAATAAAACCACCTATAAAACCCATAGTTGCTATATCTGTATTTTTATCTTGTTGTGTTTCAGGAATTACTTCTTCAACAACAACAAATATCATTGCACCAGCAGCAAAAGCTAATGCATAAGGTAGAATAGGTGTGAAAAAAGTTACTGCTAAAGCTCCAATAACTCCAGCAATAGGTTCTACAATTGCAGAAGCCTGACCATACATAAAGCTTTTTCTTCTACTCATTCCCATCCTTCTCAACGGCATTGAAACGGCAATTCCTTCGGGAAAATTTTGAATTCCTATACCAATAGCTAAGGTTACTGCTCCTGCAATAGACGCTTCAGGAATTCCAGCAGCTACTCCACCAAATAAAACTCCTACAGCTAATCCTTCTGGGATATTATGTAATGTTATAGCTAATACTAATAACGTTGTACGTTGCCAAGGTGATTTTATTCCTTCACTTTCTTTAAAATTAATATGCAAATGAGGCAATGTTTTATCTAAAGCAAAAAGAAACAAAGCTCCCATTAAAAACCCTACTGCTGCTGGCATTACTTTTACAAAACCCTCACCTTCACTCATTTCAATTGCTGGAGCTAATAAACTCCAATAACTAGCTGCTACCATTACTCCTCCTGTAAATCCAAGCATTCCATCTAGAACTACTCTATTCATACTTTTAAAAAAGAAAACAAATGAAGCACCTGCTGCTGTTACAAACCATGTAAACATAGTAGCATAGAATGCCGCCAATATAGGATCGATATTTTCTAAATATTCTATTAAATTTTGATACATACTTAT
Organism: Flavobacterium sp. 316; assembly: GCF_000967805.1. Taxonomy (NCBI): domain Bacteria; kingdom Pseudomonadati; phylum Bacteroidota; class Flavobacteriia; order Flavobacteriales; family Flavobacteriaceae; genus Flavobacterium; species Flavobacterium sp. 316. Next base: position 487,728 of record NZ_JYGZ01000004.1, read on the forward strand.
TGAACGTATAAATTATTTGCAATTTTATTTGATATAGTAATCGTTTTATTATTAACCTCTATCTTTAATGTTTCATCAAAAGCTTCTTTTTCAAGAATTATTATACATGTTCCTAATGCAATATTTTTTTTATCCAAAAATTGCAAAAATTCAACAGAAGTATCTTTTACGCCTACACATTGAAACTTAGTATTTAAACTTACTTCTGATAACAATTTCTTTTGTAGCTTTTTTATCTCTCCGTTTGAATTTGGAATTGGATCTCCATGTGGATCAAAAGCAGGAAAACCAAGAAAATCATCTAATTTATTAATCAATTTTTCAGATTTAATATGTTCCAATTCTTCCGCTATTTCATGAACCTCATCCCAAGAAAATGCTAGTTTTTCAACTAAAAACACTTCCCATAAACGATGTTTTCTAACAATCATTTTGGCAGAATACAATCCTTTTTCTGTTAAAGAAACACCTTGATATTTTATATAGCTAACTAAATCTTTTTCAGCTAATTTTTTAATCATGTCAGTTACTGATGATGCTTTAGTATCTAGCATTCCTGCAATTGCATTAGTATTCACGCCTTTTGGAGACACTAATGAAAGGTGATAAATAACTTTTAAATAATTTTCTTCTGAAACCGTCATACACAAAGTTTTAGCAAATATATATAAAATATTTTTGCTTAATGAAATAATATTTTTAGTTTTGTCTAAATTTTTATTTAAATAACATTGAAAAATATATTTCTATTAACAATACTCCTTTCTACATTTTGTTTTTCTCAAACTACAATAAAAGGTGTAATTACTTCAAAAAAAGAACCTTTAGCGTTTGCATCTGTATATATTCCAAAACTTAATATTGGTAGTAATACAGATGAGAATGGGAATTATATTCTTAAAAATATACCTCAAGGAGAGTATATTATTCATTTTTCTTTTATTGGTTTTAAAACTCAAAAAAAGAATATAATACTATATAATGAAACACAACTCACTATAAATATTAATCTTGATGAGAGTCAAAATCTTAATGAAGTTGTAGTTACTGGAACATTAAAAGCAGTTTCTCGATTAGAAACTCCTGTTCCTGTAGAAGTATATACTGCTACTTTTCTTAAAAAAAATCCAACGCCAAATATTTTTGAAGCTTTACAAAATGTAAATGGTGTTCGTCCTCAACTTAATTGTAATATTTGTAATACTGGAGATATACATATTAATGGTTTAGAAGGACCATATACTATGGTAACTATTGACGGAATGCCAATAGTAAGTGGATTGTCTACTGTTTATGGATTGTCTGGAATTCCAAATTCATTAATAGACAGGATAGAAATTGTAAAAGGGCCTGCATCCTCTCTTTATGGCAGCGAAGCTGTTGGTGGATTAATTAACATTATAACCAAAAGCTCTGAAACAGCTCCTTTGTTTTATGCTGATATTTTCTCAACTTCTTGGTTTGAAAATAATATTGATTTAGGAGGAAAATATAACATTGGAAAAAGCGTTCAGTCTTTACTAGGTGTTAATTATTTCAATTATAGCAACCCTATAGATAATAATCATGATAATTTTACGGATGTTACTTTACAAGATAGAATTTCTGTTTTTAATAAATTTACTTTTAATAGAACAAGTGAGAAAGAATTCAGTTTAGCTTCAAGATTCTTTTACGAAGATCGTTGGGGCGGAGAAATGCAATGGAATAAAAATTATCGTGGTGGAAGTGATATTTATGGAGAAAGCATTTATACAAAGCGTTATGAATTAATAGGGAAATATCAATTACCTATTTCTGAAAATGTTTATGCCTCATTTTCTTATACTAATCATAATCAAAATTCAGTTTATGGAAATATTTTGTTTTTAGCTCAACAAGAAATTACTTACGGTCAACTTACGTGGGATAAAAAAATAAAAAATCATGATTTACTATTTGGAGCAGCCTTTCGTTATCAATACTATAATGATAACACAACTGCTACAATAGAATCTGAAAAAAGTAAAATAAGTAGTTTTTTTGTTCAAGATGAAATTAAGTTAGCGGAAAAACATAGCATTTTACTTGGTTCTAGATATGATTATAATTCTATTCACGGTGCCATCTTTACACCAAGAATCGCTTATAAATGGAAACCATCAAAAAGTGATATATTTAGAATAAATGCAGGAACTGGATTTAGAATTGTGAATTTATTTACAGAAGAGCATGCCGCTTTAACTGGGTCTAGAGATGTTATAATAACTGAAAATCTGAATCCTGAAAAATCATATAATATTAATTTGAATTATTTAAAAAAATTCGAATTTGAAAACGGAATTCATTCTGTTATTGAATTTTCTAGTTGGTACACCCATTTTAAAAATCAAATTATTCCAGACTATGACACAAATCCTAATCAAATTATTTATTCAAATTTAAATGGATATTCTAAAACTTATGGATTAACAGGAAATATTGAATTGATTTTCCCTTTTGGATTAAAAACAATGGTAGGCTTTACGGCTTTAGAATCTAAAAATAAAAGAAACGGTATATTATCTACCCCAATATTAACTGAAAAATTTAGTGCAACTTGGGGCATTACTTATGATATTTCAAAATGGAATCTTTCTATTGATTATACTGGTAATCTATATGGACCTATGCGTTTACCTTTACTTGGCGATTTAGATCCAAGAAGTGAATATTCTCCTGTTTGGAGTATTCAAAATATTCAATTCACATATAAAAAATTAAAATATTTTGAATTATATGGGGGTATTAAAAATCTATTAAATTGGACGCCAAATAAAAACAATCCTTTCTTAATTGCAAGGGCAAATGATCCTTTTGATAATGATGTAGTATTTGATGCTAATGGAAATGCTGTTCCAACTGAAAATAATCCTTATGCACTTACTTTTGACCCTAGTTATGTCTATGCACCAAACCAAGGAATAAGAGGTTTTTTAGGGTTGAGATATATCTTCAATTAAATATAAAATATTGCTGTTATTTTTGATATAAGTTCTATTTTTGACAGACTAATAAGTGTACATTTTTTTAAAACAAAAACGCTTAGAAAATTTAAAATTATGAGTTTAGAAAAAAGAATAGAAAGTTCAATTACTAGAGTATTCAAGGCTGTTTTTCCTAATACAACCAATCATTATGACACTCTTTTTGGAGGAACAGCAATGCAGCTTATGGATGAAGTGGCTTTTATAACTGCTACTCGTTTTAGCAGACAAAAAATGGTAACTGTAAGCAGTGATAAAATTGATTTTAAAAAACCTATTCCTCATGGAACAATTATTGAACTTATAGGAAAAGTAACTTATTTAGGAAATACTAGTATAAAAGTTAGAGTTGATATTTTTATTGAAAAAATGTACAATGATACTCGTGAAAAAGCCGTAACAGGAGAATTTACTTTTGTAGCTATTGATGAAAACAAAACAGCCGTAAAAATTATTGTTGATTAAATATAAAACCTGAGAAATCTCAGGTTTTTTTATGCTGTTTTTTCAAATGCAATATAATTTAAGAAATTACCTTTTCTGTCAAATTTTGGCAAAGCATCGATTTCACATAAATAGGTCTCTCCATTTTTTTTATAATTTAAAATAACCTCTTTAAATGGCTTTCTTTCTTTTATTGCTAATCTAATATTATTTTTTGTTTCTTCTGAAGTTTCTTTTCCTTGAAATATTCTTGGCGATTTTCCAATTATTTCTCTATAATTATACCCATTCATTTCAGTTACATTTCTAGAAGAGAATATAATTTTAAAATTATGGTCTGTGACAATAATCACTTTCTTACTTTCTATAATGTCAACATAGACAATCTTATCTTTCCAGTTATTTTGTAATGTATTAAACTCTTTTATTTCATGCATTTGCAAACCATAAAAATCCCAACTTATTAATGGCAAAGATGTTACTTTTAAGCTTTTTTGATGCTTTTCTAGTGCTTTTTCATATTCTTCAAACATACTTTTATAATTCAATTCTATTCAAATTTAACCTATTAACTTTAATAAACTCTATTCTAACTATAGATTTAACTTTTATATCCTTTCGTTATTAAAAAAACAAAGAGTTCCATTAAAAAATGAAACTCTTTTAAAATTAACCAACTACAAGTAATCCAAATTAATTCAATACTAATTTGTAATCTATTTCATTAAGTGTTAAAAATCTATTTTTATTTTTTACACCCATTAATATTCTCAATTCTTTAATTTCAAATACGTCAAGCATTATCATTAAATTTTTTTGAGTTGTAGGTATTGGAATTCTTTTCTCATAGATAGAATTTTCATATTCTTTTTCCCAATAATCTTCATCAACATTTTTTATATAATCAATAAAAACATCTAGCTCATAACTTGTTAAGTTTAATAACAAGTTATTGAAAGATAATTGAAATATCTTTGCATTTGGACAAAATAATAAAAGTCCATTTGTCGTTCTTTTTATTATTTTTAATCGACACATGACTATTCTTTTATAAATGAATCAATTATCTTATCCGTTTCAGCTTTTGGAGTACTACCTTTTAAATCAAACAAATGCATAAAAAGAGGTTTTTTATCTACACTTTTTTCAAGTGTTAAATCTTTGTTTTTATTAAAAATCGTTTCCCATTTATCTCTTACATTTTTCCACATTACTTTATTTTCTTTCCAGTATTTTTGAGCTGCAACACACTTAGAATCTTCAACTTTTACATACAAATCTAACCCTTTTTCTTGAGCCAGTTCTACATCTTTTCCATCATCATTACGAACAATTTTTCTATTATCTTGCTCATGTAACCACCCATAATCTGTAATTTCATGAATATTTCTTCTTTCTAAAACATTATAATCTTTACGTATTGTATGTTCTCTTCTTGGTAAAGGTGCATCGGTTGTATTCATCCAATAATGTTTTCCATCTGCATGTATCCATGATGCAGTTCCTTCATATCTTGGACTATCATCTACCTGATATACTTTTTGTGTCCATTGTCCTTTTACTTCTTTTGGATTTAATTTCTCAAACTTCCATGTTTTATCTTTAAAAAATTGATAAAAATCAGTGTTTTCATATAGCCAATCTTGTCTCCAATGTTTTACAATTGCATCATCTCCAACTATTAATAAATGTTGTAATACTAACTTATTTGATTTGTCTTCAACTAATTCTACCCATTCTAATCCATAATCAATTTTTGTAGGAGATGGTTTATATGTTGAATCTTTTTCTGTTTGAAAAGTTTCAGTAAAATTAAATTTTACTTCATAACAGCCGCACATCGCTTTTATTACTTTAATATCTTCTTTCTTATTAGATTCCTGCCCTACTAATACAGAGCTAACTAGCATAATTGATGCTATCATACATGTTGGTTTGATTTTCATTATATCCATTTTTTTTTAAGTTTAATTTCTTTCGACAAAGATATTATATTTATTTGGAATAAATAAAAATAAGGTATACTTTTGACAAAAATTATCAAGAACAATTCTAAATAATGAAAAACAGAATATTCCAAATCACTTCTTTATTACTGATTATCAAAGGATTTTCACAAGAAATAAAAAAAGATAGTACTACAATAAATGAATTAAAGGAAGTTGTTGTAACTGCTCAATTTGAACCGCAATCATTAAAAAAAGCAGTTCACAATGTTCGTGTGATTACAAAAGAAGACATGGAGAAATTAGCTGCAAATAACCTTTCCGATGTTTTAAATCAATATTTAAATATTACAATAACACCTAGTTCTGGAACAGGCAGATCTACAGTTTCAATGTTTGGTTTAGATGCAACATATTTTAAAATATTAGTTGATAATATTCCAATTGTAAGTGATAATAGTTTAGGAAATAATATTGACTTAACCCAAATTAATCTGGATGATATTGAAAAAATTGAAATAATAGAAGGCTCAATGGGGGTAACTCATGGTGCTGGAGCTGTCACTGGTATTTTAAATATTATAACGAAAAAATCATCCTTACATCGATGGGAAATAAATACAACACTCCAAGAAGAAACCGTTGGAAATGAATATTCTGCTTTTGACAAAGGAAAACATATACAATCTATTAAAATATCCAATAAAATTAATGATAATTGGTTCGCTTCATTAGGCATTAATAGAAATGATTTTAAAGGCTACCTAGACAATAGAAAAGGTGAAAATTATTCAGAATCTGATAATAAAAGAGGATATACTTGGTTACCAAAACTTCAATATTTCACAAATGGAATGATCTCTTATAAGAAAAATAGTTTTAGAGCATTTTACAAATTTGATTACTTAAATGAGAACATCGATTATTTTAATCCTACCATATTAGTTGTTGCCAATCCTCCTTTTGGAGAAAATAAATTTGCGAAAGATAAACGATATAAAACCACACGATTTTATCACCACTTTAATGCAGTAGGCTCTCTCTATTCTTTAAAATATAATATCTCTGTTTCACATCAAAAACAAAGTAGAAATACTGAAAATTTTATTTATAATTTTCAAAACAACAACGAAGAGAATACTATTTCAACAAAAAATCAATCTGCTGAAGTTCTTTATTCTACTGGAACATTAAGTAATTTCTTTAAAAATGAAATTGTTGACTTACAATTAGGATACGAATTTGTAAATAATCACGGATTTGCATTAGTCGATGGAGAAAACCAAACACTAAACCCAATAAGAAAACGATTTGAAAACTATGATTTCTTTATAGCTTCAGAAATAAAAGCAGCTTCAAATTTCTTAATTCGCGCAGGAATAAGAGCTTCAGCACAATCTAAGTTTGATAATCAAACAGCCTCTTCACTAGGATTACGTTATCTTTTTAATAATGACTTCGAATTGAGATCTTCAATGGGAAAATCTTTTAGAGTTCCTACGTTTGAAGAACTTTATTCTAAAATAAAATTTTCAGGACATCAATTCTATGGAAATGAAAATTTAATTCCAGAACAAAGTACCTCTTTAGATGTAAACTTAAAAAAAACAACCTCTTTTAAATCTGACTTAAAACTTGCTAATCAAATTTCAACCTCTTTTCTAAATGTAGATAACAGAATAGATATGGCTTTTGTTGGTTTTGAACCTAACTCCACAAGTCCCGTTTATCAATACATAAACATTAATTCCTATAAAATGTGGAACATTTCAACCACTCATCAAATTAATTATAAAAAATGGAATGCTTCCGCAGGATTAATATATGTTGGCATTTCACAAGTCATCGATAATGGAGAAGCTGTTTCAGACGATAAATTCTTATATAATTTACAATTCAACTCTAATCTTTCTTATGAAATACCAAAAATAAATACCCAATTTTCATTGTACTATAAATTCAATGGAAAGCAACAACAATTTGTTAGTTCTATTGAAAACAATGAAACTATTTATAAACTATCTGAAATAGAAAGTTACTCCTTTTTAGATGCTTCGATAAGGAAACTATTCTTTAAAAAACAATTAGAATTAAATATAGGTGCTAGAAACATACTCAATGTAACAAGAATTAATCAAGGAATAACCACAGGAACTCATACAAGTTCTTCAGATATTTTACTTGGCTACGGTCGCTCCTATTTTATGAAATTGTCTTATAAATTAAATTATTAACTATATATATATTACCATGAAAAAAAATGTCTTTTTATTTTTATCTATAATTGCTCTTTCAATTCTTGGATGTAGCAAAGACGATGACGCTGAAACACTATCTACAATTCAAGCAGCGTTTATGAATCCAGAAGTTAACTTATCATCAACTGAAACAACGGTAAACATTGCTTTCTCAAGTGCCGCAACATCAGCAGGAGCTATTACATTAAATGTAACACCTACAAATGTTAGTAATGGAATAGATTTTAGCACAAACCCTGCTATTACAGGAACAACTATTACCGTTCCTTTTAATTCGGGTGCGACTAATACTTCTTTTACTTTTACAAAAATAATTGAAGCTATTGAAGGAGAAACTAAAAATGTAAAATTCACAATTGCATCTACTTCTCTTTCTAATATTGAAATTCCATCTACTACAAATTATACTCAATTAAACTTCAATGAAACTGCCATTACTGAAAATACTACAATAGCTGAAAATGGAGGAAATAATTTACCCAATCAAGTATATATAGATCTAAGTTCGGGAACAGAAACCGCTATTTCTAGAACTTCTTGGGAATTAGGTTTTCATTCTGGAAATGAATTTAGAGTAGTTCTAAATCCTGCAATAAACAAGCTTGCAGTAAAACAACTGGCTACTACTAATATTGATGAAGTACAAGCCGAAGATCCAAATGTTACAACAGGAAATTATATACCTAGTGGTTCAATATACATTGACAACCCTTATGGAAACTTATCAGGAACTTCTATTGCTGAAATATCATCTGTAGACAGTGAAAATAAAGTGTATTTAGTAAATCTTGGTCAAGATGTTTCAACTACTACCGCAAGTGGAACAGGAACAGCTTTAACAGGAGATGATAGAGGTTGGAAAAAAATCAGAATTCTTAGAAGTGGTAATAATTATAAATTACAATATGCTAATATTGATGCGACGACACATAATGAAGTAATTATTTCAAAAAATGCAGCATTTAATCATACTTTTTATAGTTTAATCACAAACAATATAGTAAATGCTGAACCAGAAAAAGACAAATGGGACTTAAACATAACTCCTTTTATGAATTACACACAATATAATGGTGAAAATGTATCTTATTTCTTCAGTGATGTTGTTATAACAAATGCATTAGCAGGAACTGCTGTTTATAGTGTTTCAACTACCGATTTTTCATATACTGACTTTAATATAAACAATGTAAACTCTACTAATTTTAGCACAAATGAAGCAAAAGACAGAAGAGCGATAGGTTCAAATTGGAGATCGACATATCCTGCTCCATCGGTAAAAACAAATCTTTTCTATGTTTTAAAAGATACTGCTGGAAACATTTATAAAATAAAATTCACTTCTATGTTGAATAATGCAAGTGAAAGAGGCACAACTACATTTGAATATTCTAAATTAAACTAAGATGAAACTATTAAAAATATTCATAATAGTCTTAAATTTATTCATAGGTGGCTTTATGATTAATGGAGGAATAAAAAAGTTTACTGGAGAAAAACCTAGTCCGTATAAAGTAATTGAGCAAGTTCAAAAAGGTGAAGAAATAGCTCCAAATGAAGAAATTCTAGTAATCAAAAACTATATTTTTGGAATGAAGCAAACTGGTTATTTTTGGCCATTTCTTGGAGTTATGGAATTATTAGCTGGAATTCTATTAATTAGTCAGGTTTTTGCAAAAATTGGAGCTTTCATAACGCTTCCTATTACTCTTAATATTTTTCTCTTTCATTTATTTCTAGAACCTCATGAAATTGGAGAACTTATATTAGTTGCTGCATTATTAATTGCAAATTAATATTTAATATTTGTTAGCTATAAACATTGGAAACCTTTATTATACAACAAGGCAATACTTAGTTAACATCACAAATATTCAATGAATTGTAAAAGTCACTCTAAGACAGAGTGACTTTTCTTTTTTTAATTTCTTCTTATTCAATATCTTTGAAAACATGCAACATTATCATTATATATTTACAGGATCAGGATTATCTGCTTTAATGACAGTTTATGAAATGATATTATCTGAAAGTTTTAAAAGTACTTCTATCTTATTAATTGATCAAGACTTAAAAAAATCAAATGATAGAACATGGTGTTTTTGGGATAAGTCTTCCGTCTTTGAAAGTATCGTTTATAAAGAATGGGAATCTGCTAGTTTTTCAGATTCAACTTCAAAAAAAACCTTAAAAATTGCTCCTTATAAATACAAAATGATAAAAGGGATTGATTTCTACAATTTCATTTTCGAGAAAATTAATACACATAATAACATCCATTTCCTAAATGAAAAAGTAATTAATTTTAAAGATGATGGAAATCAATGTATCGTAAAAACAGAAAATAAAAATTTTACTTGTGATAAAGTTTTTAACTCTATTTTTAATCCCAAAATTATTAAATCTCAAACCAAGTTCCCTTTATTGCAACAACACTTTATAGGTTGGCACATTAAATCTGAAGAATCTGTTTTTAATGAGAATATGGCAACATTTATGGATTTTTCCGTAAATCAAAAGGGAAATACTCGTTTTATGTATGTGTTGCCTACATCAAAAAACGAGGCTTTAATTGAGTACACTTTATTTTCAAAAGACTTACTTGATAGAGAAGAATATGAAAATGAAATAAAAGAATATATCAAAAAAATAGGGATTACTGAATTTGAAATTATTGAAAAAGAAAAAGGAAATATTCCTATGACCTGCTATGAATTTTGGAAAAACAATTCTAAAAATATAATCCATATTGGCTCCGCTGGTGGTTGGACAAAAGCAAGTACTGGTTTTACCTTTAAAAATGTAACCAAAAAATCTAAACAGTTAGTACAATTCATTTTAGCTGAAAATGACTTTAGGACATTTCATAAAAAAAATAAGTTTTGGTTCTACGATCTATTATTTATTGACATTCTATATATAAGAAATGAACTTGGTGCAACTCTATTTTCTTCCTTATTTAAAAAAGGAAATCCAATTTTGATTTTTAAATTTTTAGATGAAGAGACAACTTATTTTGAAGATTTTAAAGTGATTATGAAATGCCCAAAAGCTCCATTTATTAAAGCACTATTTAATCGATTATTATAATTGACCACTTCTTTATCATATTATAAAAAATCTTTATGATTTCTTTAATTCTTAAGTTTATAATTCTCATTATCTTTGTAAAAGATTTAAAATAAATCTAAACAACATAAATAAAAATTTAAAACAAAAAATATGTATCCAGAAGAAATGGTAAAACCAATGAGAGCAGAACTTTCAGATGCTGGTTTTCAAGAATTACATAGTGCTGAAGATGTTGACAAAGCAATAAAATCAAATGGAACAACTCTTGTTGTAGTAAATTCAGTTTGTGGTTGTGCAGCAAGAAATGCTCGTCCAGGTGCAAAAATGAGCTTAGATAACTCTAAAAAACCTTCAAACTTAATAACTGTTTTTGCAGGTGTTGATAAAGAAGCCGTTGATAAAGCTAGAGAACATATGTTTCCTTTTCCTCCATCATCTCCATGTATGGCTTTATTTAAAGATGGAGAATTAGTCCACATGTTAGAACGTCATCATATTGAAGGAAGACCTGCGGAATTAATTGCAGAGAACTTAAAAGATGCCTATAGCGAATATTGCTAAAATACTATGCTAGCATATATAAAAACCATTAGTAAATCTAATGGTTTTTTGTTTTTAATAGTACCTTTGTATCAAACATTATTTAAGTTATGCAAAAGATTTTATCTTACCCTATTTCTATACTGTATTACTTTTTATTTTTATTTTGGTTATGTCTTTTTCATCCTATACAATGGATCTGTTTTAATCTATTTGGATATAATGCACATCGATTAAGCGTAGCAATATTAAATTTCTTTTTAGTTAGAAATACTTTAATATTAGGAACAACATATTCTTTTAAAGGAAGAGAAAAACTACCTAAAAACGTTCCATTAATTATAGTTGCAAATCATCAAAGCTTATATGATATTCCTCCTATAATATGGTTTATGAGAGATTGGCAACCAAAATTTATTAGTAAAAAAGAATTAGGAAAAGGAATTCCTAGTGTTTCTTATAATTTAAGGCATGGTGGATCTGCTCTTATTGATAGAAAAGACGGGAAACAGGCATTAGGAGAAATAAAAAAATGTGGAGAATTTATAAACAAAAACAATTATTCTGTAGTTATTTTCCCAGAAGGAACAAGAAGCAAAACAGGAGTTCCAAAACCTTTTTCAGTCAATGGATTAAAAATGCTTTACAAATTTGCTCCAGATGCCTATTTTGCACCTATAACTATTAATAATTCTTGGAAAATGACAAAATATGGTCAATTCCCACTTGGATTAGGAAATAAAATAACATTTGAAGTTCATGAGCCTTTAAAAATTTCAGATTATACCTTTGATGAGATTTTTGAGAAAACAGAAAATATAATTACACAAAATATAAAAACGAAATAAAATGTCAATAAAAAATGTACGCTTAGAAGTAATGCAGTTTTTGGAAAAAAAAATTGATTCCTTTGTTGAAGAGTTTTTAATTCCAGTTGAAAAAATTTGGCAACCAACCGATTTGTTACCAAATTCTGAAAGTGAAAAATTCTTTGATGAAGTAACAGAATTAAGAGAAATTGCAAAAGATTTACCTTATGATTTTTGGGTAGTTTTAGTCGGTGATACAATTACTGAGGAAGCTTTACCTACTTATGAATCTTGGTTAATGGAAGTTGAAGGAGTAGATAATGAAGGAAGAAATGGCTGGAGTAAATGGGTTCGTAACTGGACCGGAGAAGAAAACCGTCATGGTGATGTATTAAACAAATACCTGTATTTATCTGGACGAGTTAATATGAAGGAAATTGAGCAAACAACTCAACATTTAATCAATGATGGTTTTGATATTGGAACAGGTAGAGATCCTTATAAAAACTTTGTATACACTAGTTTCCAAGAATTAGCAACCTATATTTCTCATAACAGAGTAGCGCAAATGGCAAAAAAATTCGGAGACAATAAATTATCAAAAATGTGCCGATTAATTGCTGGAGATGAAATGCGTCATCATCAAGCATATAGTACATTTGTAAGTAAAATTTTTGAAGTTGATCCAAGTGAAATGATGCTTGCTTTTCAACACATGATGAAACATAAAATTACAATGCCTGCTCATTTCCTAAGAGAATCAGGTCAAAAAATTAGTACTGCTTTTGAACAATTTTCTGATTCTGCACAAAGAATTGGTGTCTACACTGCAAATGATTATGTAGATATTATGCAAAAATTGATTGATAAATGGGAAATTGATAAAATTGTGAATCTAACAGATGAAGCTGAAAAAGCGAGAGATTTCCTAATGAAGTTACCAGCACGTATGGCACGAATTTCCGAAAGACTTGTAATACCAGAAGAAGGACATATTTTTAAATGGGTACAACCTGCTTTAATTAAATAATTATAAAAAAAACAAAACATATCTCTACTAAAGTTTAAAACATAAAGACTTTAGTAGAGATTTTTATAACTGTAAAAAATGCAATTAATTGATACTACAATACATTTCGTAAAAGAGAAACTTCAAAATGCAGAAGGAGGACATGATTGGTTTCACATTGAACGTGTTTATAAAAATGCTCTTTTAATTGCTAAAGATGAAGAATGTAATCTTGAAATTGTAAAACTAGGCGCTCTGTTACATGACATTGCCGATAGTAAATTTCATGATGGAGACGAAACTATTGGTCCTAAAATAGCAACTACTTTTTTAGAAAGTCAAAATGTAGACAAAAATACCATAAACCATGTTATTGCGATTATTGAAAACATTTCCTTTAAAGGTGGAAATTTTGACAAAAAATTTACATCCAAAGAACTTGATATTGTTCAAGATGCTGATCGCTTAGATGCCCTTGGTGCAATAGGAATTGCTAGGACTTTCAACTATGGTGGTTTTAAAAATAACACTATTTATGACCCTAATATTTCCCCAAAATTAGACATGAATAAAGAGCAATATAAAAACAATAATGCTCCAAGTTTGAATCATTTCTATGAAAAATTACTACTTCTAAAAGACAAAATGAATACAGAAACTGGGAAAAAAATCGCAAAAGAAAGACATGTTTTCATGGAAAAATTCTTGTCGCAATTTTATGCAGAATGGGAAGGAAAAAAATAATTAAATCATTTCCCATTCAATGTTGTTCTCTTTTTTTTCAACATCATCATTAATTCTTGCAACCCATGCTTCCCTTAGATTATTTAAAGCAAATTGTTTAATTCTTTCTGTATCTAATTCAAAATTATCTGCAATTGCTATAAACATTTTTGAGTCTTTACCATCTGCTTTAACAAAATAGTTATTGTCTGTAGTTTTTATATTATAGAAACCATTTTCATCTAACCATTTTTCAACAATAGAACTTTTTGATTTAATTAAACTTTCCATAATGATTTAATTTTAATGCTTTTGTAGTAAAAGCTTTTATTTCTTTAAAATAATTTTTGAAATCTAAATCAGTATTATTTTTATAAATATCCTTTATTTTTTTGAAATCTTCATAATTTGCATCAACTTCTTCAAAGCTAATATGTTTTTGCTTGACTACAAGAATCATAATACTTTCTTCAGTGTATATTGATGCAATTGTAGGTAAAAACAAATCAAAAGAAATATTCTCTAAATCTTCAGAGAACATTTTATTAACTGATAATAAAGACCCAATATATCTTTCAAATTTTTTTGTTCTAATCCACTCATCTGAAAATATTTTTGATCCATTAAAGTAAAGTTCCCAATACTTTTCAAGAGTATAATTTTTAGACTTTCTTAAGTACAAAGCTACATAAAAATCAGCTTCAATGTCGATTAAATTCATAAAATCCCCGCCAAAAGTATCTTTTATCTTAACTGCATCTATTTTATTAGGAACTTTCTGAACAATTAAATGAAAATATTCGTGTAATAAAACTATTTTTAAATACTCAAAATTACATTTCTTAATAATATTAGGATTAAATGAAACGATTTTTTTTCCGCCTTCATATTTATTAACCCTCATTATCCAATCTTCAGATGAAAACGGTTCTATTTTTACGTTTTCAATATCAAATACATCTATAATAACCTTATAATCTATTAACCAAAGATTAAATTTATTTAATTCAGCTTTTAAATCTAACGTCTGATCTTGTTTTATCCCTATACTAGCATCATTATCATTAAATGAATCAAGTTCATCATATACATTTTTAACTTGCTTATCTTCAGCCATCTTTATTTAATAAAATTTTGCTTATTTCAAATATAAAAAATATTTATTTAAGATTAACATAATTTTTTAATATTAAATTAATGTCTAAATAATACCTTCTTAAATCTAATATTTGATTTTTGCTAAAATTTAAATATAGAAATAATGAGTCAAAAGGATTTATCAAGAAGACGCTTTTTAATCAATTCAATTTTAACAACTGGAGGAATCCTTTTAGCTCCAAATTTTATAAGTTGCACAGATGATGATACTATTTTTGGTATACCTGAAGATTATTCATCTGACCTTTTTTCTCATGGAGTTGCTAGTTTTGATCCAACACATAATCAGGTAATAATTTGGACAAGATACAATACTGGTAAACCGGAAGTTAAAATATATTGGCAAGTAGCTTATGATAGTAATTTTGAAACTGTTTTTAGAAATGGAGAAGTAATTACTGATAACACTAGAGATTATACTGTAGCTATTGAACTCCAAAATTTAGACGCTAATAAAAAATTGTATTATCGTTTCTTTAATCAAGAAGATAGAAGTGTTTCTGTTGTTGGAGAAACCATCACACTACCTGTTTCAACAAATACTATTAAATTAGCTGTTTGCTCTTGTGCTAATTATCCAGCTGGATTATTTAATGTATATAAAGCAATGGCAAATTCTGATGCAGATATTATTATACATCTAGGCGACTATATTTATGAATATGCTGAAGACCAATATGGAACTAATGAATATACTGGTGTTTTAGATCGTAAACATATTCCTGCAAATGAAATTCTAACTTTACAAGACTATAGATCTCGTTACAAACAATATCGTTCAGACAAAAATTTACAATTAGCACATCAAAAGAAACCTTTTATTTGTGTTTGGGATGATCATGAAATTGCAAATGATACTTATAAAAATGGAGCAGAAAATCATCAAGCAAATGAAGGTAGCTTTGAGACAAGAAAAGCTGATGCTATAAAAGCGTATAGCGAGTTTTTACCTATGAAAACAAATGACATTAATTTAATTTATAGAAATTTCAATATTGGAAATTTGGTAAACTTAATAATGTTAGATACTAGAGTTATTGGAAGAGATAAACAATTAAATTATTCTGATTATTATGATACTTCTGGAAATTTCAATGTTGCCAATTTCCAAACAGATTGGTTAAACCCTAATAGAACACTACTTGGAACTACGCAACGAAATTGGTTAATTTCTCAAGTTACAGGAAGCAATGCACAATGGCAGGTTTTAGGGCAACAAGTATTAATGGGTAAAATGATGATTCCAGCAGAATTATTATCAACATTAGCAGCCATTCAATATGAAGTAGAACTAACTGGTTCGGCTTCTACTAATACTTTACAGCTCTTTCAACAACAAATTACAGAATTAGTAACAATAAAATTACGCTATGTAAATGGAGATCCAACCCTTACTAATTCTGAGATTGCCAGAATAAATACTGTTTTACCTTATAATTTAGATGCTTGGGATGGTTATCCTGTAGAAAGAGAAATTCTCTATAGCAACTTTGCTGGTAAAAAAATAGTTTGTTTAGCAGGAGACACTCATAATGCATGGTATAGTAACTTAACAGATAGCAACTCTAATGATAAAGGAAAAGAGTTTGCTACTTCATCTGTAACTTCTCCTGGATTGGAAGAATATTTAGGTATTAATGAAGCAAGCATTACTGGTTTTGAAAATGCTATGCAAATTCTAATCGATGACCTTAATTATCTAAATGCTTCAGATAGAGGCTACCTTTCCGTTTCCTTTACATCAAATACCGTTGAATCTAAATGGAATTTTGTAAATACTGTTTTTAACGAGAACTTCTCTGAAAATACTGAAAGGGTTGAATCTTACTCTATTTAATTTATCTTATACTAAAAAAGACTGTTTGAAATTTCAAACAGTCTTTTTTTATTATTCTAATGTTTTTAGACCAACTTGTTTTATAATTCAATTTTAACAATTTGCTTATCTCTTGCTTTATTTCCTTCAAATAAAATAACGCCAGATTCATTTGATAAAATACCATATTGCGTTTTATAGGTAACCTTAGAATCTTTATCTTCAATTAAAATGTCATATGTAAAATTTCCTGTTTGATCTATTTCTAAAACATACAAATTCATTTTTTTAATTTTAGTTTGTGAAAAAGCTATTCTATTATCTTTTAATTTTTTTACATCTTCATCTCCATTTAAAAAAATATACATTTTACCCTCTTTAACAATTGATGAAAAAGATAAGTAATCTATAAGTCCCGATGAACCTTGTCCTTTATTTATAGTTCGCATCCATTGTAAGTCACCTTCAAAATTAAGTTTACAAGAATAAATATCATTAAAATGATATATTGTTCTGGTTGACATATTTCCATTAGTAGTTGTGTAAGTATATGTCGTTACATATTGTTCTTCAGCATTGAAGTATATTTCATTTTCATCTGTTATAAAAAACTCTTTGTATACTAGATTAGAAATTTCTTCATCCTTATCAGATTTTTTCTTTCCTTTTTTCTCGCCATATTTATCAATCATAAATTGTTCTGTAAAAGGATTTAATCTTGATTTTTGAACTTTTAAATTATCTCTATCTATTTTAAAGAATGCAATTCCTCTATCTCTACTAGAATTGTTATCCGAATAAGACCCAATACAAAAAAGTCCTTTGTCATTTGATAAAAGCGCTAATGAATTTATATAACTATCATTTGTGTCAAATGATTCCGATTTGATATCATCAGTAGTTAACTTATAAAGTTTAAAATTATAATTTATAACGCCATCTTTTCTATCTCTAAAACTATCGTTTTTATACGCTTTACCAAGAAAATATACTGAACCATCTAAATCACTTACTGTAAACGAATTGTATCTAAAATACTTGTCTTTAATATTTTGACTGAATTCCTTTTCATAGACTTTATTAAGATTTGTGTCATAAACTAAAACCCGATGTGTTTCGCTCTTTTTATCCTTAATATCAAAATTAAAAGCGATGTACTTTTCGTTTTTAGAAATTTGAACTTCTCCTGTTGGGTCATGATCAATTTTAGAAAAATTAGAAACAAAAAAGATGCCTATTCCTGCTAAAAAAGGATTATTTACATCATCTTTATTAATTGAAAAAATACTTTTTGAAGAAAAATTTAGATTGTCAAGATTCGCGGTCAAAAGATTATAATCTAGTGATTCATTTTTACTGTTCTTTCTAAATTCAATTAGATTTACACTGTTATCTTTAATATACATTCCTTTGAAGACAAGTTCTTTATCTTCAAAATCTTTCATTTCTTTTAACTTTAAATTTTCATCATAATATTCTAAAACATATCCTTTAGAATTTTTCCCCATCATACTAAAAAGCTGCCTCAGTAGGATAATACCTCCTTTGTTATCACTTGATGAATATACTAATTCAGACAATGTGTTTTTATCCTTGAAAATTTCACTTTTTGAAACTTTAATTTTACTCTGTGATACAACGGAAACACTTATTAAAAATGCACAAAAAAATATAATTTTTTTCATAAATTATTTTACTTAAAATTCGCTTTCCTTTTCTCTAAAAAAGCAGTTGTTCCTTCTTTAAAATCTTCAGTTCCAAAACAAGCTCCAAAATTCTCAATTTCTACAGCATAACCATTTACACCATCTTTAAAATTAGCATTCACAGCTTGAATTGCTTTTGAAATAGCGGTACTTGAATTTCTAGCAATTTTAGACGCAATTCCTTTCGCTAAATCTAGTAATTCTCCTTGCGGTACAACATGGTTTACAAGACCATAATTTTTAGCCATTTCAGCATCTATCATTCCAGCAGTCATAATCATTTCCATTGCTCTTCCTTTTCCAACTAATTGGCCTAAACGTTGTGTTCCGCCATAACCAGGAATTACTCCAAGTGTTACTTCTGGTAATCCCATTTTAGCATTGTCTGATGCTACTCTAAAATGACAAGCCATAGCCAATTCCAAACCACCTCCTAATGCGAAACCATTTACAGCCGCTATAACAGGTGTACTTAAATTTTCCACAAAATCAAACAATAATTCTTGTCCTTTTGCTGCCAGCTTCCCACCTTCTTCTTCAGAAAAATGTGCAAATTCTGATATATCAGCTCCTGCTACAAAAGCCTTTTCTCCACTACCTGTTATGATAATTGCTTTTACAGATGAATCCGTGCTTAACGATTTAAAACCTTCATGTAATTCTTGAATGGTTACTTTATTTAATGCGTTTAACTTTTCTGGTCTATTAATTGTGATAATTGCAATATTTTCTTGTTTTTCAATTAAAATATTCTCCATTTTTATTTATTTTATTATGATTTAATTGGAAAAGAAACGATGAATTCTGTTCCTTTCCCCTCTTCACTTTCAAAAGTAATTGTTCCGTTATAATTCTCAATAATATTTTTAATAATAGCTAACCCTAATCCCATTCCGCTAGATTTTGTAGTAAATTTTGGCTCAAAGATTCTTGCTTTATTGCTGTCTGAAATTCCTTTACCATTATCTTTAACTTTAATTTTAACATTAGTATCTTCTTTATAAACACGAACTAGAATTGACTTTTCCTCTTGTTCTTCTGGAATAGATTGAATAGCATTTTTAACCAAATTAGTTATAACTCTAATTAATTGTGTTCTATCTAGATTAGCAATTATTTCTTTGTCTAAATAAGAATATTGAATATAGTTTTCGTTAAAAATATCTAATGCTAATTGTACAATCTTAACAACATTTAAGGTTTCGTTTTGTTGAGCAGGCATTGATGCAAAATTAGAAAAAGCACCTGCTACCGAACTCATTGTGTCAATTTGTTGAATCAAAGTTTTAGCAAAATCATCTAACTTTTCTTTCGCTTTAGGGTCATTTATATCAAACCTTCTTTGATAACTTTGCACAGTAAGTCGCATAGGTGTCAATGGATTTTTAATTTCATGCGCCACTTGTTTCGCCATTTCTCGCCAAGCTTGTTCTCTTTCACTCTGAGCTAATTTCATAGCACTATCTTCAAGCTTATCAACCATACTATTATAAGAATGAATTAATAAATTTATTTCTTTACTTCCTTCTTCTAATTCTATCTTTTGATTTTGCTGATTAAAATTTGTCTCTTGAATTTTATCCGAAATTAATTTTAATGATTTGGTGATATAACTTGATAAAAAATAAGATAAAAAAATTGCAATTAGAAACATTAAAAAATAAATCTGACTAAATCGAATTAAAAAATTTCGAATTTCATTATCATAAAAAGTAGTATCTTCTTCGTAAGGAAGATTTAATATAGCAAGTGGCTTAAATTTATTATCTTTTATATAACTATATGAAGATCTATACGATAAACTATCAATTGTTGTAAATTCAACATATCTTTTTTCAATTGTACCTCTTAATATTTTTAATGTAGATGGATTAATTTTGGGTTTAATACTATCTAACTTAAAAACGGCTTTTGATGAAATTAATAAATTACCATCTAAATCGAAAAAATTGATTTCAAGGCTATGAATGTCAGACAATTCATGTATTTTTTCTTTAAATATATACTGAATATTTTCTGTTGTAAGCTGATAGGTGGTGTTTTCTAATATATAATTAATGTGTTCTACAATTGCATTTTCTTTCCGTTCCAATCTATCTTGATGATATTCTCGCGCTTCTTTTTTAAATTGATAATATGAAACTAATGCTATAAGTATAGATGCTATAAGTGTTAAGAATATCATGGATAAAAATATTCTTAATTGTAATGAAATTTGTTTTATATTAAAAATAGCAAACACTTATATATTATTTTTTATTTTTCTCTCTTATTCTTTTATAAAACTTAAAACCAATCATTATTAAAATAGAGAAACTAATAATACCTATTACACCATAAATCCAATTAATTGCGTTTTTCAAGATTACTAAAAAAACTACTGCAAACAAGATTATAGTAGCTCCTTCATTCCAAATCCTAAAAAAACTTGATGTATGTTTTACTTCTCCTTTTTGTAATTGATTAAATATTTGATGACATTTAGCGTGATACATATAAAGTAACAAAACAAATGCCAGTTTTACATGCATCCAAGATTGTGTTAACCAAGCTGGATTTAAGTACAATAAATAAAAAGCAAAAAAACTAGCCAAAACAGCACTCGGCCATGTAATAATATACCATAATCGATATTGCATTAATTGATATTGTTTAATTAAAATATCTTGTTCTGGTTGTGGTTTTTGCTTTGCTTCTGCATGATATACAAATAAACGAACAATATAAAATAATCCTGCAAACCAAGTTATAACAAATATAAGATGTAGGGCTTTGATATAATTATATTCCATCTTGTGCTAAGGTTAATTTCTGTTTCATTTCCTTTCTTAAAAAAAAAGCAGTTACTAATGTAGATAAAATATCAGCAATAGGAAAAGAAATCCATACTCCAAAAATACCATAATAATTTGGTAAAACAAGTACTAGTGGGATTAAGAAAAACCCTTGTTTAGTAAGCGTTAATAATAATGCTGGAATTGCTTTTCCTGCTGCTTGAAAATAAGCGGCTCCAATTAGTTGTATGGCAATAATTGGCGATGCTGCAAATACAATTCGTAGTGCATTTGGTGTTTCAGAGATTATTTTGGCGTCTTTTGTAAAAACGGCAACAATAGGTTCTGAAAAAATTAAAATTACTATAAAAATTACTGTTGCTAAGAATGCAGCCCATTTTATTGATGTTGTAATAGTTTTATTTACTCTTGAGTATTGTTTTGCTCCATAGTTATATCCAGCAATAGGAAGAAACCCTTGTGTAACTCCTAATATTGGAAACAATGCAAACATTAACATTCTACTTATAATTCCATAAATAGCTACAGAATCTTCACCACCATGAACAAAAAGAGTATGATTTAATATAATAGATAAAATAGCAACAACACCTTGCCTAGAAAAGGTTACAAAACCTAAAGATGCTATTTCAGAAACAATTTTATTATTTAATATAAGATGCTTCAATTGAAATCGTAACTCACTTTTATAAATAAAAAACCATAGTATAAAAACAAAACACATAAAATATGAAATAGACGTTGCTAATGCTGCTCCAAACATTCCTAAATTGAAAAATTTAATAAAAATAACATCTAAAATAATGTTACTGAAAGCAGGAATAATCATAGCAATCATAGCAAATTTAGGTTTACCTTCTGCTCTAATTACAGTATTTCCCATCATACTAAGCGCTAAAAAAGGAACTCCATATAAAACAGGAATAAAAAACTCTCTTGCTGGCAACATTATCGCGCCATTAGCCCCAAAAAGCAATAATACTTCATCTGAAAAAAACAGTCCGACTATGACGGATACTAGGGCAAGCGAAAGTGTTAACATAATTTGATTTCCAAATGTATGTAATGCTTTTTCTTTATTATTTGCTCCTAGTGCTCTTGAAATTATTGAACTCCCTCCTATTCCAAGTGCCATTCCTAAAGAAGAAATTAAAAAAGTAATTGGCAATACAACAGAAACTGCTGCTATTGCCAATGCTCCTATCCACTGTCCTACGAAGATTGTATCTATTAAAATATTTATTGACATAAACAAAATTCCAATAGATGCTGGAACAGATTGTTTTATCAATAATTTTTTTATGTCTAATGTTCCTAATTCTGTTGAAGAAACTGCCATTATACTATTTGTTCTTCTGTTTGAAAAGCCCATTGATCTATCCAACGGCTTAATGTTTTACACCAATCATCATCATCATTTAAACAAGGAACAGCTTTAAATTCTTCACCACCGTGTTCTTTAAACTGATGATTTGCTTCCATTGCTATTTCTTCTAATGTTTCCAAACAATCTGATACAAAGGCTGGAGTTACAACTGCTAATTTTTTAATACCTTTTTCTGGCATTTTATTAATCTCTACATCTGTATAAGGTTCTAACCATTTATCACCTGCTAAACGAGATTGAAATGTTTGACTATATTTACCTTCTTCTATTCCTAAAAACGCAACAACTTGTTTTGTGGTTTCAAAACATTGATGACGATAGCAAAACTCATGAGCTGGAGAAGGTGTATTACAACAACTTCCGTCTATTTTACAATGACTCTTTGTAACATCTGTTTTACGAACATGACGTTCAGGAATTCCATGATAAGAAAATAATAAATGATCATACTCAAACCCTTCTAAATGTTTTTTAATAGAATTTGATAAGTCTCTAATATAATCTTTTTGATTATAAAACGCTGGAACTATAGTGAAGTTCATGTGAGGAAATTTCTTCTTACGCAATTCTTCTGCTAATACCAAAATAGTTACTGTTGAAGCCATTGCATGCTGTGGATATAACGGAAACAATAAAACTTCTGTTACCCCTTTATCACTTAACTCTTGTAGCCCAGACTCAATGCTTGGGTTCCCATATCGCATGGCTAAAGATACTGGAACGCTCACATCTTGTTCTACCTTAGCTTTCATCCTTTTTGAAAGAACAATAAGTGGAGAACCTTCTTCCCACCATATTTTTTTATAAGCTTCTGCTGACTTTTCTGGTCGTTTTCTTAAAATAATACCTCTTACTAATAAAGCACGTAATAAAAACGGAACATCTATGACATATTTATCCATTAAAAATTCATCCAAATAGGGTTTTACATCTTTTGGAGTTGGACTTTCCGGTGAACCTAAATTTACTAATAATACTCCCTTCATTATATTTTATTCTTTAATAATTTTATTTATAAATTTTCAATAAAAGTAATTAAACTTAATTTTTAATAGATTTGAAAAACAACTTTTTTATTTATTCTTATATTCGATAAATTGATACTAAACATTTTCATAATTATCAAACATTCAAATTTAAGTTCATTAAATATTTTTTTGGCGTTGTTCCAAATTTCTTTTTAAAAGCAGCTATAAAATGACTTGAAGTACTATAGCCTACTTTTAATCCTACTTCATTTACATTGTAAGAACCTGAATCAAGCATTTTTCTTGCATATTCCATTTTATAATCAAACAAGAAACTATATACACTATCTCCATAAATTTGTTTAAAACCTACTTTCAATTTCTTTAAAGTTAATCCAACTTTGTCTGCCAATTCTTGTAAACTAGGTGGTTCTGCCATATTTTCAATAATAACTTCCTTCGCCTTTTTTATTTTTAAAACGTTTTCCTCATCAATCAAAAACGGACAATGTTCTGCATTTGGATCTTCATTTTGATTAAAATACAAACTCATTAATTCATATCCTTTTCCTTTTAAATATAAATTTTTAATAGACGAATTTTGATTATAATGAAATATCTGATTTAATACAATTGCCATAGAAGGGCTTATATCTTCTTCTCCATAATATTTTTTATCTAAATTCTCTTGACTTAAAAAAGGAATTAATTCTGCTTCATTTGAAAACAATGCATGGAATTTTTTTATAGAAATTAAAACTGAAATAATCCAAGTTTTAGGACTTACTTCTAAATGCAAAGGCAATTCTTTTTGTGGATTATATAATAATAATGATTTTTCTTCATTTAAATCCAAAGCATAAGTACCCTGATTAAAAATAAATTTTGCTTTCCCTTTTACATTAAAATGAAATTGAATCAAACCTGTTTTTACTTGTTTTTCAAATCGTTCCATCGTTTTTGTATCATTTTGAAAACGAAGTAAAGTAAAGTCTTGTTCTATTTTTATCTCTTCAAATGAACTCATAGCGTTATTTTTTAAGAAAGGTTTACAGAATATTTTTTTGAATTTATTTAGATTGGTTATAAATAAATAAATTCTAAACAAGCAATTTTACTGCAAAAATAGAGCAAATTATAGAAACTAGTCATAATTTTTACAAAAATTCTGCAATCGACAAAAAAAGTACTTTGAGCGTTATTTTTAATCTATCCTCTATAGTAATTTTGTTTCACTTTAAGGAAAGTAAAATTTATGGATAATAATACAGGATTGAAGCACACTACTTTTTATGCCATAGGGCTAAGTTATAAGAAGGCTGATGCTGAAATGAGGGGGAAATTTAGTTTAGACGAAAAGAGTAAGGAAAACTTACTTTTTCAAGCAAAAAACGAAGGTATAGAAGCGCTAATCTTAACATCGACATGTAATAGAACTGAAATATATGGATTTGCGCAACACCCTTTTCAACTCATAAAATTACTTTGTGAAAACAGCCAAGGAACCGTTGAAGATTTTCAAAAAGTAGCTCATGTATATAAAAACAAAGAAGCTATTAATCATCTCTTTAGAGTAGGAACTGGTTTAGATAGTCAAATTTTAGGTGATTTTGAAATTATCTCACAAATAAAAAACAGTTTTGTTGCTAGTAAAAAATTAGGGCTTGCAAATGCTTATATTGAGCGTTTAGTAAATGCTGTAATTCAAGCTAGTAAAAGAGTTAAAAATGAAACTGAAATTAGTTCAGGAGCAACATCAGTTTCTTTTGCCTCGGTTCAATATATTATGAACAATGTAGAAGAAATTGGATCTAAAAATATCTTATTATTTGGAACTGGAAAAATAGGACGAAATACTTGTGAAAATTTAGTAAAACATACTAAGAATGACCATATAGTATTGATAAATAGAACCAAAGAAAAAGCAGAAAAAATTGCTGGTAAATTCAATCTAATTGTAAAAGAGTATGCCGATTTACAATTAGAAATTCAAAAAGCAGATGTTTTAATTGTCGCAACTGGTGCACAAAATCCTACAATAGATGCTGGTGTTTTAAATCTAAAAAAACCTTTACTTATTTTAGATCTATCTATTCCTAAAAATGTTAATGAAAATGTTTCTTCTATTGATGGAGTTTCATTAGTTCATTTAGATTATTTATCTCAAGTTACTGATGAAACTATTGAAAAAAGAAAGCTACATATTCCTGCTGCTGAAGCTATAATTAATGAAATTATTACAGAGTTTATGAGTTGGACAAAAGCTAGAAAATTTGCACCAACAATTCATTCTTTAAAAGAGAAATTAGCTTTAATTAAACAATCTGAATTAAATTATCAGCGTAAAAAATTAGATAATTTTAATGAAGAACAAGCAGAAATAATAAGTAACCGAATTATTCAAAAAATAACTACTCATTTTGCTAATCACTTAAAAGATGAAGGCACTATGGTGGATGAAAGTATTGAATGGATTGAGAAAGTGTTTCGTTTAAATAATTAAAATTTTCCTTTTGAAAAAAACAATACGTATAGGAACAAGAGATAGTGAATTAGCACTTTGGCAAGCACATACTGTTCAGAAAAAACTAACTGATCTAGGATATGAAACCGAAATAATTGCAGTAAAATCTACTGGAGATTTAATACTAGACAAACCTCTTTACGAACTTGGAATTACTGGAATTTTTACAAAGACTTTAGATGTAGCCATGCTAAAAGGTCAAGTTGATATTGCAGTACATTCTATGAAAGATGTTCCAACTACTTTACCTAATGGAATTATACAAGCTGCTGTTCTAGAAAGAGCAAATGTATATGACATTTTAGTTCACAAAGGCAACCTTGATTTTTTAGAATCAAAAGGAACAATTGCTTCAGGAAGTTTACGTAGAAAAGCGCAATGGCTACATAAATACCCTACACATACTGTAGAAGATTTAAGAGGAAATGTAAACACACGCTTACAAAAATTAAAAGATAATACTTGGAATGGAGCTATTTTTGCTGCGGCAGGATTAGAACGTATCAATCTAAAACCAGATACATATATAAATTTAGACTGGATGATTCCAGCACCTGCACAAGGAGCAATGCTTGTTGTGGCAATGGAAAGTGACATTTTCTCACAAGAAGCACTTTCACATTTAAATCATACAGAAACAGAAATTTGTACTCACATTGAAAGACAATTTCTAAAAACTTTAGAAGGTGGTTGTACTGCTCCTATTGGTGCTTTAGCTAAAGTTTACGATGAAACAATTCATTTTGAAGGTGTTTTACACTCTTTAGATGGAAAAGAAAATTATACAATCAAAAAAAGTTGTAATTTTGAAGATTATAAATCTTTTGGAAAAGACTGTGCACAAGAAATTTTAAATAATGGAGGGCATTTTCTTATGGAAAAACTTCGCACAGCACTCAAAGTGAAATAAATCACTCTAATAATGGAAAGAGAATCTTTACTCAATTATATTTATCGTTTTTTTGATATCATTGTCCTTCTTTTTATTGTTTTTGACTTTGGTTATGATTTCACAGAAAACTTCAATACTCCTCATGTAATTGGCTTGATAATACTTACTTTTTTATTATTGTTTTTTAATACTTTTAAATTTTTTATCTATAAATATAAAAGCAATAAAAAAGTAGCATTAGTAAACATGATTATCATATCTGTTATACTGATGGTTTCTAGTATAATTGCACTGTCTAATACAGATTTCAGTCATCATTATATCCTTCAAAAAATAAAACCCTTTTTGGAAGGAGGCTTAATTGTATATTTTCTTTTAAGATTATTAGTTCTTGTTAGACATATTTATGACATCTATTTTAATCCAGCTATTGTCTTTGTAGGAAGTTTTTTAATTCTTGCACTATCCGGAGCATTTCTATTGATGCTACCAAGTGCAACAACTAATGGGATTAGTTTTACTAATGCTTTATTTACGGCAACAAGTGCTGTTTGTGTTACAGGACTAGCTGTTGTTGATACAGGCAAAGATTTTACAATTATTGGGCAATCTATTATTCTTGTTTTAATACAATTAGGAGGAATTGGTATCTTAACATTTACTTCCTTTTTTGCTTTTTTCTTTAGAGGAAGTTCATCTTTTAAAGAAGGCTTAAACACTAAAGATTTTATTGCAACTGAAGGACTAAAGGATGTCTTTAGAGCCGCATTAAATGTAGTTATATTTACTGTTGGTGTTGAAATAGTAGGTGCTTTTTTCATTTATACATCTATAGCTAATAATTATTCTATAGAAAATAAATTTTTCTTTTCGGTATTTCATTCTATTTCAGCATTCTGTAATGCAGGCTTTTCCATATTCTCATCTGGATTATACGATGAAAGCATCCGTTTTCATTATTTTTTCCAATGGATAATCATGGTTCTTATTGTTTTTGGAGGACTTGGACACAATATTATATTTAATTTCTATCAATATATAAAAACGTATGTTTTAGAGTTATTTGATAAAAAATTAATTCACAAACAAATTCCAATAATCACAGTTAATACAAAAATTGTAATTTATACCACGATTATTTTACTTCTTGGTGGATGGGTGTTTTTATTTATCTCTGAATACAACAATACATTGCAAGCTCATCAAACTTTTTTTGGTAAGATTACCACTGCAGCTTTCAACTCCGTAACACCAAGAACAGCAGGTTTTAATGTTGTGGATTATTCAGATATGAAAATTCCTTCTTTATTATTTATTATCTTTTTAATGTGGATAGGTGCTTCTCCTGCTTCTACTGGTGGTGGAGTAAAAACAAGTACTTTTGCATTAGCAACATTAAATATTTTTTCAGTTGCAAAAGGGAAAAATAGAATACAAGTATTTGGCAGAAGAATATCAAGTGAATCAACTTCTAGAGCATTTGCTATTCTATGTATTTCTCTAATTATAATTGGAATTGCCATAATGGCATTATTAATTTTAGAACCAAAAAACACACCATTACTAACTGTGGTTTTTGAGTGTTTTTCAGCATATAGTACAGTTGGGTTAAGTTTAAACTTTACACCTACTTTATCAGAACCTAGCAAATATGTAATTATTGCTGTAATGTTTATAGGAAGAATAGGTATGCTCAATTTAATGATTGGTTTATTACGCCAAATGAATCATCAATTTTATGAATATCCGAAAGAAAATATTTTGATTAACTAAAAAAGTTTCAAATGAAAGTAATTGTTTTTGGGCTTGGAAATTTTGGAATGTCTTTATCATTAAGTCTTACCGAAACTGGTAATGAAGTAATAGGAATAGACAAACAAATGGATAAAATTAATCTTGTAAAAGATAAAATTTCACATGCTATTTGTATGGACTCAACAAATGAATTAGCTTACGATGCTGTTCCTTTGAAAGATGCAGACAAAGTTGTTGTGGCTATTGGAGAAAATGAAGGTGCTGCTATTATAACCACAGCTATCATTAAAAAATTAAGCGATGTAAAAATAATCAGTAGAGCTCTATCTCCTATTCATGACACTGTTCTTGAAGCTATGGGAATTCATAGCATTATTCATCCTGAACAAGATTCTGCTGATCGTTTAACAAAGCAAATTAACTTTAAATCAACTTTAGAAAACTATCAATTAGATAATAACTATACCATTTCTGAAGTAAAAGCTAAGAAAGAATTTTTTGGTAAAACACTTGAAGAACTAGACTCTATTGATAAGTATAGTTTAACATTAATTACAATTATTCGTAAAAAAGAAAAACGAAACCTAATAGGTAAAAAAACAATTATTAGAGAAACTATAGGTCGTACTACTCCTGAAACTATTGTACAAGAAGATGATATCTTAGTTGTTTATGGTAATAATAAAGATATTGAAATGTACTGTATGGGTCAAGAAGAGTATGATTTAAGAAATAAAAACATTTAAAATGATTTCCATTTTATCTACTAAAAAATTAACATTAACTCAAAAGAAAAAATTTGAAAATTCTGAGTTGAATCTTGTAGATAAAAACTTTATTAAAATAAAAAAAATAGCATTTCAATTAGACCCATTAAACGATATATGTATTTTTACTAGTAAAAATGCTGTAAAAAGTGTCTTAAAAAACAATTCCGTTCAATTAATAAAAACAAAAGAATGTATTTGTGTTGGAATTAAAACAAAACAAAAATTAGAAAAAAAAGGATTTAAAGTTATAGAATATACAAACTATGCTGATGAACTTGCTGAAAAAATTAAAACAAACTACTTAACAAATAGTTTTACCTTTTTCTCTGGAAGTTTAAGAAAAAATACTTTACCCGATTTTTTTAAAGAAAACAACATAAAATACAATGAGATTAGAACTTATGAAACAGTCCTATCTCCTAAAAAAACAATTCATTTTTTCGATGGAATATTATTTTTTAGTCCATCAGGAGTTGAGAGTTTTACACAGAAAAACGCAATTGAAAATCAAATATGCTTTTGTATTGGAACAACAACTGCGAAAGCATTAGAAAATAAAACAAATAATATCAAAATTGCACCTGAACAAACAATTGAGAGTGTAATAAAAGAAGTAACAAAATATTATAAACGCTTATAGCCAAAAGCACAAAAAAATGATTAAAAACGACCTTTTTTTAAGAGCCTTAAATAACGAAACTGTTGAACGACCTCCTGTTTGGATGATGCGTCAAGCTGGAAGATATTTACCTGAATTTATGGCCATCAAAGAAAAATATGATTTTTTCACTAGATGCAAAACACCAGAATTAGCTTCTGAAATTACAGTTCAACCCATAAGAATTATCAAACCTGATGCAGCTATTTTATTTTCAGACATTTTAGTAATTCCTCAAGCGATGGGAATTGATGTCGAATTAGAAGACGGAATCGGACCAGTTTTACCAAATCCAATTCGTAAAGCTTCTGATGTAGACAACGTTTTTATTCCAGATATCAATGAGACTTTAGGTTATGTAATGGATGCTATTGACATGACTCGTGAAAAATTAAATGATGAAGTGCCATTAATTGGTTTCGCTGGTTCACCTTGGACAATCTTTTGTTATGCAGTTGAAGGAAAAGGTTCAAAAAGTTTTGATAAAGCCAAAGGCTTTTGTTTTTCAAATCCAGTTGCAGCTCATTTATTATTACAAAAAATTACAGATACAACCATTTTATATTTAAAAGAAAAAGTAAAACATGGTGTAAATGCTGTTCAAATATTTGATTCTTGGGGTGGAATGCTTTCTCCAGCAGATTATCAAGAATTTTCATGGAATTACATGAACCAAATTGTAGAAGCTTTAGCACCAGAAACAAAAGTTATCGTTTTTGGAAAAGGATGTTGGTTTGCTTTAGACGAAATGGCAAAATCAAAAGCATCAGCAATTGGTGTAGATTGGACTATTACAGCAAGAAACGCAAGATATTTAACTGGTGGAAAGAAAACATTACAAGGTAATTTTGATCCCTCAAGATTATTATCTCCAATTCCTGTTATCAAGAAAATGGTTCATGAAATGATTGACGAATTTGGAAAAGACAATTACATAGTAAACCTAGGTCACGGAATTTTACCAAACATTCCTGTTGATCATGCAAAGGCTTTTGTTGAGGCTGTAAAAGAGTATAAGAAATAGTTAAAAGTTAACGGTTTTGAAAGATAAATTTTACGCATACATACAAAATTTACAAGACCAAATCTGCAAAGGTTTGGAAAAAATTGATGGAAAAGCTTATTTCAAAGAAGACCTTTGGAGCAGACCAGAAGGCGGTGGTGGAAGAACTCGCGTTATTGAAAACGGAAATGTTTTTGAAAAAGGTGGTGTAAATATTTCCGCTGTTCATGGAAAATTACCTGATTCTATGCAAAAACTTTTCAATGTTGGCGAAACTGATTTTTTTGCTTGTGGATTAAGCTTAGTCATTCATCCAAAAAGTCCAATGGTACCAACAGTTCATGCTAATTGGAGATACTTTGAAATGTATGATAATAATGGAAATGTAATCAATAGTTGGTTTGGTGGTGGTCAAGATTTAACGCCTTATTATTTATTTGAAGAAGATGCTAAACATTTTCATCAAACATGTAAAACAGCTTGTGACAAACACAACCCTGAATTCTATTCTAAATATAAAAAACAATGTGATAGTTATTTTTGGAATGCACACCGAAATGAAGCACGTGGAATTGGTGGGTTATTCTTCGACTATTGCAAAGAAACTGAAGAAATGAAAATGGAAGATTGGTACAACTTTGTTACTGAAGTTGGAAATAGTTTTTTATCTGCATATCTCCCAATTGTTGAAAAACGAAAAGATTTATCATACACAGATGTTCAAAAAAATTGGCAAGAAATTCGTCGTGGTCGTTATGTAGAATTCAATTTGGTTCATGATAAAGGAACTTTATTTGGTTTAAAAACAAATGGTCGAATTGAAAGTATTCTAATGAGTTTGCCACCACATGTGCAATGGGTTTATGACCATCATCCTGAAGAAGAAAGTGAAGAAGAAAAATTAATTAAAATATTAAAAGAGCCTATAAATTGGGTTTAAAACATAAAATTTATAATAAGAAAAAAGCTCATTTTAATTTCCTGCTGCATTGTAAATATAGTTTTATATTTTAGATTATACAATTTTGTTTGTTGTTGTAAAACTATTTTTATCAAAGTCGTTTAAAGACTTCTTTAATAAAATGTAAGCTTCCCTAAAAATCAATACATCTTTTATGGCAATTTTTACAATAAAACTGTTGCTTTTTGTTTTTTGTAAAGCCATTCTTTATTAAGTTTTTAGTTTTACAGTTTGGGCAAATTAAGCTATCACTAACTTTGATACACAAGGTCGAATTTTTTATCATTTTCTTCATTTTAAGGCTTTATATAACAGGAAAAGGAACACAATATTGTGTTCCTTTTCTATGCTTTTCTTTAATTAAATTTTGTTTATCAATGGATTAGCAACTATAAAAACAGGTGTCACTAACTTTGAAACATTACCGATAATTGGTTTGGGTTACGTTAGTTGCTTCATTCACTATTTTGCTTACTTTTTGCCCTGTTGCATTGTAAATATAGGTAATAGTATTGGTGCCTACAACTATTTTTATAAGTAAAAAAGGCATCACTAATTCTGATACACGAGGTCGACTTTTTTATCATTTTCTTCGTTTTAAGAGCTTTATATAACAGGAAGAGGAACGCAATATTGCGTTCCTCTTTAATACCTATTTCTGTTTTTTTATTGATTATCAAATTATTAATCTCCAATAAAAGTTGTATCACTAAATCTGAAACATTACCTTACCAACTTTGGAACATTACCAATTATTAATAAGCATTTAATGTAAAGGCTACTTTTTCAAAAGATAGACTATACACTATATTTATTAATTCTCTAATTTCTATTTCTAATATATTACTATCATGTGTCGTCCTTGATTTTAAATAATATTGTACTTCTCCTTGCATTATTACTCTTTCAAAGTCATTATACCATTTACTATTTTCAAATCGTTCTAAATTTAATTTATTATCTATTTTATCTTTATGAAAATGAATCATTAAAATTAAATCATCATTATCTGATTCAAAAGCAATTTTCCAATTTTTAACATCATAACCTTTAAAAATTTGAAATAAAACTTGTTGATTTTCTCTAAAAAAATCTAACTGTAAATTTTTTTCTTTACTATTTATAAAAATAGATATTGCTGAATTTAATGAAAGATTAAACATCGTTTATTTTATAGTTTTATTATGATAATACCAGTAACCTAATCCTACACCACCTACGCCTAATCCCATCTTAATTGAGGTGGAATTCCTAGAAAAAAGTAAACAAATTTTCATACTCCCAATCTACCATTTCCATCAATGTCACTGTAACTGACCCTTACATTCCCTAAATGGTCGGTATAATTAAAAACATAGCTGTAATTGTTTGTTTTATGTTTTACATAGCCCTCAGCATGTGGGAAAAATTGCAATACATTATTTTTGTATTGAAAACCTCTTGCTAAATAATTAGTTTGGGTTATGGTGCTGTTTTCGGTCACTATTTTGCTTACTTTTTGTCCTGTTGCATGGTAAATATAGCTAATAGTATTGGTGCCTACAACTATTTTTATAAGTAAAAAAAGCATCACTAACTTTGATACACAAGGTCGTCTTTTTTACCATTTTCTTCGTTTTAAGGCTTTATATAACAGGAAAAGGAACGCAATATTGTGTTCCTTTTTATATTCTTTTCTTTAATTAAACTTTGTTTATCATTGGATTAGCAATTATAAAAACAGGCATCACTAACTTTGAAACATTACCAAAAATTAAAAGATGCGCTCTCTGGAGTATTGAATGATACAAAATAATAAAGCCCCGAAATCGGGGCTTATTGTGTTTATTAATTTATCATTCTAAAATCTTATATATTTTAATATCATTGACTATTGAATTAAAAAAATCTGATTTATATTGATTTTTGACAAAGCATTCAATACTCATAGGTAAGTTTTCTAATATTTCTTGATCACTTTGTTTAATCCTAATTCCAAAAATATCGCCATCAAGTTCTATACATTTGTCTAATTCAAACAAATCATTTTTATTTACAATAATTTTATCACTTAATTGTTTTGATGAAAAATTTTGTTCTTCATATACTTTACCTTCTTTTAATTTAAAAATAGTTATTGTATCATTGTGATATGACCACACTTTCGATACTGTTGTATAAGAAGATTTAATATAAAAAGAATTATTATTTTCTAAATACAATTTGTCTAATAAACTCATTGTAGATTTATTGTTGTTGGCTATTTTTGATTTTATTGAAGAGCAAGAGTTAGACATTATTAAAATGATTACACAACTTAAAATTATTTTCGCTTTCATATTATTTACCTCCCATCTTTTTAAAATCAGAATAACTAACAGTTATTAATACTTCGTTTTTATCATAAAAAGTTACTGTTCCACTTCTAACTCCAATAACAAAAGTGTTCCCTGTAAATCCTTTATTTTGCATAATCCCTTGAAAACTTTTATCAGCTTCAGAAGGATTAGAACTTCCTAATTGAACGCCACCAACTTCGGCTTTTGGGTGAGTATGCCACCAAAATTCCACATTTGAAGCATCGGCAGGAATACTTTGAGTTCCATTAATGTTAAAAGGGTTTATAGAAGCTTCTGCTCCTACAACGTTACCATTTGCATCTTTAACCTCTTGAGCCGCTGCTCCTTCATCCCATCTAGTAGCGTTCGTATCTCCTTTATTAGCGTGTCCTCCATTTTCTTTTTTTGATACTTCTGTGTTGTCTACAGAGTTAATTACATCATCCATAACGCCTCCTGTTGGTATATTCATAACGTTTTTACCTTCAGTTAATACTCTTGAATAATTTTGACCTTCTTTTGTAGCTGCTTTTACATCATTTTTTACATCACCTTTAACTAAATATGAAGCTCCATTATTTTGACCATCATCACCAATAAGTTTAACTTTACCCCAAAAGTTTTTACCATAAATTGGATCTTTACCATCAGGATCAACAAATAATAAAGGATTGTTATAAATAAAACTATAAGGCGACCAATTATAATATTTTTCAGCGTGAGGATCTTGTGTTAATGTTCTTACAATTGCTGGGTCGTAATTTCTTGCCTCGAAGTCGTATAAGTTAAGTGATAACTCATCTTGCCATTCTTTATTTTGAAACTTATATGCATAATTAGGTTGAGAATTATTCATATTATATCCTGAATGCTTTAAACCAAAAGGATAATAATGACTTTCTTCTAGTATGGGACTAATAAAATAATCTACACAACTTGGAGGATTATCTCTAGATGGAGGTATTTGAGACATACAAAACTGTTGTAATTCATCCCCTAAACTACCATTTTTATCTATATCTGAATAACTGACTCTTACGTTTCCTAAATGGTCAGTATAATTAAAAACATAGCTGTAATTGTTTGCTTCATGTTTTACATAGCCCTCAGCATGCGGAAAAAATTGCAATACATTGTTTTTGTATTGAAAGCCTCCTGTTAGATAATTGGTTTGGGTTACGTTAGTTGCTTCATTCACTATTTTGCTTACTTTTTGCCCTGTTGCATTGTAAATATAGGTAATAGTATGCTTTTAAAAAATATTTTTAATACAAAAAAGCTATCACTAATTCTGATACACGAGGTCTAATTTTTTACCATTTTCTTCGTTTTAAAGCTTTATATGACAGGAAAAGGAACGCAATATTGCGTTCCTTTTTTATGCTTTTTTTTTAATTAAACTTTGTTTTTCAATGGATTAGCAACTATAAAATAGGCATCACTAACTTTGAAACATTACCAAAATAAATATGATATAACAACAAAACCACTCCTTTTTACAGAGTGGTTTTTGTTTACTTTGTGGGCACAGATTACAAATCTGCGCTATCGGGTTTTATGTAATATCAAATTACTTCCAGATATTCCTATCAATTTTCTCTTTTTAATTTTAAAATGCAATGTATCAGAAAAAGGTCTAAACTTTTTAATTTCAACTGTATCACAATCGAATGTTTCAATAAAAACCTCTTCAACATCAGGATTTAATATTAAAATATTATGATTTGTACTATAGTTCCAATTTCCTTCTGTTTCACCGCTTGAACCTGTAGAATAAGTTTTTACTTTATATCTTTTTTCTTGAAATTCTATACTAATATTATAAGAGTTATCTTTTTTGCTTAAAACATAAAAACTATTGTTAGTTATTTTGTTGCTACATGAAAAAGAGAAAAAAATCAATAAAATAATTGTTATTTGTTTTATTGTCATAATTTTACAATCGTTTAGGTTTATAAGTTTTTCCATTAATTCTAAAGGCATGTCTAAAAGTATTTGCTGTTTTTTGGGGTCTTTGGGGATATTTCCAGCATTTGGATGATTTGTTGAGTCTATAGGTCCAGTAGGAATGTTTTTATCATAGCCAAGTATTGACTGAACTTCACTTGGATTTTTTGGATTTTCACTTTGCCCAAATAGATACCCTCTTTGATATGCTTCAAATTCATCATGTAAATCATAAAAGAGCATTGTTCCATTTGACATATAAGTATTTCCATCAGAATTATTTGTTGAAATAGACGTGGTGCCAGTTTCAAACTGGAAGGCGTGTTTGAGTTCATGTGCAAATAGTCCAATATTAGTTCCTTTTGAAACATGTATTTCAAAATGATTGTTATCAATGTTAAAAATTGATTTATTATGTGTGATACTCCCACCATTTCCATCTGACACAGTTCCTTTTGGGTCAAATACGACATCATAGACTTGATTGGAAGATTCTAATTTAGAGATTTCATCACTAACAATCTTTAATTCACTATTCTGTTTTGTAAGTTTTTTTATCTTTTTAGTCAATGCTTTTTCACTTTAAAACAACCCAAACTTACCAGATGCAATTGTTTTTCTTGCATTCTCAATTTTTTCATTATTAGAATCTTGTCTGGAATTTATTATACTTCTTAATTTATTAATCCACGCTTGCATGGCTTCTGTAAACTCATTACCGTCAATATCTAAATTACTTATCGGATTATTCCCTGCGTAATGATATGGAGAATATACAATAAATTTTTCGGATAAATTATCAATATTCATCCAACGTCCAATAGTAGCATCATAATTTCTCCATCCATAGTCATACATATTCAGTCCAAGCTCCGTTTGTAGTTCTTTGCCGTTGTATTTATACTGGTAATTTGGTTGATTTGTTCCTTCATTATACCCAGAATGTTTTAAACCAAAAGGATAATAATGGCTTTCTTCTAGTATAGAACTAATAAAATAAGAGAGACAGTTTTGCGCTCCTGTTTCTGGATTTGGAGGACTACAATCTACTATTTTTTCATTCCCCAATCTGCCATTTTTATCCATATCACTATAACTAAGTCTAATATTTCCTAAATGGTCGGTATAATTGAACACATAGCTGTAATTGTTTGCTTCATGTTTTACATAGCCCTCAGCATGTGGAAAAAATTGCAATACATTGTTTTGGTATTGAAAACCTCCTGCTAAATAATTGGTTTGGGTTATGGTAGTTGCTTCATTCACTATTTTGCTTACTTTTTGCCCTGTTGCATTGTAAATATAGGTAATAGTATTGGTGCCTACAACTATTTTTATAAGTAAAAAAGGCATCACTAATTCTGATACACGAGGTCGACTTTTTTATCATTTTCTTCGTTTTAAGAGCTTTATATAACAGGAAGAGGAACGCAATATTGCGTTCCTCTTTAATACCTATTTCTGTTTTTTTATTGATTATCAAATTATTAATCTCCAATAAAAGTTGTATCACTAAATCTGAAACATTACCTTACCAACTTTGGAACATTACCAATTATTAATAAGCATTTAATGTAAAGGCTACTTTTTCAAAAGATAGACTATACACTATATTTATTAATTCTCTAATTTCTATTTCTAATATATTACTATCATGTGTCGTTCTTGATTTTAAATAATATTGTACTTCTCCTTGCATTATTACTCTTTCAAAGTCATTATACCATTTACTATTTTCAAATCGTTCTAAATTTAATTTATTATCTATTTTATCTTTATGAAAATGAATCATTAAAATTAAATCATCATTATCTGATTCAAAAGCAATTTTCCAATTTTTAACATCATAACCTTTAAAAATTTGAAATAAAACTTGTTGATTTTCTCTAAAAAAATCTAACTGTAAATTTTTTTCTTTACTATTTATAAAAATAGATATTGCTGAATTTAATGAAAGATTAAACATCGTTTATTTTATAGTTTTATTATGATAATACCAGTAACCTAATCCTACACCACCTACGCCTAATCCCATCTTAATTGAGGTGGAATTCCTAGAAAAAAGTAAACAAATTTTCATACTCCCAATCTACCATTTCCATCAATGTCACTGTAACTGACCTTTACATTCCCTAAATGATCGGTATAATTAAACACATAGCTATAATTCCCTTGATCATATTTTACATAACCTTCCGCATGTGGGAAAAACTCTAATCGACTATTCTTATACTGAAAACCCAATGAATATATAGTTGTAATTGTTACAGGCGAAGGGAAAGGGTTTGTCCAGGTTGCCTCTGGCGTTAATGTTACTCTTTTTAATTAAAGATTTGCTACTTTTTTTACAATACTCTTTTTTGTTAAATTAATTACAAAATATTCTTGATTTTTATTATAAAATCCTCCTGAACCAGCGATTATATTTTCCTTCCAGTTTTCAAAATATTTTATAGCTTTCTTTTTGTTAGAAAAATTTAATAATCCTATATAAACAATTATTTCATTCCTATTGTTTAGATACCCTATATATTGTCTATTATATTTTAAAAATTTTTTCTTAACATTATTAGGGTTTTTATATTTTGGATTTATTTTTTCGTCTTTTATTTTGAAATAATTTAGAATCTCTATTTTGTGATTATAATAATTTTTAAAAAGGATGTTTTCAGCATTTTTAATATCATCTATATTTGGATAATAAAATTCTGCATAATCCTTTTCTTGAAAAGGATATTTAACGTTATCATTAAACACTATTCCTTCTCCACAATAATGATTTGTTAAAAGAATAGTTTTCTGTGAATAACTCAAATTGATTATAAATAATAGAATAAAAAGTTTCATTAGTTAGATTTATTAATTGGTAATATTATTATAGAAGAACCAGTAGTTAGTTAATACTAAAAACCACTCCTAGGTTTAGAGTGGTTTTACTTTTTTTTACGACACAAACAAATAAGATGTGTGAGATTTTAATTCCAAGATTCTGTGCACTTTTGAAAACATTTTCTTGCTTTTTTTAGTTTTCCTAAAGCTATATGCTCTATGAATTTATTCAAAGGCTGATCGTCTATTTTATAATCCCAAGCAGTACTGAATAATGAACCGTAATACTCTTTGGAAAATTCCTCGATATTATCATTTTTAAATCCTCCAAGAAAAAAATAAACATTCTGTTTAAAAGAATAACAGAGATAATAATCACAATCGCACCATTTTGTTCTTGCATATGATTCTTTATTTTTAAGATCAAAACAAAAATACCTGCTCTTAATTTTAATAAAGAGAAATTCATGTTTTCCATAAATTTCATAAGGCAATTTGTCAACTAAATCAAGTAAATCAGTTTTTTTTGTAAATGAATGTTGACTTAAGGTAAATAATTTTGCTTTAAAAACAATATCTAAAGTATCTATTTTTATTTCGTTTTCTAACGATTGTGCATTCATGGTTATAATAAAAAGCAATAATAAAAGAAGTCCTGTTTTTTTTGTCATTATTGAGTTTTAAAATTTTTAGTTTGATATCAATATTATTAATTACATTCTATTTCATACGCTTTTAATTCTTCTAATTCTTTAGTTATTTTTAAAGACCATTGTTTTTGCTTTTCTTCATTAAAATAAACCTCACTATCATAGAGCTTATCATAATCATTACTCTTATCAACAAGTTTATTATACATTTCTTGATATACTTTTATATCCTTAATACCATTTACATTAAGACTATCAAATGATTTTCTAATTTTCCGGGTAAATACTTCGCATATATCAAAATGAAGTTGTTCATGTAGTAAAGTGTATTCATCATTTACTATTGTCCATGACCTTTCCTTAATAAAAAAAGACCTGACTTCTATTTTTGGCAATCCATTTTCTAATTTGTTATTAGTGATTTTTATTTTACTTGCCGTAATAGCAACTACTAAATTAGTATTAATCGTATCTGGGACTCCTTTAAAATCATCCCATTCTAATTTATAATCAACACACCATTCTATTTTGTTTTTATCTTCTTGAAATTCATTTGGGGTTCTAAATAAATAACAATTTACAGAAGCTAACGGGAACACCACTAAAAAAAGAATAATTGTTTTTGACATTTTGATGACCTATTATCTATTTATTTCGCTATTGAATACAGTTCAATTTATAATCCTTTAATTCTTCAAGTTCATCAGCTATTTTTTTGTACCATATAGCACGATTTTCAGGTATAAAGTTAACCTCTTTATCGTACTGCTTATTTACAATGTCTAATTCTTTATTTATATCTTCATATGTCTCTGCATAGATATTAATATCTGCTACTTTCTGTTTATTTAATTCGGAGTAAATTCTTCGCAATTTTCTAGCGTATATTTCTGTTATATCAAAATGTCCTTGTTCATGTTTAAGTATATCATCTGTTTTTAACACAACCCAAGAATCTCTTTTATAAAAATAAACCTGTATCTTAAAAACAGGAATACTATCTTCATAAAAACCAATACCCGAAGCTAATATTTCAAGTGATGAAACAGCTTTTTTATTTCCTATATTTCCAAAAGGAACAGCTCCTTTAAAATCTTTCCATTCTAACTTAACATCTTTTCCCCACTTTATACTATCTGTTTCCATAGAGTTTTGGGAATAAAAAATGTTGAATATAAAAAATGTGAATATAAATATATATAGTTTCATTATCTAGGTTTTAATATTTGAATTGAGCATCTATAGACATTGAATTAGAATCTCCAGGTTTAGTTGTAATTCTTGAGGGAGATATTCCATGATTTTGTAACATTTTCACAATAGCTTTTGCCCTCTCACTCTTAAAGTTACTCACACTTATATCCCCTTCTAATGTTTTTACTACATCATTATCTGCATTATTTGTAAGCATATTACCTTCAATAATAATTTTAACTTCAGGATATTCCTTTAATGTTTTTACCAAATCATTTATTATTTTTAGATTTGAGTTTGTAGGTTCTACTAAATAACGTGAAGCCATAAAAGTAATATTTAAATTTATAGTAGTATTTGCTCGCACTTTTCTTCCTTGGAATACAGGAATTCTAGGCTCTTTAGTTTTTTTAGATTTGTCTTTTGGAGGTATATAATATTTGTAATTTGATATTTCTGGAACTATAATATTACTTACTATTTCTTCAATTTCTACAGCATATTGTTCTTCTCCTCTAAAAGTAGGCTCTACCAAACTTTGATTATTAGAACTTTTATTTCTTTTACCACTACCACTAAATAAATCACTTATAGTTTTGTTCAACTTAGGAAAATCTTCTCTTCTCCAAGATCCTGAAATAGATTCTTCTTTGCCACCACAGTTACAATTATTCCCTGAGAAAATTCTTTTAATTCCTTTCTTTGCTCTTCTAAATAAATTCCCTATAACATTTAAAATTCCCAAACCATATTCATCTCTATACAAAACTGGATTATTATCATTAGCAACATATGGAGACTGATAATTAACAAAATCTGCCATAGGATCCATTACCATAAATCGTGCCAATGCAGGATCATAAAGTCTAGCACCTAAATCATACATATTCAATCCTAGTTCTGTTTGCAATTCTTTCCCGTTATATTTATATGCATAATTAGGTTGAGAATTATTCATATTATATCCTGAATGCTTCAGTCCAAAAGGATAATAATGATTTTCCTCTAGTATCGCAGATACAATATGGTCTTCACATGGTGGTGGATTTCGACCTACTTGTGGCGGACAATATTGCTGTAATTCATCACCTAAAACACCATTTCCTTCAATGTCACTGTAACTGACCCTTACATTCCCTAAATGATCGGTATAATTAAATACATACCTATAATTCCCTTGATCATATTTTACATAACCTTCCGCATGTGGAAAAAACTCTAATCGACTATTCTTATACTGAAAACCCGATGAATATGTGGTTGTAATTGTTACAGGYGAAGGGAAAGGATTTGTCCAGGTTGCCTCTGGCGTCGATGTTACTCTTTTTTCTACTTTTACTCCTGTTGCATTGTAAATATACTGAATATTTCTATGTGTACAAATTTGTTTGTAGTTTTAAAATTGTTTCAATAAAAACGTAGCCACTCTATAAAACAACAAACCCACTCCTTTTTTAGAGAGTGGATTTTACTTTTTTATTATTTACTACGAGGTCAGGAGACCATTGTAGAGTTATTCGTTTTCATGAGAACTCCTCGAAGAGCGGAGTATTTAATAGTAAAAACACTTATCTTCTGCTCCATTTTTTAAGACTAAAAACAATTTTTTATTTTTAATAACATACCGTTCAAAACCATTATAATCTGTGTATTTTGTATTAGGTAAAATTGAATCAGTTTGAATATTAAAACCTTCACTATTAATAAAAAAATCAGATTTTAAAGTCAATTCATTTTTTGATAAAAACCATTTTCCTTCAATTGTATCATTCATATAAGAAATAAGTCTAAATTTATTATCTTTTTCTATCCAAAGTATATATTCTGGCTTACCATATAAAATACAATTTGATACATAATTCTTTTTTAAAGTTGTTTTGCAAGAAACAAAAACAAAAACAAAAATAAAAACAATAATATTTCTCATCTTACTTCTTGTTTATCTTTTTCCATAATAATATGTTTGACCATTTACTCTAAAAGCTTGAATATATCCTCTGGCAATTTTTTGTAGCTCTGAAGGATTATTTATTTTACTATTTATTAAAGATGTATTTCTAAAATCGTAGGGACCATTAGGTAATCTATCGTAAGCACTATCTAGAGTACCATTAAAACTTTGACCAAAAAGAGCTCCTCTATTATAAGCATCAATCTCATCTTGTTTGTCGTAGAACAAATTTGAGTATGGTACATTTGGTATTCTCTTTCCTATACTAAACTCCCCTTTTTCAAATTGAAAAGCATGTTTCAATTCGTGTGCAAATAATCCTATTGATGTGCCAGAGGAAATGGTGATTTCAACATTCCCATTAGTAAAATTAAACCCTGTAGTATTAGAAGTTGTAGAAGAACCTGTTGCATAGTCTCTTTGTGTTCCGTTAGAGTCATATACTAAATCATAAACCTGAGTTGAACATTCAAGTTCAGAAATTTCATCACTAACAATATTTAACTCATTATTTTGTTCTGTAAGTTTTTCTATCTTTTTGGTTAATGATTTTTCACTTTGAAACCATCCATACTTTCCTGAGGCAATTGTTTTTCTTGCATTCTCAATTTTTTCATTATTTGATTTTTGCATTGAGTTTATTTCAGAAATTAATTTGTTAATCCACTCTTGCATTGCTTCTGTAAATTCATTGCCATCAACATCTATATTGCTAATAGGATTATTCCCAGCGTAATGATACGGTGAAAAAGTAATAAATTTTTCTGCTAAATTATCCATATTCATCCATCTGCCCAAAGCAGCATCATAATTCCTCCATCCGTAGTCATACATATTCAGTCCTAGTTCTGTTTGCAGCTCTTTACCATTGTATTTATACTGGTACAGTCCTGCGCAACTTTTGCCCTCGCGTGAGGGTTCAGTATAGCTCGTGTGAGCAATACTTAAAGTGGTGTAGTTCTGTAGCTTGTAGCATCCCATTGTTCAAAAGTAGTATATTTTATTTTCAATTGAAAAAAAAAGAGGTTGCTTTATTTTGAGTTATTCGTTTTGCATTCGTTTGTGATTCGCTTTAGATTAATCACTTTTGAGCCTGATTTTAGCCCAAATAAGCCCTTTTTTATCCTTAGCTAATACTTTTGTTGTCTAGCTATCAAAATGCTTTTATTTGGATTATTCCCTGAAGACTTC
Source organism: Flavobacterium sp. 316 (assembly GCF_000967805.1). Classification (NCBI taxonomy): domain Bacteria; kingdom Pseudomonadati; phylum Bacteroidota; class Flavobacteriia; order Flavobacteriales; family Flavobacteriaceae; genus Flavobacterium; species Flavobacterium sp. 316. The sequence continues at coordinate 532,007 of NZ_JYGZ01000004.1, forward strand.
CTTTTTTTATCCATAAGAAAAAGTGGGCTCTAGTGGACTCATGGTGGGCTTATCCTCGGGACATCCCCGAGACGTCTATAGCGGAACATCAAATAATTTTGGTTAAAATTTACTATACAGTTTTTGAAGATTTTACTAAAATAGCTATACAGTTCTATTTTTTCAATAGTTACAACTTGCTTGCATATTGCAATATATTTGTATCTTTTTGGATTGTGATTTCAAAGGTCAAGCCCTTTGTTTACTGACTTTTTTCACTTTAATAATTATCGTTTTTTTATCTTGGTCAACCGTGGCAAGTACATACTATCCTTGCGATGTGGCTTTTGGCTAGCTGAGTAGGTTCCGAAGGGGGTTCGTTTTAAAAGTTGATGATTTAAAGCTTTGGGAGAAGTTCGGGCAATCATCATCTTTTAAAATGATTAGGCTCACGCCGATTGAGTGCATAATCTTGGCTTTTTTAGTAATGATTTGTGCAAAAAAGCAAGCAAAGAAAGACGGCAACCACTGTAGCTGCTTTTTTGTGAAGGTTTTTTGTGCAAAGTCATTACTAAATGAAAATACTGTTCCTATTTTCGGGTGGGCGCGTTTGGAGTTGCTACCTTTGGGTGGACGAAATATTTAAGACCTTATGCTGTAACTTTGAAAAATGGAAAGACAGAGAAGAATTTACAGTTTAGAATTTAAACTTAAAGCAGTAGAGTTAAGTAATGAGCGAGGTAGTTCTACTATTGTAGCGAGAGAATTAAACATTAGTTCTGACAATATTAAACGTTGGAAGAAAGAATATAATCAAGGTAAACTAACAGGTAAAATAGTTTCAGTAAAAAGCAAAGAAGAACAAGAGCTTATTTTGTTGCGTAAAGAGTTAGCTGATGTTAAGATGGAGCGAGATATTTTAAAAAAGGCGGTCAGCATCTTTTCCAAGAGCGACAAGTGAAATTTGAATTTATTAAACAAAATAAATATCTTTTTACTGTTGAAAAGATGTGTCAAGTCTTTAAAATTAACAAAAGTAGTTACTATAAATGGTTGATTAGAGTTCCTTCCAAAAGAGCATTATATAATCAAATATTGTTGGAAGAAATAAAGCGAATATATTATTACAACAGAAAACGATATGGTAGTCCTAGAATAACCAAAGAACTGAAGATGCTTGGTTTTATAGCCTCCAAAGAATTGGTTAGAAAGCTAATGAAGAAAGAGTTTTTACAAAGTATTGTAAAAAGAAAATTCAAAGTAACAACAGATTCATCACATAAATATCCAGTGGTAGAGAATAATTTGAACCGAGAATTTACTGTTAGCAGAGAAAATCAAACTTGGGTATCAGATATAACATATGTCAGAACAGGTCAAGGTTGGCTATATTTAACTTCTGTAATTGATTTATTTGACAGAAAAGTGATTGGTTGGGCATTGAGTGCAACAATGAGCGCAAAAGACACCAGTATTAAAGCTTTTAAAATGGCTTTAATTAATCGTCCAATCAAAAACAATCAATCTTTGATTTTTCACTCTGATAGGGGAATACAATACGCTTGTGAAGAATTTGTTTGTGAATTAAATAAACAAAAATCAATCATTAGAAGTATGTCAAGAAAAGGAAATTGTTGGGATAATGCAGTAGCAGAAAGTTTTTTCAAAACATTAAAAGTGGAATTAATCTACCAAAACCGCTACCTAACAAGACAAGAAGCTGAGTTGTCAATTTTCGAATACATTGAAACATTTTATAATACAAACAGAAGGCATAAACAATTAAATAATTTAACTATTTTAGAGTATCAAAAATTAATCAATAACAATTTAAAAATGGCAGCTTAGGGTCGATTAAAATTTGTCCACTTTTTTCTAGGAATTCCAGTGCTTATTTACATGGAAAAATAAGAGAACAAAATCGTTATAATAATTACAACGATAGCTGGAAAAATAAACGTAAAAAATAAAACCACTCATTTGAGTGGTTTTTTCTATCTAAACAGTTAATGATTTTTTCTAAATACCGTTAATAATACTATCTATTAATTCCCAACTCATTTTATTACAATTATATTCAAATATAGTTGTTGAACCTCCTCCATTTGCAAAATTATATTTACCATTGTTAAAGGTTATAAGAAAATCTATTATGGTAATAGTTAGTTTATTATTATCCAAATTTGAGGATATTTTCCAAGCATTAATCCCTTTTTTTAATAGCTTTTTGTTCTTTTTTTTATATAAATCAACATTCTTAAAATTATATAAATCTTGTTTATTTTTATTCAGATAAAAAGGATTGTAGCTATTATCAATTAAATAAATATTTTCTAATCTATTACTATATTCAGAGATATAGCTTTTCCAATTATCTGTTTTTATATCTTTTTTTAATTCTTGATTATAATGGTCATATGATCTATTTAGATTAATTATAATAGCTGAATCTAACATTATCTTATAATTGTCTGTATTGTTTTGAGATAATAAATTCAGACTTATACTCAAGAATAATATTAAAATTTTAGTTTTCATCTTTTGTTATTGTTTTGGAGTTACAAAGTATTTTTGAGGAACAGTGGCAATAACTCCTGTGTTATTATAAATATATACAGTGCCGTTACTTCTTGCAAACACATAATTCACTTTACTACCACTATTTGCTACATCACCACCAGCGTTAGAAGGTGCTCTTCTAAACGCCCCTGATGTAGATGAACCACCCAAAGTAGTTGAAGACCCTGTTCCGGAATTACCTGAACCTGTAGAATTTGTACCACTTGGATGAGAATGAAAAGTAGATTGAAAAGTAAAACTCTCTATAGATATATTTGCTTCTGGATTTACCAAAGGATCAGCAACAGGTCCAGCAGGAGACTCAACTACAGTTCCATCTGTTTTTATAACACCACCATATTCTCTGTTATTAGCTGGTGATGTACCGCCATTACCATTATCTTGATTGACAATATCAACCATAGATTGCCTAGTTTCTGATTTTCCTTCTATTTCAACACTATTATCATATGCAATAGAATTATTTTCAAAAGCCTCTGTATTACCTGAATTCTCAGTAATAAATTTTTCAGTTTCTTTTCTCTCATCTTTTGTTATACCAGCTGATGGAGCACCAGAATCAAACTTCTTATCATCTGTCTTAACAACATATACTTTGCCATCACTTTTACCATCAGAACCAATTTTTTTACCTTGTCCATTTATAAAATCCCCTGGGTCAGCATACATACCATCAACATCAATAAAGTAAATAGGATTGTTAAGTGCATAAGCATAAGGACTATACCTTCTTGAAGTTTCTGCTAATGGGTCAATATTCATCCATCTACCTAGAGCAGGGTCATAATTCCTAGCCCCATAGTCATACATATTAAGTCCCAGCTCGTCTTGATACTCTTTGGAGTTATAGCGATACTGGTATGTCATAACTTCAAAAAAAGACCGCTTTTTTATTTTCTCAACTCCTCATTTTCTACAAAAACAGGTTTACTCCTTGTAAGAACGTAGCCCAAAAATACTATTTTTTTGTTATTATATTTGTATTTTGTTATTATTATTTTTATTAAACATTTAACGTTTTTTCTTACTATTATGGCATGATGCTTGTATTTGTCTTACAAAAAACAATCCTTATGATATAATAACTACCTTTTTTTATAAACCTTTAAATTTTAGTATTATGAGTAAGCAAAAAGGGATTATCAAGTTAGTAGGCAACATTGGAGGGATGAGTTTTTATACTTCTAATGGTGAGTATTTGGCAAGAACTGCTGGAGGACCTACAAAAGAGAAGATTGCAACGGGAGCGAACTTTGTTCGTACACGAGAGAACAATGCGGAGTTTGGTGGTGCTGCAAAAGTGGGTAAAGCTTTGCGAACAGCATTAAGTAGTGTGATTCAGACCATGGGAGGGAGTACATTAACAGCTAGTTTAACAAGGCTTTTTAAGTCTATTAATGCAAAAGCAAGTGGAGTGAGAGGACAGCGACCTATTGCTCTGACTGCTAACAAAACACTTGCTAAGGGATTAGAGCTTAATAATAAAATTAGTTTTACTTCAGTATTCAACGCACCTTATACGGTAACTACTGATGCTGACCGTGTGGAAGTAGTTTTTACGATTCCGAGTTTTATACCGATTAATTTTATTAATGCGCCTAGTGGTGCTACTGGTTATCGTATTGCTGGAGCTGTAGGATGGTTGTCTGATTATAGTTTTGACCAGAGTACACTAAGCTATGAGCCAGATGTTTCTGAGCAAAATAGTATAGGAATAACAGAGTATAGTGATGTACAGCCTATTGATAATACAGGAACAACTATCACATTAACGGCTACTGCTCCTGGTGGATTAGTGCCTGAAGCTGGTATTAGCGTTGTGGTTTGTTTAGGGATTGAGTTCTACCAAAAAGTAGATAACGTKGATTATTTACTAGCACAAGGTAACGCTATGCGTATAGTAGAAGTTTTTTAGGGTTTAAGACGCTTTTTAAAACGATTAAGCTTTCCGTTCTCGGAAGGCTTTTTTTGTGCTTATATCGCTTTAAAATCATTATTTCAAGGATAAGTTAACTAGTTTACATAGTTGATTTATCCTTTTTTTATCCATAAGAAAAAGTGGGCTCTAGTGGGCTTATGGTGGGCTTATCCTCGGGACATCCCCGAGACGTCTATAGCYAAAAGTCTTCATGTTTTAAAAATATTTTTTACATTTGATTTTTATGTTTTATTCTTGCTAAGAGAGTAAGCTCATATAAATTTAAAGTCAATATTTGGAAAAGCGAACAGTTAACTGCTCGCTTTTCTGCTTTTTAATTCTATTCTCTTTTTCAAAAATCTATTTCGTTTAACAATGCAAACTTGTTTAAATGTTGTAACTTATTGGTATTAATTTCAGCGGTCAAGCCCTTTGTTTACTGACTTTTTTCACTTTAATAATTATCGTTTTTTTATCACGGTCAGCCGTGGCAAGTATAGACTGTTTATGCGATGTGGCTT